>CAJMNM010000001.1 GCA_905214795.1 uncultured bacterium
ACGTCCTGTACTTCCCAATCCACCTGATCTTCCGGTCCGATAAATGCCTTTATCGCTTCTGCATCATCTTCCGCACACACAATAAAAAGCTCATCGCCAAGATAAAGTTTCGTATCACGATTAGGTATGCTGACATGACCTTCATGCAAGGCACGTGAACACACATAATCTCTGCCCAAGAAGTCTCTTACCTGCTTCATTGTCTTTCCATCCAACGCAGCATTATCCACACGCAAGGTCATCTTGTGAGGTTTTGCATGAGGATTTTCTTCCTGTTCGGCAATAATCTTATCTTCCTCTTCCTTTAAAACAATACCGCACAAATAACGGATTGCAATTGTCGCCGCTATAATTCCCACTACTCCCAGAGGGTAAGCGCACGCATATCCCGACGCAATCTGCGGGATACTACTTTCAGGAAACACTTGAGTCAACGCTTCCGTTGCCGCACCAAGACCCGGTGTATTGGTTACAGCTCCACACAAGACTCCAACCATCATAGGCAGATTCTTAGGATCGGAAGTGTCAAAAACAGTGTAATAAAGTACCAACATCACAAGGATGTTCAACGCCACAATTCCACAGGCCAATAGATTTAAGGTAATTCCGCCTTTCTTGAATGACTCAAAGAAACCCGGTCCGACCTGCAATCCAATGCAGTAAACAAATATTATCAGGCCAAAGTCCTGCAAGAAATTCAAGGTTGAAGTTGTGCCGGTAAATCCGAAATGTCCTGCCAAAATACCGGCAAACAATACGAAAGTTACACCCAACGAAATCCCGAAGACTTTTATCTTACCCAAATAGATTCCAATTGAAATAACCGCCGTATATAACAGCACGATATGAGCAATAGAATTCGGATCAAACAGTAACTGTTCTAACCAATCCATTTTTAATTTTAATTAATATTTAAAAAACATTTTGCACGGCAAAAATAAGTAAAAAAATAACATACTTTGAGTTTTTAAGAAACTATTTTTGTGGTTAATCAAAAGTTTTGTTACTTTTGTTCGATTGATAAAATTCATTTAACAGTATAACTATGGCAGATAGTAAAGAGAAACTCTTCTCTGATTTTACCGCGCCGACCCGCCAGGAATGGTTGGATAAAATCAATATCGATTTAAAGGGCGCAGACTATCAGAAGAAGATGGTTTGGAGAACAAACGAAGGCTTCAGCATGGAGCCTTTTTACCGCAAAGAGGACCTGGACGGCATGGCTCAAACCAATTCACTCCCAGGCCAGTACCCTTACTTAAGAGGTAACAAGACAGATAATAACCGCTGGTATATCCGTCAGAACATCAAAGTTGAAGATCCCGCAACTGCTAACGCAAAAGCAACAGACCTTCTGAACAAAGGAGTTACGTCATTGGGCTTCAAGATTCCGGCAAAAGAACTGAATGCCTCTTATCTTGAAACACTACTTGAAGGCATCAATGCCGAAGCTGTTGAACTTAACTTTTCTACGTGCCAAGGACACACCCTCGAACTGGCACAGTTATTGGCCGAATATTTCGCTTCAAAGAAATATAATCCGGCCAACATCGTCGGCAGCATCAACTTTGACCCTATGGAGAAAATTCTTACCAAAGGGAAAAACACCACTGCTTTATTGAAAACATTACCTGAAATCGTACGTACAATGTCGGCTTATCCGGGCTTCCGTTGCGTAAACATCAATGCTGATACGCTTTGTAACGACGGTGCTTATGTTTATCAGGAACTGGGTTATGCATTAGCATGGGGTAATGAGTATCTTAACCAGATGGTTGAAGCCGGCATTCCTGTTGACCAGGCAGCAAAAAGCATTAAATTCAATTTCGGCATCGGAGGCGTATACTTCATGGAAATAGCAAAATTCCGTGCTGCCCGTATGCTTTGGGCACATATTGTAAAGAAATACAATCCACAATGCGACTGTGCCTGCAAGATGTATGTCAACGCCACAACAACAACCTACAACATGACGGTATTCGACAGTTATGTCAACATGTTGCGCTCACAGACCGAAACGATGAGTGCCGCGTTAGCCAATGTCGACGCCATTGTAGTTACGCCGTTTGACGCACCGTATGAAACTCCGACAGATTTTGCAGAACGAATTGCCCGCAACCAGCAATTGCTGTTACAGGAAGAAAGTCATTTCGACAAGATTGTTGACGTGGCCGGCGGTTCATATTTTGTAGAGAAACTGACACATTCTTTGGCCGAAGAATCTTGGAAATTATTCTTAGCCGTAGAAGATGAAGGAGGATTCCTGGCTGCGGCTGAAGCCGGTACCATTCAGAAAGCCATTAGCGACACCAATGCAGTTCGTCATGCTAATGCCGGTAAACGCAAGGAATTCTTACTTGGTACCAACCAATTCCCGAACTTCAATGAAAAGAGTGAAGGTAAGGCTCCAATTAAAAGCGGCAGCTGCTGTGGCAATCACAGTCACGACCATGCTTGCGAGAAACCTTTCGCTAAGATTGAAGCCTCTCGTTTAGCATCCGACTTTGAAGATCTCCGTTTACAGACAGAACAGGCCGAAAAGCAACCCGTAGCCTTCATGCTCACTATCGGCAATCTGGCCATGCGTCAGGCACGCGCCCAGTTCAGCTGTAACTTCTTGTCCTGTGCCGGATATAAGGTAATAGACAATCTGGGATTTGAAACCGTAGAAGAAGGTATTGATGCCGCAATGAAAGCCGGTGCAGATATTGTTGTTCTCTGTTCAAGCGACGACGAATATGCCGAATACGCTATCCCGGCATTCAAGGCTCTCAACGGCCGCGCAATGTTTGTTGTAGCCGGCGCACCGGCCTGCATGGAAGACCTCAAGGCTGCCGGCATAGAGAACTTTATTCATGTACGTGTTGACCAGCTGAAGACTTTGAAAGAGTATAACGCTAAATTGGGTATCAAATGAGACAGAATTTTAAAGACATAGATATATTTGCCGGTTTCGAGGCTAAAAACGGCCAAGAATGGCAGAAAGAGAGCGGTATTACCGCCAATTGGAAAACACCGGAACAGATTGACATACAACCGGTGTATACCAAAGAAGATCTAGAAGGCATGGAACATTTGGATTTTGCAGCCGGTATTCCACCGTATCTGCGTGGTCCATACAGTATGATGTATCCGTTCCGTCCGTGGACTATCCGCCAATATGCAGGATTCTCTACAGCCGAAGAAAGTAATGCATTTTATCGCCGTAATCTGGCAAGTGGACAAAAAGGTTTGTCTGTTGCGTTCGACCTGCCGACACACCGCGGATACGACCCTGACAACGAACGTGTTATCGGCGATGTCGGTAAAGCCGGAGTTTCTATCTGTTCACTCGAGAACATGAAGACCCTGTTCGAAGGTATTCCTTTGAGCAAGATGTCTGTATCCATGACAATGAATGGAGCCGTATTGCCGATTTTGGCATTCTACATCAATGCCGGACTGGAACAAGGTGCAAAACTTGAAGAAATGGCAGGAACCATCCAGAATGATATTCTGAAAGAGTTCATGGTACGTAATACATATATTTACCCGCCAGCCTTCTCAATGAAAATCATTGCCGACATCTTTGAGTATACCTCACAGAAGATGCCGAAATTCAATTCCATTTCCATTTCAGGTTATCACATGCAAGAGGCCGGCGCTACTGCCGACATCGAATTGGCTTACACATTGGCCGACGGTATTGACTATATCCGTGCCGGTGTCAATGCAGGTATTGACATTGACGCCTTCGCACCGCGTCTGTCTTTCTTCTGGGCCATTGGTATGAACCACTTCATGGAAATTGCCAAGATGCGTGCAGCCCGTCTGTTATGGGCCAAGATTGTCAAAGGCTTCGGCGCCAAGAATCCGAAATCAATGGCTCTGCGTACCCACTCTCAGACTTCAGGCTGGTCTCTGACAGAGCAAGACCCGTTCAATAACGTAGGACGTACCTGTATCGAGGCTATGGCGGCAGTTTTGGGTCATACACAATCACTTCACACCAATTCTTTGGACGAAGCCATTGCATTGCCGACCGACTTCTCAGCCCGCATCGCACGAAACACTCAGATCTACATTCAGAACGAAACTCAGGTTTGCAAACACATCGACCCATGGGCAGGTTCATATTATGTAGAGACACTGACCAACGAACTGGTTCATAAAGCTTGGGAACACATTCAGGAAATTGAAAAACTCGGCGGTATGGCCAAAGCCATTGAAACCGGTCTTCCCAAAATGCGTATTGAAGAAGCTGCAGCCCGCACTCAGGCGCGTATTGACTCCGGTACTCAAACAATTGTAGGTGTCAACAAATACCGTTTGGCCCACGAAGATCCTATCGATATTCTTGAAGTTGACAACACAGCTGTCCGTCTGCAACAAGAAGAAAACCTGCGCAAGCTGAAAGCGAGCCGCAATGAAGAAGAGGTTAAAAAAGCACTGGCTGCCATTACCGAGTGTGTACGTGAGTTCAATGATGGCAAAAAGAGCGAACACAACTTGCTCGACCTGGCTGTTAAGGCTGCCAGCGTACGTGCCACATTGGGAGAAATTTCAGACGCCTGCGAAGCTGTTGTAGGACGTTATAAAGCAGTAATCAGAACTATTTCACAAGTGTACTCATCAGAAAGTAAAGCAGATGCCGACTTCGACAAAGCTTGCGAGTTGACAGAAGAATTTGCGCGTCAGGAAGGACGCCGTCCGCGTATCATGATTGCAAAAATGGGACAAGACGGACACGACCGTGGTGCCAAGGTTTGTGCCACCGGATATGCCGACTGTGGTTTTGACGTTGACATGGGCCCATTGTTCCAGACACCTGCGGAAGCCGCACGTCAGGCAGTTGAAAACGATGTAAACATTCTTGGTGTCAGCTCTTTGGCTGCAGGTCATAAGACCTTGATTCCACAAGTTATTGAGGAACTGAAGAAATTAGGCCGAGAAGACATCATGGTCATTGCCGGTGGCGTTATCCCCGCACAAGACTATGACTTCCTTTATAAAGTTGGTGTTGCCGCCATCTTTGGTCCTGGAACTTCGGTTGCCACCTCTGCTTGCGAGATGATGAAAATCTTATTGGATAAAGAATAAGGATATAAATTAATCATCTGAAATACAAAGAATACGACGTATTGCTTCAAATGCGATACGTCGTATTTGTATGTATACACCTGCTGACACAAACCATCTGTAAGGTCAGCCAACATGCCAAACAAGAATAACAAGGTTAACCCGATAAGCTGAAAAAAATTCGTATCTTTGCACGACTAATTAAAATGTACGCATTCCTATGATTGTATGTATCGCAGAAAAGCCCAGTGTTGCTAAAGACATCGCCCACGTTTTGGGGGCGACGCAAAGCCATGACGGATATATCGAAGGTAACGGCTATCAGGTTACATGGACATTCGGACATCTCTGCGAACTGAAAGAACCACACGAATACACCCCATTATGGAAAGCGTGGAGCCTGTCCGCCCTGCCTATGATACCGCCACGTTTCGGCATTAAGCTGAAACACGACAACGGCATTGAACATCAGTTTCAAACCATCGAACGACTCATGCAGGCAGCTGACATGATTATCAACTGCGGTGATGCCGGCCAGGAAGGTGAACTGATTCAACGATGGGTCATGCAAAAGGCCGGAGCACACTGTCCTGTCAAACGTCTGTGGATTTCATCCTTAACAGAAGAAGCCATCCGCGAAGGTTTCAGCAAGCTGAAAGACCAAAGCGAATACCAGTCTCTTTACGAAGCCGGACTGAGCCGCGCCATCGGAGACTGGACATTGGGTATGAATGCCACGCGCCTCTACACTTTGAAATATGCGCAAGGCCGACAGGTTTTAAGTATCGGACGTGTACAAACACCCACATTGGCGCTGATTGTCAAACGACAGCAAGAGATTGAGAACTTTAACCCCGAACCTTATTGGGTGCTGACAACAACCTATCGTGACACCACATTTACTGCTGTCATGGAACAGGACGACGACAATGCCGCCGAAGAGAACGCCGGTACCGAAAAGAACGACAATAAAAATACTAACGACCTGGGGCGACGTGGATTTACCAGTGAAGAAGAAGGTCGCAAAGCGCTCGAGCTTATCAAAGACGCACCGTTCACCATTACTTCAGTAACTAAAAAGAATGGAACGGAAGCGCCTCCCCGCCTTTTCGACCTGACTTCATTACAGGTTGAATGCAATAAAAAGTTCGGATTCTCCGCAGACATGACTCTGCAACTTATCCAGTCGCTCTATGAAAAGAAAATCACCACTTATCCGCGTGTTGACACCACATTCCTAAGTGATGATATTTATCCTAAATGTAACGGCATACTCAAAGGCATTGCTGAGAATTATAATGCCTTGCTCGATCCATTACGCGGCGCGCCGCTGAAAAAGAGCAAAAAGGTTTTCGACTCTTCCAAAGTTACCGACCACCACGCCATCATCCCCACCGGTGTCCCCCCCAGAGGACTGACACCAGACGAAGAGCGGGTGTTCGACCTTATCGCACGGCGTTTCATAGCAGCATTCTATCCTGATTGTAAATTCGCTACCACAACTGTTTTAGGCGAAACAGCAGATATACCTTTCAAGGCAACCGGAAAACAGATACTCGCTGCCGGTTGGCGTGATGTGTATGCGCAAGACAAGAAAACAGCAGCCGAAACAATCGCGCAAAAAGACGAGGAACGGACTCTTCCCGCATTCACCAAAGGAGAAAGCGGACCTCATACTCCAGATCTGGCAGAGAAATGGACACAGGCACCCAAGCCTTATACTGAAGCCACCTTGCTCCGTGCCATGGAAACAGCCGGCCGTCTGGTTGAAGATGAAGAACTACGTGACGCATTGAAGGAAAACGGTATCGGCCGACCTTCAACGCGCGCCGCCATTATAGAAACCCTATTCAAACGGCATTACATCCGCAAGGAACGTAAGAACCTGATTGCCACACCTACCGGTGTCGAACTGATAGGCCTCATCCATGAAGAGTTGCTTAAAAGCGCCGAACTGACCGGCATCTGGGAAAAGAAGCTAAGGCAAATTGAAAAGAGTACTTACGATGCAAAGACGTTCCTTGACGAACTGAAACAAATGGTTACAGACATTGTCAACACGGTTTTAGCCGACAACACCAACCGCCGTGTCACACTAATACCTGAGGACAACGAACAGCAAGCAGGCGGAAAGGCCAAGAAAACAACCGAGAAGAAAACCAAATCCACCGGACAGAAGTCAGGACAACGTGCAAAAAAACAGCCTAAAGCCGATACTGTCGGACAAACCGACAAACCGACTTCACAAGCTACCATACATGAAGGTATGACATGCCCGCTCTGTGGAAAAGGACATATCATTAAGGGAAAAACTGCCTATGGCTGTTCCGAATGGAAAAACGGATGTACATTCCGTCAGCCTTTTGAACAATAAACCTCACGGATGTACGTTATTATACCACAATGAAACAAACAATCTGCCTTCTACTCACATTATTACTGATGCCGTTGCTCTTTAGCTGTGGCCCGGAAAATAATGTCAAGAAGGGAGACAAATACTATGCCATAGGCGAATATTTCGATGCAGCCACCGAATACCGTAAAGCCTATATGCGCACAAAGCCCAAAGACCGTGTCAAGCGCGGCGAAAGAGCTTATAAAGCAGCCGACTGTTTCCGCCGCATCAATTACACAGCCCGTGCCATGGGCTCTTACCAAAACGCCATCCGTTACCATTATAAAGACAGCATCGTATTTTTCTATCTGGCAGAAATGCAAAGAAAAAACGGAGACTACAAAAAGGCTTTGGAAAACTACGAGATTTATCTTCAATACAATCCGGAAGACATGCTTGCCCGAAACGGCTGGCAAGGCTGCCACCTGGCCCCCATATGGAAAAGCAAGCCCACTCTTTATACGGTCAAGAAAGAGCCGCTTTTTAACGGACGCCGAAGCGACTACTGTCCGGTTCTTGCCGGAGACAACTCAGAACAGCTTTATCTCACCACAACCCGTCCGCAAGTAACCGGAAACGAGATTAGCGGAATCACAGGTATAAAAAGCGGAGATATTTTCATGGCCAAGAAAAATGAGGAAGGCAAATGGCTACAACCTGAAATTCTGGAATCTGAAGTCAACAGTGATTTCGACGAAGGTGCCTGCGCATTCACTCCCGACGGCAAAACCATGTATTTCACCCGATGTACATTCGATCCGGATTATCCCCGTTATGCACAAATATTCACCTCTACGCGTTCAGATGCCACATGGAGCGCTCCCCAACCGCTGACCATCACCAAAGACACACTTTCGTCTTACGCACATCCGGCCATCTCACCCGACGGAGAATGGCTGTATTTCGTATCCGACATGCCCGGTGGAATAGGCGGATTAGATTTATGGCGTGTACGGCTGACCGCTGACGGTATGGGAGGAGTAGAAAACCTCGGAGAACCCATCAATACGCCCGGTAATGAAATGTTTCCCACATTCCGTCCCAACGGCGACTTGTATTTTTCCTCAGACGGCCATCCTGGCATGGGGGGCCTCGACTTATTCGTAGCCAAAACAGACAGCACAGGAACGTGGCATATAGAGAACCTTAAATTCCCGATGAACTCACAGGGAGACGATTTCGGTATGACTTTCGAAGGGTTACACAACCGGGGATTCTTCAGTACCAACCGCGGTGACGCCCGTGGATGGGATCACATCATGAGTTTTAACTGTCCGGAAGTTCTGATTACAGTAAAAGGCTGGGTATATGAAAAAGACGGTTACGAACTTCCTGATGGCCTGGTTTATATGGTAGGTAACGATGGTACCAATCTTAAACTGAGCGTTAAAGGCGACGGCTCGTTCACACAAGAAATCAAGCCCAATGTAGATTATATATTCCTGGGTACCTGCAAAGGTTATCTGAACCACAAGGAAGAGCTGAGAGTTGACACCAGCAGCGTGAGCAAAGAATATGTTCTTCAATTCGAGCTGGCCTCCATTACGGCGCCGGTTCTTGTCGACAATGTGTTTTATGAATTCGACAGCGCAGAGTTGAGCCCCTCATCAACCCTTTCGCTCGATTCACTCACCGACCTGTTGAACGAGAATCCCAACGTTACTATCGAGCTGAGTTCTCATTGTGATTACAGGGGCAGCGAAGCCTACAACATCGGACTTTCACAACGCCGCGCAGAATCCGTTGTCCGCTATCTGATAGCCAAAGGCATTGCGCCAGACCGTCTGACACCTGTCGGCTACGGAAAAGGCAAGCCCAAAGTTATCCGCAAAAAACTTACAGAACGCTATCCGTTCTTACATGAAAACGATACACTGACCGAAGCTTTCATTAAGAAATTACCCGAAGAACAGCAGGAAATATGTAACGCGCTTAACCGTCGTACAGAATTTAAAGTCCTGCGCACCACCTACGGACTATTTGACGAAAGCGGAAAATTAACCGAAACAGCCATCAAGAAAATCGCTCCGCGTAAAGAAGAAAAAGCAGACGATGACGCACAATCCGACAGTGGCATACAGTATTGAATGTCCTTTTCTTCATACATACATATATAAAAAAAGGAGGATTTATAACAAGTGAAATTAAAAGTTATAAATCCTCCTTCTTTCTTTTGGCAGCAGACCCGACGTTATAAGGCACACTGTTCTTACTTCAAATAGCCGTAACAACATTTTCTTCTCTCTCTCCGATAAGATGCTCCTTGATAAATGCTTTCAAACGGCTTACCATTGTTTCACAGCCGAAATCAACCACTTCACTTTCTGTTCTGTAGGATAAGTTTCCTACCATGTTTGTCTTCATGCTCGTCTTACGTTTGCAATAGTCCCAAAACAGATGAATCTTACTCCAACAACTATAATCCATAAATTTTGTCAGAAAATCGCGCTGCTTATCCTCCATCACAACGATAAGATCAGCTTCATCCAAGACTTCCCGAGCAGAAGTTTCACGCTGCAGGACATCCCCTACAGTCGGAACAAGTCCCCACTCAGCCACATCGGCCGTTTCTACTTCCACGCCTGTCACGTCTGCTTCCAATAATTTCTTTTTAAAGATACTTTCGGCAAAAGGCAGTCTACAGGCACATCCGGATCCAATAAACAAGACTTTCATAATCCAATCTTTTTAAAGGTTAAACTTATGCCTTTGATGAGATACTGCATAGCATGTTCACCTAAGCGTTTCAGCAATCACTTGACCCAAATATAACTTTTTTATTCAGAAAAACAAATTTATTAAATACTAATTAATCTTTTTAACTTTGATTTCACACCTGTTATGCTTTGTGCTCGTTTCCACATTTAACAATTGAAAAATCAGGCAGAAACGAACTTCTGATTCTCCATTCTTGCGGATAAAGGTTATTGGCACGATTACCTATGTTTTTAGCAAAGCCCAACGGCACACCGGCATACGTCAGCAATACGAATCCCTTCGGCGTACCCTCTGGCAACATAAGAGCCTCTTTACGCAAATAAGTGACTGCTGCCGCATAGTCCAAATCAACAGACGGAAAAGCCGTTCTGACCAAACAAACACTCATAGCCAACATATGTGACGGCACCCAGTCTTTTCCCTTCAGTTCGGCCACCACTATACCACAATACAACACATTTACCTTATCAGCGACTGCCGCACACCACCCGGCAAACTGCGCCGGCACAGCAGTCAAACGCGCACCATCTATCCGAAACTCAAAACCGCCAGTACCACCCTGTATCCATTGCCGGCAATGATCCGGCAATGTTTGAGTACGCTGTTCTCCACGTTTACCTTTACTCCGGCTCTTTTTCCCGGAAGGTATAAAATCAGCTTCTCCGTCATCTTCACATCCCGAGGTTTTTCTCAGCACAGCCAGGAAAAAGCCCTCACCACGCGTCAAACCGGGAATAAAATGGCAGACAGGCACCTTACCTGTTTCATTATCCGAATCCTCTTCCGAAAGCAGATTCCCACAAACGCCCCACTCCGACGGTACATCCAACGGAAGAACTTCAGCACCGAATTCTGAAGCAATCCAAGCCACATTTTCTTCATTTTCAAACTGATTCAGCGTACAGGTACTGTAAATAAGCAATCCGCCCGACTTCAATGCCGGCCACACCTGACTGATAATCTCACGCTGTCTTTCTCTGCACATCATGACATTGTCCATGCTCCAACCGCTCACAGCGTCGTCTTCCTTACGAAACATGCCCTCGCCCGAACAAGGCACATCAGCCACTACCAGATCAAACGCGCCCTTCAACGGAGAAAAGGCATAGGGATAACTGTTAGTCACCATAACATCTGGATGCCCCCATTTTACCATATTCTCTGCCAGTACCTGTGCCCGCTGACGTATCGGTTCGTTACAGACCATAAAACTGCCTTGGGGCAGACAAGAACGCAATACCGTAGATTTTCCTCCGGGTGCGGCACACAAATCCAAAGCCTTAACCGGTGAGCTCACATAGCGTTTTATAGCCTGTTCCAAAAACATCGAAGCGGCCTCCTGCACATAATAAATGCCGGCATGAAGCAACGGATCAGCCGTAAAAGCCGGTCTGGCTTTCAGATAAAAAGCCCCTCCAGCCCAAGGCACATTGCCATCATAACCATCACATTGACTCCAGTCACAAGCCAAGTCACCGGTTTTATAAGGATTCAAACGGATACTGACCGAAGGTTCATCACCGAGCGCCCCTTCTAATTTGTTCCATCGCTCTGTGCCGAGAAGCTTCACGGCATAGTCTTTAAACTCCTGAGGTACTGTATTCTGCATGACAACTGTTTTTTAAAGACATAAAAATAGACAAAAAAAATGGTCTGCACAATAAAAACTTGCCTATCGCACCAATAAAAAACTTATCTTTGTAAACAGAAACATTTAACTTCACAATTTTATGTTGACCAAACGCTTTTTCTGCCTCACGGCAACTGTAATACTCTGCATGCTTCCCATGCTGACCGACAGTTTTCTCGCAGCACAAGACAGTCTGACCGTATTCTCCGACACAACATCCGTACTAAATACAGCACCTGACACACTTTCAAATATGTCAGCCGCCGACAACTGGACCGACGACGACCTGCCCGACTGGTCTCAACCTTTTATGTCCGATACAGTGAAAACGCTATTATCCTTTTTTACAGGGATAATGGGAGTGACAGGCATTCTCGCCGTATTTATTTTTTTGATGTTTGTATTCTTTCCCCTTATCGCTATCATCGCCATTATCGTACTGATTTACAAGCTTAACAGGGAAAAAGAAAAAAATCATAATCCGGCATGGCAACAACCTGCCTCAACCCAACCCCACACGGTTTCCAGACAATATTTGAAAGACCAGGCCATCAACCGCTTCATGTGGGCTGTAGCCCTGCTGCTGTTATATTGGCTACTGGAGTGGACCATACTCGGCATTGCCGGTATCATTCTGCTTTGTATCGCGGGCTCACAACTGTGGCGGTTTAAATCCGGACAGAAGGATTCTTACCGACATAACGATATATCAGACAACCACCAAGACGAATAAACATATTATCCAATGAAACAATATCTCGATTTATTACAGCGTATCCTCGACGAGGGCGTTGAAAAAGGTGACCGTACCGGTACAGGCACAATCAGTGTCTTCGGTCATCAGATGCGGTTCAATCTTGAAGACGGCTTTCCGCTGCTTACAACCAAGAAACTCCATCTTAAATCCATCATTTATGAATTATTGTGGTTCCTTAAGGGCGACACCAATGTGAAATATCTACAGGAACACGGCGTCAGAATATGGAATGAGTGGGCTGACGAAAATGGCGACCTAGGACACATCTACGGCTACCAGTGGCGCTCATGGCCTGACTACAAGGGTGGATTTATCGACCAGATTCAGGAAGCGGTTGATACCATCAAGAACAATCCCAATTCACGCCGCATCATTGTCAGTTCGTGGAATGTAGGCGATCTCAACAACATGAATCTGCCTCCCTGTCACGCTTTCTTCCAGTTCTACGTTGCCAACGGCCGTCTGAGTCTCCAGCTCTACCAGCGCAGTGCGGACACCTTCCTCGGTGTTCCCTTTAACATCGCGTCATACGCTCTTCTATTGATGATGATGGCACAGGTTACAGGCCTCAAAGCCGGTGACTTCGTACATACGTTGGGCGACACCCACATTTACAAAAACCATCTCGACCAGGTTCATCTGCAATTGACACGTACACCACGTCCTCTGCCACACATGCACATCAACCCAGATGTGAAAAACATCTTCGACTTCAAATATGAAGACTTCGAACTGAGCGACTATGACCCATGGCCACACATTGCGGGAAAAGTGTCTGTCTGATATCCGGCCATTTTCATTAATCATCAAAAAACAGATTCTTATGTTATCTATCATAGCAGCCGTAGCCGAAAACAACGCCATCGGCTACCAGAACAAACTGATATACTGGCTTCCTGACGATTTGAAACGCTTCAAGTCTCTGACCACCGGACACACCATTATCATGGGCCGCAACACTTTTGAGTCTCTGCCAAAAGGCGCGTTGCCCAACCGCCGCAACATTGTGCTGAGCCGGACGACAAGTGACTTTCCGGGAGCCGAACATTTCAGCAGTTTAGACGACGCGCTCAGCGCCTGTCGTCCCGACGAGGAAGTCTTTATTATCGGCGGTGCCAGCCTCTATAACGAGGCCATTTCCAAGGCCGACTGCCTTTACCTGACCCACGTTGCCGACACACCAGAACAAGCCGACGCTTATTTTCCTGTCATCGACACCACACAATGGCAAATCACTCAAGATGTTCCACACGGACAGGATGAGAAACACCATTTCAACTTCAGGTTTACAGATTATTCAAGGAAATAAGAAAACAACACAACAATAACAGCACAACTATACCAAATAAAAACCGGTACAGTTGTGCTTTATTTATATTCTGATACTTCTCTCCTTTTTATATTCTCCACTCTCAACCCCATTATCTTTTCAGAATAGAATAATCACTACACGCTTTCTATCGTTTATTTATCCATCCACCCTACAAACTCTGTAAACAAATCCCAATCAACTTATATGTCGGAACAAAATACCGACAACACGTTTAAAACTAATAACTTCGCCTGTATGCCAATGGAGTTAATCCTGTAAATCTTTTAAAAACCCTGTTAAAATAGCCCTGATTTTCAAATCCTAACTGATAAGCTATTTCCTTCACCTCTGTATTCTCTGTAATAAGTTTCAATTGTGCCCTTTCTATTTTTTTCTTCATCACATAGTTAATCGGAGTCATATACATTTCTCTTTTGAAGATTCGAATAAAATGATCTTTTGACATACACGAAATATCCACCAGCGATTTCATGAATATTTTCTTCCCTATATTAATCTGAATATAATTCAGTACCTCCTTAATCCGTTCGTCCTGTGCCTGCCGCTTAGGATAAGCCGTCCGCATAAAATACGACAACAGCAGATAAATAATGGCACGCGACTCCACCCGGGCTGCCAATGTCCGCTGTTTGTTTTTCATCAGATTCTGCAATCGGGCGGCAGCATAGTCATAACTTCTAGGTTCATACTGCTGCAATTCCATATCGGGACACAATTCGTGTAAACGTCTGACAAGTCTAAATATATCATCTTTCGCCTCAATCTCGGTAGGCAACACCCAATCTTCCAGGATATCACGCTCCGACTCATTGTATATATGAATATAATAATGTATGAACCTTTCATCACAAATATAACTGTGTGGAGTAAAAGCAGGAATAATATACATGTGACCAGGATACAAATCCTGTATCTTATCGGGAAATTTTATCTGCGCATGCCCTTCCACCACATAATATATACGCGTAAAAGGACTACACACATCCTTATAATTCCAGTCCTTCATACAATAAGCTTCCCCCAGATGAAGGACAAGAAAATGCATTTGATCTATATCGCTGTTCATAGTATTCAAGATTATAAACTAAAGGTAAATCTTTTTTAAATCTCAACCAAAGATAAACATTTTAAAAAGCGATATTGTACAAATATTAATCGATATTGTATAAACAACCCTTTACAAAAAATAATAACTTTGTCTTTAAGCAAAAGACTTAAATAATACTTATGAAAAAAATCCTCTTTTCTATATTATGCTTGATGATTTCGGGCATTGTTACCGCTCAAACATTTTACTACGTATCACCTGAGGGAAAAGACAAAAATCCCGGTACCATCAAAGCGCCTTTCAAAACCATTGAGAAAGCGCAATTGAAGGCACGCCAGACCAAAGAAGATGTTATTATCTGTCTTCGCGAAGGCGTTTACCGCCTTACGGAAACACTTGTATTCACGCCCCAGGACGGCAATGCCCATAAAAGCTTGACCATACGTCCCTATTCACATGAGAAAGTAGTCATAACCAGTGGAACTCTGCTAACTCCCGAATGGAAGCCCTATAGTAACGGCATCTTGAAAGCCGACATCAGAAAAGGCTTGAATATGGATATGCTATGCGTCGATGACGACATACGCTATCAGGCACGTTATCCTGACTATGATTCCACAGCCATCCGTTTCAACGGTGTAGCAGCAGACGCCACGTCACCTGAGCGTGTCAGGAAATGGGCACACCCTGAAGATGGTTTTCTGCATGCCATGCATATGCACGATTGGGGAGATTTCCACTATCGCATCACAGGTAAAGACACCGAAGGCAAGTTGAAACTTGAAGGTGGCTGGCAAAACAACCGACAACTTGGATTAAGTCGCGAAAACCGGATGGTAGAAAACATTTTTGAAGAACTTGACGCACCGGGAGAATGGTTTTACGACAAACGCCAGTCCATACTCTATTATTATCCGTTAGCGAAAGAAAACGTTCAAGATTTAAGAATAGAAAGCGCACAACTAAAACACCTCATTGAATTACGCGGCACTCAAGACAATCCGGTTTGCAACATCATCATCGAGGACATTGAGTTTACCCAGACGCTACGTACATTCATGGAAAAATACGAACCACTGTTACGCTCCGACTGGACCATCTACCGAGGAGGAGCTATTGTTTTTGAAGGAACAGAACACTGTACTCTCAAAAACTGCTATTTACATAATCTCGGCGGCAACGCGGTGTTTTTCTCTAACTACAACAGACACTCTGCCATATTAAGTTCCCACTTTACGCAAATCGGAGCCAGCGCCATCTGCTTTGTCGGTGATTCTAAAGCAGTTCGTTCTCCCAGTTTTGAATATAACCAGTTCATACCTTTCGATAAAATGGATTTGGAACCAGGACCGTTAAACAAGAACTATCCGGCCGAATGTTTAGTAGACGACAATCTCATCCACCGCATCGGACGTTTTGAGAAACAAGTTGCCGGCATAGAACTATCCATGTGTCAGTCCATCACCGTCTGCCACAACAGCATCTACGACACACCACGTGCGGGCATTAATGTCAGCGAAGGTACATGGGGAGGACATATCATAGCATATAATGATGTTTTTGACACTGTAAAAGAAACCGGCGATCATGGTTCCTTCAATTCATGGGGACGTGACAGATTCTGGCATCCCCACCGCGCTGTCATGGACAGTATAACCTCCAATTATCCATCCATCATACTTGCAGACGCAGTCCGTACAACTATCATTCACGACAACCGTTTCCGTTGCGACCGCGGATGGGACATTGATCTTGACGACGGGTCATCCAACTACCACATCTACAACAATCTGTGTCTGAACGGAGGTATCAAGCTTCGCGAAGGTTTTTATAGAGTTGTAGAAAACAACATCCTTGTCAACAATACTTTCCATCCACATGTCTGGTTTCCCCAAAGCGGTGACGTATTCCAACGAAACATCGTCATGTCACCTTATCAGCCCATTAATCTGAACGGTTGGGGAGCGACAATTAACAATAACATTTTCACAGACAGTATATCCTATCAAACAGCCCGTCAATATCAGACCGACAGCGAGTCTGTTGTCTATCCTGTCCACTTTATCAATCCACAGACCGGCAATTACCAAATAGCCGATATAGACTCACCGGTTTTCCGTTTGGGATTCCAAAACATCAGAATGAACAATTTTGGGGTGCGCTCACCACACTTACGCCATATCGCTCTCACACCAGAATTCTCCATTCCAACCATTAATAAGTCTGTCCGACAAGATAAAATCATAGATTGGCAAGGCTTACAAATCAAAGACCTCAATACTATGGGCGAAAGGTCTGCCACAGGAATGGACGCCGAACGCGGTGTATACATATATAAATCTTCCCATAATAAAGGTACACTAAGTAAATACCTATATACCAACGATGTAATACTAGGTATTAATGGATTTACAATAAACAATCTCTTTGAATTACGTAATGCCTTAAAACAAACTGACTGCAAACAACCAATACGACTTACGATCATAAGAAACCAACAACAACTATTCATCACTCTTCCCGCAAACATTATAAAGGAATAAAATTGTCGCATAATAACAAACCTTGTAAACAATCAATAAGACTTTTATCCATGCAACGCTTTAGTGAAACGTATAAAATAAAAATTAATAAATATTTAATTTGTTTATTCAAATAAAACATTTTAAATTTGGACGCATATAACAAACTAACTTTAAATATTTATAATTATGAAAAAGTATCTTTTCTTGGCAGTGTGTTGCATGCTCGCAACAGGTTTTACAGCATGTAGTGACGATGACGACAACGAAGGAGGTGGTAGCGGAACTCCAGCCAACAACGCTCCTAACGTAAGCGAATCTTTAGGTATCGAGCACTTAGTTACCTCAACAAGCGGAGCAGAAAATGCTACATTCAATTACAGCAACGGAAAAATGACAAACGGTGTAACAAACGGCAACACCAATTTTGTCATTACTGAGAACCCTCTTAAAATCAATATGTCTAATATTGGCGAATACGGCAGTTACATTTCAAACATCACCGATATTAAGACTAACGCCAACGGTTTTGTAACATACGCAAAATCCAAATCAGAAGAGACCTATGAAGAAGAAACCGATTCATACGAAGGAACTATTACTTTTGAATACGATGCAGACGGACATCTTACAAAACAAGTTGTAACTGAAAGCGAAGACGGATATACTTATACATATCCTACCACTTACACTTGGGTTAACGGCAATTTAACAAAAATCGTCACCATTGACGAGGATGAAGAATACAGTTATACATCAACCTATGAATTCGAATATGCAAGCGACGCTTCTGTAAACGTCAATCCGGGCATTTTCTTCGATGGAATGTATGACGACGATTACCTTTGTGACTTTATGTGGTATGCAGCCTTGTTAGGTAAAACCACTAAAAATATCCCTACCAAGATTACATATACATCAGTTGAAAAAGAAAACGGCGAGACTACTTATGAATATAGCAGTTCAAAAACCGTTGACGTTACTTACAATCCAAATGGTTCTGTTGAATCTGTCACTTATACAGACGTTAATTACGGCAATCCATCAACCGTTTACTACAGCTATAACGGAGAACAGCAAGAATCTAACATCCAGACCGGTATCAGCAGCAAAACCATAAAATCACCGCGCAAGATGCGTCATCACAGAAAATAAGATTAAAGTTTTTTAAAAACCAAGTTAAAAAATTAACCGTTTTGTCTATCTAGATAATAGACAAAACGGTTTTAATTTATACTAACTGAACATAAACTAAACCAATCAGACGAAACTACACCATAAAACAGCATCCTCTTGATTATGTAAAAAACACCAAACATCTTTTCTTCTGCATGTTAATATAATAAATACATAAGTCTGATGAAAAAACATTGTTTGTCATTAGAAAGAATGACAGCTATGCCCTTTCAAGGAAACGCTAAAAAGTCTTTCAGAAAAGAGTAAAAACTGCTTTGTTTGTCTAATTTATGATTAAAATAGATTAACAAAGCAGTTTTTAATTAATGACATTCTAAAAAAAATCTACTACATTCTGTTCATATCGATACCTTTCTATTATCAATATTCTTATAATTACTATTCAAAAATCTCATTTTTCCACACCAAATTATGCTTCATCTAAAAAACAAAGAATCAAAACAAAACATAACTTACCAACTGACAGAGCCTACAACCACAAACATAGATCCATGTTATGTGGTGACATCACTCAAAAGCAGCAACATCATTTTTTGAATATAGATTCATATCCTATAAAGTTCTGTCGGAACAGATAAAAAATAATCATATAAAAATCCCCTTGTTTTCTTTACCTAATAAAAGTAAAACAAGGGGATTGTCGAATTATTCTATAAAATATATCCGAACCTTAGAAACGTTCGCGATATGTTACGTCAACGATTTTTGCAAAGCCATCATATTCCTTAACCAATTTCAGTTCTCCAGTAGAGTTATCAAGCTTATA
Organism: uncultured bacterium; assembly: GCA_905214795.1. Classification (GTDB taxonomy): domain Bacteria; phylum Bacteroidota; class Bacteroidia; order Bacteroidales; family Bacteroidaceae; genus Paraprevotella. The sequence continues at coordinate 19,425 of CAJMNM010000001.1, forward strand.
CATACGCAAAACTCCTCCGTTGTTATCAGTTGCGGCATTTTTATAAGAACCGACTAACACATAATGCTGTTGCAGCATCATCTCGTCAGGAATATTCGTCATAGACAAGTTTTTGAACAAGTCGATTTTTACCATTGTTATTTCCTCGTCGGGCAAAGTGATTTTTTTCAAAGCCTTTGTTCCAAGATTATAAGAATACAATTGATTCTGATAACTATAGAACATATAAGGATACTGAGAATGGAAAGTAAAATGGTCTGCCTGTCTGAAGTTTTCGGCATCGATATTCTCATAATAGCTTTCCTGAGTATATTTATCACCACTTAAATTGATAGCACAGACAGAACGTTCACCTGCCTCGTTCTGCAATATAGCAAAGACTGTATTATTGGCAAAGCGCGTTCCTTCCATGTAAACCAAATCTTGTCCGCAATTAAACGGAATAAAGTTAGCTCCACCTGCTGGAATCTCATAACAAACCCCTGAACTGGCAGCAGTAGTCTGGTCCCATCCGATAAAACGTTTATTGTCTATATCGAACAACAAAGCATTAGTTGTCGTTCCGGGACGTTCCATACCGGTTCCGATAAACGGAGCGACCCGATATTCGCGCGCATTTCCTTCTACAGAAGTATTTGCAAGGAATTCATAACATGCACCACTAGCACCCAAACCTTTTACATAAAAATCTCCGGCTTGTGTAACCATCAAATGAGTTCCGGCACCAGCCATCCAGTATCCTGTAGCGCCAAAACGAGCCGGCTTATCAGAACCCAAATCACTAAGGAACTCACTCATGATATTATCTTTCTCGTCTGCTGTCAACTGATCCTCTTGCAGTCTGAAAGATCCGGTTTCTGTAAGCATGTAAATATATTCACCAGTATTGAACAATGAAGGGTCGTATGCAATCTGTAACGCATTATGCTGCTCGGGAAAAGCCGAGTTCATAATATCATGAATCGGCATGATTCTGTCTTGAGTGATTACAGAAATCATATCTAAACGAACCCTGTTCTCACTTCCTTCATTACACAAAACCAACCATCCTTCATACGACGTGGAAGACAAGGTTATATTGAAGGAATAATTCGTGGACACTCCATTACGTTTATCTGTAATGGTATAAACACCCACATAGCTTCCCACATCCTCTCTGATATCGCAAGTAAAGCTTTGAGTCTTTTCGGGGTTAAGCTCATGCCATTTCTCTGAATCATCAAAAGAACCGCTGGTCATTCCTATACGACAAGAGTATTCAAAATTAGGATTGTCGGGTGTGATCTTGCCTTCTGTAGAAGAAATTATCTCAGGAGAGAATGTAAACATGTCTACTCCTCTCAGCAAGGTATAACTTTCCTGTACATTATTGAATGTATACTGAGGAACGTCTGTATAATCATAGTTACCTTCATCATCATAACATGAAACGAAAAGGCAACACATCATCAATACTGATAATATATTAAATTTTAAAATCTTCATATTCTTTATATTCTAAATCAATTATGAAATTTATTCATACGCAGAATAATCAACCGCATAATCTTCACCTAACTGCATGTATGATCCATCGTCGTCTATTACCGGATTACCTTCATCAGCAGCTTCCTGCAAATATTTGCGAAGCAGTTTTGCGGCATATGCCATATGACCATACTGCACAGCATTTTCAGCACTTCCACCTCCGTTAATCCATGAGGTATGTGTCCATCCCATCAGTTCGTTTACCAAAACTTCTTTGGATACAGACCATACGCCCAACGAATATTCCGCAAAACTTACCCAATAGTCCGGGCAAGTATATATTTCACTACATGAGATCTTGAAACGAGTGCCACACAAAGTATCGCCCGTAACTTGCCAATCACTTGAGTTCTTGTATTCATCTAGTACGGTAGTAAAATATTCATTAGACTCCAAATAAAACTCCATCCGATAGGTTCCTGTTTTCAAATCGGGATGGCGATAGATTGTAACAGGAACTCTTGTTTTTGCTGTGTTTGCCTTAATTACACAGTCACTTTCATTGAAATCAAAATGAACACCCCTTTGGGCTGTACTCTTTGCCTCATCGAGCTTCAACACGAAAGGACGGTCATAAGAAACACAGTTGCCCATCACACAAACATCAAGATAGGTTGTTTGTTTCTGTACAGTCGGTTCACTTGTTGCAAATGATACGCTTAAAGAATCTGTATACTTGTAAGTAAGCGGATTGCCATTGGCATCAATTGTATACGATGCGGTTCTTTGCAAATAAATACCTGCTACCTCACCATTAAAAGTCTTAAATTCCTCTTCTGAGCACGAGCTCATTATAAGAGCAATTAACGAATAAACTATATATCTAAACTGTTTCATATATCAAGCTTTTTATCTGTTTATTAATTCACTTTCCGGCAATGGCAGTACATAAATTTCATCAGAAGCATTTTTTGTACTGGTATTAGTTGCATTATATACACCTGAAAATCTCTGGAAGAAACGTTTCATCATATAGAAGACTTGACCTTCTCCTGTCATTTCACGCATATACTCTTGCTTGATTTCTTCCAAGACATCATTTGCAGACAAATTTTCGTCTAAGGCAAGGCGTCCGCGTGCTGCCATGATGGTATTCATATAGCCGATAGCCTCCTGAACATTGGTTTCCAGCAAGCACTCTGCTACAATGTAGTAAGCCTCACTCAAACGCATCAACGGCATGAAATATGTATAAAACGGATAAGTGTTATTTTCGATATCATCTTCCTTTAGATTCAAGGCTTTGTATTTTACAAAACTGTTCGAATTTCCGGAAATGGTCCATTGTGAGCTATAGCGATAGTCTGCTGTATTATTATTAAACAACAGTGACACATACCCGCTTCTTGGCTGCAGCAAAAGTGTAGAACTTGAGTTTTCTGAATCAAAATAATTTGTATAAATAGTATTTCTACCACTATCATAAAAACCGAATAAAACCTCTGTTGAGAATGTACGGTCGGGATCCACAGTGTTTCCTAACAATTTGTCTGGATCTACAAATGGAAAGAAAGCTTTTACCTGTTCATTATCTGTCAATCGTCTGGCCTGAGCCAATGCATTTGCCTTATCACCGGCCCATAAATAGACTCTTGCCTTCAGCAATATGGTAGCATAATAATTCATACGCAATTGACGATAACGCGTATAATTATCTTCATCCTCAATTGTACTTGCCAAAGGTCCATCGGTAATGACTGGATCAAACTGGCTTAAACATTCTTCTGCCGCATTTAAATCAGGAATAATGTGATCATAAATAATGCTTTTGGCAGAAAGCAAATCATAGATCTGAGCTTCACGACTGTTATTATAAGGAATGCTTAACTGCTCGGGATCACGACTGTATACAGGACCAAACATACGCAACAAATCAAAATGCAGGAATGCACGTAATGCCAGCAAATCGCCCTTGATCAGATTATAATCTTTTTCAAATAACACTGAACCTTTTTTCTGCTCTGCATTATCCAGGATGACGTTAATGTTCAAGATGTCAGCATACATATTTTCCCAAATCGTTTCAATCGCATCTGAAAGGTCAATATCAGAATAGGTATGATTGGTGGCTAAAGATGCACTGAAGTCGTTAACTCCAGAAACACTGTAGACCAGGTCTGAAGGAGCGGAATAACGTCTTCCCATAAGATCAATCAACCCGTAAGTCAGGTTTTTGCCATATAAAGCCTCTTCTGTCAGGCGGTTGTATACACCATTCACTGCTGTATAGAATCCGTCTTTACTGCTAAATGTTTGGTTTTCGGTTTCTTTATCTTTTGGTTGATAGTCCAACCAATCAGAACAGCCACTGAATATACCCAGTAGACAAAAAGCAGATAATGTATAAATATATTTTTTGAGTTTCATAAGTCTCTATTATTATAAAGTAATTGAAAGTGCTAATGATACGCTACGCGCAAAAGGATAATCCGTACCTCTTTCTTCTCTGATTGTACTTATACGGAAGATATCATTCATGTAAGCATTTACACGCAAACCGTTAATACCTAACCTCTTGACAAAGTTAGGATCAAACTCGTAGCCTATTTGGAAAGACTCCAACGTCAACGTATTGTCCTTTTGAACAAATCGTGAAGATCTGGGTGTTACACTATGATCTGCGATATTCTTGAACTGAGCAATATCGCCGGCCTGCTGCCAACGGTCATACAACGCACGTTTATCTTGGTTATAAATCAGATTTGAAGAAGAAATATTCTCAACTTTCTCATATACAACATCATTAAAAGATTCTCCTCCTAAACGATAGCGGAAAATTGCACCGACAGTAAATCCTTTATATCCGAAATTAGTTCCAAATGTACCTTCGGCATCCGGACGGGTATTACCAACAACCACTTCGTCATCATAACTGAAATCATAAGTATAAGAACCGTCTTTCTTTATATAGATTTCACGACCTGTAGCCGGATCAATACCCGCAGAACGTACAGCCCAGATCGCATTGGGATCGGCACCATCATAGAAACGTTCGGTTGAACGTCCCTTATTATATTCGTTCATAGTTTCCAAAGTGTTTCCAATACCGTCCAACTTGCTGCTTTCCATACGGATTGTCGCACGTAACGACCATGTCAATCGTTTAGTAAAATCACGGAAAATATAATATTGAGCTACTCCTGTGAAACCTTTTGAAATTTGTCTTCCTAAATTCGTGTTATAGCTAGTCAAACCAGATGAGCTTGGCAAACCAATGGCTAACAACAGCGGATCGGTTGTCTTATAGTAATAATCCAATGTCAAATTGAAACGTTCTTTAAACAGAGTGAGGTCCAAACCGATATTGCGGTCGAGTGTAGTCTGCCACTCCAGATTTCTGTTACCCAGATTTGCCAGAACTGAACTCATTCCAAAATAATTGTAAGAAGTATACAGATAGTTGAATGTAGTCAAAGACAATGACGAATCAAAATTCTGATTACCTGGGTTACCAATAGAACCACGAATTTTCATATAATTAACCCATGACAAATTGTCTTTTATGAAAGACTCATTATGAATATTCCAACCGAGACCTAAAGACCAGGTATTAATAAATTTTTTGGTAGAACCAAATACAGAAGAACCATTCAAACGGTAGCTGATATCCATCAAATAACGGTCGTCATACGAATATCCACCCGTCAAATAAGCATTCACCGCACGACTAACAGCCTCTGAATAAGTTGGACGTTCGCCTTCAGGATAACCGTTGGCAAATGAAGGATAAGTAAAGTCTCCAACTGGGAATCCTTCGGCAGCATATCCTTGCAGAGTAGTCTTCTGTTCAGACATATTACCACCTACCGCCAAATTAATACGATGTTTCTGCTGCAACACTTTTGCATAAATAGCCGTAAATTCGCCTTCGTATTTTGAGGTTTGCGTATTCCGATAATTATAAGAACCTTTGCGAAGGATATCATAGCTCTCAAAACGAGTATCGTTTGGAGAATAGAACACTTCATTTTCAGAAGACAAGGATGTCAAACCAAAACGAGCGCGTAATTTAAGCTCTTTGATCGGGTTATATTCGGCAATAAAATAATTGGACAACTGAAGTTCTCTTGTATCATCGCGACTATTCAAAGAAGCATTGTACAGAGGGTTACCAACATTCATCTCGTATTCATTATTACTCAACCAACGTTCGACCTCACCATATTCATTATATTTTTTATAATAAGGACTGGCCTGCGCATAATCACTAAACGGCACAATAGGATTGTTGTATTTGGTCTGTTGTGCAGTAAATTTATTGGTAAACTGAAGTTTTCCTACACGATAAACCAAATCAAGATTACCACCCAACACATCACGGTCTGAATCTTTCATAACACCATTCACACCGTTATAGGTAAGGCCAAGACCAAACATGAATCCTCCGGCACCTCCATCAATATATACAGAGTGACGATGATTAATACCCGTACGCAACGGTTCTGCCAACCAATATGTATCAACTCCACTCTTTATATCTGCCAAATGCTTGTTATACAGATTTTCTTTTGCTATAATTTCTTCTGTTCCATCACCAGAACCAGAATATTTACCGGCCAATCTTTCAAATTCAAGTTTTTCACTGGAATTCATCAAATTGTAGCTGGTCAGATCGGGCCACGAAATATCCATGGAACCATTATAGCTCAGACGAAGCTGCCCCGGTTTTGGCTTCACTGTTTCAACAACAACGACACCATTAGCAGCCTTAGAACCGTAAATGGCTGTAGATGCTGCATCTTTCAGGATGGTCATACTTTCAATACGGTTAATATCCAAATTATATATGGCTTCCAACGTACTCTCAAAACCATCCAAAATAAACAGTGGCTGGTTAGGGTCCTCTGCAACCTCATCTCGCATACCCAACACACTGGACTTACCACGGATTTCGATATTCGGCAAACGGTTCGGATTTGAACCAAATATATCACTTTCCATCAAATTGAAGGATGGATCCAAACTACGCAAACTCAGCAAAGGATTCTGTACACCAACTGATTTCAAATCCTCTCTTGAGAAACTGGCAGAAGAACCGGTAAACGTATCCTTACGCTTCGTTACAACACCTGTAACTACGACCTCATCAATCTGAGTTGCACTCTCTAGCTGTACAGTATAGCTTTTTGTTCCATCCAACAGAACCACTTCCTGTGACTTGCATCCTACAAACGAAACAATCAATGCCTTGGCTTTGGAAGAAACATTAATACTAAAACGTCCGTCCATACCAGCCGTTACACCATTTTTCTTATTTCCCTTTACATACACGCTAGCTCCTGGCAATGTTTCGCCATCTGAATCCAACACAACACCGGTAATCGTACGACGGTCCGATTGCGGCACCTGTTGAACTTCGGAAAGAATTGTATTACCTCCTTCCATTGGTATTGCCATAACTAACTGTGAGGCTAGAAGACCTGTAGTAAATAAAAGAAGGCGTCCCATACGACAACAAGATTTTCTGTTATCCCATATAAATAGTTAAATTTTAAATAAATAGTTAATAATAGTGTTTATATTCCTTAAACATTACAAATGTAATACTATTTATTTAAAAAAAGCATAAAACCACTTAAATTTAACACTAAAAACTCAAAAGAAACAAAAAAGCATCATTATTTCACAAAAGTGAAGCTACATCAATCAAAACGAAAACACAATTATAAAATCAACTTACATATCGATTTTATATACAACAACCGTCCTTATTAAATACGACGACATAAGGCTTACCATACCCTTAACTTCTTTTAACACCTACAAGTCTCGTATGATATCAAAGAATTTGAAAACATTCCAATGCTTTCATTTAAGCCCTCTTATTTTCATTCGAGTCAGGACAGCACTTGAATCACATTCTCCGCACCTATGCAAATCCTTATATAGCATCAATACTACTTATTTTCATCCGAACTGAAAGTATTCCCGAAATCCATTTTATTTATCTGAAATACGGTTGTACCGGTCGTTCCCTCTGTATACTGGAACTATGACTCGGGATCCCCGTAGGGTACATCAGAAACCATTACCGCAGGAAACTGGCACACAAATATACGACTGCATTTCTGATGTTTTTTAAAATTAAAACCATACTGGCTGACAAGCATCACGACAAAACAAATCAATTCATACCACAAATTGGAAAAATCGGCAAAATAACCTTTTCTGCAAAAAACTTTTTTCATAATAAAAAAATCCCGAACTGCCTTTTAACAAATCGGCAGTTCGGGCGAATGATTCATTCAGTAGCCTAAACTTACTGATATATTTCCTCCAGTTTCTTTATCAATTGATCTCCACGCAGATCGGATGCCACGATTTTGCCATCAGGACCAATCAGCAGCGTAGCTGGAACACTCTTAATATTGTACAGTTGGGCAGCACTACATCTCCAACCTTTCAGATCGGACAGTTGAGTCCAAGTCATCTGCATTTTTGCTACAGCGTCAGTCCAGGGTTTCTTCTTATTATCCAAAGACACTCCTACTATATCGAACCCCTTGTTATGAAAACGGTCGTAAACCTTCTTCACATTCGGCATTTCCGCACAGCAGGGACCACACCAACTAGCCCAAAAGTCTACCAACACATAATTTCCCTTACCGGCAAATTCTGATAATTTACGCATCTTGCCGTCCATATCCGTCATCTCAAAATCTGTAAACGTTGCTCCTTGAGCTTTGCGTTTCTCGCCCTCAATCATCTGATAGGCATTAGCCAGTAGGACATTGTCCTTATATTTATAATCTTTCAGAAAATTATCAATGAAATCAGCTCCCAACATCTCCATATAATTGGTAATGAAATATACAGGAATTAGATTGTCCTTATTTGCAATAACACCATCCTTCAAAGCTTTTTCCTGGCGCTCTGAAACAGCCACCCACTCGGCACTCAGTTTTTTGACCACACTGTCGGGCATCTGGCCCTTATACTTAGCCGCCTCTTTCTGAAGTTCACGGTGAGCTTTGCCGCAATCTCTGACTGTATTGACAATGACCTGCATACGAGTATTCACTTCGGAACCTTTCACTTGAATACCCTTATCCAAGATTACATTAATCTCTTCGTTATCAAGTACAAATGCAGCTATCATATTATAGCCGTTAGCAGATGTACAAACAGAAGCCAGTTTAGGCTGTGTAGTAGTACCTTGAATGGTGTAAACACCATTGACACACTGCGCGCTATCTATAGCAACCTTGTCTTCGAGCGAGTACAAATAAACGGTTTTTGCATCGAAACTGGCATTGCCACTTTTATTCTCAAACGTTACCTTGTAAGTGCTCTGCGCCATGGCTGCCTGAGCACCTAAAAGCAAAAATAAGCCTAATACACTTTTTTTCATATTCTTTATTCTTAATTAAAAAAACATTTCTCATTCTTAGCTTTAGAGCTTTTATTAATTGTCAACCTCATACTTTTTATACGTCTTTCACTCTACTTAAACCAATATTTACCTTATCAACTGAATTTACTTTATACACGGTCCGAATACATTCTGAAATAGGATATCTAAAAACAAAGAAACCGATATTTTCACGGCTTACAATGAATTCATTGCTACTACAAGAAAACAAGAATAAAATCAAACAAGCGAGTTTAAACAAAAAGGCCTGGCTCTGCGACTGTGCCAATTATTCAAATCCTTGCTCGATACATCGTATATGATGTACATAACTAATCTCAATTCACCGTACAGATGGTTGTTTGACTGACGAAGCTGTGTTCGGACAACTAACATGAGCTCCTAAGTCACCAAAAAAGATACGAGTCTATGTCGCTTTTTGGTTCTCTCACAAACGAACCATAAGATTAAAAACAAAAATTCTTACCCACATAACTTCTCATTCAAAAGGAATACCATATCAAGTACAAAAGTACAACTTTATCTAAAAAGAATAACATGACACCGTTCTAAAAAAACGTTCAAACCTAAATTTTCAATATAAAGCAACAGATTCAAGACAAATTGAGTATATAACGGCATCTTTAAATTGAACACAGACAAAAACGGAACCGTCTCTACAGACTTTATTATCTTAACAAGAATTAACTTAGTATATATTTACACCATCTTCCATCTTAACAATCAACTAACCTACTTCACCATAGACAGAATAGATATATAAGAAAATGAGGGTATACTTAACAGTACACCCTCAACCTTGTATAAGAAATCAGCAACCTTAATTAAATCTCGTATCAAAGACGTCTAGTCTGTTTCACTCAATCATTTTCCAATCAGGAATTGTCTCACCGGCTGTGTAATAATCAGCCAGATTGACGTGGAACGTCAGCGTAGAATAAGCTGGGATACTGCTTTGAGTCTGACTGCCGTACCCTAATGCGGAAGGAATATACACCAACCAATTATCGCCAACATGCATATACTGCAATGCTGTTGAAAATCCGGCCACAGCTGACGCAGGAGTCATCAGAGCCGGCACCGCACGATTCAAATCGAAATCACCCACATAAGACTGTGAGAACACAGTCTGACGAGTACGCATCTCGTTATTGACGAGATATTGCGTCGGCATGATAAAGCCACGATAATGCACACGCACCGTATCTGTCCATTGCGGACATCCCTTGCCGGTACCGCGTCCGAAAATATGCACGCAGATTGAATCGGTCACTCCGGCCTGCCATGAAGGCGATTTGGTGAGCGATTTATACATACGCCACTCGCAGTGGTCTTCCCACTGGTCACCATAGAGCGACTTGGCTTCGGCTATAGCCTGACGGGCTGAATCCACAATCTGCAGAAAATATTCCGCATTACGGGCCTCCCAGTTGGCATAGGGATCATAGGTATTATCGTCCTCACTACATGAGGCCATCAGACCGCACAGCGCAAGAACAGCTACCATACTGCCCCAAAATCTCTTTATCTTGATTGGCATACTCAATAATTAAGTTGTCGTTACATAATCTTCTTCAAAAGGGAGGTGATGCTCACCTGATCCTCGATGATACCGCGCAATTCGTTGATATTGACACGAACCTGTTCCATTGTGTCACGATAACGCAAAGTAACGGTATTGTCTTTCAATGTGTCATAATCCACTGTTACGCAGAACGGGGTTCCAACAGCATCCTGACGGCGGTAACGCTTACCGATAGAGTCTTTCTCGTCGTATTTGCAGTTGAAGTGGAAACGCAGATCGTTGATTATCTCGTGTGCCTTCTCGGGCAGACCGTCCTTCTTAACCAACGGCATAACAGCCAATTTGACAGGAGCAAGCGCAGCTGGCAATTTCAATACGACACGTGTCTCACCGTTCTCCAGTTTCTCCTCCTGATAACTATGACACATTACAGAAAGGAACATACGGTCTACACCGATAGAAGTCTCGATAACGAACGGTGTATAACTTTCGTTGGTTTCGGGATCGAAGTATTCAATCTTCTTACCAGAATATTTAGCGTGCTGGCTGAGGTCAAAATTGGTACGACTGTGAATTCCCTCCACTTCCTTGAATCCAAACGGCATGTGGAATTCAATATCAGTAGCGGCATTAGCATAGTGAGCCAGTTTCTCGTGATCATGGAAACGATAGTTCTCGGCGCCAAAACCCAAAGCCTGATGCCATGCCATACGGGTCTGTTTCCATTTATTGAACCACTCCAGCTCTGTACCCGGTTTTACGAAGAACTGCATCTCCATCTGCTCGAACTCACGCATACGGAAAATGAACTGACGGGCTACAATCTCGTTACGGAAGGCCTTACCGATCTGTGCGATACCGAACGGCAACTTCATACGACCGGTTTTCTGTACATTAAGGTAATTGACGAAAATACCCTGTGCGGTTTCCGGACGAAGATAGATGGTAGAAGTACCTTCTGCGGTTGAACCGACCTCGGTTTTAAACATCAGGTTAAACTGACGAACGTCAGTCCAATTGTGTGTACCGCTAATCGGACAAACGATACCCTCGTCAAGAATAATCTGCTTTAATTCTTCCAAATCATTAGCGTTCATCGCATCGCTGAAACGCTGGTGCAGAGCATCGCGCTTCTGCTGATGTTCAATTACACGCGAATTGGTCTCGCGGAACTTAGCCTCATCAAAGCTATCTCCAAACTTTTTGGCAGCCTTGGCTACTTCCTTGTTTATCTTATCGTCATATTTGGCAATCTGCTCTTCAATCAGCACATCGGCACGATAGCGTTTCTTGCTGTCACGGTTGTCTATCAACGGATCGTTGAAAGCGTCAACGTGACCGCTGGCTTTCCATGTAGTAGGATGCATGAAGATTGCGGCATCTATACCCACGATATTCTCGTGCAGCAATACCATGCTCTGCCACCAGTACTGCTTAATGTTGTTTTTCAACTCTACGCCGTTCTGACCGTAATCGTACACCGCACCCAGACCGTCGTAAATATCACTTGAGGGAAACACAAAACCGTACTCTTTGCAATGAGAGACGATTTTCTTGAATACATCTTCTTGTTGTGCCATATTTTTTGTTTATTACTGTTATTTCTTAACGATTCTATCTCCTACAACTTGCAAAGATAGTGAAAGGCGAGCGCAGAGCCAAACGAAAAACGTAGTTTTTAACGTTCAAGCCATGCCGAGACACATCCAGTCTTATTCAAAGATAGGGATTTATAAGCAAAGTTTACAGATAAAATCTGTTTTTTAGCGGAGTTTTACAAATTATAAGACACAAGACCATACGAACGTCTGAAAAACAGAATACCACTAAAAGCATTCCCCACCTACCGTTAAACGTCAGCTTACAACTACGGGAACAACCGGTAACTATCTAATTTTCAATTTTTACAGTTTCAAAGCTACCGATTTATTAGATTATTCCACAAAATTTTGGTATATTTGCCTATTCTGAAACCTTTAAACAACAGAAGATAGTCACATCCCAATGAGCGAAGATACTTTTGAACCGGAGGAACACTCCAGCTATAGGCCTGAGAGCCAGAGCGGAACAGACCGTACGCATCATCTGAGCGGCATGTATCAGAACTGGTTTCTCGATTATGCGTCTTATGTCATTCTTGAACGGGCCGTGCCACACATCAACGACGGTCTGAAACCCGTGCAGCGCCGTATTCTGCATTCCATGAAACGGATGGACGACGGACGATATAACAAAGTGGCCAACATTGTAGGGCACACCATGCAATTCCACCCGCACGGCGACGCTTCTATCGGCGACGCATTGGTGCAGTTGGGACAAAAAGAACTGCTGATTGACTGCCAGGGAAACTGGGGAAACATCCTGACTGGTGACTCGGCCGCAGCACCTCGTTATATCGAGGCACGACTGTCTAAATTTGCGCTGGACGTGGTGTTTAACCCCAAAACCACTGAATGGAAACTGTCTTATGACGGACGTAACAAGGAGCCGGTCACATTGCCGGTCAAGTTTCCACTGCTTCTGGCACAAGGTGTGGAAGGTATTGCCGTTGGCTTGTCTTCTAAAATACTGCCGCACAACCTGAATGACATCTGCGATGCCGCCATCAGTTATCTTCACGGCGAGCCGTTCCAGCTTTACCCCGACTTCCTGACGGGAGGCAGTATCGACGTAAGCCGTTACAACGACGGACAACGCGGAGGAGCAGTCAAAGTGCGTGCCAAAATCACCAAACTGGACAATAAGACACTTGTAATCAAGGAAATTCCATACGGAAAAACCACAACCACACTGATAGATTCCATTCTGAAAGCCATTGAAAAAGGCAAGATTAAGGTGCGCAAGGTAGAAGACAACACCGCGGCCGAAGTGGAGATTCTGGTACACCTTACACCGGGAGTCAGTTCGGACAAAGCCTTGGACGCTCTGTATGCCTTTACAGACTGCGAGGTAAGTATCTCACCAAACTGTTGCGTCATAGACAACAAGAAGCCTTGTTTCCTGACCGTGAGCGAAGTGCTTGAGCGCTCGGTCGACAACACAATGGAACTGATACGCAAGGAATTGCTAATCAGAAAAGGCGAATTAGAAGAAAGTCTTCATTTTGCTTCACTCGAAAAGATATTCATCGAAGAGCGCATCTACAAGGACCGTGCATTTGAACAAGCCAAGAACATGGATATAGCCTGCGAACATATTGACGAAAGGCTGACCCCGTTCTACCCGCAGATGATACGCGAGGTGACCAAAGAAGACATCCTGCGATTAATGGATATCAAGATGGCCCGCATACTGAAATTCAACAAAGACCGGGCGGACGAAGCCATCGCAAGGATGAAAGATGAAATCGCACGCATTGACCGAGATCTGAACAACATGGTGGAAGTAACCAGCGACTGGTTCCGCATGCTGAAAGAAAAATACGGTCCCGCTCATCCACGACGGACAGAATTGCGCAACTTTGACACCATCGAAGCTACAAAAGTAGTAGAAGCTAACGAAAAGCTGTATATTAACCGCGAAGAGGGATTCATCGGAACCTCACTTAAAAAAGATGAGTTTGTATCCAACTGTTCGGACATAGACGATGTTATCATTTTCTATCGTGACGGAACATTCAAAGTGATACGCATCAGCGAAAAGGCATTTGTAGGCGAAAACGAGAAATGCAAGAAAGAGAAACGCAAACCGGAGATTATCCATGTGGCGGTGTTCAAGAAGAGCGACAAACGCACCATATACAATGTAGTATATCAGGACGGTCCGCACGGATTTAATTATATCAAGCGGTTTAACGTCACTTCAGTGGTGCGCGACCGTGAATACGACATCACTCCTGGCACACCGGGCTCAAAGATTCTGTATTTCAGTGCCAACCCTAACGGTGAGGCTGAGGTCATCAAAATCCATCTGAAACCGCAATTGCGACTCAAGAAAGTATTTTTCGACAAGAATTTTAGCGATATCGCCATAAAAGGCCGTAACAGCCGCGGCAACCTGCTGACTAAGGCAGAAATACAACGTATCGGTCTGCGCGCACGCGGCGGATCGACACTGGGCGGACGAAAAGTATGGTTTGACCACGATGTAAACCGTCTGAACTATGACGAACGGGGTGAATATCTTGGCGAATTCCACAGCGAGGACCTTATTCTGGTGGTTCTGAAGTCAAACGAGTTTTACACAACTAACTTCGACATCAACAACCATTATGAGGCAGAGATCCTGCGCATTGAGAAATTCAACCCGCACAAGGTATGGAGCGCCGTACTGTTTGACGCCGACCAACAGAATTATCCTTATCTGAAACGATTCACGTTCGAGGCCAGCAGCAAACCTCAACGGTTTACAGGCGAGAACGCCAACAGTCGGCTCGTGATTCTGACTGATGAAGTTTATCCGCGCTTCGAAGTAGATTACGGCGGCGACGACCGTTTCCGCGACCCGCTCATAGTAGACGGCGAAAGCTTTATCAGCGTCAAGAGTTTTAAAGCCAAAGGTAAGCGTCTCACCACATTACCGGTGGACAAGATCATAGAGCTGGAACCAACACGCAAACCGGAACCCGAAGAACAGGAAATCGAACTGACAGATGATGATATGCCAGCAGACCAGGAACATCCGGAAAACGGACATCATGAGAATGGTGTGACGGAAGAAGCTGATCGCCAGATGAACCTTTTCGATGATGAAAAATAAAATGAAAAGGTTGTTATCCGGACTTTTGCTTCTGACTGTCACAACTGGCTTGTTTGCCCAGGAAGCGACACCAGCCAACCGGCATACGACACATGCGATGATGTTTGGCACCGGAAGAAGCAACATATATGATACTTATCTGTCTCCGTCTACTTATCGGGGACCACATCTGAGTTTCATGCGTGAGACACTCCGTCCTACCCATTGGGCAGACGGGCAGGTAAGCGTACAGACCTTGCTTGACGGTTATCTGGCATATACAAAGACGAATACGGCATCAAGTCATGAACTTTCTGGTATGATAAACTATACCGCGGGCTGGCACTATAACTGGCAGTTACGATGCGGTCTGCGTCTGATGGCCGGCGGCGGTATTCATGGTGCTTTGGGTGCCATCTATAACATGCGCAACTCGAATAACCCCGTACAGGCTCAGGCACAGATTTACCTGTCAGCCTCGGGCATGGCCATTTATCCGTTTCATATCGGCAAACAACCTTTCACAGCACGTTATCAACTGACCGTTCCGCTCATTGGCGCCATGTTCTCGCCGCAATACGGGCAGTCTTACTATGAGATGTCATTAGGGAATTATGACCACAACGTATGTTTCACTTATCCGGTAAACGCACCTTCCATGCGTCATCTGCTGACAGTGGACTTTCCGATAAACAAACTGACATTCAGGGTTGGTTATCTTTGCGATATCCGTCAGAGCACGGTTAACAATATAGACGCTCATTTGTGGAACCACTCATTCATGGTGGGATATGTCAAGCATTTCACTTTTGTGCGCCGCAAGGAACCTCAGCACCAATCTTTTATCATGTAAAAAAACTATGTCACGACTACGTTTTTTCCTATTATATCTGCCTGTATGGCTTATTCTGACCGTCATTACAGTCTCTTGTGTCCGTGAAGAAGAAATGGACAATACGCCGGAAAACAATTTTGAAACATTATGGCGTATCATTGACGAAAAATATTGTTTTCTGGATTACAAGGCCGACACCTTAGGACTGGACTGGAACGAGGTTCACAGCCGGTACAAAACCAGAATAAGTCCAAGTATGAGTTCGTCACAGTTGTTTGAAGTACTTTGCGACATGCTGGCCGAACTGCAGGACGGACACGTCAATCTATACAGCGCGGCAGATGTGGGGCGCTACTGGAGCTGGCATGAGGATTATCCGGCCAATTTCAACGAAGATGTACACAAACTTTATATGGGAACGGACTATCGCATTGCGTCTGGACTGGAATATAAAATTCTGGACGACAACATCGGATACATTTATTACGAAAGTTTCAGCAATGGCATAGGTGACGGCAATCTGGACGAGGTACTGTATTACATGAGTCTGTGCGACGGTCTCATCATTGATGTACGCAACAACTCAGGCGGCACGCTGACGTATGCCGACAGACTGGCCTCACGCTTTACCAACGAAAAACGTCTCGTGGGCTATATGGCCCACAAAACCGGACCGGGACATAGCGATTTCTCCACTCCCGAAGCTGAATATGTAGAACCGTCTAAAAACATAAGATGGCAAAAAAAAGCTGTGATACTGACCAACCGTTCCTGCTATAGTGCTACAAATACGTTTGTGCGCGACATGAGGGAGATGCCTCTTGTAACCATTATGGGTGATCGTACGGGGGGTGGATCGGGCATGCCTTTCTCATCAGAGTTACCAAACGGTTGGAGCGTACGTTTCTCGGCCTGCCCTACCTATGACGCAGAAATGAATCAGATTGAATTCGGCATAGCCCCAGACATTGAAGTTGCCCTTCTTCCGGAAGACATTGCAAAAGGAAAAGATACAATTATTGAGGCTGCACGAGATTTTTTGAAGCAATAATTTGGTACATCCAACAAAAGTTCATATCTTTGCAGCCGTAAATCCTGCGCCTGTGGTGAAATTGGTAGACACGCCAGACTTAGGATCTGGTGCTTTGCGGCGTGTAGGTTCGAGTCCTATCAGGCGCACCACAAATAACGATGCAAAAATTGACATTCAATTTTTGCATCGTTTTGTTTTATATTATCAATAAACACCAGAAGCCTCAAATTCCCCCCCAAAAAACAACATCAAATCTCCATAATATGATATAAATCCAATATACATTACTTTTATGTCATACACAACGACCCCTAATTTATAATCAACGGAAATTATCTGCTTAATATAAAAAAATGCCCCACAAGACTGTCTGTTTTTGAGTTATTACATAACAAAGAATTAAAACAAAAAAGGCTTCCCTTTTGGGAAGCCTTAAATCTTTTTGTCTTATTGTGTCTCTTGTTATTAAAGAGAAATTGCACCTGAAGGACAAACATCAGCGCAAGTACCGCACTCAGTACAAGCATCTGCATCGATTACATACTTTTCGCCCTCAGAAATTGCGCCTACCGGACATTCGTCGATACAAGTGCCGCAAGCTACACAATCATCACCAATTACGTAAGCCATTTTAATTTAATTTAAATTGTTAATATTAAGTCTTATTTTTTCACAATCAATACCGCAAAGTTAGTATTTAATTATATTCCTCCAAAATATTTTATCACTATTTTTAGTGATTAGAAAAACAAAATCTGAGGGAAAATACAATAAGGTACGTATATTTGCGTTGAGAATTAATGAAACATATGAGTTATGAAAAGACTGACCGCCATTCTGCTGAGTTACCTTGTGCTGCTGTCAATAACCGCAGCCGCACAGGAGCGCAAACTGCAATACAGGCCCTATATTGACCAAAGAAAATTCCATTATGGCTTCTTTGTGGGTGTGCATATGCAGGATATGGAATTGCGGAACAACGGTTTTATAGATCCCGAAACACAGGAACAATGGTATGCAGACGTTGACAATTACAGTCCAGGATTCAGTGTCGGAGTTTTAGGAGAACTGCGGTTAAACAATTACATGGCTTTACGCATTACACCAACCATGCATTTCGGACAAAAGCATGTGAGTTTTCACGAACAGGTTAGCGGACGTGACACGACACAAAACATGAAATCTGTTTATATTTCTATTCCGATAGACATGAAATTCAGCGCTCCACGCTTTAATAATTACCGTCCGTACTTTCTTGCAGGTGTCGCGCCATCGGTTGACTTGACCACAAAAAAACAAAAAGCGTTACTGACCAAGCCTTTTGACTGTTATCTGGAAGTGGGTATGGGATGTGACATTTACCTGCCGTTCTTCAAACTGATTCCGGAACTGAAATTCTGTTTCGGACTGGCAAATATCCTGCAGAAGAACCGGCCTGACCTTGTAGACCGTAATCTACTGAAGTTCAGCGAATCACTTGACGGATCCAGCGCCAAAATGATTGTCCTGACATTCTATTTTGAATAAAATGATTGTCAACGTTTGTCAAACACAGCAGCCTGCTGCTGAAAGGTAACGGTCAGCAGACCTACATAAATTCCGTTCTTTCCAAGCTGATTGCAGACAACCTTATGACCATCGGCATTGTAAATGATTTTAGGCTTGTCGAACAAAGTATGACTGTGTCCTCCCAAAACAACATCAATATCATGCGTAGACGGGATCAACAACGAATCGTTTACTTCCCCTACATCCCAACCAAGATGAGACAGACAAATCACCACATCACAATGTTGATTTTCCTTTAACTGACGAGCGGTTTGATTAGCAGCCGTCAAAGGATCGTGATAAACCACTCCGGCATAATTTGCGGCAGCTGATACACCTTCAAGTTTCGGCCCCAAGCCGAATACACCGATACGCAGGCCATTCCGCTCTAGAACAACACTTTGACGAACAATATCACCGACAACAGTACCGCTAAAATCATAATTAGCATTAACAACTGGAAATGCTGCTTGTGAGAATATATGCCGCATGTTGTCCAACCCATTATCAAACTCATGATTTCCCAACGTCACCGCATCATATTTCATTTCATTCATCAAACGAACCTCGACCTCGCCTTTAAACAGATTATAATAAGCTGAGCCTTGTGAAAAATCGCCGGAATCAAACAATAACATATCGGGATAACGTTCACGCAAGCTACGGATTAATGCCGCACGGCGTAAGAAACCACCTTTCCCAGCCTGTAACGTATCAACTAAAAACGGGCTTAAAGGCTGTATCTGACTGTGTGTATCATTGGTATGAACAATAACCAGCTGACGGGTCCGTGCACATACAGACGGCATACACCCCGCAACAAACATCAAGACCAATATTAACTTCAATAAAAGTTTCATAAACATATTTATTGAATCGCAACACGTCCTTCAGTCTTAGCTGTCACCTTTCGGCCCTCGGCCTGCGCTCGCATAATGGCCTCTGCAACCAATTCACGCACTACAAACGGTGTTGACCGTTTAAGTATATGATCACGCAAAGCTGTCAGACCGTCATTACCTTCAGCCAGAAAATCAAGTGTTGCTATCACATAAATAGCGTGAGGGTCTATCTGCTGCCCCTGAAACATGGCATTGATATAACGGTGATCTGAAGTAATACCAATTTGGACACCATGACTGACTCCCTCCCCTCCTACTGAAGCTATCTGCTCCATCAACCGGATAAGAACATCACCTTTAAGAGTAAGAATCACCATCTTGCTATCAAAAGGACATGCGGCCAACACATCACCATAAGTTATTGCTCCTTTAGGAAGAGAACTGCGCAAACCACCAATATTACACAAGCCAATATCCGCTTTCTTACCCACACGGGCCGATGCATCCAATAATACATCTGCCACAAAATTGGACAAAGGACTCTCGGGGCGGCCCGGCCATAACTGTACATCGCTTTCGCCAAGCACAGGTGACATGATGCTGTCTACAGCCAGCTGATAGGGTGTAAGAATCTGCACTGCCCCTTCATCGGGAGTAGCATCCCAATCAGACGTCAGTTCATAACGTACCGCATCAACCTGACAAACCTCGTATTGCGCCCACAGGACTGCCTGAGAGGCCAAAAAACATATTATACTTACAATCCTTTTACAATTCATACCTTACCCTTTTAATGTGATTCAAATGTAGCAAAAAAGCAAAAGATGAGCAACTTATTGATAAAAAAGCAAGGAAATAATTGTTTTTTTAAGAGATAATTTGTTACTTTGCAGCCGCTTTCCGCGTAATCGCTGGCAGGATGCAGAGTTCCCTGTTATGTTGCGCTGGGACGACAAACAATTTAATTATCAAAACAAAATGGCAGATTTAATTAAAATTGCTGAAGAAGCATTTGCTACCGGCAAAGAGTTCCCTAAGTTCAAAGCAGGTGATACTATTACTGTAGCATACAAAATCGTCGAAGGTAATAAGGAGCGTATCCAGCAGTACCGTGGTGTCGTAATCAAAATCTCAGGTCACCAGAACAAAAAACGTTTCACTGTTCGCAAAATGTCAGGAACAGTAGGTGTAGAGCGTATCTTCCCTATCGAAAGCCCGAACATTGACAGCATCGTTGTCAACAAAGTAGGTAAGGTTCGTCGTGCTAAATTGTACTACTTACGTAACCTCACAGGTAAGAAGGCTCGTATCGCTGAAAAGCGTACTGTTGTTGCAGCTCAGTAATCTGCACAAAAAGAAATTACCTTATAATAAATGCCGGTTTCCATCACGGAAAACCGGCATTATTATTTTTTATCAATTCAAGAAAAACGCCTTGCACTTCCTAATCAGATAAACACAAATACAAGGCTATTTCTGCCATTAACAACACAGGCTATTTAACTAACCGGAGGCCATCGGGCACTATCTCAATCAGCCTGCGCTTATACAAATCGCCTACGGCTTTCTTAAAAACCTTCTTACTCACACCAAACATTGCATAAATCTCCTCTGCCGGACTTTTATCGCCCAAAGAAGTTTTACCTCCATTCTTATGTAAATGTTCAAGAAGTACTTCCGAGAAATCATCAACAGCAGCCTTGCCATGCAGATTCAGTGTCAAATCCAGCTTACCGTCAGGACGGACCTGTTTAATATAAGCTTTAGTCCGGTCACCTGTATGCAATGAACGGAACACTTCACTGTCATAAAGCAAACCGCCAAAACGATTGTCAACAATCACTTTAAAGCCTAAATCTGTTTTCTGCCAAACCAATACATCCACCTCATCACCTTCCTTATACGGTGGCATGTCCTTTGACAAATAACGCTCAACCTTGGCTGACGCCATGATGCGATAACTTTCTTCGTCAATATGTAAATGGACAATATATGACTGGCCTTTCAACATTTTCATCTTCTGCTCACGGAAAGGCACAAACAAGTCCTTCATCAATCCCCAGTCAAGAAATGCGCCGAAATTGTTCACCCAGGCAACCTGAAGGTAGGCAAAATCACCGACCATAGCTTTAGGATGTTCTGTCGTAGCAATAAGGCGCTCCTCACTGTCCAGATAAAGAAATACATCAATCTCATCGCCTATTTGTGTATTTTCGGGTACATAACGTGAAGGCAAAAGAATTTCTCCTTCACGGCCACCATCAAGATATAAACCGAAGTCTACAGCTTTTACAACCGTCAGACGGTTCATCCGCCCCAATTCAATTTTATTCATGTATATCTTCCTTTTCTGATTCAACGGTATCTTCCAATATTCTGCCATCCTTCATATGAATGGTACGGTCGGTCAGACGCGCCAAATCGTTATCATGAGTCACAATAACAAAAGTCTGACCGAATTTATCGCGCAAGTCAAAAAAGAGCTGATGCAGCTCTTCCTTATTCTTTGTATCAAGACTTCCCGAGGGCTCATCGGCAAATATAACAGACGGATGGTTCATCAAGGCACGAGCCACTGCCACACGTTGCTTTTCCCCCCCCGAAAGTTCCTTCGGTTTATGAGAGGCCCGTTCTGACAATCCCATGAAATCAAGCAACTCACATGCACGCTCACGAGCCTCGCGTGTAGGAGTATGCCCAATAAAAGCGGGAATCATCACATTCTCGAGTGCTGTAAACTCAGGCAACAATTGATGAAACTGAAACACAAAACCTATCTGTTTATTCCTAAAATCAGCCAAAGCCGTATTCTTTAAAGTTTGTACTGGCACACCGTCAAACAAAACCGAACCGGTATCGGGTTTATCCAGTGTTCCCATAATCTGAAGCAATGTAGTCTTCCCGGCACCGCTTGGCCCGACAATACTGACTATTTCTCCTTTATTTATCATGAGACTGATACCTTTCAATACTTCAAGATCTCCAAAACTTTTTCTGATATCTCTAACTTCTATCATAATCATAACCTGTTGATGACGTATTGTGCCAGATAGCAGCCAAAAACTGCCGGCATATAACTCACAGTTCCTGTTGTTGTTTTCTTATTGCGTTCTCCCTCAACCTTTATCACCGCGTTCACATCAGCCTGCTGACTGCAAAATACAACCGGTAAAGGATGGTGCATACCTGCTTTCTTAAGTCGTGTACGCACAGCTTTACTCAACCCACAATGATAAGTTTCCCAAAGATCGGCAAAACGAATCTGTGTAATATCCGTCTTTGCTCCCGCCCCCATGCTGCAAACTATTTTTATCTTACGTTTCATTGCCTCCATGATAAGCGCACATTTAGGAGCAATCGTATCAATGGCATCGACAATAAAATCGAAATGTGTCTCGTCGAGCAAATGGCCTACCATGTTCTCATCCAGAAATTCAGCCCTTGGAATAATATCTACATCAGGATTGATATCACGAAAACGTACCGCAAGTATGTCAACCTTATTCTGACCAATTGTAGAATGCAAGGCACAAAGCTGACGGTTGATATTTGAAGGTTGCACCTCGTCCGCATCAAGTAACATAAAATGGCCGACTCCTGCACGCACCAACATTTCTGCTGCATAAGCACCTACTCCACCAAGCCCTACAATCAGGACACGCGCATGACGAAGACGTTCACACTTTTCCGCCCCCAACAGCAATTCTGTCCGTTCCGACCAATGCGTATCACTCATGACTCTTCATTCTTTTCTTCCTGTTTAGACAATATTTTACGGTACCATTCTTTGGCGGCCTCATATCTGTCGTTTACTGATAAAGGCTGACTGATGCTGACATCTTTCGTTGCAGCTTCAGCATAAACATCTGGGAAAATCAGCATCACACCGGTATTGATGTAATAACGTTTAATCTGCTGAGGTATATGGTCGAACGACGGTCGGAATGAGATTGACCCACGACGTGCGAGAACAACAATCAACAAATGATCTTCACGCACTTCACGCGAAAGACGTTTCAATTCATTACCACCATCGGTCAAGACGAACTCCGCACGAATATCGGCATGATACATTTGCAAATAGCGTTGCAAAATCCGTAATGTGTCACGATGACCATGATAAGTTATACGGCATCCTAATCCTACAGCCAAACGTGCGACCCGTTCCACCCAATGATAAAAACCGGCTTCAAACTGAGCTTTGGCCGGAATAGCCACATGTATCCGGCGTATGGTGTTGATAGGCATGGTACAGCGTACCATCGTAATCTGCCGGTTCAAACCGTTCAGCAGACTGATCAGCACCGGTCCGAAAAATGATTCTGTAGGTGAACTCTGCACATGAAGGCCGACCACCAGTTCGGAATAATCGCTTTCCTTCATGGTATGGATAATACCGTTGGCCAGATTGGTAGCCAACCGGACTTTAGTTTGCATCTGCACATTAGCCGCCGAAGCAATTGCAGCTGCCGACTCTAGCAATTTATATCCCTGTTCCTGAGCTTTTGAATCATTTTCAAGCACCACATTGATGGCACTCATCGGTGCGTCAGACTTCTCTTTGCGCATCATCAAAGCCATATTAACCAGATTATCCACTGTATCAGGATAAGCCAAAGCTATAAGTGTAGATTCCTCATCTAGCGGACGATCGTCACTGATATTTCCTCCGCGTAAAGCAAGTTTACGCGCAGCTGACTCGGTTGTAAACGAACTGACCATACAGGTAACCAAAATCAGCAAAATCGTCCCGTTAAGTACATCCTCGTTCAACAGACGCTCACCCGAGGGTAATATAATATTATATCCTACCAACACAGCAGCCAATGTCGCTGCAGCCTGCGCATTACTCAATCCAAACATCAAGTCACGTTCCAGACCGGACATTTTAAACATCTTTTGTGTCAGCCACGCAGCAATCCATTTTCCCAACAAAGCCATTGTAATCATAACTGCCGCCACCTTCAAGGCCTCACCGGTACCGAACAACACGCGCAAATCTATAAGCATACCTACGCCTATCAAGAAATAAGGGATAAAAAGCGCATTACCTACAAATTCCAGATGATGCATCAACGGTGCCGTACGCGGTATCAGACGGTTCAAGACAATACCGGCAAGAAAGGCTCCCAATATACCTTCCATTCCTACGACTTCCATCAATCCTGCTGCCAAAAACACCATTGCCAATACAAATATGTACTGCAACACTGCGTCATTGTAACGTCTGAAGAACCATCTTCCGATACGGGGAAAAGAATAGATTATCAGTAAGGAAACCAATACAACCTTCAATAAAAGAATCAGCCAATAATAACCGTGCGCATCTTCACGGAACATACCGGCTATTACCGCCAACACCAACAAAGTCAACGTATCTGTTACTATTGTACCGCCGACAGCAATGCTTACGCTGCGGTTTCTGGCCACACCATATCTGATAACTATGGGATAAGCAATCAAGGTATGCGACGCATACATGCTGGCCAGCAATACAGATGTCACGACTGAATATTTCAAGAGGGTATAATTCGTAACAAATCCCATTGCCAGCGGTATAAGAAAAGCCGTAATTCCTAAAGCAAATGCCTGTTTCTGTATGCGTCTCATGTTCTGCATATCCATTTCAAGACTGGCAAGAAACATGATGTAATACAAACCAACCTGTCCAAACAGTTCAAAACTACTGTCTCTGTCGAGCACATGAAATCCGTACGGACCAATCAATACTCCCGCAAGAATCATGCCAATAATATGCGGTATACGTAATTTTCCCAACAAAATAGGCGCAAACAATATGATACAAAGTACCATGAAAAAAATCCATGTGGGGTCCGTTACCGGAAAATATGATGACCAATCGGGCATTTGCATGACTTAGGTTGTTGATTTATCATGCAAAGTAACGAAAAAGTTTCTATTTTGTATGTATTTTAGTTATAAAATATCTATTTTTGTAACTGAAATCGACTATAAACTAAAAAAAATATCAAATGAAAGTAGCAATTGTAGGTGCGAGCGGCGCTGTTGGACAAGAATTTCTGCGCGTGCTCGACGAAAGGAACTTCCCATTGGACGAGTTGGTATTGTTTGGTTCAACCCGCAGTGCCGGCACAAAATACAAGTTCCGTGGTAAAGAGATTGAAGTGAAACTTTTGCAACACAACGACGACTTCAAGGACATCGACATTGCCTTCACTTCAGCCGGTGCCGGTACATCCAAGGAATTTGCCGAGGATATTACCAAATATGGCGCGGTAATGATTGACAACTCCAGTGCATTCCGTATGGATCAGGACGTTCCCCTTGTTGTTCCTGAATGTAATGCAGAAGATGCTCTAAACCGCCCTCGTGGTATTATTGCCAATCCAAACTGTACAACCATCATGATGGTGACAGCCCTTCAGCCGATTGAAAACCTGAGCCACATCAAACGTATTCACGTTGCAAGTTATCAGGCAGCCAGCGGTGCCGGTGCTGCAGCAATGGCCGAATTGGAACAACAGTATCGTGAAATCATAGAAGGTAAGCCTGTAACGGTAAACAAATTTGCATACCAGTTGGCATATAACGTTATTCCTCAAATCGATGTTTTCCAAGACAATGGTTATACCAAGGAAGAAATGAAAATGTTCAACGAGACACAGAAAATCATGCACAGTGACGTAAAATGCTCTGCCATGTGTGTACGTGTTCCCGCACTGCGTTCTCACTCAGAGGCCATTTGGATTGAAACAGAGAAACCTCTGACTGTTGAAGAAGTACAAAACGCTATTGCCAATGGCGAAGGTCTTCAACTAATGGACGACCCTGCAAATAAGGTCTATCCAATGCCTTTGTTCCTTGCAGGAAAAGACGACGTTTATGTAGGTCGTATCCGTAAAGATCTTGCCAATGAAAACGGCATGACGCTATGGCTTGTCGGCGACCAGATTAAGAAAGGTGCTGCACTCAACGCCGTACAAATTGCCGAATACCTCATTAAGGTTGGTAACGTAAAATAAAGTTGCATGTAACATTGTTTCTTTGCCTTTCTATATTGTATCTTTAAAAAGAAAGCAAATTCAGCAATGCCACTCTTATAATAAAAAAATACAGACTGTGTCGTAATGAACCGGCTGTTCATCGGAATGTCATATTAGAAATGACTTCTTGAAACAGCATTCATTACGACACAGTTTTATTTTTAATGCACTAACAATTAGCTATAATTGTCCCCTTACAAACAATGCATATGAAAGCTAATCCGATTCTGATTCTCTACTTCTGCATGCCATATTAATAAAGAACCGGCATCATTATTGGTTACTCAAACAAAAAATAATAGAGATAATGTTAATCCTTCCATCTACCATTGTTACACTACCCCAACAGCCAACTCCGATAAATAAGTTTTCCATTAGGTCGTTTTCGTTAAGCTTTTCACACAGAAGAAAGTCTTTTAATTTACCCCACACTGTATCGTAGTCTAGGCCGTATACAATTGGTCATCACTCTTCTGGTGCGTATTTTATTATTCCACTTCGAATCTCACGCAGTCCTTTTTGTTTTAAATAAGAAATCAATTCTACAGGCCGGTCGGTCTGGATAATTGTAGCCCGCTGTTTTAACACCCATCCCCAATTGTCATCTGGCTGGGTTATTGCCTTTTCATCTTCATGTCCACCGCAAAGGCTTTCCCATAATGTATTAATCCATATACGGCATCCCGCATCAGCAATATTATTCACATAAGACAATTGCGGGAAGTCATCTGTTTTGAAACCGACTTCCATAGCCACAGGATGGAAGTCTGAGAGAAAAGAATCAATGTAAGAAATAGCACCATCCGAATCAAGATCCACTATCGGCATATAAATAATGTCTTTATATCCTACTAATTGTTTTTTGACTTGCTCTACCGAGTTTCGTCCTTTCAATATCACATGGTTTTCAGTTTCAGTCTCTTGAATAATTGGAGTTATGTCTGCTAAATAGTCACCCCCCTTATCTATATTGACCAGTAGTTTCCCTTTACAAGCCAATAAAGCCTCTTTTAATGTAGGTATACGTTCGTCTGAAAGAATACCATCGTTAAAGCGTAAGCGAAATTTCTTCAGTTCTTCCACGGTGTAATCAGAGATGTTACCTGTTCCATCAGTCATTCGATTGATGTTTCCATCATGCATCAGTACAAAATCTCCATCTTTCGTCTTTTGAATATCGATTTCCACCATGTCTACTCCCATTGCTGCAGCACTGTTAATGGCGCTTATAGAATTTTCGGGTGCATGTCGCCAATCACCACGATGTGCCACTACAAATACGTAACCTGAATCATTGCTCTTGAGAATAGCTAATAAAGAGTCTATCCGCCCTACAGCCTGAATGCTTAATGTCAAAAATAAACATAAGCCACATAATACGGTCCTTTTCATTTTTATTAAATTTAGTTCTCCAAATGTAAAATCTATATATATCTATTGCTACTATAAATCGTTCAAAAATTAACATTTTGGAACCAAGAAATAATTTACAGGACTAAATCGGGGTATAATGTTCAAATATTATTTTTGCATTTACAGAAACTCAAAACATACAACATATCCATAAGATACATGTCATACCCCGACCTAAGCACAACAGTTATCTTTAGAAGAGAGACATCTGAATGACTTAGCCCCCTTTTTCGCATACACAGTAGCCAAGCCCCTGCTGAGGTGCAGGAAAAAGAACAATAAAATAGCCTCAAATACATGATGTATTGAGGCTTCTATATACAATTAGTAAAAACAATTAGAGACAGATACATATTTCCGGCCGGGAAGCCCAAGCATATTAAGCTTCTTCATTCTCCTTAGCCTCTTCCTCTATTTCTGACTCGTTCTCTGCTTCAGCTCTGGCAGGTCTTTCAAATACAGGAATCGGCATCTGGCGCTTGATAGCCTCATGGAAAGAGATTATCGTTTCTGATCTTTGCAGTCCTAACGGCTGCAACTTATCATGAATTATGCTTAACATGTGATTATTATTCCGCGCATAGATTTTAATAAACATGTCATAATCACCGGTTGTATAATGACATTCCACCACTTCGGGAATATGCTGCAACTCTTCAACGACACGGTCAAAATCAGACGGATCTTTCAAAAAGAGTCCTACAAACGCACATGTTTCGTAACCGATACGCTCTGGTTCGAGAATAAACTGCGACCCCTTAAGAACCCCAATTCTTGTCAGTTTCTGAATACGCTGATGTATTGCAGCTCCTGAAACATGACAGGCACGAGCAACTTCAAGAAACGGAATACGGGCATTATCAGCAATCAATCGAAGAATCTGCTCATCTAGAGCATCCAAATTTGCAATACTCATAAATAAATCAATTTAGTTGTGCAAATTTAATGAAAAAACAGGGATTAAAATAGTAGGATATAAAAAAAACGGTATCTTTTATAACAAAGATACCGTTTTTATAATGTTTTAATTACGCTTTGTAGCTGAATAATTAATCTTCAAGGCCCATGACTTTCTCAAGACTTGCTTGATATCTGTCACAATACCCATCTGGGTTTTCTCATCAATCTTCAAAGATACCGTCTGCGCTGTCTGGTCAACCATTGTTGAACGTTCCTCAGCAATGAAGTCCATAACCTCACGTGGTTCTGCAAATTTATCATTTAACTGAATACGTGTTCCTGAACCCATTGAAGGACGCAGCTGATCTGTCGGAGGACCTACATAAATGAAAGAAACCGCAGATTTCTTTTCCAACTTCTCAAGCTCTGTACCACTAGGTACGGTGAACTTTACTTTCAGAGTCACTTCACGCATTGTTGTTACAATCATGAAGAAGAACAGAATAGTAAAAATCAAGTCAGGAAGTGACGAAGTATTCAATTCGGGCATCTCTCTTTCCCGTCCGTTATTAAATCTACTCATTAGTTAGTCCCTCCATAATTTTTAGGTTCTGCCTCTGAAATCTTCTGAGGATAATATTCGCGGATAGCAGCCTGCTGCTCTTCTGATAAGGCAGCATAAACTTTTCCGAATTTAGCCTTACTTAGTTCGTCGCGCAACTCGTTGTATGCTCTAATCAATTCGTTCTGCACCTGGAAATACACATTGTATGGCGTACCACGGTCTGTTTGCACTGAAATCACATGCTTATCCGTAATGGCACACTGTCCAAGCAATGGAATATTCTTCAAGTGCTTCTCCGGCAGATTAGGGCGGTTTTCCTCGTTCTTGACGAATTCTTTTGCTCTGTCACACAACTGGGTAATTTCTATAAAGTCATCACCGCACAGCAAATTACCAGCCGAGTTTACACGCACTTTCAACACATTTCTTTCCTTTACGTCAATCTGTGCATCCTCTTGATTCTCTTCCGGTGGAGGCGGTAAACGTCTTGCCAGACCTGAGTCTGTATCCATAGAAGTCGTCACAAGGAAGAAGATGAGCAAAATGAAAGAAATGTCAGCCGTTGAACTGGCGTTCAATCCAGGAACTTTTCTTTTCTTTCTTGCCATACTTTCTTAATTAGACGTAATTTACTTTTTATTTTTTCTCATCAATCCTGTCATGTTCAGCACTACAGCCAAAGTAGTCAATGCCATCATGATATAGATTGAAATCAAGAACATATCAGTAACTGTTACCATTGTAGCAGAAGTTACAGTACCGTCAGCTGCAGTGAATTCAGTTTCGTTCAAGTTAGTCAGTAAACCTACGAGCAAAGAAACGACCATCAACACGAATGAGATAACGCTTACTTTTCCACCCGGCACGCCACTGACATCTTCACCGTTTCCTCCCATTGAAGACTTAATACCACGAACAATACTCCAAATGGCAAGAAGACATGTTACAAAGAACATACCATACATCAACCACATCAAACCTTCCGTACAGTAAGGTGCATTATAATCACCTTGCGGATTATCATATCCATATCCGAAGAATGCCGCAAAGACTACAATAATAATTGCAAAGCAGGCATAAAGGACATAGTATGACGTCATATATTTTTTTGCCGCCATGTTGCTAATTATTTTTTCAAGTTATACTTCATGCACATATCCAACAGTGAGATTGTTGCCTCTTCCATGTTAGAAGTGATTTCCTCAATCTTTGACAGGATATAGTTATAGAATACCTGAAGGATCAAAGCTACGATAATACCAAAGATAGTAGTAATCAAGGCCACCTTCATACCACCTGCAACGACCGTCGGAGAGATATCACCTGCAGCCTGAATCTGGTCGAAGGCCATAACCATACCGATCACAGTACCCAAGAATCCGAGTGACGGAGCCATTGCGATAAACAATGTGATCCATGAGCAACCTTTCTCCAAATAACCGGCCTGAACGCTACCATAAGCAGTAACTGAACGCTCTACGTCTTCAACACCTTCGTTGAAACGCATCAAACCCTGATAGCAGATAGAAGCAACAGGACCACGAGTGTCACGGCAAATGTTCTTTGCGCCTTCCAAATCACCGGCTTTCAATTTCTCTTCAATTTCAGCCATCAACTTCTTTGAATTGATTTCTGCAAGGCTCAAATAAATGATACGCTCGATGCAGAATGCCAAACCAAATACCAATGCGATAGCAACCAATGACATAAAGCCTGCATCACCTTCGATAAACTTGGTCTTCAATTCCTTGTGGATACTTACCTGTTCTACAGCAGGCTCTTCAGCAGGAGCTTCTGTTTCTGCTACAGCAGCAGTATCAACAGCTGCAGAGTCCACTGCTACTGAATCTGTAACAACGGCAGCAGAATCTTCTTGTGCCATCATCGACTGAGTCGCACCAAAAGTGAAGACTCCGAACATCGCAATAATTGCAAAAAACTTTTTCATTGTGTGTCTAAATTTTAAGATTAATTATTAAATTAAATTTATTTATTCCTTAAATTATTTTGCGGAGAGAGGGGGATTCGAACCCCCGATACGCTTTAGACGTATACACGCTTTCCAGGCGTGCCTCTTCAACCACTCGAGCATCTCTCCCTAAAACGGGCGCAAATTACTAAAAAAATATGATATCCGCCCTATTTCAGCTACAAAAATATTCTTTTTTTTCTGGACTTACACCATATAATTAAAAAAAAGTTTCAACCTGAGTAAAAAAAATAACTCTTAACACATTCCAATGCCTTATTTCACATTTACGAAGACACGTAAGGCGTTCTGAAAAGTCTGTTCAGCCACCGTTTCCACCGGGAGCCGGTAAATATCCGCAAGCTTTTCCAGAGTTCTTACAATATAGGCACTCTCATTGCGTTTTCCCCGGAAAGGAACCGGTGCCAAATAAGGCGAATCGGTTTCAAGCACTATGCGTTCCAACGGTACACCGGCCAAGGCCTCAGGTAAGGTGGATTTTTTAAATGTCAATACACCGTTAATTCCCAGCATAAAGCCGTCAAATCCAAGAAGCTGAGATGCCTCTTCCGCGTTTCCGCAGAAACTGTGAAACACCCCGGAGAGTTTTTTCCCTTTATATGGTTCAAGAATATTTACCAATTCCGTATGAGCCGAACGAGAATGTATCATCAGGGGAAGTTCATATTTAACCGCCCAGTTTATCTGTCGGTCAAAAGCCTCCTGCTGCTCGTTGTAGAGAGTCCTGTCCCAATAATAGTCCAGTCCCACCTCGCCTATCCCAATAAAAGGATGACAACTTCGGAGCATACGCTCCATTCCATCCAATGTTGTCAAATAGTCTGACGTTAAATCAGTGGGATGCAATCCCAGCATGGGATAAAAGAAACCGGGATAATCCCGGCAAAGTTCCAACATCCGAGGAATGCTTTCGTCATTGATATTGGGCAGGAATATTTTTTCCACACCGGCTTCCTTTGCTCTCGCGACTACATCGGGAAGGTCATTGTCAAACTCCTCACCAAAAAGATGCGAATGCGTATCTATAATTCTCATTCCTTATGACTTTCTGTCCAGCAACGTATCCACCATCTCACGCAGACAGACCTTACGCTCTGACGGAAGTTCCACCATTTCCAGATATCTCTCAGCCTCCTCAAAATAGGCTTTAATCTTATCCTCACATAATCCGCCTACACCAATCTCATCATAGAGCGCGGTCACGGCCGTTATTTTATCCGCCGGTTCATAACTTCCCTCTTCTGCTCCTATCCAACTGCTCAACTCAGCACGCTGTCTTTCGTCCGCATTCAAGAAGGCATTTATCAACATGTAAGTTTTCTTATTACATAAAATGTCACCACCTATTTTCTTACCGAAAACAGCCGGATCGCCATACACATCAAGAAAGTCATCCTGCAACTGGAAGGCAAGTCCGATACATTCACCATACTTATACAGCAACTCGGCATCACGCGCCGGCGCACCGGCCAATATCGCTCCCATTTTCAAGGCGCAAGCCAGCAACACAGACGTTTTCAGACGAATCATTTCAATATACTCGTCCTCACTCACATCATTCCGTGTTTCAAACTCCATGTCATACTGCTGCCCCTCGCCAATCTCCAACGCCGTTTCTGTAAATAAGGAAAGTACAGCCTGCATCTTATCCGGTTCGCAGCGTTGCATATACTTATAAGCCAGCACCAGCATGGAATCACCGCTCAGGATGGCAGCGTTGTCGCTCCACTTCTTATGTACAGTCTGTTTCCCGCGGCGAAGTTCCGCCTTATCCATCAAATCGTCATGCAACAACGTATAGTTATGATAAACTTCTATCCCCAATGCCTGAAAATAGATTTTCTCTATATCCTCCCGATAAAGGTTATATGCCAACAACATAAACACCGGACGGATTCTCTTGCCGCCCAAACCCAAGACATAACGGATTGGCGCATACAGACTATAAGGCGGGCGCTCAAAATCCAGTTTCTCAAGCTCGCAGTTCACCTGCTTCAAAAGTTCGTTCCACTTATACATAGCTGTCATTTACTAAAAAAGGCTGCAAAGTTGCAGCCTTAATTATTTATATTTCTTTTTTATTGCAATCTAAAGTTCACAGGCAAAGTAAACTTCACACGTACCGGTTTACCTCTCTGACGTCCCGGCTGCCATTTAGGCATTTTCTTCAGCACGCGCTCAGCTTCTTTTGACAAATAAGGGTCCGGACTTCTCATAATCTTGATATCTACAATAGAACCGTCCTTATTAACCACGAACTGTGCATAAACACGTCCCTGAATACCTTGTTCCTGACAGATTGAAGGATACTTGATGTTTTCAGCCAACCATTTCATCAAAGCTTCATCACCACCCGGGAAGCGAGGATTTTCTTCTACCACATCATAAATGATATTTTCGTCAACTTCCTCAACTACCGGACCTACCGGACCTGTTGCTACAGGTGTTCCTGTACCTGTTGTATTTGTTGTAATAGCCTGATTGACTTCCTCGGTTGTCTCAACCTCTTCCTCAACCAATTCGGTTTCATTATCAACAATATTCAAAACCTCGGCAATTTTAGGCGCTGCTGCTGGAGGCGGAGCTGCCACTTCTTCCTGATGTGAGATAGGAATCATATCCTCCTCATACGTACTTTCAAATACCGGTTCCAGTTCCTCTATCTTCCTATCTGTCTGCGTCCATTCAAACGCAACAAACATGGCAGCTAAAGTCAACACATAACCGATGAGCAAACCTGTTCCTTTTTTGCCCTCAAGGTCCGCCTTTAGTGATTTTTTAACTTCCATAATATTATTAGCTTTTTACGTATTCTTCATAACGGGACAAATGTAACACATTTTTTTCTATGTACACGCATCTTGACTCGTTTTTTTTTCTTTTCAAAGATATTTTTTTAGTCCTGCACCCTAAAGCAGGTTTCTTCTCGTTATATATTTGCGTGTTCAATTTTGAAATAACGCACAAATATAATTCAGTTTTTTTAAAATTAATGTATCTTTGACGATAAAAATATGCAAATATGAGAAAAGCGGCAGCATTTTTACTCTATATTACATTCTTTTTAACCACAGCGCGGGCTCAAGAAGGAAATTCGGTTTTCAATTTCCTCGAGTTGCCCAACTCTTCACATGCCGCTGCTTTAGGTGGTCAGAATATCTCGTTAATAGCAGACGACGCGTCATTAATATTCAACAATCCGGCCCTGCTGTCTTCTGTAAGCGACAAGACCCTGAATCTCAATTTCATGACCTACATGCAAGGCAGCAATGTGGCCAGCGCCGCGTTCACGAAGATTACCGGCGAGCGGTCAACCTTCGGTGTTACAGCACAATACGTCCACTACGGTTCGATGAAAGAAACAACGGCTGCAAACGAAATAATCGGTACGTTTTCTGCCATGGATATGGCATTAAGCGGTATGTATGCCTACAACCTGACCGACCGTTGGGCCGGTGGCGCAACCGGGAAATTCATCTATTCCAAATACGGCGACTACTCGTCCATCGGCCTGGCCGTAGACCTCGGACTCAATTATTATAATGAGGAAAAAGCATTCTCCTTCTCTGCGGTCGCCCGCAATCTGGGCGGACAGGTCAAAGCCTTCGGCGACGTGCATGAGCGCATCCCGTTTTCCTTGCAGATGGGATTCACAAAAACATTCGACCATGCTCCGTTACAACTGTCCGTCACGCTGATTGACCTCACCAGATGGAGCAAAGATTATTACTTTAATCCCGACAAGGAAATCTCGGGCGGAACATTATTGATGAACCATATCGTGGCCGGTGTCGACATTCTGCCTACCGACAACATTTATCTGTCAGTAGGTTATAATTTCAGGCGGGCCTACGAAATGAAGGTAGCCGGCTCATCGCATTGGGCCGGTATCAGCGCCGGTGCCGGCATACAATTGTCAAGATTCAAATTCGGCCTGGCATACGCACAGTACCATCTGTCCACGCCCTCACTCATCTTTAATGCCGCATATAGTCTGTAAAAACATACAAAACAAAAAGATATGAAGAAAATCATTATTGCCATAGACGGCTTTTCATCTTGTGGAAAAAGCACTATGGCCAAAGATCTGGCCAAAGAAATAGGTTACATTTACATAGACAGCGGCGCCATGTACCGTGCCGTTACATTATATTGCATCGAAAACAATCTGTTCGACGGCGATTTGATTGACAAGACCGCCCTTGAGAAAGCCATGCCCGACATACACATTCAGTTTAAGCTCGACCCTGAAACCAAACGCCCGCAAACCTATCTGAACGGACGTTGTGTGGAGAAAGAGATACGCACGCTGGCCGTCTCACAGAAAGTCAGCTTTGTTGCCGCACTCGGATTTGTGCGCGAAGCACTGGTCCGTCTTCAGCAGGAAATGGGACGTGAGAAAGGTATTGTCATGGACGGCCGCGACATCGGTACGACGGTCTTCCCCGACGCAGAACTTAAAATTTACGTCACAGCCTCTGCCGAGATCCGTGCCCAGCGCCGCTTCGACGAGCTGCAGGCCAAAGGCGAAAGCGGAAGCTTCGAAGAGATTCTCAAAAACGTGGAAGAACGCGACCGGATTGACATGAACCGCAGCGTCAGCCCCTTGCGCAAGGCAGACGACGCCATCACACTGGACAACAGCCATATGACGATAGAAGAACAGAAGCAATGGCTGCTCGACCAATACCGGCACGCAGCCCAGGAAGCTTAAGACCGGTATCAACCGCAAGGTTTCTCTGTTCAATTAATAATCGTCTTATCATGAAAATAGAAATAGACCAAGGCTCCGGATTTTGTTTCGGGGTGACAAGGGCCATCAACAAGGCAGAAGAAGAACTGGCCCAACGCAACACGCTATATTGCCTTGGCGACATCGTACACAACGGCAAGGAATGCGACCGTCTGAAGAAAATGGGACTGATAACCATCGGGCACGAAGAGTTTGAGCATCTGCAAAACACCAAGGTGCTGCTCCGCGCCCATGGCGAACCGCCCGAGACCTATCACAAGGCACAAGAAAACGGCATAGAAATCATCGATGCCACCTGCCCTGTTGTTCTCAATCTGCAGGAACGCATACGGAAAGAATACGCCTCGCTCAAATCCGACGAGAAACAAATTGTCATTTACGGTAAAAAAGGCCACGCCGAAGTGCTTGGCCTTGTAGGACAAACCGAGGGTAAAGCCATCGTTATTGAAACTCCCGAGGACATTTCAAAACTTGATCTCGGCAAAGACATCTCACTTTACTCACAAACCACCAAGCCGCTCGACGGATTCAGAGAGATTGTAGAATATATCGGCACACATATCGCTCCTACGGCCACTTTTAAATATTACGACACGATATGCAGACAGGTGGCCAACCGCATGCCGCACATCCGCGAGTTCGCCTCACGCCACGATGTCATCCTTTTTGTATGTGGCAAGAAGAGTTCCAACGGACGTGTGCTTTTCAACGAGTGCAAAAACATCAATCCCCGTGCCTACATGATTGATTCGGCCGACGAGATTGACATTACCTGGCTGGACGACTGCAATTCTGTCGGCATATGCGGCGCGACATCCACCCCCAAATGGTTAATGGAGGAGTGCAAAATACGCATCGAGCAGTTTCTTGGCTGCCACGAATGAGGTCTGCTTGCCCGTAAGCACCTGTTCTTCAGCATCCGACAGCATTGACGCAATGGTTTCGTTCTGAAAGAAACTGTTGCGCAACTGTTCGTTTATGCTTTCATACATCCAATACTTGGCCTGCTCATTACGGCGATGCTCAAAATAGCCGTTGGCTTTTACAAAGTCTACATACTTGTAAACCATGTCCCAGATTTCCTTAACGCCAAGATTGTAAAAACCCGAATAGGTCATGACCTGAGGCGTCCATCCGCTCTCCGGCGCCGGAAACAGATGTAAGGCATTGCGGAACTGAGTAGCGGCAAGCTGACATTTATCCACATTGTTACCGTCACACTTGTTTATCACAATACCGTCGGCCATTTCCATAATACCCCGCTTAATGCCCTGCAGTTCATCTCCCGTTCCGGCCAGCTGAATCAGCAGGAAAAAATCCACCATCGAATGACAGGCAGTCTCGCTCTGCCCTACGCCCACCGTCTCCACAAAAATCTTGTCAAATCCAGCTGCCTCACATAAAATAATAGTCTCACGGGTTTTACGTGCCACGCCTCCCAGCGAACCGGCCGAAGGACTGGGACGTATAAAGGAATCGGGATGAACAGCCAGTTTCTCCATACGGGTTTTGTCGCCCAATATGCTGCCCTTGCTGCGCTCGCTGCTGGGGTCGATAGCCAGAACAGCCAGTTTTCCGCCATAAGCCTCCAGCACATGCATGCCAAACGCATCTATGCTTGTACTTTTACCCGCGCCGGGTACACCGCTGATACCCACACGGATGGACCGGCCGGAATACGGCAGACATTTTTCTATCACCTCCTGCGCTATGACCTGATGGTCGGGATTCAGGCTCTCCACCAATGTCACCGCCTGCCCCAGAACAGTCACATTCCCTTTAAGAATCCCTTCCACATAATCTGCGGCCGTAAGCTGACGGTGACGGTAACGCCCCCGTTTCAGATAGGGATTGACAATAGAAGGCTGCTCTACACCCTTGTTTACAGAAAGTCCTTTATACTCGGCATTATTCTCCGGATGTTCCATGGCTGATGTTTTTATTGTTTCACCTTAATTGTTATGATTTCTTTTGAATGAACAGGATCGTTGGAGATAATCAGTACGCGGGGACGGTTCTTGGCTTTTCTGAGATATTTTGCCGATACCTTGACCTTCAGTACCGCCTGTTTACCCGGTTCTATCACTCTGTCACTCAAGTCAACAGACAACGCCTTGTTGAATACCTGCAAAGCACGTATCTCCAGATTCGTCTTACCGTTGTTACTGATAACCACCTTGTCAGACAGACTGCGCTTGCGTCCCATCTCTCCCAGATTCAGCGTATCGGCAGAAAGCTGCATTTTCGGCGCATTTTCAAGTTGCCCCGCACTTAAGCCCGAGAAATCGGGAAGCAATACCGACGAAACTGTAATCTCGTTTTCCTCTCCCACTTTATCACCGCTGAAACGGGCCAGATAAATCGAGGTCTGCGTCAGTCCCATCTGCTTAAGCTTTTCGCTGTCAAGCGTCAGCATAATCTTACCCATTCGGCCACCACTCAGGACCTCGGGATAATACTGAGCAGTCAGATACGGAGGCAAATGCATCAGCTGAGGCGTATAACTTTTACGGCTCAGATTGACAATCTGCAGTTCCGCCATTGGCTTATCACCTTTGTTGACATTGTCAAACTCAACATTATTGGCGTTTATACGGATTTGTCCCATGTCAATCGGGAAACTTGCAGAATAATCAGACAGTTTTGAGACTACACGTCCCTGCAGATGCAAATAAACCGGTTCCGGTTCAGCATTGGTATACACCTCAAGATCTTTCTGGAAAACGCCCAACATCTTCGCGTCATAAAGCGCAGTAATGGTACCTTCTGCTCCCACAGCGATGGGCTCGCGTGCCCAATCTACTTTCGTACAGCCGCAAGACGGTATCACTTCCTTGATGACCAATGGTTCGGTACCGGTGTTCTTTATTTTAAAGACGACCTGTTTCGGCATCTGAAACATAATCTCCCCCAAATTAGCTACCTCCTGCTCAACTGTCATTTTTGGCTGCGCCCACACTACACATGTTGCAAGCGCACATATGCTACATGTTAATATTTTCTTAAAAGTCATATTTTCATTGCTTTTCACAAAGGTAATGAAAAAAACGACTTGACCGCAAGTTGCACACTTAAATAATCCGTTAAACTATAATAAGACACGGGTATAACAGCCGTATGCCGGAATTTCATGTTACATGGTTCCACAATACATTATCCACTCTCAGCCTAACAAAATATCCCCGACAAAAACATCCCCCACATGATTCTCCTCGTCTCTGCATGGGTTACAACGTCCCAAGCACTCACGAGGTGAACGTTTTGTTTAACACTAATACATAAATTACGAATTAATAAATTAAGACAGTTCATTCTCTCTTAGGCACTTTAATCACAATAAAATGGGACGTGAAGACGCCACAATCTCTGCAACGTCGGCCCTTGCTTTGCTACACACTTACCTTATATTTTTCACAAAAATTCATCTGAATGCACAAAAACAGAGAGCAAAAACACCATAACAAAAAGACAGTAGAACAAGATATTATATTTTAAAAGTAGTAGTTTTAAAACAATTCCATATATTTTTATCGACATTTCAATAAAAACACAAACAGTTTGTTTCTACAACAGTATTCCAATTTTCTCCTTTTCCGAGAAACACTAATGCTTTAATGCGAAAAACGTCAAAAAATGAAAGCTTTTAAAAACCCTTAAAAAAACACCGTTTTTTAAACCAAGCCCCGCCATATTTAAATAACATATTGATTTCCACAATATTACAATCAACAATATACTTTAAATAGCAAAACATGGTTACTTATCACCTCTACACCTTATAAAATGTAAGCATCATTTACTTTTCAAAAAACAGCCACAACAAGTTTTTCCATCCTGCACGGTTACGAGTTTTTCGGTAACAGTTCACAAATATATTTCCCTACGGTTACGGGCACAACCGCAACCGTAGGGAAAAAGATTCATAACCGTACCAAATCAAATTCACAACCGTAGACAAAAAAGCTCGTAACCTTATGCATTTCCTACTGCAAAAAAATGTTTGACAAATACGCAAAAAGCCATACTTTTTTATCAAGAAGCATATACCAAACTCAATAACAGTCAATTACCATAACAGAACTGCCATTTTAAGCCTCACCACGACGAAACGCCTACGGTAACAGAATTTTCACGGACTGACGCAAAAAGCTTTCCGTTCTCATGTTTGTGACTTTTTCCTAACAGCAGAAACTCTGAAAAAGCCAATCTCCGGATTTATAAAATGTATAACATTTTCTTTTTTTACGTTCATATTTCTATTCAAGTCACGAAATCAAACCCGCTACACCATCTCCTTAAACAGGCCTGCACCCAAACAATAATATCCGGACATTCAAAGCCGACTGTCGCTATCAGCTTTGAATGCCCGGCCAGAACTGCAATACATTTTTACAATTCATCCTGTTTTACAATCAAAAACAGTTTAAAAATCCTTACAATAAAAGTTTTAGCCACACATTTTCAGACAAACTGCCGCTCTACTGCACTTTTTTCAAACTGCGCAAGGCCGCCTCCATGGTTCTCACAAGGTCACGCTTATTTGTACGCGGAGAGTAAATAAACCCTTCGTTTACCAACATCAGACCGCCCACCGTATCCGGAAAGGCCAACGACACAAAAGGTCCGCCAATGCCGCCGTTCTTTAACTCCCACAGACCACGCATCTCATACACAGTCCTTCCGTCGAGGTTTATCTTTCTGTAAGCCACCAAGGGACGTCCGCCTTCCCTTGTCGTCGTCATCCACTGATCCGGTCGTGAACCCGGAATGTTCCGTTTCAGTGTAGAGTCCCGCTTTGCCACCCAATAATCAGACAGCATGTCTGCTCCCTTCTCTATCGGAAAAGTATAGCATACATAATTCATATCCTTGTCATTACGGTTGGTCGAAGCCCATATAAACTGCTCTCTCTTCTTCAATGCAGCCAAGTCTACAGGTACATTTACCCCATAACCGAAAATTGCACGCGAGGCCGCATCGACTTCTTTATTATATTTCTTTCTCAGACGAGCGGTTTCCAATGCCAATTCAGAATTGACGAACTCATCTGCTATCCGGTCCTTATTGCGTCCGACAAACTGCGCCAACGAATGAATGTCCGGCGCATCGACACGCATGCAGATTTGCGGAGCCGCCTCAACGTTATAGGCCATACCTATACGCGCATTGTCTATACTGTCGTTAACTTTCACAAACATGATGTTACGCAAGGTGACATAATTGCGCACATAATTCTGCGGAGCCACCCTCAACAGTCTGAACATCGGCTCGTTTTGCGGCAATCCGGGCACACTGCCCTGCAAAACACCCTTCAGCGAATCGCCAGCCTCACTATCCCAAATGGAATCTTCCACGACAAGCAACAACTCATAGGGCAACCCCTTGGAAGCCACCCTGACCTTTGACTGTTTTTTATCGGTCTGACAGGCTGTCAGAACCAATAACAACAGCACACAACAAATACTCCACCTGTAATGTCTCATCTGATTTTTAAATTCAATTCACACAAGCATAATTACATCACATACCGACAAATGTCGCAAAAGTTTCACACAAATCCAAGTACCAACACACATAACCTGACAGTTAATAACAATATTTTCACACTACAACACATTTTAATCTTTTTCTATTCATTTCAACCCATAAAAACACGGCATTTGCATGAATCAGCCTTGCCGGACAGTTATAAAATCATTAAAAACAGGCATCAAAACAGTCCTTTTTAGTCCTTTTCCCTATAATATAAATTCTCCATATTTTTAATTGCTGTTTTTAAGAAAATAATATATACCTTTACACCGTCTTACCCACGCCGTACCATTAAAATGAGACATATATGTTGAATTTAAAATGGAGAGGAACATTTCTCACCGGAAAAGCGCCACTGACGCATTGATTCATGGTCGTTTGAAACCTCGGAACTTTCAAAATGAAGGTCATGAGCAATGTCTGAAGTGAATGCAGGGGATATTATAATGATATTCCCGGGTGTGTTGCGAGGGTACATGTTACCCTCACACACACTTTCCTCAAACACACGCAAGCGTAAACCATCATCATAGGATTGGAAAGTTATCGAACAGCGAACCTTCAGAAAGGGGAAAACGGCCAACCGACAGCACGTCATAACAAACAGACCTGAACCCTTATTTATGATACCGCTCTGTATGTTGTTTTATCTCCCGGTGGAAGCCAAAACTAAAACAGTCCGGTTTTGAATCAAGAAAAAAATACAATTTGTCGGTAAATCCGAACATTATATTGAAAATAATGTGTATCTTTACCCCGTCTTAATTCACGCCGTACCATTAACGGAGGAAACATAGTGTGCCGAATCGAAGATGGAGGGCATCCGGCCAAAGCCGGTTAACATGGGTTGGACACTACTTAATGTAAAAGCGTCATCGATGCTTTGTTTATGGTCGTTTGAAACCTCGGAAATTTCAAAATGAAGGTCATGGGCAATGTCAGAAGTGAATGTTTACGGGTATGTTATAACTGTATCCCGGGATGTGTTGCGAAGGTATATCCATACCCTCACAATTTTTCTTTGGATATGTATAAATACCGGCGTGGGCAGACACTCTATTGGTTCACCTTCATGGGTCTCCGAGGACCTCAAACAACGGACCGGTAGAGATGGAGGCCCACGCTTTTTGCGTTTTGTAGCTATGAAAAACAAATAACTTTAACAGCCTTATCGGGTTTCTACGGGCTAATTTGAGGAAGTTGGAAACTTTATCTATTATTTTAACTTATTCTATAGCTGT
The DNA here is from genome assembly GCA_905214795.1 of uncultured bacterium. GTDB lineage: Bacteria > Bacteroidota > Bacteroidia > Bacteroidales > Bacteroidaceae > Paraprevotella. The sequence goes on from CAJMNM010000001.1 coordinate 62,203, forward strand.
GACAAGTTTAGTTGCAGCAAATTCATTTGTATATACGTCGCATTTAATTACCAAAAACTATATGACATTTGTTATATCATTGTACGCATGTTTACTACCCGATATGCAGAAACAAAAATAAGTTTTAATCGCCAAGTTTTGTTACGAAACAATGTCGATAATTAGACTCCAACAGAATATTATATTGCTATAAAAATTAAAATAAATCTGAAGACCATGGAAAATAATAAAGAAAACGGTATAAGATATTATTTAACTCTATTAAACAACAAGAGCATTTCCGAGAAAATATTATATGGCATTGACTTAACAGATGATAATATTGTAATCGAGAAACTTTCATGTAAAGATTCTAATATCCCAGCTTTTATTAAATTGAAAAGGAAAAAGGATATTGTTTGCAATATCGGGAAAATGTATTGTGACAATGAACAGAATTTAGTCCAAGTAATAGAAACGTCTGTAGAAATAATTTTTTTGTATAAAGCTTCTTCAGACATTCCTGCAAGTAAGGTCCTTATATTCAACAAAATAAAATAAAGAAAAAGCCGATTCGCTTGAAAGGAGGTAGGCATAATAATTTAATATTTTTTTAATTATGAAAAAATATGTAAAATCACAGGTTGTAGCAAAAAATAACGCGGCTGGCTCTTATGCCGCCGGTTGTGGCCTGAAGACACATTCTTCTTGCTTTGTTTGCGAAATGGTAATGTAATGCTAAAAACGACTTGGGATACTGATTCAGTATCCCAAGTAAAATTAATCAAAAATGTTAGTACGTCAGTCTAAAAATACATTTATTCGTTGTTATAATAATTTTGGATATATTACAAATCAACGAACTCGTCTCGATCGAATATATAATGAGACAGGCACATTATTTCTACAAAAACTTTCTCGTGAAAGTCAAAGTATTGATAGTATTGTGCATGATATATGCTTAATGTTTGAAAATACAGATCAAGAAGTCATATATAATGATCTCATAAATTTTCTTAATGAATTGAATAATGAACAATTTGTGGTATTAGGTGAAACCGAACAAGAATTAGATCGAAAGGATGTTTCCTTCTCATATAAAAACATAGCTCCATCTTTCCTTATTAATCCTAGTAATAACAAGTACAAAGGAGTCATGAGCACGCATGATTTTTTTATAAGATCATTGCATAAACAGCCTTTCGTAGCAGAACTACACTTTGAATTATCCAGTCGCTGCAACGAAAGATGTATTCATTGCTATATTCCAAACAAAAATAAAGATAAAGGATTTGAAATGCCGCTACCTAAAATAAAAAGCGTTATTCATGAATTCTCTCAACTTGGAGGACTAGGAGTTACTCTTTCTGGTGGTGAAGCTTTCTTACATAAAGATTTAATGGAAATATGCAAATATTGTAGAGAAGAAGATTTACAAATAGCAATCCTTTCAAACCTCATTTCATTAAAAGATTCTCATATACCTATTTTAAAAGAAGTAAATCTCAAACTGATACAGGTTTCTCTTTATTCAATGGACCCTCAAATTCATGATCACATTACATCAGTAAAAGGCTCTTTTGAAAAAACCAAAAGTGCTATAGAGAAACTTGTTGAAGCCGATATTCCTCTCCAAATATCATGTCCCTTAATGAAAGCGAATAAAGACGGATATGAAAAAGTATTAGAATACGGGCAACGTTTGGGTGTAAAAACTCAAACTGACTTTATCATGATGGCTCAAGCTGATATGGATACGAGCAATTTGTCTAATAGATTATCACTTGAAGAAACAGAAAAGGTTATTCGTAATATCATTGAACATGATCATAATTATAAAGAAATGGTTCAAAATATTACTTCTGTCACAGATAGAATGAAACAAAATCTAGAGCTGTTCTTAAAAGACAGGCTTTGCGGTGCTGGTTATGATACATGCTGCATTGCAACCAATGGTGATGTTTATCCATGTGCTGGTTGGCAAGATTATGTATTAGGTAATGTCTATAAGCAATCGCTACATGACATTTGGATGAATAGTGAAAAAGCTAATGCAGTCCGTAAGATAAGCCAAGCGGATTTCCCTGAATGCTTAAATTGTGAAGCTATAGACTATTGTAATCGTTGTTTAGTACGAAATTATAACGAAAGTAATGGCAACATGTTCCATATACCAAAACATTTTTGCGATGTAGCTTTCCTTAATAAACGTTTAGTTGAAGAGTATAAGGAGAAAAAGTTACTTTAATTCTGACAAATAATATTATTAATCAAATTATTCTATATATTAACTCTCAACATACAATGAAAACAATATATTGGAAGACAGAAAAAAACAAAAATTCAAAGAAAAATCAAACGACATAAGACTACAAGTTATATTCGAGTTTTAAAAAGGAAGAACTTATTGACAAACGTATATTATAGATACAGATTAAATCCAAAACTTAATAAAACAATCTCAAATAAAGGATTAGATCTCTTTCCTCTTCGATAAAAAACAATTGAGAAACATCATGCTTATTGACACCCATATCCACGTTGGACAATTCTACAACACCTATTTTACTCCATATACTATTCATAAATTGATAATTCAATTGAATGTAGATTATTATGCAGTATCTTCTACTACACAATGTGAAGAGGATTATGTCAAAGTACTATCAGAGTTGGAAAAACTAATAATTATAGATGGCAAAAAAGTTCTTCCTATCATGTGGATAACTCCTAAAGCTCTGCTAGGAAATATTGCCTGGTTTCTAGAATCGGAAATACAGTGGCGTTGCCTTAAAATACATCCATTTCTACATCAGAATGACTGGGATCCTAAAGGTAAACAAATTGAAGAGGTGATAGATATTGCGCGTGAATTACATTTGCCATTACTGATTCATACAGGCATTGACGCATGTTGTCAATGTGGCAAGTACGAGTCTCTAATAGCTCATAATCGAGACATTAAATTTATACTTGCTCATGGCAGACCTTTGACACAGATTACACCTTTACTTCGAGATTACCCAAATGCTTATGCAGATTCAGCATTCATGCCAATATCAGATATGGCTCTATTGATGAAAAAAAATCTGTCTCACAAACTATTATGGGGAACTGACATGTGTATACCGAAGTATTTTTATCCAAATGAGAATATGCAAGCATATTACAAGAAGAAGTTGGAAGCATTCAAAAGAGTATCTACACAAGAACAATATGAACAAGTAACTTCAATGAACGCAGTAAAATTATTCAAAATACAAAACAGTCATTAATATGGTATACTATGAAATTCAAGCAATCGGGATATATGGTAATAACAATACCCAACCCTATTTTTCATAAAAGATTATCATTGATGAAAGAAAGGAAATAATAATCTTTTATCGCAAGCCAAAAATTGTTAGCTACGAAGAAACAAAAATTAAGTCTTGCGCAATAGCCAATATTTCATGTGACAAACTTATGTTTGTTGACTTTTATATTGAAACACGAGATGAACGAGAATTTATTGCTGATGGATTTACTTACAATGAGCTGTCTCGAAATTACAATGCAACATGTAACAACCGTATCGAAGACGTATCCGAAACATTCAAGAATGTGATATAAAAAACGATTCTTTCAAAATAATAGGAAACAAACATAATAAATTAAATCAAAATGACATTTAAAACAGCCAAATTACCTTGCGCCCTGTATCTGGTGTTTGATGGAGATGAAGAACTATATGAAGGTGAACTCGTGGAAATCACAAATATTGATGAAGCAAACAACAGATGTACACTTCTTGTTGACGGCATCATGCCACAACGTACCCGACTCAAAGTACCTTACTCTGCCCTCGACAACGAAATCATAAAACCAGATACCGGTATAAAAATCGGACTCTCCCCGGATATCAAATAAAAAAAGCGGAAGCAAACAAATTAAAGTTTTTTGTATACCTTTCTGACTCATTCATCTAAATCATCATACGCATCACAATATATCAATAATTATCATAAACATATCATCATGGTAAGAATCTTATTTATTTATGGATATGGTGGCTCACCGGAATCAACATTCTGCCGACTGATCAGAGAAGCATTACCAAAGAATGAATACGAGGTGCTATGTCCGGTATATCCTCAGGAAAATCTGACTGAAACCCGCAAATTACTTCATGAATTCATCAGACGCGAACACATTGACCTGATAACAGGTACATCGCTTGGCGGATTTATCACCTTAAGCCTTGATACTGACTTGCCGTGCGTTGTAATAAATCCATGTATGAAACCGTCTGTAGAACTGCCGAAACTGACACCACGAGAAGGACATCCCGAGGACCGACCGGCCGAACCGGATATGCTGGAAAGCTACAGACAATATGAAGACGGCGTCAATCATGGATATTATAACAGAAGCCCAAGAATTATCGGACTGTTTGCCGAAAATGACGAATTGCTCGGAACCAAATATAAAAAGGACTTCAAGACGTATTACGACCATGCACGCAGCATACCGGGAGGACACCATGGCAACGCGGAAGCCGTACCGGCCATCTGTCAGGCCATTCGGGATGCCATGAAACCTATACTGTATATCGACATGGACAACGTTCTGGCCGATTTCGGTGGTTATGTGGAACACAACTTGTCTGACGACATCAAACAGCACACAAAAGACCTGGATGAAATACCCGGCATATTCGCCCAATTTCCCGTTGTGACAGGAGCCAAAGAAGCACTTACCGTACTTCAAGAGAAATATGAACTGTTTATTCTCTCAACCTCACCGTGGAACAACCCTACCGCCTTACAGGACAAGCAGAACTGGCTGAAGCTACATTTCGGCAACCTGTTCCACAAGCATGTCATCTTTACGCATCAAAAGAATCTGTGTATCCGTCTGGGCGCATGGCTGGTGGACGACCGCCCTAACCACGGTGCTTATCTTTTTGGCGACCACTGGCTGCACTTTGGTCCTGACGGCAAGTACAAGACATGGGCTGAAATCAAGGATTTTCTTATGAAACAAGTGTAATCTATGATAAAATACGTTCTCATTTTATATAAAGGTATATATTTACATGAACGCATCTTCATGTTCTAACCGTATACAAATTCTTTTTCATCAGATTTCTCACGGATTATAAGACCTTTTAAAAACGAGTAGGAGGAAAACAAAGTAGTTTTCTTCCTACTTTTGTCATATACCATAACATCTGCGAAAGAAGACCTCAAACAACGGTTCAGACCTAAAGAATATTTACTAAAAATGAATATTATTCCATTTGGCTCTCAATTCCCAAGCAAAAGAATAATTCCAATAAAGGTTATAATATTTAAAATATATTCAACCCTGATACGTAGAGAGCAATATTAGAATATTTAAAACTGTATCATCATAATCCTGTGCAGCCCAATCTTGAAGTCCATAAGAAATTCACGGCAACACAACCACCCTTATCCAATCACGCAAGTGACAGAACTTTTTTCCATACCCGCCTTGTGAATCGCTGACCAGCAACAGCGTCTGGCGGCCGTCATCGCGAACGATGCCCCGACACATGCCTTCATAATTGGCCAGCCGGGGACGGATAAGGCGCATACGGGTGGTCCATTCCGTGACAAGTTCTTTTCTCAGCAAACCTTCTGTTCCACTCAAGGTCGGAGCGGACGATTGCGTATCGGCCTCATCGGGACTGACCATGTAGAGCTTTTCGTGAACCGTACTTTTAAGATAGCGTTTGGGCACATCAAACTCCCGCTCCAAAACTAACAAACGGCCGTCATCGAGCGCGCAAAGGGCAACCACACCAAAGGCATACTGACGGCCTTTCTGACGGGTAACCGGTTCATCCAGCCAATAGGTGTACTGCGCAACGGGCGCACCGGACGGCGAAAGGGCCAGAAGCCGTAAAGGGGACGGCTCAACTGTACCCGGCACCGCCACACGACCATCGGCCTTCAGCACGTTTTCCGTAACAGTCCAAAAGAGATTGCGGGTATTATCGTACGTCAAGGCCTCGAAACCGTAATTCGGATAAATCTTTTCCTTGCCACAGATTTCCGGAACAGACAGTTCCTGTCCCGTACGACTGCCATCCAACCGGTAGGCTGGAATGCGCTGATCGGCTTCTCCACTTATCCACAGCGTAGAATCGGAGGGGAAAAAGGCAATACCCTCTTGGTCTCTCCCACTCCGCCCATGCAAGGAATCACCGAAAGCAGCCCAGTCGGACACTTCAACAACCTGTCCGCTACGGCGGTCCTGCTTTATCCGGAACGTATAAAAGCCATCTATGGCCGACTTATCACTGACCACCGCATAACGGTTGTCGGAAACCGGCGTAATACCGCTATAATCACCGGAAGGGATATCCCACCTGGACAATGAACGGGGGGACAAGAGCTCTACTTTCTTAGGTTTTGCTGACGAAAGTTCGTCCGCATAAAGCGTGGTTCCATTGGGGAATTCATCACTCCACAAAGGAACCACACAAAGCATTATCAATAAAAATCTTTTCAATGTATTCTCTATCTTAAAACAATACCTCAAACATACGAAGTATCAGAATTCCGATTGAATCATTTCCCGAAACCTCCACGACAGGAATCATTCCTTAACCACAATTCTTGCAGCATCGGAATGTGCGGCAAATTCGGGCGCATAGACTCCAAACAGACGGGCAATGCCGGACTGATAGATTCCGGGACGCTCTACATACATCTCGACATCGAGCACATAAGTACCTTTGGGCAGATGGTCGAAGAAATATGAGGTAGACGCATCACGAACTTCCTGATAATAACCCAAACCGTTGCGATAGACATAGCCGGACATCGGACGCACCGGTTCCACACAAGCCGGACGCGCGGCTTTCAGACAGACATAATCGTAATCCTGTGAAGCGGTAATGACATAATGGAGGGTAACCTTATCGCCAACCTTAGGGTTCGTATTACTCCATTCGCAACGAATCTGCATGCCTGAGGTCTGCGCCTTGACCTGATCGGACGGCAACAGATACTGCGCATAGACAGCCCCCCATGCCTGTGAGGAATCAGACTGACGGGTCACGGTCAGTGCAGACACGCCATCGGCCAACTGTTTATCATTTACTATGGTCTTTACATAGCCTAATCCCGCAACCGGACTGTCGGCTGTTTTCAATACACACACCGGTTTATTATCCGTACCGTTCACCCGAAGAACATCATTGAATGTAGAACCGAGCTGTGAGGACTGCGTCTGTACCAAAGCATAAACCGCTTCTGCCGTACCGGATGTTGTAGGCCAGTTCTGAACACGTTTCTGCAGCAGCAGCCAACGGCTCAGGCTCTGCAAGGTTTCACGGTCGCCATCCAAAGTCTGAAAGGCTTCCATTAACCGCACATGGCGCATAATCTTTGTTTCGGAAGAATAAAAGCCACCGGATGGATATTCAAGATGTAATCCTTCGGCCGAGTTGACAAGGTGTTCGCGCAAAGATTTCATCAGTTCATCGGCAACCTGTTTACGTCCGGCTTCGGACAAGACAAATGCCGCAGTAGCCTTATCAGACAGACTCAGACTATAACCGTCGTCTGCCACACGCCCAATCATATAATTCCGGTCGGACTGATTAATCTGATTCAGATACCGGTGGTCACACTTGGTCAGGATATAAAGATAAGGTAACCATGCTGAAACCGACTGCTTAATATGGGTTTCACGGTCACGGGCAACCGTTTCATGGAACCGGTCTGACAAATATTTAAGCATGGCATTAAGATTCAACTGCTCCGGAACCTCACGCGTTCCATCCAGCATTCCCGAACGGGCCAGCCACTCTGCTACTCTAACAGTTACAGACAGATTACCGGACATACCGTTAAACCAACTGAATGAACCGTCAGCATATTGCAAACGTCCTAATCCGTCAAGACATTGGTTCAGTTTATCTTTACGCTGATTTGAATCAAACAGTTGCTGCAACTTATTAATCTGCTGTTGTGCGGTCTCCACTTCCGTAACCCATGGCGTTTCTTCAGTTAAAAGTCCGGTCACCTCATCCAAGCCGTTCGGTATGGCATCATCGGCAGTCGAACCGCTATGACTCCATTGTGAAAGTATACGTTTCACGTCGGTATTGCCGGCCAACTTATCGGCCAACGTCATGGCGTATAACGCATTGGAAAGCGAAAGGGCATCATCTGTTCTGGGTTCTGTCAATACTGGCAAAGCCTGAACCGCATACCACAACGGGTTGGCCGCATATTCCACCGTCAGACGATGGTCTGAGGCCTCTTTAGCGGCATTCTGATAAAGACGGTCAACAGGAATAACTGTCGTTCCTACGGTATCGACAGTAAAGGGTAAAGTCTCGGTAATCCATTCTTTATCTTCCAACACAGGAAGATAGCGCTGTTCACCGTCAGTCATCCGTCCGGCATCCCAGATGACACGGCAAGCAACCAACGGAATTTTGGAAGTAAGCGTACAGGAGAAGGACACCACAGAGTCTGATGAGGGCTGAACCTTTACCTTACGGCTGTCTTTCCATAAGACCTGTTCCGTTTCCGGATCGAACACTTCCATTGTCACTTTACCCTTCACCGCTTTTTCGGTCTGATTGAAAAGCTGTGCCGACAAAGTGGCCTTGTCACCGGAACGGACGAAACGAGGCAGACTGAGTTGCGCCATGATGTCTTTTGAGGCCGTGGCCTGAGCCTTCATCTTACCTACCGACATGTCTGCAGTATGTGCCAACGCAAGGAAATTCCATGTAGTAAGGCTCTCGGGTAAAGTGAAGACCATGGTAACATTACCATCTTTATCGGTACGCAACACCGGATAGAAGAAAGCCGTTTCCTGAAGATTCTCACGGATACCTTCATACTTTGATACGGTTTCGTTCCCAGTTGCGGAAGTTTCAGTGTCTGCCGTCATTTCAACCTCGGCGACATCTGACAATCCACCTATCCGTCCGACCAGTGACTTCTGACTCATCTTTGGAGCCAAATTCTCAACAGACTGAACATTTACCGCATTTTCCCGTATGGTAAGCACTTCTGTGAACGTTCTTATCGCCCCCTGATAAAGTGAACGGTCAAAACTGTCAAAGGTCCAATATGTTTCTTTTCCCAACTTAGGACTGTGAGTGAATCTTAACCGGAACTGGCGTGCCCCGGTACTCAATGTATAATAATAGGGTAAAGACAGATATCTTGAAACGGTCAAATCCCAGTCATGCTTTGCGAACTGCTCTAAAGACGCATCATAAAGCGTAGCCATCAATTGTGCAGACGCAGGTTTCCCATCGGGCATAAAGACACGGAGCGTCCAGGTTTCTTCATTACCGGGCGTCAGTTTATCTCTAAACGTTGACCAAGACAACCGTAATGCCTTATCGGTTTGTGGCATAAACAGTTGCTGACGTCTTTCATATACTTCGTCCCCCTTTACGAACATGAAATAAGCCAGGGCACCATCACCATAAGCCTCATCGGGCTCATAGCGGAAAGTCAACAAGGAATCTGACAAATTAAACACGGTATCCTTTAACACCTTATCCTTTGCAAACAAGGTATAATAGAGCGTCACATTTTTCTCACTGCTGCCAATCTGAATTTTTACCGGTTCATCATAACGCAGTGTGTCCCCCGTGGCATAATACCACTCTACCGTATCAACAGCAAGACGATTCTGGGTTAAATCAAAATAGACAAAAGGATGTACAGCCTCAACCGTATCCCGACCGGCTATCGCACGTACATTCAATTCATATTTGCCCGGCACCAAAGATACATCTGACTTTAACTGAACGGGTACGCCCACAGAAATAGGTTGGGCACCAGAAACCAACACTTTGCGGCCAGAAGAATGAACACGATATAAATCATAAGTCAAAGCTGACAACTGCTCTACCGGCTGTCCGGTCTGTGTCTGCACATTGGCCGTAAATGTCTGCGCAGAATGGCACTCCCACATATCGGGCGCAGCAACATTCAGGATCATCCGCTCTTTTCCCAAAGGAAGCATACAGAGAGCCTCGTGTGACTCACCGGCCGTATTGGTCGCAACGGCCTTACATTCAAAACGCAGCCCATAAAAAGGAAGTTTATCCGAAGCTACGGGAATAACAGTTTTTAATGTAAAGCATCCCTTCTCGTCTGTATAAACCGTATCGGATGATATTTCATCCGGGAAATTAAACTGACGTCCCCACCAGGAACGTAACGCCGACTCGGTCACCACACACGCATGACGTACCGGTACTCCGTTATAGTTCATCACCAATCCCGTTAATGAAACCGAATCGCCCTGGCTATAAGCTTCTTTCATTTCATTCCAAGTCACAGAGAAAGTCGGCCGTTTATAATTCTCCACAGAAAAAGATACCGCACTTTTATCCGTCCGAATCACATACGTACCAAGCAGGCCTGACGAGGGTAAGACAAAGGAAGTATTAAAACCGCCCATATCATCAGTCAATACATTATTTACAGCGACCTCATTATAATTCGCATCCAACAATCTCAAAGATATCTTCTGCGAACGGGCGACAGTCATCTCATCCCCCTTTCCGCTATAAGCTATTCCACCGACATATACGGTTTGTCCCGGTCTGTATATCGCACGGTCTGTATATATACGAACGGCGTCATAATCAGACTGATTGTCGGAATAGGTATAATGCCCGAATATACGTATCTGCTGCAAATAGGTATCATCTCCATAAGTCACATTGGCATATAAACGAAAATCCTGTTTTATCAACTCGTCACTCAGCTGTATTGAAACTGTACCGGAAGATCCTGCAGTATATGTCTGTTCCAGATTCACTTTCTTTCCACGGTCATAATAACCGAGACGGACCTTGGCTCCACAGACAGGGGTTCCTGTCATGGCGTCGACAACCCTGTAAACAAGGCGATGGCCTGGCCATTCTCCTGCGACCACTTTTAAACGAGATACAGGAACCTGTACAAACATCTTTCCTTCCGCATCCTCCACGCCGGGAATTTTAACCCAAACACCATAATAGCCAACATCTGGAATATCAAGCTGCACGGTATCTGATACCGTCTCATAATCGGGAGCATCCGTAAAATGAAACTTCTGAGAAGCCACCGGTTTTCCGTATTTCCGGAAATAACTCTGTGCAGCTTTATCATTCATCTCCGCAATTTTCTCCATATCTGAATGTGCCGGTAACTTATACCATACAATCTCCGCATCAGTCAGATTTCGTCTTTGAAAGACGCAGGATACAGACTGCTGGGGATAAAGAGACTGAGGTGACACCCATGTCAAAGACGGTGAGGTGGCCTGAGCCATCCAATTTTCAAAAGCTGTACGACGTGATGAATTAGGATAACAAGCGCAAGCCTCTTTTGCCCATTTCATTTTTTGCTGCAAGGATACTTGTCGTATCTGTAACATTCGCCAATAGACTTCCACACTTACCGGCAAATCAGCGAATCCGGACAGAATATTAAAATAAGCCTTGCACTGCGGAGTGCTCAGAACAATACTATCACGCTCTGCTTCGGTCATCTCATTCTTATTTACAATTATCGAGCCAGGTGACGGCTTATTGACCATATCTATAGAATCGAGCATACACAATAATTCCGCCTCACGGTTTCCCGTTTTCCGATATAAAGACAAGAGTGTAGCGTACCAGTTACGACACAGAGTATCCGATTCGGGCAAATTCAATTCCGTAACTCCATTTATGGCCTGACGTGCCACTATATTCAATAAATCCCCATTAAAAAAATCGGCATTTTTTCCCTGAACTACAAATGGAACATAATCGGAAGCTTTGCTGTTTAACAACAAATCGGGAGTACTCATAGACAAACGGTAGTTATCCATCGCCGCCTCTCTAAACTGCTGGGACGACCATTCTTTCAAACTATCGGGATGAGCCACATAATCAGCAGGTATCCGACGTGACATATAAACGCGGTCTCTGTATATATCAGCCAACACAGACGCGCATACGGCTTTAAAGACATTGTCGGTTGTTGACTGCTTCAACTTTTCCAGTTTTGGAATATCAGAATAAAAGCTATCCGGCACCAACACCTGACGTAATTTACTACGATATAAAAAAGCGGCTATTAACTGTCCGCGATTATTCTCTTTCCTAGCCTTTTTCAATATTTTTTCTGCTGTCTGACAAGCTGATTTCGGGAGATCTTTTTGTTCATATTTCTTTGCCTCCTTCCACATTTCAGCATAATTATCTGCCTGTAATGGTACACATGGTAACAAAGCAGCCAGAACTCCGGCAATTAAAATCCTTGTTCTCATAGCTTTTACGTCTTAATTTGTCTGCGAAATATAAGAAAATCCGACGAAAGATTCTACTGTAGGCACGTTATAATAATATAAAAATATTTTATATTGCTCCCACCGGGCAAGGTTATATCACACCAGGACGAGACGAACGCGTTTTTCTGTTTCTTGATTTCGATGATTCCGAAGCCGGCTTTCCACCGAACATATTGAAACGATATATAAAATGTAACATACAATAGCTATAAATACTTTCCGAACTTGAATCTGTTCTGGAAAAGGCATTAATCTGACGTCGTACATTACTTCTTTTATTTAAAATATCATACCAACTAAAACGCAATGTCGCCGCATTTCCCTTTAAAAAACGTTTAGCTACGTGCATATTCCAAATCAATTCATCTGTATTCATGGAAGCCTCGCTGTATCCACGCCGACTGTTATTGGTCACGTCAGTAGACAAGTTCATCTCCCAAGGAATTTCTATTTGTGTGCTTCCGCCAAAATTGTAATGATAAGTGTCCAGATTGGAAGCTGAAGTAGAACTACTTCGTGAATGATTATAGTTGACTGCACAAAACAACGAGACATCAAGCCAGTCGTTACGGAACGAACCACGTATATTCTCACGTAAAGACATACTTCCGGTCGTATTTTTTATAGTCTGTTGTTCATCACGCTGATACACAAATCCAACCGCATTGGTATAATTTCCTCTTGTATACAAATTTATATGAAAACGATCATCCGGGAAAGCTGTATTGAAATTAAAATCTCCAGACAAATTCCAGTTACCATTAATATTTTCGGGCTTAGTGATTCTTCCTCCGGTCACATCATCATATTCTGAACGGCTGCTGACAGCATTTTGAGTCGATTTGAAATCTAAACTAACTGCATAACTTCGCTGATGTTCTTGTATAAACTTATTATAATCTGCATGAAGATTGTGAGTAAAAGACGGTTTAAGTTCCGCATTTCCCAAACGGATATTAAGCGGATTTGCATTATCGAGCGTATCAGGTATCAAGTCGGTAATATTAGGCTGACCGGTATTCCCCCTATACACAAAACGCAATTGTTCCTGACGTGAAAAACGATAGCGAAAATTCACTGTCGGTGCCATATTACACACTGTACGATGAATATCATAGTCGTTTTTACCTTTCGCATACTCTACTATAGAGGTCTGGGGTTGGACATTCACACCTGCCGTAAGCATATACTTCATCCTATTCAAACGAATCTGCAAACGAATGTCATGATTCATGTATTTATTCTGTACATAACGAGACTGCTCTATATCGGGAACAGCATACGCCAAACCTTTTTCATAATCGTCATACGTAATCCCCCACTCGTCAATCCAGGGATCAAACAAAGAACTTACGGTTCTGTCACTATTTTGAAACCGATAATTTAATCTATATGATATCTGCAAAAATGTGCTGTCATTTAAAGGCTCATTATAGCTCACACTAAAATCCATACGATGGTTCCGACTTGGTGAATCATTAAACTGAATTTTATGATATACAGAATCTTCACCAGTTGCAGCAAGTATCTGGTAATAGTCTATCTGAGAATATGAATTACTTTCGTTATCATTATTACCAAACCCTCCTCCTAGGTTTATTGCAATATTACGTCCTTTACGGGCAAAGCGTCTGTTATACAAAAGGGAAGCATTTCCCGACATGGAATGCCTCTCGTTATGACTGGCCCTTAAATTATGATTGACACCGATATCATGTTTCAGCAAGTCCAGCTGAGCCAAAGGGTCGGAAACACCATTAACCGCATAAGGGTCGGAATTGAACGAGGCTGACTCATTTTCAGAACGCGCATAATTCTGATTATAGGAAAAATTCGGTCTGAACATAATTGTAGTCATAGTATCAGGCCTCCATTCCATTTTATAATCCATATTTACTCCTAATGTTCGTCTTTTATTAAAAGACTGCCAATTTGAATAAGCCGCATCTTTATTTTCAAAAGACTGTGAACTGCCCCATGAACGTCCATCGCGCTGCGAAGTATTAAGACGCACATTACCATTGCTCTCCAACTTCTCCTTGTTTACATTAAAATTAAATCCTCCCGACTGAGTTGAATTCTGCCCATTCCCACGGGTATTATTGGCCTCACCAATTAAAGTATAACGTTTGTCACTTGTAAAACGGTTTACGTTTACACGTCCGGAATAACGATTGTGTGTTCCATATCCGGCATCTACATTGCCAAACCATCCTTTCTTCTTGTCTTTTTTAATACTAAGATCTAGTACAGTCTTTTCATTACCATCATCAACGCCGGTAATACGTGCATCGTCACTCTTCTTTTCATAAGCCTTAATCTTATCGATAATATCTGCCGGTAAATTTTTTAAGGTAATCTCCTTATCATTTCCAAAAAATTCTTTTCCATCTACCAAAATCTGGGAAACCTCTTTCCCGTTTATCGTTATCTTTCCTTCATCAATCTCGACACCAGGTATTTTCTTTAGCAGCTCCTCTACAACAGAACCTTCCGGAACACGATAAGCCTTAGCCTGAAACATTGTTGTATCCTCTACAACAGTTACTTCTGGAGCCTTTGCCGTTACAACAGCCTCTTTAAGCCATTGTGACTGCTCACGCAAATATATATCTGCAACCTTAAATACTCCTGATTTATGAGGCAAATCCAATGTTCTCTCCTGCGATTCATACCCCATATATGAAACTTTTACACGATAATCAGCCTTAGGTATATCTTTAAACAAATAAACACCGTCCAATGTGGTTGTAACAGACTTTACAATTTTATTATCCTTATCCAACAGTTGAACCGTTGCACCCGGCAATGTTTCTTTGGTCTGTTGTTCAAGGACAATTCCACGAACTGTTATATTTAACTGCAAAGTATCTTTCTGTATACTCCCGGCATACGATATAACACAAACAATATATATTAATATAAGAATAAAAAAGCGTTTCATTTAGTCTAGTTTAAGGTTCTGTTTTCATTTAGATTAAGAATAAAAAATGATGTTTAATACAAAGTTTATAATTTAATATTAATTTATTATTATATTGTTTTGTTAACATTGCAAATTCGTACATATAAAAACTACACTATTATCTTTGTAATAAATTATCTATTCTTTATGACTGAAATCATTATTATTCTTATATTAATTCTTCTGAACGGAATCTTTGCCATGTCAGAAATTGCTATTATATCAGCCCGTAAGGGAAGTCTGAACAATGCAGCAAAGAAAGGCAACAAAGCAGCAAAAACCGCACTCTTGTTGGCCAATGAACCAGACCGTTTCTTGTCTACGATTCAGATTGGCATCACTTTAATAGGTATTCTTACAGGTATTTACTCAGGAAAGACATTAGCCATAAGTTTTGGAGACATACTTGAAGGTTGTGGCATTTCCGACCAATATAGTGAGGTTATTGCCCAAGCTTTTATTGTTTTTATTGTCACTTTCTTATCTATTATATTCGGAGAATTGGTTCCTAAACGTATCGGATTAAGCGCAGCCACTAAAATGTCGCTTCTCATTGCACGGCCAATGCATCTCTTATCGCAAATTGCCTCACCTTTTGTTTGGCTGTTAGCCAAAAGTACAGCCGTTATTTATCATTTATTAGGAATGAACACTTCCGGCGAAAAGGTTACAGAAGAAGAAATCAAATCCATGATACAGGAAGGAAGAGAAGACGGAGAAGTTCAACCTGTTGAGCAGGATATTGTACAACGCGTTTTCTTACTCGGCGATCTTAAAGTCAGCTCTATCATGACACATAAGAATGAACTTGTGTGGATGAAAGAGGATATGACTATAAAAGATATCAAAAAAACTTTAGATAAAAATGTTTTTAACATCTATCCTGTTGCAGACGAACAGATAGACGAAGTAAAAGGCATCATCCATTTGAAAGACCTTGTACAGCACCTGGACCAGCCTGACTTTAAACTTAAAAACATTATCCGTGAGGTAAAATTCATTCATGAAAGCATGCCAGTTTATAAAGCATTGGAACTGATGAAAAAAGAAAAATTCACCCGTGCCGTAGTATGTGACGAATTTGGCGCCTGCCAGGGCATCGTCACCCTTAAAAACATTTTAGACGGATTGGTTGGCAGTGTAATGGATGAGAATGAAAATCCGGATATTGTTAAACGGAAAAATAAAGAAGAATGGCTGGTTGACGGACAATGTCCCTTACATGACTTTTTATGTTATTTCAAAGCGGAAGACCTCTGCAGTGAGTTAGATTATAACACAATAGCCGGCCTCATATTAGACAAGCTGCAGCACATTCCAGTCTGTGGAGAGCAACTTGAATGGCAACATTTTCATTTTGAAATCATGGATATGGACGGGGCACGTATTGACAAAGTTCTTGTGACACTTGTCCCCAATCAATTATAAACCATCTCAACCTCAGAGCACGACATACATA
Source organism: uncultured bacterium (assembly GCA_905214795.1). Classification (GTDB taxonomy): domain Bacteria; phylum Bacteroidota; class Bacteroidia; order Bacteroidales; family Bacteroidaceae; genus Paraprevotella. The sequence continues at coordinate 78,924 of CAJMNM010000001.1, forward strand.
ACATTAAATCAGTGTGCCTATATGCTTGTATGATAAACATGGTTTATTCCTTTTCTTTCTCGACCAATTCACCGTCATATGAGATTGCTTGGGCATTGCTTGGAGTCAAATGTACATCAACACGTCCGTTGGGCTGCACAGACACTAGAAACCGATAAAAAATAAAATCCTTTTTTACCATAAAACTTACAAGCTGTACATTCTTCTTGCGTTTTTCGACCTTAAAATCACTGACAGGCAACGAAAAATTCAATCCATCATCATTCATCTCGGGCTGATAAACCCTTCCCATATAGGGTAAATAAACGAAAGCTGAATCATTACGTAAAGCCAGGAAATAACCATAACTTAAAAAACGGGCTTTATAACCTTGTGGTTGCATTTGAGAAACCTCGATTTTAAAATCAGCCGGATTAAAAACTAAAGTATCATCCGGCGCAGTCATGGCTGAAAGCGAAGAGACAGACAACAACCATGTTACAATTACACCTAAAACGGAATTAAGCCTATTCATAAAAACAGATTTTGCAGTTACCTTTTTACAAAGATAACTGCAAAATTCATTTTTATATTCTGATTTATCAAGCTTTAACGCTACTTATCAATTCTTCAGAGGTCACAAGTTTCTGTTCTCCCGTTATCATATTTTTAAGCATAATCTTGCCTGCCTGCATTTCATTCTCACCCACAATTGCAACAAATGGAATCTGCTTGGCATTAGCATAGCTCATCTGCTTTTTCATTTTTGTACTATCAGGATAAATCTCACAGCGAATCCCCTCTGCACGCGCCTGAGCCATTACAGGCAGACAATATGCCGCTTCCTGTTCACCAAAGTTTACGAACAGAAGTTCTGTACCTGTAATCGTTTCCTTAGGATACAAATCCAACTGATTCAACACATCAAAGATACGGTCTGCACCAAACGAGATTCCTACTCCACTCAATCCCGGCAATCCGAATATCCCTGTAAGATTATCATAACGGCCTCCACCTGTGATACTACCAATCTCTACATCTAAAGCTTTCACTTCAAAAATACAGCCCGTATAATAGTTTAAACCTCTCGCTAGCGTCAGGTCTAAATCCATTTCATTCTTTAAGCCCAACTTTTCGAGCGTATGCAGAACGAACTCACACTCTTCTATTCCTTTCAAACCAGTCTCGCTATCGGATAAAACAGTCCTCATAACAGACAGTTTCTCATCATTTGTACCTTCCAGGCAAATAATAGGCTGCAGTTTTTCAACAGCTTCTTCACTGATGCCACATGCTTTTAATTCCGCATTGACATTTTCCAGACCTATTTTATCAAGTTTATCTATGGCAACCGTAATATCAACTATCTTATCAGCCTCACCGATTATCTCTGCAATACCGGTTAAAATTTTACGATTATTTAATTTAATGCTGACTCTAATACCGAATTTTGAAAAGACAGCATCGACAATCTGCATCAGTTCAACTTCATTTAAAAGTGAATTACTGCCCACTATATCCGCATCACACTGATAAAATTCTCTGTAACGTCCCTTTTGCGGACGGTCAGCACGCCATACCGGTTGAATCTGATAACGTTTAAAAGGTAAAGTCAGTTCCTCACGGTGTTGTACTACGTAACGAGCAAAAGGCACTGTCAAATCATAACGTAATCCTTTCTCACAGAGACAAGCTGCCAAATGGCCAAGTTGAGACTCTTGAATCTCTTCTTGACGTATACCTGACAAGAAGTTTCCTGAATTTAAAATCTTAAACAACAGTTTGTCACCTTCTTCGCCATATTTACCCATCAATGTTGACAAATTTTCCATTGCCGGGGTTTCTATCTGCTGAAAACCGTAAAGCGCATAAACGCTACGTATTGTATCAAAAATGTAATTACGCTTCGCCATTTCTACTGGTGAAAAATCGCGTGTTCCCTTAGGTATACTCGGTTTAGATGCCATTATTCTTCTATGTATTTAAAGTTTCGGAGACAAAAATACGATTTTTTTTCCAAACTATGTTTTATAACTTTCTAATATATAAGATTAAGTTAGCACAAAACATTTTTTATTTTTAAATTTGCATGCCAAACACGAAGATATTATCGTATGAAACTTTTTCAAAGGAACACTCCGAAAGATACGTCTGACGATCATATGTCACAGGCCCAAAACAGTACCACGGAAACTGCAACTGTCAATACAAACGATACAACAGAACTTACTCCAGAAGAAGTAGCCAGACAATGGTTTAAGCTTCACTATAACACTGATTTTCCTGAAGAACTGAAACGTCTATTCCGCCACTGGACTGCCATTGAAGCCAAACGGCAAAAAGTTGGGGAACATATACTCGACGCCAACGAGCAACGAAGAATACAAGATGGGCTGCGCCTTTACCAAACGAAATTAACCAATATCAATCAAACGCTGGAAAGTCTTCAGGCACAAAAAGAATGGATATATAAATTTGACCTTCTCAACAAAAACCTGAACAAATACCGTCAGGCTTTCTTTGAAACAAACAAAGAATATAACTCTCATCTTCAGGAAATAAAAGAGCTGGAACAGTTTGAATCATACGAGTCTATCTTAGCAAACTATGAACATATCAAACTTTATAAAGCAGCCCGTAAAAAACTGCTCTCATGCATTAATTCAACAAATGATCAAATCACCAGACTAGAGCATTTGTCTGCTGAAGCAAAAAAAGACTTTGAAAGCAAAAAAAAGATTTATACAGACTATCAAGATCTGGTTTTGCAACAACAGGAACGTTTAGCTGAAGGTTATAAACTGGAAGCAAACCTGGTCATGCTCAACGACAACATAAACGAGCTCAACGATATTTTACATCAGACAGACAAACTTCTCACTCCACTGTTACAGTCGGCCACAGAAGAAGAAGCTGACATCCGGAAAACGTGTCAGGAAAACAATGAATTGCAAATCCGGATGCAAAACATGGACAGCATGCAGAAAATGATCGAAAAAGGCGATGTCATTATAACAAAACTTAAATTTCTGTCTGTCCAAAAAAACCGTAAAGAACAATTGCGTCTTTCTTTAGAAGAAGCTATCCGGAAACAAACAGAACAAAACAATAAATTAAACAAGCTTTTCACGGAATCGAAAGATATTGACGCACAAATTAATGCATTGCAAAGTGAACTGCAAGTCCACTTAAAAAGCATTGTCGGCATGAACAGCTATATGTTGCAACAGCGTGCCATGACTTTAAAAAGCCGAAAAGACCAACTCACCAGCGCAGCACGTTTGTGGAAACAAATTACTCAAGGTTATCAGCTTATAGACGAAAAGAACCAAGAAATCGTACGTATGCAATTGCATACCGAACACCTAAAACACGAGATTAGTCCTTTAGAAACAGAAGTTGCCGGTCTGCAAAAGCAATGTGAAGAACTGAAATATGCCTACACGTTAAGTAAAAGTCAGGATGTCATGCAACTTAGAAAAGACTTGCGTGAAGGGACCAACTGTTGCGTTTGTGGAGCGACACATCATCCATATCATTCTGATACACTGCTCGAGCAAAGTAAATTAATCGGAGATATGAAGTCTGAATACGAGCAAGCAGCTAATGAACTAAAAAATAAAATAAAAATCCTCGAAGGGCTAAAACATGAATTAGCTACCGAAGAAGGACGATTAGAAATTGCTTATCAGGCTTTAATTACATTCAAAAAGATACAACAGGAACATATCGGAAACTGGAGTAATTTTACTAGTCTCGACCGTACCTTTAACGAATGTTCTCCAAGCTCCAACCATGAAGCTCGACGCAGCATGCTGCAACAACTCATTGAACGAACAGAAATTGACGCCGAAAATGCCCAAAAAGAACTAGACAATTTTAATTTCCACCAATCTAACATCAATGCGCTTAACGAAAAACTGTCTACTAAAGAACAGGAAAAGAGTGATATTATTGTTCGTTTAAATGAAGTCAATACCGGATGTCAGGTTCTGGCCTACCGGGTAGATCAACTTCAACAGACATTCTCCCGGGCAAACGAACATTACAGTTCTCTCTATGAAGAAGTAGACAAGCTGATGTGCATCAGTAATTGGTTCAAAATATGGTCAGAGAGTCCTGAAAACCTTTATATCAATATCCAACAACAAATGGAACTCTATGACAACACTGCTGAAAAAATCCGTGAAAACCAGACAAAAGAACTGCGCCAACGTGCCAGACTGGATTTTACTCAAAACAGAATTAAACAACTACAAAGACAGAAACGTTTCCTCATCAATGAAATCGAACGTTTGTCTGAATCCAAAGAACAAAACCGCAGTCAATTGGCCAAGCTATTTATCAATAGCGACATCAAGACTTACAATCAGCAATTACTTAACAAACTGATTTCTGCTGAAAACGAAAAAGATACAGCAGGCGAAAAGCAACAGTCTATACTCGCTGAACTTCAGTTCCAGAAAGGATTTTATCAACATCAGCAGGAAGAAGACAAAGAATTAGAAACCAGCATTGCTCAAGAAAATTCAACCATTGATTTGTGGATAAGAACCTACAATTCCCAACATTCACCAATTCAATTCTCTGAAATTGAACATACGTTCTTAAGTAAAAGAGACTGGAATACGCTCCGTCATGATATCAGAGAATTAACGCTAAAAAACAGAGTTGCCAGCGCGCGGGCAGATGATGCACGGCTAGCCTTGGTAGCTCATCAGATTAATGCGCTCTCACCCGGTGCAGACAAAGAAAACCGAACGGCATCTCTTAATGCAGAAATAGCAAAACTGGAAACTGAACAAAAAGATATTCAAATGCACATCGCCGGACTGCGTGCGCAGTTGGAGGCTCATGAATTAAGCATTCAAAAGCTGGCAGCCTGTCAAGACGATCTTGTGACCCAATAAAAACATCCCTCTGCCATGCGATTTCATCTGACATCTTATAATCCAGTTACACTTTTAATTCTTTTGTGTACAGTGGTATTTACATTAAGCAGCTGCCGCTCTTCACGCAACCTGCGTCGTGACCCTTTTATTATGGTTATTGATGCAGGACACGGCGGACGTGATATTGGTGCCTCAGGAAGAAAATCAAATGAAAAAGACATCAATTTAAAAACAGCTAAACGAGTCAGCAAACTGATACGCAAACATTGTCGTCATGTAGAAGTTATCATGACTCGCACAGACGATGAATACGTCACATTAAGCGACCGTGCCGGTATGGCCAACTTTTTCAATGCCGACTTGTTCCTTTCAATACACAGTAATTCTGCCAGAGGATGGGCTGAAGGTACGGAAACATTTATCCATCCATCTGCAAAAGGTACAAAAAGTGAACGCTTTGCCCGACTGATACAATGGGAATACATCAACAATGGCAAACGGGAAAGCCGGGGTGTCAAAACAGGCAACCTTGCTGTACTTAGAAAAACAAGAATGCCGGCCGTTCTGACCGAAATTGGCTTCATTTCCAATAAGGAAGAAGAAAAATTCATAAAATCCCGTCGTGGGCAGAAAAAGATAGCCCGTTGTTTATTCAATGCTTTCAAGCAGTATTATGAAGAAAACAGATAAAAGGTTGTGTTTTTATAACCGATATTCATAATGAATCTCACCTTAATATTAAAGCCGGAAATCCGTTAAATAACAAAACGGTTTCCGGCTTTAAATGAAAGCATCTGTCTCATCCTCATCATTTACGTCAACTATTTTTTTATCCTTTTCAAGACCACTTTATTCCAAGCATTTTTGTAACTTTGTCTGTCATGAAAAAGATTATTCTGATTACCGGCGGTGAACGCTCAGGCAAAAGCAGATACGCTGAAGAAATGGCTCTCAGCCTGTCCGATCATCCCATTTATCTCGCTACAGCACGCATTTGGGATGAAGAATTCCGTCAAAGAGTCAAGATTCACCAGTCTCGACGAGGGCCCGAATGGACTAATGTGGAAGAAGAGAAATTCCTCAGTCACCATAAATTCAATGGTGAAGTTATTCTCATAGATTGCATAACCCTTTGGACAACTAATTTCTTTTTTGACTATGTATCCTCACCCTATGATTCTTCCGAGAAGTCAATCTCTTATGAGGGACATATGGCTTTAAGTGGCATTCGCCAAGTTGAAGACACACTTGAAACGGTAAAAAATGAATTTTTAAAATTCACCAATCAGAATGCGACATTCATATTTGTAACAAACGAAATAGGAATGGGAGGCACTCCTGCCAACGATGTACAACGTCGTTTTACCGATCTCTTGGGATGGGTTAATCAGTTTGTAGCTTCACAGGCAGATGAAGTCATACTGATGGTAAGTGGCATTCCTGTTAAAATTAAAGGCTAATTTAATACCATGAGAACATTTGACATTGTACAACCCGATGACGCTTTACGCCCCGTCCTGCAAGATAAAATAGACAATCTGAACAAACCTAAAGGCTCCATGGGAAGATTGGAGGAACTGGCTCTACAACTCGGTCTGATACAACAAACCACAGAACCGTTATTGTCTCATCCCTCACATTTGCTGTTTGGAGCAGATCATGGCATTGAATGCGAAGGTGTCAGTTTATCTCCACGCGAAATCACATGGCAGCAAATGATTAACTTTACCCGTGGAGGTGGAGGAGTAAACATGTTCTGCCGTCAACACGGTTTTGAACTATATATCGTTGACATGGGCGTAGACTACGACCTGCGTGCCTATCCTGGCATTATCAACCGTAAGATTCGTTATGGAACCGATAATTTTCTTTATAAGGCAGCTATGACCGGCGAAGAAATGGACCGTTGCATTGATGCCGGAGCACGTCTTGTCACCGATTGCCACGATAAAGGTTGCAATGTCATCAGCATCGGTGAAATGGGTATAGGCAATACTTCACCCTCATCCATATGGATGCATCTGCTGACCGGCATTCCATTAGCAGAATGTGTCGGAGCCGGTTCCGGACTCAATAACGAAGGAATACGGCATAAATACGAAATACTGCAACAAGCTGTGACAAATTTTCGGATTCAACACCCAAACTACGATTCAGATACAAAATCTATCCGTTTCTATGAAGACGTATTGAGTTGGTTCGGTGGTTTTGAGATGGCTGCAGCTATCGGCGCCATGTTACGTGCAGCCGAACTGCGCATGACAATTCTTGTCGATGGCTTTATCATGTCAGCCTGTATGTTATTGGCTACCAAATTAAGCCCCAACGTACGTCACTACGCCATCTTCTGTCATGAAGGTAACGAAGCCGGCCACCGCCGTATGCTTGAAGCTATGAATGCCAAGGGCCTCCTCAATCTGGGACTTCGTTTGGGAGAAGGTACAGGTGCATTATGTGCTTATCCTCTTTTACAATCTGCAATCCGTATGATCAATGAAATGAACAATTTTGATAATGCCAACATCACAAAATACTTCTAAACAGTCAAGTGTTGACCTGATATGGGCAACTCTCATGTTCTTTACCCGGCTACCATTCTGGCGTTTTAAAAGCGTATCTCCAGAGTGTTTTAAACACGTAGTAGATTATTGGCCTTTAGTAGGTTGGCTCACAGGAGGAGTTATGGCGCTGACCTTTTGGCTAACATCTATGTTCTTTCCTTCTACAATTGCAGTATGGTTTGCCGTAGGAGCACGTCTGTTACTAACCGGTGCGCTCCACGAAGATGGTCTGGCAGATTTCGCAGACGGATTCGGAGGCGGAAACAGCCGTGAACGAATTCTGGCAATCATGAAAGATTCACACATCGGCACCTATGGAGTACTTGGACTGATTTTCTATGCCGGATTGCTGACCAACACGCTTAAGATAATACCTCTCACCGCCACACCTTTACTCTTGCTCTGCGGTGACATTTATGCCAAAGCATGCAGCAGCATTATCATCAGACAATTACCTTATGCCCGAACAATAGAGCAATCTAAGGCACATGTCATTTACGAACCATGGTACGGAAAAGCCGCCTTATATCATCTCCTGCGCTGTCTGATTTGTGTCCTACCAGCCGTCATATTGCTATATGAAAAAACAGGATTAACATTTTTCTGGGCCTTTATCGCTCCACCGGTCATAGAAATATTACTATTTTATCTGATGAAACGGCGCATACAAGGCTATACCGGTGACTGCTGCGGTGCCACATTCCTGTTAAGCGAGCTCGGCTTCTATCTGACAGCTACAGCTGCAGGCTGTTTATAAAAAAGTATAGCTTTTAATAAAACGAAATAAAACAATATGGAAATCTACCTTATCAGACATACCTCAGTCAATGTTCCCAAAGGAACATGTTATGGCTTTACCGATGTCCCTCTAAAAGACACATTTGAAACAGAAGCCGCTCAAACTAAAAAACAGCTCGAAGGACTCACCTTCGATTGTGTCTATACCAGTCCATTGAGCCGGGCAACCAAACTGGCCGAATTCTGCGGTTTTCCTGACGCTATACGTGATGACCGTCTGAAAGAAATGAATATGGGTGAATGGGAAATGCAGATGTTTGATAAAATCAACGATCCCAATCTGCAAAAATGGTATGACAATTATCTCGATCACCCCACAACCGGCGGTGAATCGTTCCGCGATTTATATAATCGGGTAAGCAGTTTTCTCCATGAACTGAAACAAAAGGAATTCCAGCGCGTCGCCATATTCGCCCATGGCGGTGTGCTTCTCAGTTCACGCATCTATGCCGGTGAAACATCAATCGAAGAAGGTTTCAAGAATATGACACCTTATGGGGGCATTATTAAAATCACAATATAAGTCTTGACATTGACAACCATGCGCCATTTTTTTGCCACATTACTGTTCTTGCTGTTTTCCGTCTGTATGCTGCAAGCTACAGATCTCCGGACCGCAACTTTTAGCCGTCTCAATACAGCTGATGGTCTGAGCGACAATCAAGTACAACATATCCTTCAGTTACCCGACGGACGTATGGTATTTACAACACGGGGAAACATTAACCTCTACGATGGATGGCAATTCCGCTATATCCACCGTCATGACGAGGCTGTTTACAGATTGGAAGACTATACCGGAGCCTATCATGTCTATATCGGAAAAGACGATTGGTTATGGGTTAAAAATTGGAAAAGCCTATGGTGTCTTGATCTTAAACACGAACGCTACATCCATCATCCCGAACAACAATTCAGTGCCATGGGACTCACAGATAAAGTTACCGACCTTTTTGTAGACGGCACAAAAACACTGTGGCTGGTCACTAAGAAAGGAGTATGGGACACAACTCGGAAACGCTATCTTAATCTTCCCCAAAATCAAAAAAGCCCTGTTCTTTTAGACGTTGTACGTCAGACACAATTCTTATACTTATTCTATAATTCAGGCGAGGTTGCTTGCTATGACCTGTCAAAAGACCGTATCATCTATCGCTCCGCGGCTTACCCAAAAGAAGAGCAATCACATTATGGCTATACCTCACTCGTAGTAGAAGGTCCCGACAAACGTTTATATCAAGTCTGCAACGGAACACAAGGCGGTGTTTTCATGTTCGACCCTCAAACACATAAATGGCATTGCCTGATGACCACGCCTTATATTCTGCATACCCTGATTGTCCCTACCGTCGACCAAGCTTATGTGACATGCGGCAAAGGTTTATGGAACATCCAGCTCAAAACCGGACAGACATCTTATTACCCATCGCTACTCATGAGCAACGGTGATTTTCTTACAACTAACATTAATACCATATTCCAGGACAACAGACAAGGCATTTGGCTTGGAACATCCAATCAAGGCCTGCTTTATACACACAATTACAGATTTAAATTTCATTCTGCCTCAACGTCTGAAAAACTTGGTCTTACCTCACAGACTATTGACAGTCTGTTACGACTTGACCGTCCGGTAAGATGGAACAACATGACCTATACCACCCTATTTAAGGATAGCCGTCAACGTCTATGGGCAGGAACCCCCGACGGATTACGCCTTTTCATTCCTGGAGATAGCTGTACCTATATTTATTATACAGAAAATGGGCTTTCCAACAATTTCATCCACGGCATTACCGAGGACCATTCACACGACATTTGGGTGTCTACAAGTAACGGAATTTCACGCATAAATACCAATGATATTCCTCATCATATCACATCAACCAACTATAAATGGACCAACGGCACACTTAAAGGCGAATATCTTGACGGGATGGCATTCACTCTACCGGACAAGCGCATACTGATGAAAGGTGTAGAAGGATGGACACTGTTCCATCCGGACAGTGTCTATTTCCCACTCGAACATTTCAAACCTATTCTGATCGACATCGCCTTGCACGGAAAGTCACTCGCCATCGGCCAGGATACGCTTTGCAATAAAGTACTTCTGCCCGAGCAAGCCCCCTACGTATCAGATTTTGAGTTAGACTGGCAAAATAACACGCTGTCCTTTGTTTTTTCCGCATTGAATTACGCATTACCGTCACAAACATGCTACCGTTATCGTCTGGTTCATGGTACAGACTCCACTTGGCACACTGTTACGCCTACATCTGGAGAAAGCATGATTGACGATAAAGGCATTCTGCATTTGTCATTTGTCCATTTGACTCCTGGACACTACGAATTACAGGTCATGGCTTCTACTCGTCCATACGACTGGTCGGGTCCAGCCAACACAATCCGCTTTATCATTCATGCCCCATGGTGGAAAACTCCTGCAGCATATTCTGCCTATACATTAATCGTTTTTCTCATCATCTTTACCATATTTTATACCTACTATAAGATATCCCGGCAACGCATGACCCAACGTCACAAAGAAGAAATCCTGCTGCTCCGCATCAGGAATCTGATAGAACGTTGCGATGAATACGAAAAGCAAGCCGTTTGCGAAACTACCGTCAATGAGAAAAAAGATAATGATACTTCACCTGTATTATCCGACAACGACAATGCCTTTTTAAATAAAGCAGTCACGCTGGTCGAGCAACACCTCAACACACCAGGCTACTCGGTGGAACAATTAAGCAAAGACCTATGCATGGAACGTACCGGGCTTTATAAAAAATTGACAAACCTTTTAGACAAATCTCCCAGCCTTTTCATCCGCAGCATCAGATTGAAACGGGCTGCCGATCTCCTATGCGAAGGCGAGCTCAGCATCAGCGAGATAGCCGAGCAGGTCGGATTCAGTTCTGCCAGCTATCTGAGCAAATGCTTTTTCGAAGAATACGGATGCAAACCCTCAGAATATGCCCGACAACAGAAAAACAAGCCATAAAAGCGGTAAAAAGAGGAATGTAAAAACAAGAATCAACATAGTTACCATTCGTTTCAACCTTATTTTCATGAATATTGGATTATCGTAATTAAATTTGCAACATCAAAAATTTAATTATAATACTAAAATCTAATCAGTCATGAGAAAAACCTTTCTGACAGTTTTATGCAGTTTGATTTGTGGCGCATCAATAGCACAGCAAGCTTCAAAAACATCGCAAGGCGCGGTAAACAAAATCAACAATCAGGGACTTTCACAAGAAGTTGTTTTCTATACCCCTGATATTGTACGTGTGATGAAATATCCGGCATCAACCCGTCCGGAAAAGAAAAGCTATCCGGTCGTAAAGACTCCGGAGCAGGTCAACATCCAATATACGGATAAAGACAACGAGTTGTCTATGAAGACCTCCTCAATGGAAGTAAGAGTCAACAAACAAACCGGAAAAATCTCATATTACGACTTGAAAGGCAATCTTCTGCTACAGGAAAAAGAATATGGTGCCAATTTCACTCCGCGGAAAGACGGTCCAAACGACAGCTACAAGGTTAGCCAACGCTTTATGCTCGACAAGGATGAAATCATCTATGGTCTCGGTCAACAACAGGGCGGAAAAATGAATCAGCGTAACCAGGATTTATACCTGTTCAATGAAAATACCAAGGTTTGTATCCCATACATCACTTCAGAAAAAGGATACGGCTTATATTGGGACAATCCATCACCTACAACATTTTCCGACACACCTCAAGAAACCAGCTTCAACAGCGAAACCGGTTTAATGAGCGACTATTATTTCATTTATAAAAACGGAACTCAGGATGGCGTGATTGCCGGCATCCGCGAATTAACCGGTCAGGCTCCGATGTTCCCGCTTTGGACCATGGGTTACTGGCAGTGCCGCGAGCGATACAAGAGCAGCGATGAGCTTTGCGAAGTATTGGACCGTCATCGCGAACTTGAGGTTCCTCTCGACGGTATTGTTCAAGACTGGCAATACTGGGGGTGCGATTCTAACTGGAACGCCATGAAATTCATGAACCCACGTTACATCAACAAGCTCGGTGATCCGGAATGGATGCGTTACCTGCCCAACGGTGAAAATCCTAATGCGAAGTTTGCCGAACCACGTATCAAATCACCCGAAGAAATGGTGGAATACGTTCATAAAAACAATGCTCATTTGATGATCTCCGTATGGCCAAGTTTCGGTCCCTGGACAGACCAATATAAAGAACTGAAAGATATCAACGCCTTGATTCCTATCGAGACATGGCCAAGAAAAGCAGGCGTACACCCATACGATCCATTCAATCCTAAAGCTCGTGAAATCTATTGGAAATATCTCCGTCATCTCTACGATATGGGTATTGATGCATGGTGGACAGACGCAACAGAGCCCGACCACTTTGACAGAAAAGACTCCCAATTAGACTTCATGACACCCGACGGTACATTCCGTAGTGTGCATAACGCCTATCCCTTAATGTCCAACAAAGGAATTTACGAACAGCAGCGTGCATTATCAGAACAGAAACGTCTTTTCCTTATGACACGTTCATCATACTTCGGACAGCAGCATTACGGCTCATTCTGCTGGAGTGGCGACGTTTCATCACAGTGGAGTGTCATGCGTAAACAAATCGCAGCCGGTCTGAACTACACACTCTGTGGAATTCCTTATTGGAATACCGATATAGGCGGTTTCTTTGGTTGGGAATACAATAATGACTGGAATGATGTCGCTATGAAGGAACTGCAAGTCCGCTGGATGCAGTGGGGATGTTTCCAACCTTTGATGCGTAACCACTGCTCTTCACCGATGGAGTCTGAAATCTACAAGTTCGGTAAACCGGGCGAATGGGCCTTCGATGTCCAGAAAGATTTCATCAAACTGCGCTACCGTCTCTTGCCTTACATCTACAGTCTCAACGGCGAGGTTACTCAGCGTCAGGGAAGCATTATGCGTCCGTTTGTCATGGATTTCCCCAAAGACCGCAAGGCATTGCAGCTCGACAACGAATACATGTTTGGCCACAGTCTCCTCGTTATGCCGGTAACAGATTCTCTCTATACCTATTATCATAACAAGAAAGGCCACGCCAAATATGATGACATAGCCAAAGCTTCAGAAAACGTTCAGGTTTATCTGCCACAGGGTACTACTTGGTATGACTTCTGGACTAACAAGACATTCAATGGCGGCCAGACAGTTACCATGGCTTGCCCCATCAACATCATGCCGGTATTCGTAAAAGCTGGTGCCATCATGCCATTCGGTCCCGACGTACAGTATGCGGCCGAAAAGAAATGGGACAATCTCGAAATCCGTATCTATCCGGGTGCTGATGGTACGTTCACGCTTTATGAAGACGAAGGCGACAACTATAATTACGAAAACGGCGCCTTCAGCTTGATTAAGTTCTCATGGAACGACAAAGACCGTACCCTGACCATTGCAGCCCGCGAAGGCAAATACAAAGGCATGCTCAAGTCACGTAAGTTCCGCATCACTGTCGTCGACAGTCAGTCTCCTTCCGGTAACAAAGAGATTACCAACCCAGACAAGACCGTCAAATACAACGGTAAGATGCAGACTGTTAAATTCTAGATTTCAATTTTTTAAACTACTCTGAGGCGATACATTGCGTATCGCCCTCAGACCTTATTATTAAACATCTAATACATAACGTATTCATGAAACACTTAACCTACAAAAAACATCTCTGTCTCAGGGGCATGACCCTTGGGCTGATGAGTCTGGCCACAAGTGTACTCTTAGCACAGGAAACGTACAAGTTTAATTGTCGCGACTATGTGTCAACAGATGACAAACGTGCGCCACAATCCGCATTCAGCTATGATGATGATGCCAATACTTTCACTATCACAGCTGCCGGCAACATGAACATTGCCTTTCAGATGGACCATCAGAAAGATGGCAAATACTACATCAACAACACCCAGGAATGGTTCCTTGTACAAGGCAGTGACCTGGTTCTCGACAAAACCCAAAGCAACATCTGGTGGTTCAACGGCATCAATAGCTATCCGGGCAGTGAACCCAACTACACCGTAACAAACACCGACGGCACAACCCTTATGTTGTGGAACATCAAAAACGATGCAACCTTGAGCAAAGGTATGGATTTCACAAGTCCAACCATTTTCATCACTGCACAAGGCGCTGAATTTTTCCAGGCTATGGGTATGACTGCCGGTTCAAGTGGTAAATCAACCATTAGCAACATAGCTTATTATGCACCTTATGAGGCTGCAGCCCACTATCCCGTTCTGCTCAGCACACTGAACTATACAGAAGAAAGTCTGACCACCGAGATCAAAGGTTTACTTGACAACCGCATTACAGAAGCCGAGGCATTACTCGAAAAAGCCATCGAGTCTGAAAGCAAAACCACACTGCAAGAGGCTGTCAACACAGCAAAGGAAACATCTGCTACACTCGGTACGACCGATTATGCAACAGCATATGAAAGTTTAAATACCCTTAACGCAGCCATCGACGCCTTTAGCCAAAGCGTATACGCTTACAGCTACGAAAAGACTGCCAATGGTATACATGCCACCCTCAATGACATGCACATCTATGTCATGCTGTATGGCGAGGATGTTGTACGCGTCTATAAATCATACGATGAGAATATCAACAAAGAAAGCCTTTGCGTCATTCAACAACCATCCGATGCCGTAAGCTTCGAAGCTACCGACGATGGTTCTGTTGTAACTGTCAGCACAGCCAAGGTTAACATCCTTTATCATCTGACCACCGGTCAGGTTGAAGTGCAGCGTGCCGACGCCACTCCGCTCATCAAGGAAAAGGAAAACAGTACAAAATTCCTTCCCTACAAGGACAATGCGTACGACAAGTACCAGATTATGCACAGTTTTGTTTTGGACGAAGATGAAGCAATCTTCGGACTTGGACAAATACAGGATGGTAACCTCAACTATCGCGGTCAAACCATCTATCTGCATCAGGAAAATATGAAGGTCAGCATTCCATATTTCCAGTCAAGCAAAAACTATGCTTTGTTCTGGGATAATTATTCACCGACAACTTTCACCGATAATTCTGATGGTACCAGTTTCCAGTCTACAGGTACTTCCATCGATTACTATGTACTTTGTGGCGAAAACAGCGACGAAGTGTTGAGCCAGATGCGCGAACTGACTGGAAAAAGCCCGATGCCAGCCCTTTGGAACTTCGGACTTTACCAAAGTAAGGAACGTTACACCAGTGCAGACGAAACCATGGGTGTAGTTAAGAAGTACCGTGAACTTGGCGTACCTTTGGATTGCGTTGTACAAGACTGGCAATACTGGGGCGATGATTACCATTGGAACGCTTTAGAGTTCCTTAACCCCACATTCTCTAATCATGAAGAGATGATTAAGTCTATCCACGACAACAATGCCAAACTGATGATTTCCATTTGGGCAAATTTCGGACCGGAAACCAAACCTTTCAAAACTCTGAACGAACTGGGCCGTCTTATCCCGGTTGAAACTTACCCAAGCGGTAAAGGCGTACGTCCTTATGACGTTTATGGTAAAAATGCACGTGACATCTATTGGGATTATCTGTACAACGGTCTTATAAGTAAAGGCATCGACGCTTACTGGATGGACTCATCCGAACCTGATTACTATCAGACTAATGCCAACGACTTCGACTATATTACCGAAGACGGCAAGACATGGCGCAGTGTCCGCAACGCCTTCCCTCTGGCACACGTTGGCGGTGTTTACGAACATCACCGTGCAGCCGAAGCTGCCAATGATGCATACCTCGCCGGAAAACGTGTAGCTATTCTTACCCGTTCAGCATTCGCCGGCCAGCAGCGTTACGGTGCTAATACATGGAGTGGCGACGTCACTTCCAGCTGGGAAAACTTCGCTAAACAGATTCCGGCAGCCTGCAACCTCTCTGTATGTGGTATTCCATACTGGAACAGCGATATAGGCGGTTTCTTCACATGGAACTATCCTAACGGTGTCAACGATGCGTCCTGGCGTCAGCTTTACCTCCGTTGGACACAGTTCGGCGCTTTCAGTCCGATGATGCGTTTCCACGGTACCGGTACTCCGCGCGAGATTTACCAGTTCGGTTCTGAGAACGACGGTAAGGGCGATTACGACCAGA
The DNA here is from genome assembly GCA_905214795.1 of uncultured bacterium. Classification (GTDB taxonomy): domain Bacteria; phylum Bacteroidota; class Bacteroidia; order Bacteroidales; family Bacteroidaceae; genus Paraprevotella. The sequence goes on from CAJMNM010000001.1 coordinate 95,328, forward strand.
TTCTGAAATACGTCAAGATGCGTTACCGCATGTTACCTTATTTATACAGCACCGCATGGCAGGTATGCAAAAACAACAAGACCTTTATGCGCGCATTGCCTATCGCATTCAATAACGACAAGAACGGTTATGACATTACCGATGAATACATGTTCGGCGAAGCCTTCCTTGTAGCTCCCGTAGTTACAGAGGGTAACAGCCAGCGCAACGTTTATCTGCCTGCAGATTGCAAGTGGATTAACTTCTGGACAGGCGAGACACTCGACGGAGGCCGGACCATCGTTAACAAAGGACACTCAGACGAACTCCCGCTCTTTGTTAAGGCCGGAAGCATTATGCCTTGGGGACCTGACGTACAGTACTCTACCGAGAAACCTTGGGATAACCTCGAAATCCGCGTTTATCCGGGTGCAGACGGCAGTTTCACGCTCTACGAAGACAACAACGACGGCTACGACTATGAAAAGGGAGAATACACAGAAATTCCTTTCACATGGGACGAAGCTACCCAGACTTTGACCATCGGTGCTCGCAACGGCAATTTCGACAATATGCTTAAGACACGCACCTTCAACATCTGCAAGGTATCTACCCGCCGTGGCACTGGCGATCTCCACGAAACACGCTATCATGCTACAGTGGAATATACCGGAGAAGCCATCAGCATCAATCTGAAAGACGAAGTAGAGGCTGTTACACGCAACGAACTGACCAACCTGATTCAGAACCCAAGTTTCGAAGAAGACGGCAGCACATTGTCAGCCAAAGCACCTAAAGGGTGGACTGCAAACTGCAACACCACATGGTGGGGTGTCAACAAAGGCGGTGGTAACGGAGATCCGGCAGCTACAGAAGGTGAATACATCTTTGGTGTGTGGGACAGCAACACCGGTAAGAATGCAGAAATCAGCCAGACCATCACTCTGCCGGCAGGCCACTACGAACTGACCGTAGATATGCAGGCAACCAATCAGGGAACTAAAATGCGTGTCGGCAACCAGCGTTTGTTTGCCAACGAAGCCTCTGCCTTGTTTAAAGACCAGGTTATGACATTCGGTAGCACCGACAACGAACCGTTGCAAACTATCACTTTGGAATTTTACATTGAAAACGACGACACGCCGGTTAAGATTGGTGTAACCACCGATGGCGCACAGGATCAGACTTGGTACAAAATTGATAACTTCAGACTTTACAGTGTAGATCGTCCTGTAAAAACTCTCGACGAGAACGTAGCTTTCGCTGAAACCGGCAACACACTGACAGACGTTGAATTGGTTCGCAGCTTTAACAGCAACGACCAGTGGGACACCTATTGTGTACCTTTCGACATGACTGCTGAAGATGTAGCCGCAAACTTTGCTGATATCAAACAGCTTAGCGAAGTCATCAGCGACGAGCAGGGCATCACTCTCAACTTTACCGATGCTACAACCATTACAGCAGGTGTTCCCTATCTGGTAAAGGTTAACAATGCTGCCGGCAGCATGCTCTTCAAAGACGCATTAATCAAGACTGCAGCACCTGTAGCCATGAACATAGACAACGTCAGCATGCAAGGCACCTACTCACCAATTGTACTCGGACAGGATCACTTCAACATCAGCGAGGATGCCTTCAACCGCGTTTCACAGGATACCGACCTCAAAGGCTACCGTGCATACATCACACTGAGTGGTGAAGGTACTGATGCCATCAACAAACTATACATCAACATCAACGGCAAACCGACATCCGTCGAAGAAATTGCAGATGTTGACAAGTTGGTTAACGTATCTAACCTTTCAGGCATTACTTTAAAATACGGTGTTAAAGAAAGCCAGGCTTTAGACAATCTTCCTAAAGGCGTATACATCGTCAACGGAAAGAAAGTCATGAAGTAACCCCATTCAGACCATAATCAAATCAAAGGCCGCTATCGTCCATAAGCTTACGATAGCGGCCTTTTTCATATCCTGTCGATAACACACACCACACATCTCAAAACCGGAACCTGAAAAAATATACATTATTATACGGTAACCCGATTAACAATACAAATCCACAATCAACTGCAAGAATTCAAGTCACAGACATACAAAAAAAGCGATGAACATTTCTGCTCATCGCTTTTTGTCGGAAAGAGGCGACTCGAACGCCCGACCCCTACGTCCCGAACGTAGTGCGCTACCAACTGCGCTACTTTCCGATTGCGGTGCAAAGGTACATCTTTTTTTGGAAACTAAAAAATAAAACACAACTTTTTCTTAAAAATTTTGTAGTTTCATTTTTTTCACCTACCTTTGCACTCGCAAACAAGAAACAACGGTGCCATAGCTCAGTTGGTAGAGCAAAGGACTGAAAATCCTTGTGTCCCCGGTTCGATTCCTGGTGGCACCACTTTTAAAATTTTAAAATCCTGATTCTTAACCGAATCGGGATTTTTTGTTATCCAATAGACAAAAGCAAAAAGACAATACGAAAATGGAATACAAAATGACTGTAAGAAACTGGTTGGCGCTTATCGGACTGACATGTTCAGCTTTTATATTCAACACTTCCGAATTCATTCCCATCGGATTACTTACAGACATTGCTCGCGACTTTGCCGTAACCGATACAAAAGCCGGAATGCTCATATCCGTATACGCCTTTGCCGTCATGCTACTTTCTCTGCCTCTGATGATTCTTGTGTCCAGATTCGAACTGAAGAAACTCATTTCTTTTGTGATTCTGGTCTTTGCCGTTTTTCAGATTTCATCGGCCATGTCAACAAGCTACATCATGCTCATGATTTCAAGAATAGGCGTGGCATGTGCACACGCCATATTCTGGTCCATCGTAGCACCACTGGCCGTACGCACGGTACCCACTCCCTTCAAGAACGTGGCACTGAGTATGATTGCCACCGGAACCTCTATTGCCATGATCTTCGGTCTCCCTATCGGACGAATAATCGGCCTGCACGTAGGCTGGCGCATGACCTTCCTTTACATTGGTATCTTCGCCTTTGCCCTGATCATCTATCTTTTGTCCGTATTACCCACAGTACCCAGCCGCGGCAACTTCTCGCTCAATAAACTCCCCATTCTATTCAGACTGCCGGCATTATCACGTCTGTTTGTCCTGGCCTTTGTTATTGCCACCTCATACTACGCCGGTTACAGTTACATAGAACCGTTCCTGAAACAGATAGCCGGCATGCAGGACAACTGGATTACAGCCACATTAATGATTTTCGGAGGTATGGGCATACTGGGCAGTCTGTGTTTCAGTAAATTCTATTCTTCCAATCCTTTCCGGTTCATGAGTGTCGCCATTCTCGGTCTCTGCGGCTGTCTGCTGTTGCTCCACGCAGCCTCTTTCCATAGCGTTACTATCATTCTGTTATGTGCCATCTGGGGCATGACCTTTACTGCCTCTAATGTAACCCTTCAGGCCGAAACCATCAACTGTTCCCCACTTGACGCCACAGCCGTGTCCACATCTATCTTTTCCGGCCTGACCAACCTCGGCATTGCTTGCGGCACTTACATAGGCGGCGCTGTCTACACACATTTTTCCCTCTCCGTCATAGGATATGTCGGAGGTCTGCTGGCATTGCTGACATTCATCTATTGGATAAAACGCGTCATACCGGTAATGAAGAATAAATAACCTTTATTCTACATGCACATTATCGAACACTAAAAAAAGTCAGTCTACTATCTTTCAGAAACCGTAAATTCTGATTTATCGACTTTCAGTTTCCGAACCATATATTCGGTATAAAGTTTCGTACCGGAATCATTTGAATAAGAAAGATCTTTAAATAAATTGCTCTTGCCCACGAAAAGCGAGTTATCCCCTTCGAATACAAACGGAACGTTATTCTGTCGGGCCAGCTCGACTGCCGGTTTGTAATCCTCTATATTTTCCCTATACAGGGACGGCGAAACCGCAAATATTAATCTCACATTGTGCGCCTTATATTTATCAATCAGTTTTTGTCGCTTTATATTTTTTCGGGATGCATCTTCACGAACAAAAGTAGTGAATTATTTTCAGTCTGATTGCAAAGAAGATAATTGATTGATATCTGTTTGTCACTATCGGATTAAAATGCCCCGGCAACAACCTCTCCTTTTTTGTTTTCACTTGGCAGCTAATAAAATAAAAGATGTTGCCTAAAAATGATTTGCGCCCAAAAGTTGATTAGAACCATTGAGCGCAAATCGATATAAAACAGGAACTTTCTTCCTCTCTTATATAAATAGAATCCTACTATTATTCCAACAAAATAACCTTAGCAGTCTGATTATCCATACCATACATTGTCTTACCCACCGGCGCACCAATAAAAGTAGCATCGGCTATTACGAATTTATGTCCTTTCAATGAAATATAATCTCCCGCTACGGTATTTGATTGAGAAAATTCCACTGCAGAAGCTAAATGTCCCGGATAATAAATCAGGATACAACGAAGCCCTAATAAATCACGTACCAAACGAGTAAACAAAATGCTACGATCCTCACAGTCACAATAAGGATAATAAAGGGATTCCTCCGCAAAGAAAGCCCGGTCATCTCCCCATACCTTGTCATCATACTCATATTCGAACCCTGTCTGCACAAAATTCAACAGTTTATTTACAGCCGTCAACTGGTCGCATCCGTTTATTGCTGCTTTCAAATCCGGATATATCTGACGCTTCACATCCTCACTCATTGGCGTATTGGCATACATAGCCCAACGACTCACTACATTATCTCCTACCATTGAAGTTGGATAAGAGGAATAGAAATCCATTAGATTTTTATTCGATGATAATGTAATTTTCACATCAGGGTAACGTTCAGACTGACGGGTTTTTAATGAGGTGGCAGACAAAGCCACCTTGGGAGTAGAAGACAGCCATAAAGAAAGGCTCTGCTCTCCAGGAAACGCACCGTTACTTATATAAAGGCTGGACGGACATTCCCCAAAAGGATAGTAAGTCTCACCATCCACAACAAAACGGGGCAAATCATAGATGTGATGACGCGATGCGAAAAGCATGTATAGTTTATCCGCGCCATCAGATGCCAAACGCATCTTATAGCCAGATTGACAAAACAGATAAGCCATCAGCAAAGTAGCACGATTAGACTCCTTGCCATACACCTCTTCAGACAAGGCATGCAACATCTCCAGATAAGCCCAGTCACACAAACTATAATCTTGGCGCAGTTTCAGGCAATCATAGACTAAATTATCCGTATCCACAACGCTTGAAAACGCCAACCACCATTCGGCTACGTCTTGTTCTCCTGCTCCATTCAACGCTCCGGCGGTTGAGGTATTAAAACGTACGCTCATACTCGTACCCAACCATGAAAAATCCACTTTCGGCACAGGATTCCGGTTTTCCTTAATGGGTTCCACAGGTTTGGGTTGCGGAGTAGGCTTAGGAACAGGAATTACCACATCATAAGGCAGTGGTTCTGGAGCAGGAAAAGGTTTATCCCTGTCCTCCTCGGGATAAATCACAGGGGGCACAGCATCTTCTTTGGGAATAACAAGCGGTTTCTTTTCCGTAAACTCTTCCCACGGATTCTTCAAGAACTCGGCATAGTCTTTGTTAATTTCCTTACGGAAGTTCTCAAAGTCTTTGTTAATGGCTCGGCGGAAAGATTCAAAATCCTTCTCAAAGTCATCTCCAAAATCATCATTCTGAGCCTGAACCTGTCCGAAGAAGCACAATGTCATGCCCAATACGATAAGTGCCCTCTTCATAATTTTGTTATTTTATTGAAATTCTTCGCTTAATACCTCATCTACAACGTCACCCAGCTCTTTGTCCAGCTCGTCGCCTTCCGCTTCAAGCTCCTTAGCCAATTGGCGCTTCATCTGATCTTTCATTACTTTTTTATCATAAGCGATGGTTACCTGTACCTGATAATTGTTATTCGGCAATACACGGTAAATATGCACCACAGGAGTCATCATAGACAAAGTAGCTTCTGTTATCGACTTTCCACGCTCATGGAATTTATCCACTGTTGTTGCATCAATGGCCGAATTTTGGGCATTATCTTGCTTACGCTTTATAGCCGCAGCTATTTTAGTCTGCAACATACTGGCAATCTCAGCCTGGCACTGTGCACGTGCAGATGAGTAACCGACTGATTCCGAACCGGATGTTACGGTAGCTTCATGAAGTATGTAACGTGCCACAGGTTCTCCTGCGTCGTTTGCCATCAGTTCCTGTCTCATAAGTTGTGCACGGGTAAATTGATTGGCCATGGATAAACTGCCGGCCGGCACTTCCCAACCATCCTTAGCTCTTTGTTTTGCTTGTTTTTTCGCATCTTTAGATGGTTTCATATTCAGCATATCCATGTTCACCTTATTCAATTCACGTTGCTGCTTAGCCAATTCTATCGCACTTTGTGCGTAACCTGCCGATGCCGTCATAAACGCCACGGCCAACAATACCATAATCTTTTTCATAATACTCTTTTTTTAAAAATGAATAGTGTTATTCGTTATAAAAATCACCTGCACTGAATATTTTCGACATCGAAACCTCATTGGGTTGCCACGTACGCACTTTAATTTGCGGTGCATCATGATCGGTCATATCTACCAAAAGAAACAGATAACCCTTGTCCGCGTATCGGGAAGAAGTGTATTCCTGACCAATCTGTATTCCGTAAATTTCCGCATCCTCATACTTTTCCAACCACTGCACATCATTGTTCGTAAAACGCAAATTTATGAATTCATTCAATTTGAACGAACGGGCCAAATTAGCCAAATAAGTATCCTTGTCATAACGGTTATATTTGATAATATCCTGCCCTTCAAGAGAAATGGCACGTTCTGATGATACTTTCGCAAGGTTACGTTTTACAATATTACCTACAATGATGACAGCATCATCGGCAAAAATGTCACGAATATAATCCAGACGTTTCAGGCAATAAGCCGTCTTATAGTTTTCCAGAAACTCCATAATCAATTCGCGGGTTTCATCTTTCCATCCTGGCGCATAACGATTCAGGATATCCGCCTCTGCAACTTTTCCTAATCCGAACGCTACATTGGAGATTTTCTTGTCCGAATTGAATGTAAATACAACATCTTCGACAAACGTCTTTTTTCGCTTACCACTCATAAACGAAAATGACATCTGTAATCCACGTGCAACTACCTGTCCTTTACTGCTACGATAATACACCATATTGGGTTGGCCAACCACACGTCCAGTACCATAAGAAATCAGTTTGTTATACACATCCAGCCCTTCAAGCGTAAAACATGAACTCGCCTTGACGTAGTTGCGTGACTTAACAGCTGCCAAAACCTTTTCCATCGTTTCACAATACGCGGCATCGTCATCCACTGTCTGAGTAGGCGAAGGACCTGCCGTAGTATTTTCTACAGAACCCACACTTCCTGTAGCCGGACGTGCCGTGCCAACAGAAGCAACCGAAGTTCCTTGCGCAGACCGACCTTTCACACTCACTGATGCTTCGGGAAAAGGAGTCTTTTCCACGACATCCAACACGGCCTGCAACTCATCATCTCCACGCGCCAGATTTTTATATTCATATTCAATGTCTAGATGATAAAACTCAGTTTCATAACCTGGTATCATCTCCAACATACCACACCCGTCCTTCGCCGAGCCATCACACTCTTCACGTCCGTCGGAATAAAGAAAATCCAACCCCGACACAGGACGATCTTTGTATTTGAAGATTAAATCTACACAATCTCCTTCACGTTTATCAAAAGTCACACTGATATCTTCCAATATACTACGTATCTTCACCGGAAGCAACGTTACCAGACTATGACCGGCCTCATCCTTCGCTTCTGTAGGATGTTGCAGAGAACGTGTCAAAGAATAAGCCCAATAATAGTACTGCAAGGCCATATCCACTTTGGCCTTCTCCAACGCCCCATCGGCAATGGCTACCATATCACGTATCTTCTCTTTACGTTTCTCGTAGATTTTGTCTAACTCCGAACGTAGCATATAACGTCGCACTACAATCTCCGGTTCTTTTCCCTCCGTCCACTTTTCCACATTGGTCAAGGCAGAAGAAGAATAAGTGCTCACACATTTTCTCACATAGGTCTTATGATCAATGTTCCCGTTGGTTTGGGTTTCATCGGTCTCCATCTGGAAGTCGCTCGATACATGTGTGGCAATCATCTGTACCAAGTCATTCAGTGCGGCCTTATCGGCCTCAGCCTCTGTTTTACCGGTACCTGAACCGTAATAATATTCACCGGACGAACGGATATAATCCCAGTTTTGAGCTTCGGACACAGAACAAAGTACCCACAGGAACAACCACAAACTAATTATTCGTCGTTTCATCATATCCTGATTTATTTTACAAGGACCGGACGGATAAGCATCCGATAATATTTACTCTTCGACGAATTGACAGAGTGACTGTTTCCTGTACCTAAGTTTAAGTAATAAGCACTATAGTCACTACCAAGATACTCTGTAGCAGACCAATAATAACCACTTGAAGATGATGATCCAGATGGAACATTCGAACCTTGCACATAACTATACATGGGCAGATAAATAGAGTTTCCATTCTCGGCCGTTACCGTATAACCATAAACTTTCTTTTCAGAATCATAAGCATACACCCAAGTACATTTATCTATTAACTCCTGCCATTGTTCCTGTGTAGGAATCTGCCAACGCTCGTTCCAAGAACAGGTGGCAATATCATACATCGGATTTCCTGCTATTTGATGTACATCACTATTATAAGAGCTGCTGGTAGACTTGTTCGTACCATAAGCATCTCCCCAAGAAGTATAGATACCATCGTCATATTGATTTAACGCTCCTACATTCATGGAAGACCAACGCACACTCAGTCCCATATCCACCGCATTCTCCGGATAATAAAGAGTGGACTCCCACCCTTTGTTCTCCACTTGAGACGGCATTATCATGTAACCACTCTCACCGGCCGTAAACATAGCGGGATCGAAAGATTTGGTATACTTATAATAAAGATCGTCGAGCGTAATCACATTAGAGGCCCCCAACGAGCAATAGATATAAGGTGTATAACCATCCGCCTCAAACAGTGTACTTATCTCATTTTCAGACGTCGTAAACACATTGTCTTTCAAATTGAACGAAGTGTTGTAAACTACTCCTGAAATAGAAACTGTCTTATCCGTTTCTCCTTTGATATGCATACGTGCGGTCTTGGGTGACAGCACTGCGCTTACATAGAGTTCTCCGCCGTCGACAATGTAAGTTCCATTATCATCCACATAAGCACAGCTCATGGGAGTCATGATCACATTATAATTATCTGTGGCCGTAGCATTGACAAAATAGAAAGCTTCACACTTCAAAGCATTGCCAGTGTCCAGGTTACCGTAATAGCTGATATTCCACACTGAAGAAGAAGCATTATAGACCGCCTTACCACACACTACAGTCTTCTCATCTGCCTGATAAAAACGCAGATAAATAATGTCTCCATCATTCCATTCTGTTGAAGTCTCACGTTTCTGAGTATAAGAATGTAATCCACCTGTCAGATGCATAACAGCCGTATGTTCCGTCTCTTCTGCCACTCCCGGCTGTTCCATAAGCCCTTCAATATCGTTACTACACGATACTCCGGTCATCAAGGCTGCTCCTATGATCAAAAGCCCAAAGAATCGGCTCATTTTGTCTTTCAATGTCTTCATTTTATTTTCCATTTTTTTCGTTCTTGATCCTTTGATTTTACGCCTTACGGCTTATTATTCCTGATTTGCTTCATCCTGTTTAAGCTTATTTTATAAGAACCGGACGGATAAGCATCCGAACAGATTTATTATTATTACTACTGAATTCCAGACTGCTTGTACTTAAATAAAAACTATAGGCTTTGTACTCATTATAGCCTTCAGTGGCCGTCCAATAGTAAGCATAAGTAGATGATACGCCCGATGGAACTTCTGTACCATTCAAGTTTGCATACATAGGCAGATAAATTGAGTTTCCATTCTTGGCCGTTACCGTATAACCATAAACTTTCTTTCCTGAATCATAAGCATACACCCAAGTACATTTATCCATCAACTCCTGCCATTGTTCCTGTGTCGGAATCCGCCAACGCTCGTTCCAAGAACAGGTGGCAATATCATACATCGGATTTCCTGCTATTTCATGTACATCACTATTATAAGAACTGCTGGTAGACGTATTCGTACCATAAGCATCTCCCCAGGAAGTGAATATACCATCGTCATATTGGTCAGAAGCTCCCATATTCATGGAAGACCAACGCACACTCAACCCCAAATCCACTGCATTATCGGGATAATAATAGTTAGCTTCCCAACCCTTATTCTCCACTTGAGACGGCATTATCATGTAACCACTCTCTCCGGCCGCGAACTTGTCCGGATCGAAAGACTTGGTATACTTACAATAAAGGTCGTCAAGCGTAATCGTGTTTGATAGGCCCAAAGAGCAATATATATAAGGTGTATAGCCATCAGCCTCAAACTGCGTACTTATCTCATCTGTAGCTGTCGTAAACACATTATCCTTCAAATTGAACGAAGTGTTGTAAACCAATCCAGAAATTGAAATTGTCTTATCCGTTTCTCCTTTGATATGCATACGTGCGGTCTTGGGTGTCAGGACTGCGTTTACATAGAGTTCTCCGCCGTCGACAATGTAGGTTCCATTGTCATCCACATAAGCACAGCTCATGGGAGTCATGGTTACATTATAATTATCTGTGGCCGTAGCATCGACAAAATAGAAAACTTCACACTTCAATGTGCTACCCGTGTCCAAATTACCGTAATAGCTGATATTCCACACAGATGAAGTAGCGTTATATACCGCCTTACCGCACACTACAGTTTTCTCATCTGCCCGATAGAAACGCAGGTAAATAATGTCCCCCTCGTTCCAAACTGTTGAAGTCGCACGCTTTTGGGTATAAGACTGCAATCCGCCCGTCAGATGCATAACAGCCGTATGTTCCACTTCCTCAGTCACTCCCGGCTGCTCCATAAGTCCTTCAATATCGTTACTACACGATACTCCGGTCATCAAAGCTGCTCCTATGATCAAAAGCCCAAAGATTCGGCTCATCCTTTTTTTCATTGTTTTCATTTTATCTTCTGTTTTTTTCATTCTTAATTCTTATTTTACGCCTTTGACCTATTGTTCCAGATTCTGGTCTTCTCCATAATCTTCACGGCTTATTTCCCCTGACGTTTCAGGTGCAGATGACAAATCTTTATCCGTTCCGTAATCATCACGGCTGATCTCTCCCGAAGTATTGGGAGCAGGAGCCAAATCATTATCCTTGCCATAATCTGAACGGACAATCACGGCACCATCTTTATAAATCACATCCAAACGAACATCCTCGCCATAGTCATCACGCACAAACTGGGTATTCTTAGAATACTGCGTTACCACAATGTCCACTATTTTCGCTTCGGTAACTTCGCCAGACAAACCTGTAAGGTAAACCGACACGTTGGCTGTACGCTTATCGTTACCACTATATGGCTCGGCTGTAAACATAATCAGGTTATTATTTGTTGCTACAACCAACCAATCTGCACCTGTAGATTTTTCTACACGGAACGTTCCATCGGTAGACACCGTCACCGGAGCAGATGTTCCACCTCTATAGAAGAATGACACGGTCTGCGCATCAGTTTTCAAATAACGACCGGCTTGCTTGACGGCTAATTTCACCCCTTGCTTATTCGCAGGTGTAAATACAATGGTATCCGTCCGACTTTCCAGACTGGGGTTATCTTGAGCAGAAATCACCAACTTAGCATTACCCTCCCCCTGCGTAGCGGAAAGCGCCAACCATGAAGACTGGTTCTTCACTGCGGCAGTCCATGTCTGATTGGTAGCAATACCCAATTCTATAGTTCCGCCTTTTGAAGGTAAAGAGGCTGATGCTCCCTTGTCAATGGTAAAATAACGTCCTTTCTGCACCACATTTACATATTTCACGGTACCACCCACTGCTACTGAGAGTAAGCCAGTACGTTCATTATCGGTCTCATTACCTTCTACATTAACCATTACTTGTCCATTACCATGTCCGGATGCCGGAACAACAGTAATCCATTCCTCTGAAGCCGTAACCGTCCAATCACCATCGGTCTGAATTTCCAGTGGGGTTGACGAAGCTATGTTTTCAAACCGCAATACCGTTTCAAGCGAGCCAAACCATTTGCCTTCCTGCGTCACCCACAGAGTATCGGCCAAAGAAAGTCCTTGGTTACCCACAATCACACGTCCTTCTCTTTTTGTGGTATTCGGATTATCTTCGACATTTACCGTAAGAGCATGCTCTCCGGCCCCGCCGTTTTCCGGTGATACGCTTACCCAGGACGGTTTCTCCAATACGTTCCAGAACGACAGATTTGTTGACAATGATACCTTCTGTGAAGATGCATCCGATTCAAAATCAAGCTGACTTTCCGTCATATCCATATACAATCCCAACTGCTTCACAGGTATCTCAATCAGAAAATCACCGTCCACATGAAGATAAACAGCTCCCGAACGTTCTTGTATACCACCGTTCTCCGTCACACTTACCGTCAGTTCTGTCTCACCTGCCGAAGCAGAAAGCGGACTGACTTGAATCCAAGAATCGGTAGTAGAAGCAGTCCACCCCAAATCACATTCCAAGTCAACAGTTTTCGTACCCGCCGTATTGCGGAATGTCAGACTACTTTCTGAAATGGAATACTTCGGAGATTCTTGACGGACCTCTAAATAAAAAGAAGAAATTGTCTCTGAATTGCTGTTCCACAACTGTTCATAAGCATCGAAATAGACATAACCCACGCGCACATCTTCTGTAGTATTAGCCTCCACAGAAACCGTGACTTCGTTACCCGAAGCCACAGCCTTAATCCAACTAGCATCTGTACGCAAATCGAATCTGGGCGCATTCGTTTCCACAGTAAAAGTCTCAGACGAAGCGCCTCCTCTGAACAACAAAGGATTCTCACACGACACACTTAACCGCGTACCCGTATTGCCCTCTTGTTGCGCCCAAATCTGCTGACTGTATTTATAAACCGATGTATCCATAGCAGCCTCTAAACTGAACACCGAATAACGGTAATAAGTAGAGGGATTAATATCTGCTCTCACAGTGATAGGAGTCGTATATTCTTCTCCATTCCCCTCAGACGGCGTAATCTTAAGCCATTCGTCAGCAACATTCAGCCGCCACGGCACGTTCTGAGATTCCACATTAAACATACTCGGACTCTCCACGGTATCGGGCAAATTAAAGCCTAATATATTCGCATATAAGTAATAAGCCTTTGTAGAAGGCACAACTCCAACGCCACCCATGTAAAGTTCGTCATTACAAGACACCGTCAGTCCCAACAGCACCAAGCATCCAAACCAATATTTCACAATTCTTTTTCGTTTCATAACCATTTGTGCGTTTTCAAGTCTTTAAAAGAAGAAATAGACCCCGACTTTACAATTGAATCCCGTGTTCCAATCCTTCATGGCCGGTATCACAGACGACAACAATTTATAACCGTCAGCTTCAGCTAGTTTAAAAGCGTATTCCGGTGTCACGCTAATACCGACGTGCGACGTACAAGCCACCTCAAGACGCAGTCCGCCCGTACCTGACAGCGCATATACAGAAGTTCCTTTATCTCCCTCAGCTTCTACATAAACGCAACCGAGTTGAGGAGTCATACGGAAACGTGTACCCAATATAAAGCCGTAACCGAACCTACCACCCGCAACAGTCTTTATCTTAAGTTCCTCTTCTGCCCAAGGCTTATTTCCTTCTTCTGTCGAAAAATCAGTTTCTACGTTTTCTCCCGTAGAATTCCAAAAAACAGTTTCCTTTCCAAAACCTTTCATATAAAAGCCTTCCACATTTACGTTTCCGGCATAGAAGCCCATCGTTCCACCTACAGCAGCCAATGCACCGAACTGTCCGTCCGCACCAACATAGAATGCGTTTCTCTTCATCAGCTGACGCGACATTTTGAAATGTACAGCAGGATGAGCCACATCGATATACATCTTGCGATGATAAGGACGGTAACCGTAAGCCCTACCCTTAATTTCATAATTACCCGAAGCCATCTCTTTGGTAAACGGAGTGGTACCTACGAGTGTGCCGTCTATCAGTACTGAAGCACCTCTCGGCATACTAGAGAACGAAATCAGTGCTGTAGAACTTAAATTCACGCTCAGTTGCTCTTCCTTACCCTCCTCAATGTTCACCTCACGCACCTCTGTTTTCCGGTTATCCATAGACACCTCTACTTTATGCTGACCGATAAGCAAGTCTTGAATAATTCTCGGCGTTACGCCATAATCTTTCCCATCAATCTTGATATGCGCGCCCACAGGTGTAGAATTCACCGACAAGAAACCTGTTATAGGTATAGGAGGCGGAAGAGTGATAGTACTGGCTACATCCACTTCTACATTGATTTCTTTCTGCGTTTTACGATGGTTAGCCTTACGACATTCCACCAAATAAGTACCAGCCTTTAACGGACCGGCCCAACGGCCCTTACCTTTAAGTATCCCGTCAATATATATGTCAGCGTTACCCTCCACCGTCAATGTAGTTTCAGCAAAATTGGACTCCAACTGCGGTTTAATCACCGTGGTCTCACCTCTATTGATGGTAAAATTCGTTGTATAGCTTTTATAAAGTTCCTTCACCAGTAACAGTTCATACGTGTTGCAATCCCACTTGGTATCGCTCTTGTAAGGCACAACACCCACTTCTTTACCATTTACAAAAACTTTTGCTCCCGCGGCATTACCGGGATCCTGTATTTCAAGATAACCAAAATTTGGAATCAGCTTCACCGTCTCCACATGAACACTGTCAGAAGTGGTAAGCTTCACCCGTCCCGATGCTTTTTTGTAATTAGGAACTTCTACATCATAAAAATACGTACCGAATTTCAGAATACTCCCCACACTACCCGTAGGGTCAGTAACCATGGTTTCCATCGGTGTCCGTTCATTCTCGCGCGTCAATTTAACCACTGCCCCTGAAATTTTTGGCTCCAGCTGTATTTGCAGAGGTTGTTTGTTAAGGGAACGTTCCACATTCCACGTCACCTTGTCGAAGGTAATTTTCATAACATAGGTTGCTCCTTCTCTAATTGTCGTTTTCAAATCCCATTTCTTAATTGGAGCATAACCGTCGCGCCGGATAGTCACCGTGCGTGCGTTCTTCTGTACATAAATCCAAAGTTCGTCACCATGTATTTCGGTCATGTGTTTCATATTTCCAAAATCGAATGTGAATGCATCGAGATTATCGATTTTCACAGTAGGATCTTCCGACATGAACTTAATAATGGCATACCACGAACCGCTGGCATCCCTTTTCCCATACTGTTCTGAAGTGGCTGTAGTAGCTTGCTGATCCTGCTGAAATGTCGTAATCTCAAACTTCAGCAAGCGTTCAGACTGGGCATAGGCTGCCACGATTCCCCAGCAAAGCAACAAGCACAGTGTCCACTTTCTTTTTAAACTTTGTTGTGACATTTTCTTAATCTACCAGTCATTCGCCCGACCGGATTTATCTGACAATCCGGAGACAAATGCATTTCTTTTCGCCATATCTGCCGACTCTCACCGCAAATTAAAATCTAGTTAGTACATTTTCTATATACGAAAAAAGCGCGAGAGTCTGTACCCGTTACTCATCCCACTTATCAAGACTTCTGTGTTGCCCGATTTGGTAAAACGAGCAACACAGAAGTCCAGGTTGATTATACTCCAATCTCCATATCTTGTACATTCATCTTATTAAATAAAGAAGAAAATACCTCACTATAAAGAGATGGTATTAACACACCCTAAGAACATCTACCGCTGCCTTATCTTGCCCAAATGGAATTTACGGAATTCTGATAAATCTAAGACAAGACGCATGTAAACGCCTTTCACAATATATAGCACTCCGGCCCACACAAGACCACTGTCAAATCTGAACACAAACTCTTTTCTCAGGATTAGTGTAAGCTTTTCTTTACCTTAATCACGATATTACAAGCATTTGCTCTTATCATGAAAAAAAAGGAACAGTAGAGTACGGGACAAAAGTACTAAAGAATGTTGAAAAAGCCAAATTAATCTTCAGAAATATTTCCCGTCTTATCATTAAAGCACTAGTCTTTAAATACATAATAATTCATTCTATATTTGTATATACTGCGACGTTATCTCAAATGGATATCTTCTAATACCCATAAACGGGTCACGACATTTTGTCTTTCTCATTCTAAAGGCAACTCGTATCTAAAGAAAAATCAGTCATAGAAGATTTCAATCAACTAAATGAAAAAATCCGGCCTCATTATAAAATATCTTCCTTTCATTTTATGGGGATATACCGGTAGAGGAAGCAATGAGTTCAAAACATTTTATACGAAATCAGTCAATAAGTAGCAAACAATCTTGTAATATATTTATCATAAAAACCAATAAAGTTTCCATTAATTATCTGAAACCTATTACGCATAACCTTTATTGTGCCATACCTCTTTGCCACTCCGGAATAACCGAACAACAAGCCACAGCAAAACGATGAATATTCTTTACACTACATTTGAAGCTTTTTTAAATCAGACGGCAATCCGGAACGGGAAAAGCAAAAAACGGATAAGGTTACAAATAATCCGTAACAGTACACAAATAATCTGTAAAAGCAGGCGTTTTCTGAAAAATAAAGAAAACTACATTCAAACAACAAACTAACAAACTGTTTATCTGCATATTACATATAAACATGTAGCATTTTTTGATAATTTGTATTATAAAATCCGGATTTCCGCGTTTCAAAACGCATACGGTCACGAATTTTTTTCTGCACGGTTACGGATTTCATCCTGTACGGTTACGAACTTTTTTCTGCACGGTTGCGGTGACGGCCGTAACCGTACCAAATGATATTTCTGCACGGTTACGGAATTTTTCGTAACCGTATGCGTTTGGAATAGCGTAATCATACCAAATCATCGAAGTAACGAATATTTACACCACACAATACAAAAACATATCGCCGACATTGGACAAACGTGTGAAGGACAAGGACAAGAAAGGCTTTAGAATGAATTAAGAGTATGACAATAAACTGTTTATCAAACAGATAGAAACAAATTCGCTGTTTTATAAAAGTCCGCACGATTTTACGGAAATGACAAAACAAAGAATATCAGTCCCGGAAATCACGAAAAACGAGAGGGATAAATATACAAAACCGTCAATCAAACATCTAATATTTATGCAAAACATCATAAAAGATAGAGAAAAACCGACTATCAAAGCTGTATTTCGTGGAATTTTGCAAGATTATGCAATTTCAAAATGATGATGTTTTCAACTGAATCTACAAGACTGTTAAGTAAGGAAACGGGTAAAATGATACCTATTATCGAATAACAGACACGGCAAACTGTTTGTCGGACAACAAAGGCATTTTCATTAAAAAGTAAGCAATATTTACCAAAATTGCTTATTACCATGTAAATAAAAGAATCACGCCCAGACATCTTTATCCGTAATCGTTCCCACCAAACAGTCTGTGCAACAGACAAACTCTTGCAAAACGGTATGTAGCGTATGGTGAGAACACACACTCATACTATCGAAAAAACAGGGCAGAAAGCCAGGTTTCTGTCCGAAATATGAGAAAATATGGGCCGACAACAGACAAAAGGAACAGAAAATGCGAAAAAATAAGCAGATTATCAGATTCATATTCTATCTTTGCAGTCTAATCATCTTAAATCACAAAAATCGTATATACTGAAATGGAAGAAAAACAAGAAAAAAACAGCGGATTACCGGAAAATGCCTTCCGACCTCTGAAACCGGGAGAAAGCTATCAGCCGCTGATGTCGCCCGACAAGACTTATCGGGAGGTTACTCCTTGGTCGGTCACCTGGGGTATCATCATGGCCGTTATCTTTTCGGCAGCCTCTG
The DNA here is from genome assembly GCA_905214795.1 of uncultured bacterium. Taxonomy (GTDB): domain Bacteria; phylum Bacteroidota; class Bacteroidia; order Bacteroidales; family Bacteroidaceae; genus Paraprevotella. The sequence goes on from CAJMNM010000001.1 coordinate 113,314, forward strand.
CCTATCTGGGACTGAAAGTAGGACAGGTGTTCGAAGCCGCCATCCCTATCGCCATCATTGCCGTAGGCCTGTCGAGCGCCACCAAGCGTAAAGGAGCACTGGGCGAGAATGTGATGATACAGTCCATCGGTGCCTGCTCGGGCGTGATTGTGGCCGGCGCGATATTCACTCTACCGGCACTGTATATCCTGCAGGAGAAATATCCCGAAATGACGGTCAGCTTCACACAAATGTTCATCAGTTCTTTGCTGGGCGGTATTCTGGGTATCTTGTTTCTGATTCCTTTCCGCAAATATTTCGTGAAGGAAAAGCACGGCGAATATCCTTTCCCTGAAGCTACTGCCAGCACACAGGTGCTGATTTCGGGCGAAAAGGGAGGCGATCAGGCCAAACCATTGCTTACGGCCGGTATCATCGGCGGTCTGTATGACTTCATTGTAGGCACATTCGGCTGGTGGAACGAGAATTTTACAAGCCGTGTGTGCGGATGGGGCGAGACGATTGCCGACAAGTTCAAGCTGGTATTTAAAATCAATACAGGCGCGGCCGTGCTGGGTCTGGGCTATATCGTGGGACTGAAATATGCAGCCATCATCTGTGCCGGCTCTGTTGCGGTATGGTTTGTCATCGTGCCGGGCTTCTCGCTCATCTGGGGCGACCAGGTGCTTAACACATGGAATCCGGCCATCGCCACTGCCGTAAAGGACATGTCGCCCGAAACCATTTTCAGCGAATATGTGAAAAGTATCGGTATCGGCGGTATCGCCATGGCGGGTATCATCGGCATTGTGCGCTCATGGGGCATTATCAAGAGTGCCGTATCACTGGCCGCAAAGGAAATGGGCGGAAAGAAGGCTGAAGCGCAGGTGGAGCGCACACAGAAGGACATCCCGATGAAGGTCATCGCCTTCGGTTCCATCCTTACAATTGTGCTTACGGCATTGTTTTTCTATTTCGATGTGATGCAGGGCAATGTGATGCATACGGTCGTTGCCATCCTGCTGATTGCCGTCATCTCATTCCTGTTCACCACGGTTGCGGCCAACGCCATTGCCATTGTGGGTACCAATCCGGTATCGGGCATGACACTGATGACACTGATTCTGGCTTCGGTCATCATGGTGGCTGTGGGCCTCAGCGGTACAACGGGTATGGTGGTATCTTTCCTGATGGGTAGCGTGGTGTGCACGGCACTGTCTATGGCCGGCGGATTCATCACCGACCTGAAAATAGGTTACTGGTTGGGCAGCACGCCGAAAAAACAGGAAAGCTGGAAGTTCCTCGGCACACTGGTATCGGCGGCTACCGTAGGCGGTGTGATTATGGTGCTTAACGACCTTTACGGCTTCACAAGCGGACAGCTGGCAGCGCCTCAGGCCAATGCCATGGCAGCCGTTATCGACCCGCTGATGAACGGTGTGGAAGCGCCTTGGATTCTTTATGGTGCAGGCGCGGTGCTTGCATTGATACTGACATTCTGCAAGGTTCCCGCACTGGCATTCGCCTTGGGTATGTTCATTCCACTGGAGCTTAACCTGCCATTGCTTGTGGGCGGCCTCATCAACTGGTATGTCACCACAAGAAGCAAGGATAAGGCCACCAACGACGCGCGCGGCGAGAAGGGTACGCTGCTGGCTTCTGGCTTCATTGCGGGCGGCGCGCTCATGGGTGTAGTCAGCTCCATCATGAGATATTATGAAATCAACTTCATCAACGAGGCCTGGCTGGACAACCCGTTGAGCCAGGTGGTATCGCTCATCGCTTACATTCTGCTGATTGTCTACCTGACAAAAGCAGCCATGAGCATTAAAAAGAAGGCTTAAAACATGATTAACAAGACCTGAACTGACGGTGCGCTAAGGGGGAGGCGCCCCGGTTCACGGTCGCACAAGACATTTGGCAGTCCGTTTCTTACCGGCCTTAAACACGGAAAGAATCGGACTGCCGCTTTTTTATCGGTTAATGAAAACGGCTTCCTGCAAGAGCGTATAGTCTACACCGTCTTCAAGAATACATTTACCTGTACGACGGGAACGAGGACTAACCGCCGTACGACTCTTTACGCTGTCATGAGCTGTCGGCGAAGCCACTCTGCGAGCACGTAACGCCTTATTCCGAGGTTCAGACATACTGACCGAGGCCATCGCACCGGAAGGATGGGACAGATAAACTGTGTCACGCAGCACATCGTAACGCACAACGGTATCGGTCACACGTTTTGTCTCTAAAGACGACGATACTTCTGTTGACATACGTCCCAACTCTACACCCCAAAACAAACCGACCAAAGCGGCCACCGGCGTGGCTATCCAACCCCATGGTATACGACGGGATTTATGAATCGGACGCGGTACCTGCAAACGCCCGTTTTCCGCGTTTCTTAAACGTGCGGCAGACTGCGCAAGCTGTTCTTCAAAGTTTTTCATATACTTTCAACTTATTTCTGAGGTTTTGCAACATATAATACAGACGGGATTTCACGGTTCCCTCGGGCAAATTCATAATTTCGGCCACCTGAGCCACAGAGAGTTCCTCCTCGTAACGCAAGGCAAACAACAAACGTTGCGCCGGCTGAAGCGTGTCGAGCAGCCGCGAGAGCTCACGGTCGAAGACTTCCGCATCGATGCGCAAAGCCACCGGTTCTTCGTAAATATCTTCTTCTCTGTCCAACTGCCCGATATAATCGGCCTGATAGCCACGCGAACGGTATTCGTTACGGCATAGATTGTAGGCCATGGCAAACAGCCAGGACCGTACATTACGGCCATCGGTGTAACGCTCCTTTGCTACCCACAGACGCAAAAAGATGTCTTGCGTAAAATCGGCTGCCAAATGTTCGTCACGTCCGAGCATGCGGAAGAAAAAGCCGTGGATGCGCCGTGCATAACGCCGATAGAGTTCATCGAAAGCCTTCTCACTATCGTGTCTGCGGACCAGCCTCATCAGTTCCTCATCGGACAGATTACGCCACCGACGATGTTTTATCCACATTTTTATTTCCATTGGTCCAGATATCCAAGATATTCCTTTTTCTTCGCCTCCGAAAAGCCGCCGTTCTCTACCGATGCCTTCAATATATCGTACAGACGATCGGCCTGCTGCTGACGGCCGGTTTCCCGATAGGCCTCGACAAGATGGGCCAGCATAACCACATAGTTCAGTTGCAGGTTCTCACTGCCGGTCCACCATTTCTCGACCTGAAATGCGGGTTCGCTCAGATAATCGAAATGATAGTCCTGCTCAACGTGCCGCATGGCAGAGGCTATGTTGTCATAGGGGGACTCACTGTATTTGAAAACCAAACCGTCGTTATAAAGCTTATTCATCAGTCCGGGTATCACCTGTCTGGCCGATGGGGAGAAATAAGCGGAACGGCCGGTCTGCTTGATGATATAATCCACCATATCCGATATCGCTTTATCCCGATCAGTCTCTGAATGAATCTGCGGCCACTGAAAAAGCGGAATGCCTAAACGTTTGCATAATGCGTCCCGATAATTGGCTACCATCAGGAACGGCATCACCACAATCACCTTATCGGTATGTACGTGCAAGGCGCGCTGTAACAATATCTTATCAAAAAGTTCCATGTCTCCGTTACCGAAAAAGATTCCCCCTTTGTCCATCCCCTGCAACTGGTTATAACCGAATCTCAGAATAAACGAAGGATATTTTCCGGCCACATATTGCCGATTAAGAATCTCATTGAAAAGTGCTGTCCGCTGCCCTTCGCCGTCGGCGTCTCCCATCATCCAAAGATAGCCCAGCACGGCGTCATAACCGCTGTCTGAAAGACTATCGGGCAAAAGCTTGATAGCCTTCTCGGCAAATTCGTTACGAGGGCCGGGGCAAGCACGGTAGGCACAGATGTAATAAGCATAAGTGTCGGGAATGGCGGTTTTCATACGCTGCAGAACGGTTTTCACACATGTATCGCCCTGCTGCATGGAAAAGGTCGAAGTCAAGCCGTATGCCGCCTCAAACAGATTGCGCCAGGCGTTCTCGTTAGCGGGCTCCTGTTCCACCACTTTATTCCAGGCCTCCATCTGTCGGACATACCAAAGCGAATCGTGTGATTCCTCTATGAAACTTCTTACGCTTTCCGCTTGCTGCGCGATTGCCGAAACTGTTAAAATCATCGCCCACAATAAAACTATTATCTTTTTCATCTTTTTTTCACTCTGTTTTCAGTCTATTATCTATTTCTATCAGACAGCTGTCATGAATGAATACACTTCAAGACACCAATCGTTCAATTAAAAACATTTTTTAAGAAACAGACAATACTGACAATACAGATTATGCAGCCTGTGATCTCCACCACTACAAAAAATCATGAAAACGCCCCACGGCCTACAGATAAATCATAAGGGCTGTCATGATAATAATACTCAACACAATGGTGATAGAGTTTACCGTGCACGACATGGCCACATCGCCATGGCATTTGGCGGTAAAGACCGCGCACAAAGCGGAGATGGGGGCAAAAGCGATAAGAACAAGAATCTTTCTGATTTCCACATCAAACGGCAAATAATGGTAGAATATCCATGCCAGAACGGCCGCTATGAGGTAACGGTTGAACACGACACCGGCTATGCGCCACAAACGGCTGCGGCTTAAATGCAGCTCGAAGCCGATACCTATCATCATCATGCCAAGAAACGGGTTGGCCGCACCGGCCACATCGGTCAGCGAGGTGACAATGGCGGGCAGCTTGACATGACAGGATGCCAAGACCACCATGACGATGTATACGTCCATCGGGATGGAAGCGAACATGCGACGGAAAAACATCTTGAGCGAGAAAGCCGCGTCGGCACGTACCACTGCTGCCGCCATTGAGTAGGTGGCTCCCGTACACAACAGAGAACTGCCGGCATCGAACAGACAGGTGGCCACAACGCCCGACGGACCTAACAATGACTGAATATAGGGCAAGGTGAAGCAGCCGATGTTATATCCCGAATAGTTAATCATATTGAATGCTTTCGCGTCGCGTCCCTGACGCCAGGCCATCAGATAACCGATGCCGATTGTCACCAGATTGCATATCACACCGACAGCTATCAGGCTCAGCAAAGACAAATCGACATCAATCTTGTTGAAATTGGAGATGACGGCACAGGGTAAGGTGATTTTCAACACAATGTTGGAAACCAGCTTGAAATCGGATTCCTTGAAAAAGCCCACACGCTTAAGCAAATAGGACCCTATGATAATAAACACAAAGGCGGAAACCTTTATCAATATCGTATCCATGGCAACACACATCTTTTTACAGGCTGCAAAAATACAAAAATACCCGTAAGTTGATGACGCTTTATCTCATTTATAAACTGTCTTTTTAAACTTGTCTTATCGGTTAACTTCTTACCGGCAACTGTATATCACCGTATCTTTTATTCATAACAACATCCTTGTGTACTAATCATATCAGGTATTCATAAGCGTATTTCGGGCTGCCGGCACTTAAAAACGCAGCGCCAAATACCCGAAAATGGGTATTGTACCCTTTTAACATTACGTCTATCTTTGCAATCTTTAAAAGGTAGCACCGCCAGCTTATGTATAAACGCCACCCCTACAGGTATAAAATAGCAGGATTACTCCTTTTTTTACTGTTTACCCAGTATTGGTGCAGCATCACGCTGTTTGCCCACTCACACATGGTAAACGGGGTCGTCATCGTACATTCCCATCCATACAAAGCTGAACATGCTCATACACAGGCTCAGTTTGAGACTATTCTCTACCTGTCTTTATTTCAAACACCCGGAGACATTCATCCGGGCTTTGAGCTCCGATTATGGCTGATACCATTATGTAGTATCGCATCGTTTTGTCTGTATGCTCTCCCGCTACGTCCGGTATCAGACAATAACACGCGCGGCCCTCCATTTTCCTGATTTACTCAGATAAATTATTCTTTATTTTATTAATTATCAAACTAAACAGGACAAATGAGAACTTTATTTATTTATATTTTGGGAACAATACTCACATTGTTTCCCGGGCACAGCATGGCCTTAGAGAAAGAAGAAACAGATACCAACGTCATAGGACATGTGACGGACAAAGACACCAAAGAACATTTACCCTACGTGACCGTACAATTGAAAGGAACCACCATTGGAACAACTACAGACGGCACAGGACATTATTTTCTGAAGAATCTTCCGGAAGGAACCTTCACCATAGAGGTTAAATCGGCAGGTTATAAAACGGAGACACAGACCGTAAAACTGACAAAAGGCAAAACGCTGGAACTGAACTTTATGATTGAGGAAGACCGGGTGGCGCTGAATGAGGTCGTAGTCTCGGCAAACCGTAACGAAACAACCCGCCGTCTGGCCCCCACACTTGTCAATGTCATCTCAATGAAAACATTTGAAAACACCAATGCCACCTGTCTGGCACAGGGCCTGAGTTTTCAGCCCGGCGTACGTGTGGAAAGCAATTGTCAGAACTGCGGTTTTCAACAGGTGCGTATCAACGGACTGGACGGTCCTTACACACAAATTCTGATAGACTCTCGCCCGATATTCAGCGCACTTGCCGGAGTATATGGTCTGGAACAGATTCCAGCCAACATGATTGACCGTGTGGAAGTAATGCGTGGGGGCGGCTCTGCTCTGTTCGGCTCATCGGCCATAGCCGGCACCATCAACATCATTACGAAAGAACCTTCACGCAATTCAGCGCAGGTATCACATACGCTGACCGGCATAGGCGATGCCGCAGTGTTTGAAAACAACACCACGCTGAATGCCTCTCTCGTATCAGACAATCAGAAACTGGGACTGGCCATATTCGGACAAAACCGCGAGCGGGCTGGATATGACCATGACGGCGACGGGTTTACCGAACTACCCGAGCTGAAGAGTCAGACCATCGGCTTCCGTTCGTACATCAAGACAAGCGATTATTCCAAACTGACTATGGAATATCATCATTTACAGGAATACCGAAGAGGCGGCGACCGGCTGGACCGTCCCGCACACGAAGCGCTTATCGCTGAACAGACACAACACAGCATCAATACCGGCGGACTAAAATTTGACCTGTTCTCCCCCAACGCAAAGCACAGGCTCGGCCTCTACGCATCGGCACAACACATTAACCGCGACAGTTATTACGGCGGTGGCGAGGATATTGAGGAGAAGCTGAAATCCTATGGCAGCACTACGGATATGACCTGGGTGGCCGGCGCACAATATAACTATAATTTCGACCGTTGTCTGTTTATGCCGGCGACACTGACCTTGGGAGGAGAATATAATCAGGACGACCTGAAAGACCACATTTGGGGCCGTGAACATTTTCTCAGTCAAAAGGTACATACCGTCAGCGCCTTTCTTCAGAACGAATGGAAAAACGAGCAATGGAGCTTCCTCGTCGGCGGCCGGCTGGACAAACACAGTTTGCTGGACAAGCCGATATTCAGTCCGCGCGCCAATATCCGCTTCAACCCCACGGAGGACATCAGTCTTCGTGCCAGCTACTCGTTCGGATTCCGTGCTCCACAGGCTTTTGACGAGGACCTGCACGTGAGCAATGTAAACGGTACGGTATCGATGATACGTCTGGCAGACAATCTCAAAGAAGAGAAATCGCAAAGTGTCAGTCTTTCAGCAGATATGTATCATAATTGGGGAGACTGGCAAGGAAACTTTCTGATTGAGGGCTTTTACACAGACATATCGGATGTATTTGCACTGACAGAAATAGGAACTGACGAAAAAGGTGTGATTATTATCGAACGTGGCAATGAAAAAGGCGCTTATGTATACGGTTGCACGCTGGAAGGCAAACTGGCATGGCGCAACATCTGGCAACTGCAAGCCGGGTTTACCTTGCAAAAGGCGGAATATAAGGAAGCACGCTCATGGAACGCAGACGATCCGACCGTGCCGGTAGAGAAGCGAATGTTCCGTACTCCGGACGCTTATGGCTATTTCACCATGACTTATAACCCGTTACGTGAACTGACGCTGGCTCTATCAGGAACTTATACGGGCAGCATGCTCGTAGAACATCACAAGGGGTATATCGCCGAAAACCGCACAGAAAAAACGCGTAGTTTTATGGACCTGGGCTTTAAAGCGGCATATGACTTTAAGCTTTATAAGAGTATTACATTACAGATCAACGCTGGAGTACAGAATATATTCAACGCTTATCAGAATGACTTTGACAAAGGAGCCGACCGTGACTCGGGTTACATTTACGGACCGTCGCTACCCCGCTCGTTCTATGCCGGTTTAAAACTGAGTTATTAACAGGGTATTCATGATATCTTTGAATATTGTTTTATCGGTTATCGTGAGATAAATCGGGCGACTCGGCAGAGGCAAATCTGAAAACTGCGTTTTTATTTAACTTTTGCGCTCGCCTTTGGCTATCTTTGGATAAGATAGGAGACGGCTCGGCAGAAGCAAATCTGAAAACTGCGTTTTTATTTGCCTCTGCGCTCGCCTTTCACTATCTTTGCAATGAAAAATAATTCTTAATTAACCTAAAACAAATATCATGCTAAAAAAATTCTTATTGACAGCACTGACGGCATGTTTCTTATGCTCCGCACAGGCTATGGCGCAAAGCAAAGCGCAGAAGAATGAAAACTTCCAGCCCAAAGAAATCTGGAACGACACAGACGGCAATCCTATCAATGCTCATGGCGGAGGTATCCTCTACCATAACGGCACTTATTACTGGTACGGAGAATATAAGACAGGAAAGACCATTCTGCCCAGCTGGGCCACATGGGAATGTTACCGTACGGACGTGACAGGCGTAAGTTGTTACTCTAGTAAGGATTTGCTGAACTGGAAATTTGAAGGCATTGTGCTAAAGGCTGTCACCGACGACCCTGAACATGACCTTCATCCGTCTAAAGTGTTGGAACGTCCGAAAGTGATTTACAACAAGAAAACAAAGAAATTTGTGATGTGGGCACACGTTGAAAGCGCTGATTACAGCAAGGCTGCCGCAGGCGTAGCTGTTTGTGACACACCGACCGGCGAATTCAAATATCTGGGCAGCTTCCGTCCCAATAACAGCATGAGCCGTGACCAGACACTGTTTGTTGACGATGACGGCACAGCTTACCAGTTCGCATCTTCAGAAGAAAACCAGACGTTGCACATCAACCGTCTGACCGACGACTATACAAAACCCGACGGTACTTATGTACGCCGTTTCATCGGAATGGCACGCGAGGCACCGGCTGTATTCAAACATGACGGCAAATATTACATGCTGTCAAGCGGCTGTACCGGATGGGACCCGAACCAAGCCGAACTGGCTGTGGCCGACTCTATCATGGGAGAATGGAAAGTATTGGGCAATCCCTGCACAGGTGTTGATGCCGACAAGACATTCTATGGTCAGAGTACTTATGTCATCCCTGTTCAAGGACGTAAAAACAAGGGTAAGTTCATCGCCTGCTTCGACATGTGGAAGAAGAAGGACCTGGCAGACAGCCGTTACATCTGGTTGCCACTCATGATTGACAATGAGGGTAAGATGAGCATTCCATGGCACGCTTCATGGAACATGGATGTCTTTAAAAAGAAATAATGATTAACGAAAATTTCTGTATACAAACCGACCAGCTCTCTTTTACATTCGTCGAAGGCTCAAAGCCTGAATTTCTGATGAACAGTAAAAGAGGGCTGGTCGAAATTGTATATCCACCTCACACAATTTTCAATAGGCCTCAGATGCAGACCTGGCTGTTCAAAGTGGTTATAGAGGCATTAAGAAAACAAGCAAAACTGATATTGCCCGAACGGTTGCAGGAACTGGCCCGGCAGAACGGCTTCAATTACACGCGTCTGAGCATTAATTCGGCCCGTACACGATGGGGAAGCTGTTCATCACGACGGCACATCAATCTGTCGCTGTTTCTGATGATTCTGCCACGGCATTTATCCGATTATGTGCTGTTGCACGAATTGTGCCACACCGTCGAAATGAATCACGGTCCGCGTTTCTGGGCTTTAATGGACAAAGTAACCGGAGAGCGTGCGCAGTCCTTACGCAACGAGTTACGTCACTATCCGTCGCCGTTCAAACAGAATTAAGAATATAAAAAAGAGGAAAATCTACAGGTTTCTTTTTTAACCGACTGACGTTTAACGCGGACGATAATCTTTTCTGACCGGAAACATGCGGTCTATGAACTTATAGCACACGACAAACAACAGGACCGCCAATATCAGCGCAACAATCATTCCCCAGGTTCCGCCACACAGACCGGACCAGGTAAGTTCATCGCCACCCGGTATCCACGCAAACAACACCCCAATCAGATTATTAAAAGCATGAGCTATCACCGACAGCCAGATACTGCCCGAACGCCAGTAGAGCCACCCCAACACGGCACCCAACAACACGGCACCGGGTATTTGAGCAGGATTGCCATGAATCACGCCAAAAACCAAAGAAGCTATAAGAATTGATAAATAGGGTGAGTAATGGCGTCGCATAAGATGGTGCTGAATCCCCATTCTGAAAACAAATTCCTCTGACAACGGCCCAATGAACACTATTGCCAATACGCCCCAGAAGTTTGTCATAAGCTGCTGGAACATGGCTTCGTTCATATCTTCCAAAGCCAACATCTCTGTCATGACATTGACAATAAAAATGGCCGGCACCATAAGAAGCAGACTTCCGGCATAAACAGGCGCAGCCAGACGGATATTACGAAGGCTTCTGCCATCCAGCCATTTAAAAATCCACATAGTTCCTACCGATAGAACTGCCGACAATATCATTGAAAATGCCAACGCCGTAGGACTGTTGACCAAGGCATTCAAATCGAGCTCGCCCTTATTCAACAAATGCGGAATATTGACACAAAATGTCATAAAGAACGCAGAAAAGAACTGCGCCAACAAGAATACTACAACCAGACAGATGCTTCTTTTCATATTTCACTCAACCTTTAGTCTTCCAGAATCTTATGTCTCATGCTTTCTACACGCGCCTCATCGGCTTGAAGCTGACGTATCAATTCGGCTTTGCTACGGAACTTATGTTCCTCACGCAGGCGCTCTATAAACTCAACCTTCAACAGATGGCCGTACAAATCGCCGTTATAACCGAGAAGATGCACCTCTATGGTTTCCTTTTCCACCTTCTCTTTCATTGTGGGCCGGAGACCGATGTTCAGCATACCCACGTAACGCATGCCCGAAGCGCTCTCATCCGTTACCCTGACAGCATACGCGCCACGTGCCGGAATCAGTTTCTGCGCATTATCTACCTTAATATTGGCTGTGGGGAAACCCATGCCGCGCCCTTCCTGAAAGCCGGACACCACATGGCCGGACAGCGCATAAGGACGGGCCAGGCATCTGGAGGCCATCTCTACCTCACCCTCGGAAAGAAACGCACGGGTAACCGATGAGCTGACAGCCACATCGCCTAATGTCAGCCCCTTAGCCTGAATCACGTCTATTCCGAGCATTTGGCCATAGCGGACATAATCGGGAAAGCCCTCTTTCCGCCCATGTCCAAAATGGTGGTCGTATCCGATAATCAATGTATTGACAGAAAGTTGCTGTTTAAGCACACCCGACATAAATTCATAAGCAGAGAGTTCGGACATGGCCGGAGTAAAATCCAGCATGGCACAATAATCTGCACCGGTCTCGGCCAACAATGTGAATTTCTCTTCCGGAGTAGACAACAACCGGGGCTGAAAGTCAGCCTGCATAACCTGACGGGGATGTACCCTGAAAGTAATGAGTAAAGAAGGCAAACCTTTCTCGGCCGCACAGTGGCACACCTGATCAATCAAAAAACGGTGACCACGATGCACACCGTCGAAAAAACCGATGGTAGCCACACAAGGTGTCAATAATTTATTATCTGTAAGCGTTATAAACTGCATAAATCCTTATTTAAATAAAGCCAACCAGTCGTCGGACACTTCCGAATGAAATACCGACAGTCCCTCGCCGGCAGCCGAAAGGCAATTAGCCGAAGAATCGTCTACAAACAAAGCGGTCCGGGGATCTAACTTCAAATCGTCAATGACGTAACGAAAGAATGCGGGATCGGGCTTTGCCATCTTACATTCGAACGACAGATATAACCGTTCGAAATAATCTTCGGGACGCAATCCTTTATAGGTAAACAATTCTCGACAGGAATAAATCCAATGTATATCGTTCGTATTGCTCAACAGAACCAGCCGATAACGCGCTTTCAAATCGAGAAGAGTCTGCAAACGACGGTCGGGAATGTCGGTCAGCATACAATTCCAGGCGTCACAGACCTGTTCCTGTGTCACTCCGGGTGAAGCCGCATGTCTGATTTCCGCAATAAAGTCTTCGGCGGAGATCTGCCCCAGCTCCAACGGAGCAAACGGTCCCTTTTGAGCGTAGGTGCCGATATAGGGCGCCGCGTCATAGCCGATTCCGGCAAACGCATCTATCGTAGCCTGTTTGTCCAGGTTAACCAGCACGCCCCCGAAATCAAATATAATAGTCTCTATCTTACTATCCATAATTATACACAACTAGGCTTTGTGACGAATACGCTGAACGGCTCTCAGCAACTCGCCAACCCACAGTACCAACGAAGAGGCGGCTATGACAAGCAACCAATCGTTACAAGAAAGCGGCGCCGTACGGAACACACGTCCGCCAAACTGCACGATAAGCCACTGGCCGACCAGAATAAAGACCAAAACCATCAATACGCCATAACAATGTGTCAGTCCGCTGAAAGCCGACTTGTGACTTGAATAAGCTTTGGCATTAAGCAGATTCCAAAACTGCAACATGACAAAGAATGTGAAGTAAATTGTCAGTTCGTTAATTGTCAGTTCAGTGCCGCCGCCGAAATAAAGCATCATGGCCAGCATCGCTATCACAAAAGCTGAACCGTAACCGAGAATCCCTCCCCATATCGGACGGGTGATGATAAACTGAGCGACAGGACGCGGGCGTTCGTTCATCACAGCCGGATCTGCCGGTAATGAAGCCAGCGCCAGTGCCGCAAAGGTATCCATTATAATATTAACCCACAACATTTGTGTTACGGTCAGCGGCAAAGTGGTACCGATAAATGCGCCGATAAGCACAGTAAGCAGGGCGGTAAAATTAATAGTCAGCTGGAACATCACAAAGCGTTGAATGTTCTTATACAGCGAACGTCCCCACATGACTGCGGTCACAATGCTGCGGAACGAGTCGTCTAGCAAGGTAATGTCACTGGCCTCCTTGGCAACCGATGTTCCGGACCCCATAGACAATCCCACCTGCGCAAAGTTCAATGCCGGAGCATCGTTGGTTCCGTCACCCGTCACAGCCACCACCTCGTCCTGTTGCTGTAACAGTCGGACCAGACGTTGCTTGTCCAACGGCCGGGCACGGCTCATCACTTTCAAATCCTTTATACGCTCAAGAGCCTCTTCATCGCTCAACGCGGCAAAGTCTGCCCCACGCATATAGTTGCGCTCATTGTCATTCTCATTCCACAAACCAATCTGACGGGCTATCTCGATGGCGGTACCGGAACTGTCGCCCGTAACGACCTTGATTTTAACACCAGCCTTCAAACAGCTCTTTACTGCCGGCGGCACTTCCTCGCGCACCGGATCACTGATGGCAGCCACACCGAGCAGCGTCAGTCCGCCCGCCTGCAACAATGCTTCACAATCAGTATGCTCAGTCACCGATATCACCTTATAAGCCATGGCCAAAGTACGCTGGGCATGCATCTGCCAGTCCTTCAACCGCTCCTGATAAGTTGCTCTTTCCGCATCAGTCAGTCCTTCACACAGGTTCAATACAATCTCCGGGGCACCTTTCACATACATTACCCTACGACCGCACACCGCAGAATCGACAACCGTAGCCATCATCTTACGTTCGGAAGAGAACGGCAACCGTACAATTTCGGGGGCTCCACCGCGCAAACTCATATAATCCTTTCCACGTGCCTGAAGCCACAGCAGCAACGCTACTTCGGTAGGATTACCCAAGCCCTGTGTCCTTTCCTCGTTCAGAAAGGCTGTCGTATTGCAAGCCAACGATTCCTCCAACATCGCCGTTTCCGCTCCGTTTTCCACCATCTCAGAAACGGTCATCTTATTTTGTGTCAGCGTACCGGTCTTGTCGGTACAAATCACCGTGATGGCACCCATCGTCTCGCACGCGTGCATCTTTCTCACCAGATTGTTTGTCTTCAACATGCGACGCATATTCAGAGCCAGACTAAGCGTTACAGCCATAGGCAGCCCCTCGGGAACGGCCATTACAATCAACGTTACGGCCATCATGAAATTATGCAATACGATTTTAAACACTTCAAAATAAGCTGCTTTATCCCACACCGTCACGCCGGGCCATAAGTTCACCAGCTCGTGAACCGTAAAAATCAGGAAAGTCAGCACGGCCACCGTATAGCCCACTATGCTGATCATATGAGCCAGACGGTCCAACTGCTTATTCAGCGGAGTTTTCTCACCGGTCAACACAGTAGCCTCGCGCGCCACCTTACCGATTTCAGTATGGTCGCCTACCGCAATGACACGCGCTACGGCCCTACCCTCTACAATCGTAGTGCTCCGCATAAGATGATTCGTCGCATAGGGCGCCTTCTCGTCAAAATCTTTCGGGTTCGTACTTTTCCTCACCACCGGCTCACCGGTCAGATTAGACTCGTTAATCTGCAAGGTTTCGGCCTGAAGCAGTTCGGCATCCGCCGGCACCTCGTCTCCGGTATCCAGCAAAATCACGTCGCCTACGACAAGTTCCTTACGCGGCACTTCTACCACACTGCCGTCACGCACCACACGCACCATCGACTCGCTGCCCAACGCATTCAGCACATCAAATTTCTTGGCCGCGTCATATTCAAAATAAAAACCGATTCCCGTAGCCAGTAAAATAGCACATACAATACCTATTGTCTCCGCAAAATCCTGCTCTACAAATGCTACAATAAATGAAAGCAATGCCGCTACCAGCAATATTCTGATAACCGGGTCCTGAAATTTCTCCAGATACAAACGCCACATCGACGGACGGACCGGGGGTGTCAACTCATTTGCACCATGTTTGGCACGACTCTCCTCAACTTCTCGGGCCGTCAGACCCGACGATAACAAATCATTCTCCTGTTCACTCATAAAGTCTATTTTATCAGCTTATTTACTACATTTTTATTACTCTACAAAAATAATGATTTCTTCATGTGACTACAAATTTAATAACTTTTGTTTGCATATATAGAATAAATGTATTACTTTTGCAGTGCCTTTCGAAAGAAAGAGCCGGACTTGTAGCTCAGTTGGTTAGAGCAACAGACTCATAATCTGGAGGTCCCTGGTTCAAGCCCAGGCTGGTCCACAAAAGGAAATCAAGCAGTTACGAATTTTGTAACTGCTTTTTTTATTGATAGCCCCCAGGTGACTTTTTGAAAAATCATAAGATTGCGGAGATTTTTTTCATCCTACTGCAAACTTGATCCAAGAGAACATAATGCATATTTCTTATTATAAATATAACTTTCAACTAAGTATATTATAAACTGTTGAAAATGAAGAATAAGTCTATTGATAGATTAATCCATTGATAAACCGTTATAAAAAAAGTTTATGTCTTAAAGCTTTATTTCGTTTTTTCTCCTGTTTTTCAGTAAAATTTCATATATTTACAGTTGAACTTTAGAATCTTATACCTAAGACATATTACTCAACAGTTTCACTATAACTACAGCAAGTCAAAAAGCATATCATCAACTTGGGACTGCACCCATACGGATGAAGACATCTCATATTTGATGATGTTTTGTGGTAAACCGTGAAGCGTATGCAATTGTCTGTGCTTTTGTTAACTAAAAATATAGAATATGAAAAGAGGTTTATTGGGAATTTTGCTCGCCACGTTATTTGTATCATGTGACAAATCACCGGAAGAAAAAGCAACCACATTGATTGAAGAGGATATAAAGAAAGTTTTATATCATCCAGAAACATACGACCCGGTTGAAACGCAGATCGATAGCGCATTTACTCCCTTTGACGACCCTGTTTTTTATGAAAAGACAGTACAATTGTGTGAATTAGGAATGTCTATTGATGAATATGACAGGAACATGAAAGAGGCTAAATCCTCAATGTCTATTTGGAGCGGACCGTACCAATCAGCTTTTGCCCAAAATGAATACCAAGAAGCAAAAGACGAATATGACGAAAACGAACGAAATAAGAAGAGTTTGGAAATAAAAGCCCAAAAACTTGCTAATGAACTGAAAGCCATGCTTGAGAAAGAACAGCAGTTCATAGGCTTCAAAGCTCGGCATCGCTATCGTGCCAACAATAATGCTGGGCAAGCCCGTTTCGGAGAAATAGAGTATTTATTTGATAAAAATATGAGCGGAATTGTTGCATCATACGATATGGATAGTGAAGAATACAAGGCTGTGCAACTTCTTTATAGACAAATGCTCGGTGAAGATGTACATATAGACAGTGAAAACTTTGATAATAGCGATTTGTGACATTACAAACTTAAATTTAAAAATTAAATTATGAAAAGGATACTATTTTTACTGTCCTTGTGTTTAATATCATTTGCGACAATAAATGCACAGACTTCCATTTCCAACACGAAAACAACAGTTGCCTCACCTGACAGTAATGTGAATTATCGTCTATACCAAACTAATAATCGTTGGACTTTCCTAAAATTAGACACACGAACAGGAATAATAATGCATGTACAATATAGTACAGATAATGATGCCATGCAGTATAACTTAAACAATATTCCATTAGCAGAAGGCGAAGATGCGAAGCCTGGTCGTTTTTTTCTTTATCCGACAGAAAACACTTTCAATTTTATTCTTCTGGACCAAATCGACGGCAGGGTTTGGCAAGTCCAGTGGAATATAGATAAAGACAAACGTGGCATTTGGAGGATATATTAAAAATAACTCATGCCACAATCCAAACAAAAACCTTATTTGACATACGCACTTGATGCGAATGGCAAGTTGATACACGTTGATAGCGTATCAACAGGTTTGTCATGCAAATGTTTTTGTCCACATTGTAAGAATGAATTAATTGCTAAAAATGGAGGAAACCTCAAGACTCATCACTTTGCGCACACTAATGGGAGTGATTGTGTTGGAGCAATAGAGTCGGCTCTTCATAAAATGGCCAAGGATATTCTGCAAGAACACAAACTTATAATGTTGCCTCCAACTCAACAAAAAGGAAAAGGAATACAGACTGTATTCAATAATGTTGAAGTCGAAGTATTTAACAAAGATTTGTCTTTGCGTCCTGATTGTATTGGGCATTTAAAAGAGAATCGGTTTATATGGATAGAATTCAAGCGTACACATGAGGTAGATGTAAAAAAGGCTGGAAAAATCATTTCGGCTAAAATTGACTGTGTGGAAATAGACTTAAACTCATGCGAACTTGACCCGACAAAAGTAAGAGATTTTATCGAAAATAGTAGTGAAGGACGAAAATGGATTTATAATTATGAATTTCCACTGACATCTCAAAATTACGATAAGAATAGCAACACCCTGTATCACAACTTTGACAAGAAATACGATTTTAGACAAAGAATGCCACGCCATATTGCCGTTGATGAGCAAAATACAATTGTGAATTTATACAATATTGATGAAATTGACACAAATAGTCATTCTTACTTTTGTATAGCCTGTGGTAAAGAAGTATATATAAATGTAAACGATTGGGGAATTTATTCATTTCTCCATTTAGACGAAAATACACCATGCGAAGATGATTTCTATCTGCATGAAGCCGCAAAGAAAATTCTATGTAGGAAATTTAACACCCAACAGAAGTTTGATGTATATATTCCGCAATTACACTTATGCGAAGAAAGAGATCTGTGTTCATTTTTTAATAAAACCGATTGCTCCAGAGTAATTCCAATACTCTATGATTTGAAAGCACATGGGTATGATTCATGTGAGATTGAATATAAATTTCCAAACAAACAGTTTTCATATGATGCAGTTTTAAAACGAAGAGATGATTTGGAAACGGCAATAGTAATCATCATTGATGCGGATACATGCTACATAGAACCTGAAGACCTTAAAAATAGGGCTATAGAAGTAATCATAAGAGATGAAAACGACATCTTCAAATTATATGAAGAACCTTTGCATAGAGAAATTGCAAGATTTTATAATTTTGAGAATAAGACTGTAAAGACGATTCCTTGGAAAGAAGTAAACCGTGAAATATTGAAATTTACGTTATTTTCAAGTGGCAAATACCATTTGGGAACAGAGAGTTGCATTAGCACAAAGAAAAAAAGTGCAATATATGAAATGATTATATCCAACGACTATGAAGATTATAAAATAATAAAACAATATGCAGTGTTACACTGTTATAACCAACACAAAGTGTTATGCCTTTGCGAAATTTGTTTTTATTTAAGGGCTGTGAATGGCTTCTACAACCACAAAAATATCTGCATTAGATATAAAACAAAAGGTACTCCTAAAAATCCACTTGAAACAATGCCTATCAAATGTCCATATTTTAGTTTGGACAAAAATCTTGAAACTACATTAGCAAACGAATTTCGTGATTTAAAGTTTATTGAAAAGGACTTAACAGTCATATAATCTTTGACAGACACCGACACTATTCAAATTTTAAAGATCACTTTAAAACAGAGTCACGTATTTCCATCTACACAATATATTTTATGACACCAAATGGGGCGTGTCTCAGTTATTAACACACCCCATTAACAAATTCATATCATAAGAATCTTTTTTGCAGCCGGTTTGCCAGGAATCAAATTAATAAGCCGAGAAACCTACACTTCTATTCACCGTTTTATTTCGTGGCGTCAGAGTATTCAGTTTCAGGTTCTTCCATCCTTCAGCTGCCTTATAGGCTTCCAAAGCCTCTGCGGGTACATACACCTGCATGTCTGAGGGACAAGTAAGAAAGGCCTTATCTGAGACTGCAGGCGGAACAGTGGCGTGTATCTTCATCTTTTTTACATTAGAATCGTTTCCAAACACATGATCTCCAATACGTTCCACGGAACTCGGGAAAGCAATATAAGTTAGTGCATTACAGTAATTGAACGCCAACATTCCGATACTTTTTACACTACTCGGGATGTTAATATACGAGAGTGACTTACAGTTGGTAAACGCGTGATCTTCGATAGTTACCACACTGTTTGGAATATTAATCTGCTTAAGAGATTTACAATTAATAAACGCACCTTTTCCGATGCTTTTTATGCTATTAGGTATAGTCACATGTGTAAGAAACTTAGAATCTGCGAATCCAAATTTCCCGATTCTTGTCACATTGTATCGTTCACCATTTTTATCCACTACAGTCAGCGGAATATCCACACTGACCGCGGTTGTGTCAGAATTGTAAATTTCTACCTCACTATTTACTTCGTTGGTAATAAGACATATAAAATTACCGGAACGAAATGTCTTTTGCGCCCATGTATTGGCTGTAACAACCAGAAGAAGAGTCAACAAAAATAATATACGTTTCATCACAATAAAGTTTTATTTAAAAATAACAAGACACCTGTTTTTAACTTATTTGGAATTTTGGCGGACCGGTCTCTTCACATCCGCCAAAATCATCTCTGCTTTTATACTCGATTAATCGAATCCAACCGGATATGACATCAAATGGAATGAGGAGGAAGCGGCGATAGAGAACTCACATGTCCCCCTCAATCTTGAATGTGTAAATCCAATCTTAGCTTATACTAAAACTTTTTAACCATATACCACTTCACGAGCTTTCCGTCCGAGCCCATATAGAAATGAGCATAAGCATCATCTTTACGCACTTGAGAGACATTACGGTTATTAGGATCATTCCTCAAACGTGCTCCGTAAAGCGTATATATTGTCATCGTTCCGTCTGTACCTGATTTTTCTATGTTTACCAGATTAGTCATTCCCTTCAGCTTGGCTTTAATCTCACTGAGTGTCATGCCTATGCTTATCCCCGAAATAAAATCGATTTTTCCGTTGATAACCACCAGCCAACCTGTTTCATTCTGACCAAAAACACCATCTATTTGCTGGGACGGCGTTGCGACAAAATACATGGGAAGTCCCTTATTCTTAGAAGCCGTGGCATTTATACACGGTGCGTTAGGCACTCTGTTTACATTACCCGTCCATGTAAAGTTCATCTTTTCTCCATTGCCCTTAAGCAGATTCTTGATTGTCGGCCCCGAAAGTTCAAGATCGTAAGTAATAAAACCGTCGTTAAACTTAAAGAACCGCAATGTACACTTATCATTTGCCGGATCCAGCTTTAACGGGTTTCCACCTGCTTCCGCATAATAAATCGGTTTCGTGATAGTCATGTCCTTTGAAAGAGTCTGTTGTGCATGAGCGGAAATACCTAAACACAACGCAACAAAACAAAGCATTAATTTTAATGTTTTCATAAAAAAGTTATTTAACAGTTTTTGCCTACTGCCTTTCAAGCGCCTCGGCCGCTTCTTATTATTAAAACTATTTGGTTTATCTGTTTTTTGTCATAGCCATCAGATTAACATGCCGAACAGACTTTTTCATCTTCGTTTCAGAAGAAATAAATATTAAGTCACATTCTATAACATTTTTTCAGATGCAAATATATCCTATCTCACAATCCCCTCACTGGTCCATTTTAGTCCTTTTTTAACGTAATATTTAATACCATTATAATTAATTTGTATTTTTGTATATCAAAAAAGGTTACCCCAAGAGCTGTATGACCGTACACTATTGATAATCAACACATTTATAGCTTTTGACATGTTAACCATAAGATGAAAAACAAAAACAGGACGAGTTTTACGCCTGTTCTATAATTATCAACATTTAAATAAAAACAAAGATTATATGGACATTAACAGTAACAGTTCATCCGATTTTATCTACAATAATATCATACAGGAAGGCGAGAAAGACTTCACCAACTTCTCGGAACTTCCCTCACAAGGCTTTAACATTCTGATTAAAGCCAAACGTTTCGGGAAATGGTTCCTGCTGAAAGGATTAAAAGAAGAATACCGCCACGACCCTGTCTACCAGAAGGTGTTGCGCAAGGAATTCGAGATAATGGCCAGTCTGTCACACCCCTCGGTGGTGTCGGTATTTTCCCTTGAAGAGGTGCATCCATACGGCACATGCATTGTCATGGAATATGTTGACGGCATCACACTGGTTGAATTCATGCTCCACCCGCAAAGTACCGACCAGCGCCTGCGCGTATTCTATAACATATTGGATGCCATGCGCTATATTCATGCCAATCAGGTAACCCACCGCGACCTGAAGCCTTCAAACATCCTGGTGACCCACAACAACCGCAACGTCAAAATCATCGACTTCGGACTGTCCGACACAGACTACTTCTCCATTTTAAAGGAACCGGCCGGAACACAACAGTACATGTCCCCCGAACAGCAGTCCGGCAGCACGCCCGACGCGCGTAACGACATCTACAGTTTAGGCGTCATCCTGATGAACCTGAATTTAGGAAAAAGCTATCAGGGCGTTGTCAAACGTTGCGTGGCACCAATCGAACAACGCTATGCCGATGTGGACCAACTGGAGAAAGCACTGGATGAGATTACAAACCGTAAAAAACGCCGGTGGACAATTATTCTCACCACCGTCACGGTTATTCTGGCGGCACTCATCGCATGGCAGGGTGTTTTAATACAAGATTTATCAGAGGAGCGTTCAAGTTCAGCCAATACCATCAACGCCATGAAGAATCAAATCCGGGAATCAGACCTGGCGCACAACGAAAAGCTGAAACAGCAAAGCAAAATCATCACAGAGATGTCCGACAGTCTGGAACGTGTAGACAGCATGCGACAGAAGTGGAACAAACAGCAAGAACACGCAAAACTGTTTACACAAAGCATTGAAAACGGTAAAAGAGAAATGGACCGGTATATCAAAGCAACCAAATTCATTCAGTTTTTGGACACACTGTCTTCATACAACAACTACATGAATTCGGAATACTACTCGACCTTTCACTCAAAACTCTGGGAGCATGTAGAAGTCTATTGTAAAGGTCTTGATTCCCGACTCACAGAGGATGAACGCACCCAAATTTGGATTCTAGTCGGTCAATATGTCACAAATCATTATACAAAAAAATGGAGCGAAAAATTAGATAAACTAAGATAATCATGAGCGAAATAACAGACAACAGACAATGCATAGAACTGTTGAAACAGCATATTGAACAGACCATCGGCCAACCGGTAACAACCCCCAAGGAATTCTCCCTGCTTACCGAGAAAATATTCAACCGCATTCATGTGCAGATCAGCCCCACCACCCTGAAACGCATCTGGGGCTATCTGGACGAACCGGTCGCTCCCCGTCTGTCAACTCTGAACTTTCTGGCACAGTTTTTAGGATATTCCAATCTGATTTCCTTCTGCGAAAGCACAAACGGACAGCTCGAACCGCAAAGCCATTTAATCATCAACAGAATGATTTCAACCGGACAACTTCCACGCTACGCGCACATCCGTCTTACGTGGGCGCCGCAGCGGGTATGTGAGATTGTCCATAAAGGAGACGGGAAATTCTCAGTAATCCATTCCGAAAAGACCAAGCTGCAAGTGGGCGACACTTTTGAATGCAAACTTTTCATTGAGAAAGAGCCGCTCTATCTTTACAACCTTGTTCATCAGGGACAGGAAATACCGGCCTATGTAGCCGGTAAAAAAGACGGTGTATACTTTGAGTATCTTAATAGCCCCACATAAAACCGGTTTCAGAGGCATGCTTGTGCATGCCTTTCGTTTTTCTGACATTCCGTCACCCCGCCCGCCTCTGCGTGTCTTGTAATTTTACCCGCCCGCCGGCAAATACCGGATGTTTTTATATTGACTGAGGCGTTTTTTCTGAAGAAATCCATGCACTGTGTTATTCTGAAGACCATCGCCGATTGGCAAACAAGTCCACATAAAGATTATTGAAAATATCGTACAATCAGAAAGTACCCGTATCACCATAAAAACCGGCTTTTACCACACATCGGACTGACAATTGATGCGTTCGCAATTTTTTCATAACCGTTCACAAAATAACCATAACCGTGAGCGTTTTTTCAATTAGTCAACATTTTACAGCACAAATATCAAATAAATAACTATCTGAACGAGAGTTACGAATAATCATGTTTGTAAAAATGACATTTTATACCTAAAAAATACTTCTTTACCCACATTAAAACGCATACGGTTGTGAACTTTTTTGTCCACGGTTACGAATTTCATCCCATACGGTTACGAGTTTTTTTCCGCACGGTTACGGTTACGCCCGTAACCGTATCAAATGATATTTCTGCACGGTTACGAAGAAACCCGTAACCGTGCCCGTTCGGAAAACAGTAACAGCCTTTATTCCGTTAGAGTAAATTACTTTTACAAGCAAGAAAGCATAAGCCTTTTCTGCACACAACAGTTGTCTTATGTCAACAAGAGCTGATTAATTCATCATTCATATTAAACACCATTGTAACACATTAAAAATCAGCAATATGTATATCCTAAAAGTATTCTTTTCATTATTCACCATAATTTTATGTTTTCGTGTCCTCAGATACAACAGCCTCAAAAAACACATAAAAAGAGATTTTTTATTTTTCCATAGTGTCACTATATTTAATACTATAAAAACATTTTAATCTAAAAACGAACAAAATTATATCATTACAACATATTTTATCAATAAACAACATCATAATAACACTCAATTTGTCAACTGTCATACACAAAATCAGACCGTAAAAATCATCAGAAAACACCAAATACAAGTCCCTTCCAAATATTCCGGAAGTGTTATCGGGCAGGAATTATATCAACATCTTTTCAGTTGCTAAAATCGCCGTATTTCCGTCGTGACCGTATACGTTTCACATCGCAACCGTTCACAACCCGATTCCGGATTTACGGAATACCCATCCGCAAAGTCATAAATCTTTATTTTTCAGTATTCTATCCTCATTTTTCGCCATTAATCCGCAGCCCGACAGCTCCACAGAGAAGTATAATGTAATAAATTGAGAGCAGCCTCATCCGTCGTTTAATTTTACAGCTCCTTTCATTAAAATCCTTATTTTCCACAAAATCCACATTAAAATTCGCATCATCAGTTTGAAATATGCCGCAAACAACTTACCTTTATAAACCTTAATCAATTTATACTATGAGACTGATTGTTTTATTATTACTGGCCTTCGTAATATCGGGTTGTAACCAACGGGTTAATACCAAAGGAGAGCCTGCAAACCATACTACAGAAAAAGAGGACAAAACCACCATTAATAACGGCGAAACAGATTCGTCCAATACTCAAAAGCCCGCTCAAGCCGGTCTACCCAATGACAGCATAGCGTCTCGCGGCATAAAAATGCTGAGGAATCTTTATGACAATTATGTTTTCGGCAACCGGGATTTCAGCCGGATAGCCCATGACATTTGTTCTGAAAGTCTCCTGAAAAGGCTGAAAGACGCATACGATTACGATTGTGAGGACGGAGACTGTTATGCAGTCTGGCTGTTCAGGACAAGCTATCAGGACGGACCTGACGAAGAAAGTAAAGTGAACAGCATCGTCGCCAAAGACCAAGGTTGGTTTGATGTGACTTATTCCGACATGGGACTGGAAGGCAAAACTTCTCTTAAACTGACAGAACATCATGGCAAACTATTGATTGAGGAGATACAGACCGACAAATCATATACTATAAACGTATCGGAAAATTAACCGACCGTTATATCTGAACATTAATACAATGACAAAATGACTTAATAGTACTAGAAAAAATCTCCTATTTTTATTATAAACTGGACATAGAACATACAACAGTTCATGGCGTTATTTCTATGATCCGTAAACATGCAAACTTTTTACACACGTTTACAGAAGGGGTTGAAAAACTACAGTTCTTATAAAAACAGACGGAGAAATGGCATTGATACGTTATAAGTTTATAGTCATAGCAATCTAATGATTACTATGCGTTTAATAAAAAAATTATAAATAAAATTCCAACAGATATGAAAAAGTTTATTAACTACTTATTTATGACTTTGTTAACTTTCTTGCCATTAACACTTACATCTTGTAATGACGATGATAATGATAATTTGAAGGGAGAAACCTCAGATTACATTGAATTAACTTTCAATGGCAAGACATACAGAGGATCAATTCCTGTATTTGGATATGTGATTCTTGATGACACCGAAACAGATAGCGAAGGAAGACGAATTACTATAACTAATGTAGTAGTTGATGCTTTTGATAAGTATGGTTTTTCATTTATGCCAAGTATCAGCCATTTCGCTAAGAAGTCTGATTTGATGTCTGCTAAAACAGGAGAGTACTTACATAAAAGTGATTTCGGAAATATTTGGGAAGGAGAATTTAACGTAGAAAATTTCACATTTGTTTCAGATTTGGAAATATTTGATGATAATACTTATTATGAACTAATAGACGGAAAGCATTACATTAATTCAATTAAAGAGACTGGAGATGAATGGGTTCAAATAGAAGGTACTTTTACTGGTAACTACTATTGTAGCGAAAATAATAAGGAATGCGAAATCAATGGCAAATATAGAATGACACTGAACGTACATAACTCAAACAATCCTTTAAACTAAAAACATAATAATAAGTAACACAAAAACAGATATTCGACATTATCTTTTTGCGTTCTTCTTACATATTATTGTTGATTAAAATCGTATATTCATACTTATACCACACGACATAAAAAATAAAATACTAAAAATTTGATTTTGTTGTTTTTACATAACCATAAATAAGTCTTGAAAAAGTATTAAAAAACAAGAAAAGCCTTGATAATCATCAGACTATCAAGGCTTTTCTCTCAGTCGGGATGACTGGATTCGAACCAGCGACCACTCGCCCCCCAGACGAGTACTCTAACCGGACTGAGCTACATCCCGTTTTGCGACTGCAAAAGTAGAATATCTTTTTGAATTATGCAAATTAATTTCTATTTTTGTAGAGTATTAATGGAATAAAAACCATGCAAATCAAGATTAATGCACCCGCCACACTGCGGCAGGAAATAAAATTGCCCGCAAGTAAAAGCATCAGCAACAGAGCTTTGCTGATTCATGCACTCAGCAAAGGCCAAAACACGCCACAAAACATCTCAGATTGCGACGATACGTTTGTGATGCAACGGGCATTAACAGAAAATCCGGAAGTTGTAGATATTATGGCTGCGGGAACCGCCATGCGTTTCCTCTCGGCCTATTATGCCGTTACGCCAGGCACAAAAACCATAACCGGTACCGCGCGCATGAAACAACGGCCTATCGGCATTCTGGTGGACGCACTGCGTACACTGGGAGCTCAAATAGAATATACGGAACACGAAGGTTTTCCGCCCTTACGCATCACAGGCGGCGCTCATGAAGGCGGTTTGATTACACTGCCGGGAAACGTCAGCTCACAATATATTTCCGCATTGCTGATGATTGGTCCGGTTTTGCAGAAAGGATTAACCATAGAACTTACAGGCGACATTATCTCACGCCCATATATCAACATGACGCTGGAAATGATGAGGACCTTTGGGGCGAAAGCCACATGGACATCCGAACGGCGCATCTGTGTGGAACCGGTCTCTTACAAAGACCATTCCTACTATATTGAAAGCGACTGGAGCGCAGCTTCATACTGGTATGAGATGGTGGCACTGACCGCTGACGAAGAAGCCGAAATCGTTTTACCCGGCCTGTTTGCAGTCAGCTATCAGGGCGACGCCGAAGTGAGACATCTGTTTGAAAGACTTGGCGTAGAAACCACATTCTTCCACAACGAAGCCGGACTGGAATGTGTCCGTCTACGCAAAATCAAAGGTTTTGAGCGACCAAAGCAGATGACGTATGACTTTATCAACCAGCCCGATCTGGCCCAAACATTTGTTGTCACCTGTGCCATGGCCGGCATACCTTTCCATTTCAAAGGACTGCAAAGCCTGAAAATTAAGGAAACCGACCGCATCGCAGCGCTTATCCGTGAACTTGACAAACTGGGATACACCATAGAGGAACGGAACGGTTCTGAACTGTTGTGGGACGGCAAACACCATGCCCCTGTCCCCGAAGCTGCCATTGACACTTATGAGGACCACCGGATGGCGATGGCATTCGCGCCATGCTGTCTGTGCATGGAAGACCTCAGAATCAACAATCCGGAGGTGGTGAGCAAATCTTATCCGCACTATTGGGAACATTTTAAACAATCCGGTTTTGAAATCTCAACATTATGATTATCATTTATATTCTGGCAGCCTTAGCGGGCATTGCCATCGTGGCTTTTATTGCCGGATATATCCGTAACCGACGTCTTGAAAAGCAACTTCAGGCCGGAGAAATAGACGAAATGCCAAGCATCGTCACCCCCGACACAGAATGCTGCGGACAGCACGAGGTTTGCGAAAAGGAAAGCCTGCTGGCCGCAGTCAGCAAAAACATAGAATACTACAATGACGAAGAACTGGACCGCTTTCGCGGCCGCGACTCTGAGGCATACAGCGCAGAAGAGATTGATGAGTTCCGCGAAATACTCTACACCATGCGTGATGACGAGGTAGCCGGCTGGGTGCGCAGTCTGCAACTACGCGGTGTCCCCCTGCCCGACGCCATTAAGGACGAGGTATTTCTGATTGTAGGCGAACGAAGATTTGATCACTGATGGATATATTTTCATATATTTTTTTCCAGCATGCCCTGTTAGGCAGTCTCCTGGCCAGTATCTTATGTGGCCTTATCGGGACATATATTGTGACACGCCGCCTTGTATTCATCAGCGGCGGCATTACGCATTCCTCTTTCGGCGGCATAGGTCTCGGCGTATTCATGGGACTTCCGCCCATTCTGTCGGCGGCTGTCTTTGCGGTTCTGTCCGCCTGGGGCATACAATGGTTCAGCCACCGCAGAGACATGCGCGAAGACTCGGCCATCGCCATATTCTGGACGTTGGGTATGAGCATCGGTATCATCTGCAGCTTTCTGACTCCGGGCTTCACGCCGGAACTGAGCTCTTACCTGTTCGGCAATATTCTTACAATCAGTCACAGCGACCTGATTTTTCTGGCTGCCATCACGGTTGTAGCCGTTCTTTGTTTCGCCATATTTCTGCGGCCGCTTCTGTCTGTCGCCTTCGACGCCAAGTTCGCACGGTCGCAGCATCTGCCGGTAAACTGCATAGAATATATCATGATGAGTTTCATCGCGCTGTCTATTGTAGCCTGCCTGCGCATAGTGGGTATCGTACTGGTTATCTCCATGCTTACCATACCACAGGTTACCGCCAATCTTTTTACCCGCTCGTTCAAACAGATGATGTGGCTGTCTATCCCTATCGGATATGCCGGATGCCTGGGCGGACTGCTGTTGTCTTTTCACTATAACATACCGTCGGGAGCGTCCATCATTTTTGTCTCTACGCTGATTTATATATTCTGTAAAGCAGGACAAACGTTTTTTATCGGCGTCAGACACAATAAATAATGATTTAACATGTTATTTATAAACATCATAGTCTGAATTTGCGAATAAGATTATTACATATCATCCTTATAGTTGTGGCCCTGCCACTGTTCACGACATGTTCGACAAAGAAAAACACGTCGGGAACCCGTTTTTACCATGCGATGACGGCCCGTTTCAACACTTATTTCAACGGTCATCAGGCATTTCTTGAAGGAATAAAGGAGCAGGAAACCGGCCACAAGGATAATTACACCGAATTTTTACCGATATTCAACGTAAGGGCCAAAGCGACAGCCGCTCTCGGGAAAAGCAATTTTGAGACTGCGGTCACAAAATGCGAGAAAGCGATTAAGCAACACTCTATCAAGGCCAAGCCCAAGAGCAATGTCAACAAAAAGAAAACCGCGGCCGAAAAAGCCTACCGCGCCCGTAAAGAATTCAATCCGTTCTTAAAGCATGCGTGGCTGCTGCTCGGAAAAGCACAGTTTCAAAAGGGAGAGTTCATTGAAGCGGCTTCTACGTTTAATTACATCATTACGCTTTATGCCGGACAGCCGGACGTTGTATCTGTGGCACGTGCCTATCTGGCCCGCTGCTATGTTGAACTGGAATGGCCTTATGACGCAGAAGACGTGTTCAACAAAATAGGACGTGACAGTATCACTGCGGAAGGACGCCTTGAACGTGACAGGTCGTATGCCGCGTATCTGATACTTACGCAACAGTTCAAGGAAGCTATTCCTGTATTGAAACGGTGTGTCAAAAAAGAAAAGCGCAAGTTGCAAAGAGCGCGCCTTAACTATCTGCTCGGACAACTTTACCATACCGAAGGAAACGACGCAGATGCCTACAAGGCGTATAAAAAGGTTATCAGAAGTAATCCGCCCTACGACCTGGCCTTTAATGCCAGAATAGCCCAGACCGAAGTGACCCAGCAAGGTAATCACAGCAAAATCATCAAGAAGCTGAAGAGAATGGGACGCAACAGGAAGAACGTTGACTACAAGGACCTTATCTATTATGCGATAGGTAACATCTATCTGGCAGACAAAGATACCGCCCGCTGCATCGGCGCCTACGAATATGGCGCTAAAGAAAGTACGCAGAACGGTTCGGCAAAAGCCACCCTGCTGCTCCGTCTGGGAGGAATCTATTGGGAACGCGAGGACTATATCAACGCGCAACGTGTGTATGCGGAACTCATCGGCATATTGGACAAAGAAAACAAGGAATATAAAGAAATAGAGCACCGGTCGACCGTACTGACCGAACTTGAGCCTCATCTGTCGGCCATCAAGTTGCAGGACAGTCTGCAATGGCTTGCAAAAATCAGCGAACCGGAACGGCTTGCGGCCATAGACCGTGTTATCGAGGCCTTGAAAAAGAAAGAAAAAGAGGAGGCCAAGAAGGCTGTTGACGAAAAAATGAGCCAAAACCTTCAGGCTCAGAATGCCGCATCGCAAAACGCACGGCCCACCACGCAAAACAACGCCAATAAGGGCCAGACGTTATGGTATTTCTACAACCCGTCTGTGGTAGCCCAAGGCAAGATGCAATTCGTACGCACATGGGGAAAACGCCCGTTGGAGGACAACTGGCGCATGAGTCATAAGAAAGAAAACAGCGGTTCGGACTTTGACGAATATGATTACAGCGAGGAGAATGACAGTGTGGCCGCTGCCATGGCAGACAGCATCGCAGTGGCAGACAGCATTGCGGCTGTACAGCAGCAACTGGCAGACTCGTTTGCCCAGGACCCGCACCGACGCGAATATTATCTGCAACAGATACCGTTCTCGGAAGAACAGGTACAAGCCTCAAACGAGATATTAAAATCGTCTCTTTATGAAGCCGGCCTGATAGAAATAGAAAAACTTGAGAATTTCAGTCTGGCTTACCGCACACTGCTCAGACTTCTCAATGACTTTCCGGATACCGGCAACAAGGACATCATTTATTATCATATGTTCCTGATATGCGGCAGACTGGAACAGGCCGACGAGGCTGAAGCCTTCAAAGAAAAGCTCATCAGCGAATTTCCCGACAGCAAATATGCGGTTATGCTGGCTAATCCGCGCTACTCTCTTTACGCACGTTACGGCAAACACATCGAAGACTCTCTCTATGCCGCGACATACGAAGCCTATCGTGTGAATAAATATGACGAGGTGGAGCGTAACTATCAGTTATCCTCACAAGACTTTCCGGAAGGAGCTCACCGCGCGAAATTCATGTTTATCAGAGCCATGAGCCAGCTGTACGGCGGACAACAGGACAGTTTCCTCGTCTCACTGAAACAGGTCATCGAGAAATATCCCGAAGACGAGATTACCGCCATGGCAAAGGCTATTTTCAAAGGTATAGAAGAAGGACGTCCGCTTGCCAGCGGCAAATATGACGTAAGCGACATCTGGGGCAGACGAAGCATCACGGCAACGGCAGACTCTACAAGTCAGGCACAGACATTGAGCGACGACAGACTGTGCAGCTTTGTCTTCCTGCTGGCGTACCCTGAGAATTCTCTTGATGAAAACCAGCTATTGTTTGAAATGGCTCGATATAATTTTACTAACTTTGTAGTGCGCAACTTCGATATTGAAATCGTACCTGAGGGAGGTATCGTGCAATTCCGAATCAAAGGATTCAACAACTTTGACGAGGCCCACCTGTATACACAAAAACTGTATGCAGACCCGCACATGAGCAAACTGTTAAAGGGAATACGTTCTGTTATTATTTCAGAACAGAACCTGAAACTGCTAGGCACCACGTTCAGCTATGATGACTACAAAGCATTCTATGACGAGCATTTCGCGCCTCTGGAAATTCCTAAGGACCTGATTCTGGACGACACCGGTGTAGAGATACGCACAGTAGACGACGAAGGTCCGGAATATTATGAAGAAGATGGCGATGAGGAATATCGCGGTGCGGGAAATGATAACGGCACCTCAGGAAATGACGACGACGATGGCGGTATCATATTTTAAACACCATAAAGGATTAAGACCATGAGCAACGGCAAATTATTATGGGTTGACGATGAAATAGAGCTTCTGAAAGGCCATATCCTTTTCCTTGAAAAGAAAGGATATGAGGTTGAAACAGTCTCAAACGGACAGGACGCTACAGACTTGTGCCAGTCTAATACATATGACCTGATTCTGCTGGACGAGAACATGCCGGGGCTGAGCGGCCTGGAAACCCTGTCGCGTATCAAAGAAATAGCACCTACCGTACCGGTTGTCATGGTAACCAAAAGCGAAGAGGAGAACATCATGGACCAGGCTATCGGCTCAAAAATAGCCGACTATCTGATTAAACCGGTCAACCCTACCCAGATATTGCTATCGCTCAAGAAAAACATCCATAAAAAGGAAATCGTTACCGAGGTGGCACAAAACGCTTACCAGCAGAATTTCGGAAAAATCGGCATGCAGATTAACGACTCGTTCACGTTTGAAGAATGGGTTGAGGTATACAAAAGACTGGTTTACTGGGAACTTGAACTGTCTGAGGCCGACAGCAGCATGAATGAGATGCTCATCATGCAAAAAACAGAGGCCAATCTGGCTTTCTCTAAGTTCATCAGGAAACACTATACAGACTGGATAGAAAATCCGGAGAACCGCCCGATTATGAGTCCGGACATCTTTAAAAAGAAGATATTCCCTCTGCTTGGACAGGGAGAAAAGGTTTTTCTGCTTGTGCTTGACAATTTCAGATATGACCAGTGGCGTACGGTGGCCTCGGAACTGGCGGATTCTTTCCTTATTGACGAGGAACTGTATTGCAGCATTCTGCCTACAGCCACACAGTATGCACGTAATGCCATCTTTTCGGGGCTTATGCCTAATCAGATAGCAGAAATGTTTCCCGAGCTCTGGGTTGACGAAGAAGAGGAAGAAGGCAAGAATCTTAACGAAGCGCCTTTGATACAGACTCAGCTGGACCGTTACCGGCGCAAAAACACATTCAGCTACCACAAAATCAACGACTCACAAAGCGCGGAAAAGCTGGTAGCCCAGTTCAACCAGTTGGAAAAGTATGACCTTAACGTCATTGTATTGAACTTCATCGACATGCTGTCGCACGCACGTACCGAGCTGAAGATGGTACGCGAACTGGCTTCGAACGAGGCCGCATACCGCAGTATCACCCTAAGCTGGTTCCGCCACTCGGCCGTAAACGCCCTGTTCAAGGCACTGGCTACAAGCAATTATAAAGTAATTGTCACTACAGATCATGGCAGTATACGTGTAAAGAATCCATTGAAAGTTGTAGGCGACAGAAATACCAATACGAATTTACGATATAAACTGGGTAAGAACCTGAAATATAATCCGAAAGAGGTATACGAAATCAAAAAGCCTGTAAAGACCGGATTGCCGGCCCCCAATTTAAGTACGGTTTACGTATTTGCAGACGGGGATCACTTCTTTGCTTATCCGAACAATTACAACTACTATGTGTCTTACTATAAAGACACCTTCCAACACGGAGGTATCTCTATGGAAGAGATGTTGATTCCACTTATCACCTTACAGGGAAAGAAACGGAACTAAAGACCAAAACTCCGGAGCGGATGACAATACCGGAGTGAGACCAAAAGAGAATATAATAATTAGAAGGATTAATAAATATGGAAATCAAGATTGACTCATTAGACCACATTCACGAAGCTGCCCGCACTTTTATCAACAACATGGGTGAGCATAGCGTATTTGCCATGTATGGCAAGATGGGCGCAGGAAAGACCACATTCACCAAAGCCATTTGCGAGGAACTTGGTGTAGAAGACGTCATCAACTCGCCGACTTTTGCCATTGTAAACGAATATCGCTCTGAAACAACAGGGGAACTGATTTACCACTTTGACTTTTACAGAATAAAGAAACTTGAAGAGGTGTATGACATGGGATATGAAGATTACTTCTACAGCGGCGCTCTTTGCTTCATTGAGTGGCCTGAACTGATAGAGGAACTGCTCCCCGAAGACGCCATAAAGGTAACCATAGAAGAAAATGAAGATGGCAGCCGAAGTGTTAAATGGTAATTGCAGACACACCCTATACACATAACGATATGGGAACCTCATTGAAAACAGGTTCCCATATTTTTTTACTCAAAAGCAATTGTCTTCTATAAAAGACTCATCAGCTTTTTATCTCTTACGTGCGGAAACAGCAAGAATAACACCTAAGGCAACACCTAAAAGAGCCGCACATAGTACACGCGCCTCAGGCGGCAACAGGAACGTAACCGTATGGGCAGGAAACCAAAACAACGGTATAGTCTTTTTAAACACGAAATTCCACTGTACATTCCAATTCAATGTTGTTATAATAGAACTCATCGGTATTGGAGTAACCAGACTACGCCACGAACCTCCGCACTGCAATATGTGTGTATCCGAAATCTTATGAAAGGTCATAAATACCGGACCAAAAAAGCTATTCATGGCTACGGATACCGAAAACGCCACCAATACCTTAGACCAGCTTAACGGTAAAGACATCAATGCCGTTGCGTTATCAAGCCCTATATATTCCAACACCACAGGCGTACCGGTAGAGAACAGAATCATGGCAAAATTAATTATCACTCCCAATACGCCCCAGACAACCATACGCGGGAAAAGTCCAAAACCCTGATAATTATACACTCCGGTACTGATGCGCAGGCCCAGCATCTCGCCCATTGTCGACAAA
This sequence comes from uncultured bacterium, assembly GCA_905214795.1. GTDB lineage: Bacteria > Bacteroidota > Bacteroidia > Bacteroidales > Bacteroidaceae > Paraprevotella. The sequence continues at coordinate 147,623 of CAJMNM010000001.1, forward strand.
ACGGCAAACTTAATGAAACTCATTATGATGCCATGTCCGGCATTGAAAGCTTTATACCACGCATAAACTTCGGGAAACAAGATAAAAGGTAGGAACACTATGATTACCACCAAGGCAAAAACAAGGTCTTGTCTTTTCATTGTCATAGATTTAAGATTCACACTGACCGCAAATGTAACAAAAAATCCGTTGCCTGTTAAAAAACACGCAACGGATTTTCTATTTCAGAGCTTAATAAATACTCAGTCTATTTTTTGCAGCATACGGGCCAGGGCTTAATCTGCTTGAAAAAGTCGTTACCCTTGTTGTCTACCAGAATGAATGCAGGGAAATCAACCACCTCAATCTTCCAGATGGCCTCCATACCCAATTCTGGATATTCCACACACTCGATGCTCTTGATGTTATTCTGAGCCAGGATAGCAGCCGGACCACCAATTGAACCAAGATAGAAACCGCCATGCTTCTTGCAGGCATCTGTAACAGCCTGGCTACGGTTACCCTTTGCCAACATAATCATGCTTCCGCCATGGCTCTGGAACAAATCTACATAAGGATCCATACGTCCTGCTGTAGTCGGGCCCATTGAACCGCAAGCCATTCCGGCCGGAGTCTTAGCCGGACCCGCATAATAAATAGGATGGTCCTTAATATATTGTGGCAAATCCTCGCCACGATCCAGACGCTCTTTCAGTTTGGCATGCGCAATGTCACGACCTACAATAATCGTACCGTTCAAAGAAAGACGTGTAGCTACTGGATATTTATCCAATTCTGCCAGAACTTCGTTCATCGGACGGTTAAGATCTATCTTAACAGCATTGCCTTCGCCGGCCTGACGTAATTCTTCAGGAATCAACTCGCCCGGATTGCTGTCCAGTTTCTCAATCCAGATACCATCCTTATTAATCTTACATTTGATATTACGGTCGGCAGAACAAGATACTCCCAAACCAACCGGACATGAAGCACCGTGACGCGGCAGACGGACGATACGGACATCGTGTGCCATATACTTACCACCGAACTGCGCTCCGAGACCAATCTTATGAGCTTCTTCAAGCACCTGCTTCTCTAATTCAACATCGCGGAAAGCACGACCTGTCTCATCGCCTGTAGTCGGGAGATTGTCGTAATAATGAGTTGACGCCAATTTAACAGTCAACAGATTCTTTTCTGCTGATGTACCACCAATAACAAACGCGATATGATAAGGCGGGCAAGCAGCTGTTCCAAGACTCTTCATCTTTTCTATCATGAACGGAACCAAAGTTGCCGGATTTAAAATGGCCTTGGTTTCCTGATAAAGATAGGTTTTATTGGCTGAACCACCACCTTTGGTCACACAAAGGAAACGATACTCCATACCTTCTGTAGCCTCAAGATCGATCTGTGCCGGCAAGTTGCACTTTGTATTTACTTCTTCGTACATGCTTAAAGGCGCATTCTGGCTATAGCGCAGATTCTCCTCTGTATAGGTTTTATATACACCTTTTGACAGTGCTTCCTCATCGCAATAGCCTGTCCATACCTGCTGTCCTTTTTCGCCGTGGATAATAGCGGTACCGGTATCCTGGCACAAAGGTAACTTACCTTTCACCGCAATTTCTGCATTACGCAAGAAGGTCAGAGCCACGTATTTATCATTCTCACTGGCTTCAGGATCGCTAAGAATCTTGGCTACCTGTTCGTTATGTGAACGACGCAACATGAAAGACACATCGCGGAAGGCTGCATTGGCCATTGCGGTCAAGCCTTCGGGTGCGACTTTCAAAATAGGTTTTCCCTCAAACTCGCTGACTGACACATAGTCCTTTGTCAGCAAATAATATTCCGTATCGTCTTTGCCCAACTGGAACATCGGCGCATACTTGAATTCTGGTACATTTGCCATAATCGTTAGGATTTAAATAAGTTTATTGATGTTGATGCAAAGTTACATAAAAAATCATTGTTGCAGTTCATCCTCGTCGTACTTTTGGAAGAGGAAATCATTATACGGATACTTTTGAACATGCAATTCGCGCACTTTCATATAAAGCATCTGTTTGAGTTCTTCAATATTGGTCTTATTGCGCGCGGAAATGAATATACAATTATCATTCAAACGTGCCATCCAGGTTTTCATCATATCGGCCAATGAAATATTTTCTTTGGTTGACGGAGTCAGATCGTCGGCTTCTTTTTCCACCCAACTGTACGCATCGACTTTATTAAAGACAATCATAGTTGGTTTTTCACTGCATTTCAAATCGGCCAGAGTCTTTTCTACGACCTTAATCTGATCCTCGAAATCGGGATGGGAGATATCAACGACATGAACCAGCAAATCGGCCTCGCGCACCTCGTCCAATGTGCTTTTGAAAGAATCAACAAGGTCTGTAGGCAATTTACGGATAAAACCGACCGTATCGGACAACAAGAAAGGTAAATTGTCGATAATGACTTTACGCACAGTCGTGTCGAGGGTAGCAAACAATTTATTCTCGGCAAACACTTCGCTTTTGGAAAGTAAATTCATGAGCGTGCTCTTACCGACATTGGTATAACCAACCAAAGCCACACGAATCATACGCCCACGATTACCACGCTGAGTAGTTTTCTGCTTATCAATCTCAGCCAAGCGTTGCTTAAGCAAAGACATGCGGTTCAAAATAATTCGGCGGTCCATTTCCAACTGCGTCTCACCAGGTCCACGCAATCCCACAGAACCTTTACCGCCACCGGAACCGGAACCACCACCCTGACGCTCGAGGTGGGTCCACAAACGCTGCAAACGCGGCAACATGTATCTGTATTGTGCCAATTCAACCTGAGTCTTGGCATTAGCCGTCTGCGCACGCATCGCAAAAATATCCAAAATCAATGAGGTCCGGTCAAGAATCTTCACCTTAAGTTCTTTTTCAATGTTACGCAATTGCTTTGCCGACAATTCGTCATCGAAAATCACCATTCCGATTTCCCGTTCTGCCTCAGCCTCATCTTCTATATATTGTCTTATTTCATCCAGTTTTCCTTTTCCGACATAAGTGACAGAGTTTGGACCGTTTACTTTTTGGGTAAAACGCTTCACCGTTACCGCACCTGCCGTATGAGCTAGGAATTCCAACTCATCCAAATATTCATTCGTCTTACGCTCATCCTGTGTCTGCGTAACCAATCCGACCAAAACCGCAGTTTCAGCCTGCGCTTCGGAAAGGACAAATTCTTTCATAATATTTCTGCTATTCTTATATTCAAACTGTTAATACGTACGGTATGCTTCAAGCCACCATTCAATATACAAGGCAACCGTAAACTTTATTCTCCAAAAGTACAAATATAATTTCATTATACAAAGCGGAGCAAACCAAATATCCCTTTTTACCGTGGTAAAAAAGCAGACATTAACATCATTCTTTCATTTGAATTCGCTATATTTGTCGAAAAGACAATAACAGCCATATCTACAATGAGAAAGTCGTTTATAATCTACCTTATTACTCTTTTATACTGCTCTCTTCCCATTATGGCACAACAGGTACAGGAAGACGAGACGACGTATATTCCTTACGCATTTCCACAATACAGGAAAGCAACCGTTACCATGATGTTTGGCAGCAAAAAAGAAGTAATGGGTAATATCTATCTTGACGGAAGTAAATTTTATTTTTTAAAAGACAGTGTCTCTATAGAAGCGTCATTAAGCAATATCCACCGCGTTGCTTTCGGAGATACTTTATATATGCCGGTGGATACAATGCTGGCACGTATCGTTGCGACAGACAGTAATAAAATGCTGGTATGTATCCGTACTATCGACAAATATAAAATGAAAGGATGCAACGACGGCATACACGGTGAAGACAAACGTGGCGAAGGTATGGCTTATTTTCAGCTTGACATGTTCAGTTCCATGGGATTTATAGAACTGAACTCAGACCAGACAGACCATTCCAAGCTTTTTCCGCTTAAACGAGAATATTTCTATATTCTGAACGGTGAAATTGTACCGGCCAAAGAACGCCCAGTCATGAAACGTTATACAAAGGCTCAACGTAAAGTAATCAAAGGAATGACAGAAAACAGATTCTGGAGCTGGAAGGATGAAAACTCACTTATTCAGCTTCTCGAACTGCTATAAACAAAGCAAACAGTCATGGTGACATGCTGAAAACCATAACAAACAGATTAATAACAACAAAAAGCAGGAAGATACTTAAAAATTATCTTCCCGCTTATATTTCTTCGTTTTTTCAACATACCCCTTACAGGCTATAAGAAGAAAATTCCGCTATACAATCCTGTTGTTAACGTACCTGTATAACCAAATACTTGCTGACACTCCAGAAATCTGTCGGATTAGTAATAGTCAAAACATACTGACCTTTTTTATCCTTCTCCAGTTTATATGAACCTGCCGGATGGTTAGTCAACAATTTAGCGCTCTTAGAATACAACTTAATCTCTTTGTCGTAACGGATATCTATCTTGGTAAAGTAATCCTTATTAAAATCACCGGATTTCAAAACATCTCCGTCACGTAAGATTTTTTGTTCCTTTAATTCTGATTTGGTTCCAAATACGAACCAGGCTGTATTTAACTGCTGATCTTGTTTTGCAACTGTAGCGCTTTTTGCCTTATTCTCCTCAGTCAGAGCATTTACGTTCTCATTAAGGTTATTAATAGACTCACCCTGCTGAGCAATGATAATGTTCTTTTCAGCTAATTCAGCCTCCAGTTCCTGAATACGCGTCTTTTGCTGTTCCAATTGTGCAGAAAGATCATCTACCATTTTTTTCAACTTATCAGCCTTAATAGTGCTGTTACGCATTTTTTCTTTCAACTGGGCAATCATATCACGATTCTGTGCCATTGCCTCTTGAATGAACTGCATGTTTTCACGTATCATTTGCTTGGACGATTCAGACTCTACATTCCCATCGGAAACAGTAATACGTCCCTCGGCCTCATTGATACGACGGAATCCTTCCTGTATTTCATTTACTGTGCCCATGATTTCATTTAACTCGTTATCTTTCTCGCTGATAACCATCATCAATGAATCACGTTCCTGAGTATAAGCCTCTTCCTTCTTGTTAGTACCATTTTGGCACGCCGCCAGTGTGGCTGCACAAACAGCAAATAATAACACCTTCTTCATACTCGTTATTTTTTAATGTTAATACTTATTCTTCAGTCTCAGTCTTATGTGTTTTTGCTTTTTTCTGTTCCTCAAGCCCGGCCAATATAACAACAATCTCCCCCCGTGGCTCGGTCTGAGTAAAATGTTCGCAAACTTCGGCTAATGTTCCTCTCTTTATCTCTTCATGTAACTTGGATATCTCCCTGCAAACAGCAACCTGACGTTCCGGCCCAAACACTTCAACAAACTGAGCCAACGTTTTTGTAAGCCGATGAGGTGATTCATAAAAAATCATAGTACGAGTCTCATTCGCCAAAAACGCCAATCGTGTAGCACGTCCTTTCTTTACTGGTAAGAATCCCTCAAAACAAAAATGATCGCAAGGTAAGCCTGAAGCCACCAGCGCCGGAACAAAAGCTGTCGCACCCGGCAAGCAAGAAACTTCAATTCCAGCCTTTATAGCTTCACGCGCTACAAGATAACCTGGATCTGAAATGCCCGGAGTTCCGGCATCGGAAACCACAGCAACCGTCTCACCCGCTTTCAAACGTTCAACAACACCGTCAACGGCCTGGTGTTCGTTAAACTTATGATATGACCACATGGCATTCTTTATTTCAAAATGCTTTAAAAGAATACCAGTCGTGCGTGTATCTTCAGCGATTATCAAATCAGCTTCTTTCAATACCTTTATCGCACGGAATGTCATGTCTTCCAAATTTCCTACAGGAGTAGGAACCAAATACAAGATACCCATACTTATAAGTTCTGTGAGCAAAAATAATCATAAATGCCTATCTAATGGTCTATTTACCTTAATATTTAACAGAAGTTTACGATTTTGTCTTGTTTTTGATACGCGGTGTAGGCTTATTTCGTATTTTTGCACATATAACAATCTCAAATAAAGGTTCTGCCATCCTATAAAGATTTTACGAACCATGTTAAAAGAAATTTAAGAACGTTTTACCAATTCACTGCTTATGCTTGAAAAAGAAATCACTTTTGACCGTTTTATACGCGGACTAATCGTAATAGCCATTCTTGGATCTGTTCTGTATATCCTGAACCGGTTAAGCAACGTATTGCTACCATTCTTTATCGCATGGTTCTTTGCCTATATGATTTATCCGGCCGTCAAATTTTTCCAATATAAGCTGCATCTGCGCAGCAGATTATTATCTATTATTGTTACCCTGCTACTTATCCTTGCGGTAATATCAGGCATCATATATCTTATTGTACCACCTATTATCTCAGAATTCATGAAATTCAGAGCGGTAACAGGTGAGTTCATTCAAGAAAACGGTGGAGCCAATATAGCCCTTGCTGTCGAGAAATTCCTGGAACGTAATATAGATCAGAACGTCATTCTTCAGTTGCTTCACGAAAAAAACATTGTTGAGGCCTTAAAAGTTGCAGTCAATCAATTATGGAACCTGTTATCACAAACCGTTGACATCGTTTTCGCATTAATAGGATTCTGCATAGTCTTACTTTATCTGTTTTTCATTCTTGTCGATTATGAAGAATTATCGGAAGGGTGGATTAAACTGGTTCCCAAAAGAAGCAGACGTATAGCCATAGCATTAGTAACAGACGTTCAACGCGGTATGAATTCTTATTTTCGTGGCCAAGCCCTTGTAGCCTTCTGCGTCGGCATTCTATTTAGTATTGGATTTGTTATCATTGACTTTCCACTGGCTATCGGCCTCGGACTGTTTATTGGATTGCTGAATCTTGTTCCTTATCTTCAAGCTGTAGGCTTTATTCCGACCATACTTTTAGCTATCTTAAAGGCAAATGACACTGGAGAAAGTTTTTGGCTGATATTACTCTCAGCCTGCATCGTTTTTGTTGTTGTGCAAAGCATACAAGACGCTTTCCTCGTTCCCAAAATTATGGGTAAACTAATGGGACTGAACCCTGCTGTCATCCTACTTTCCCTTTCCGTTTGGGGAAGTCTGCTCGGTTTTATAGGATTAATCATTGCCTTACCATTGACCACACTGATCTTATCCTATTACAGGCAATTCATAGAACGAGACGAACGCAAAGTTGCTCTTATCGAGTATAACCGACGACGTAAAAAAGAGAATCTCAACAAGCCCTCAAATGATGAGAGTGAAAAAGACATTCTCACATCTGAAGACGAGGCAATACCTTCAACTCAAACGGGGGAAATTAAAGAAGAAACACGCCAAAAGTAGTTTTTTTAGAAGAAAATTAAAAAAAATCCCGAAAAAGTTTGGAGATAAAAATAAATTGCGTACCTTTGCACTCGCAATCAGAAATGATTTGCACACTAAGGCTGATTCGTTAGCTCAGCAGGTAGAGCACAACACTTTTAATGTTGGGGTCTTGGGTTCGAGCCCCAAACGAATCACTCGAAAAGGTCTTCAGAAATGAAGACCTTTTCTTTTTAATCAGTACAATACTGCTGTTACAAGTTATTTAATGTGAGTTTATTGAAAATCAAATAGAACCTACCTGATTACAACAAATATAACGAAAGTCGAGTGCAGAGACTTCACTTATCAATATAGACATCTTCGCAAATAAGTTCAAGTGTTTTCTGGATATAAGGATCTTCCAATTCATGTTCATTCCTATAAATTTCCTCGAATGTCAACGGAATTGTGCAATCGGGTAACACACCTCGATTATAAGGGAATCTTTCGTCCACGATTTCATCCATCACACATTTTACAAGAGGTATGCGGCAGGTTGTACCAGAATTTGTCAGAAAGACATTGGCAAATTTCAGTGCCTTCATATAATGATAAGCCGTACCTGTTTCACGTCCAACGAGATAAGCACTTCGATTACGGGCAAGACAGCCGGCAAATTCGCTGGCTGCGGATTTAGAAGAAGAGTTGATGAATACATACAACCGTCCATGATAAATAACATGATTTCTTATAGAGACACTTGCTTTTTCGTGATTCAAATAATAGCCTTTTTTACCTTCCTGAGGGCTGTAGGAAGAAAAAGTCAAAGTATCGTTTTCGATAAAATTTGTTGTACCTCTGATACTTCTGTTGTTCACCATCTGATAACCTCCTCTGTCAACAAAGGGCTTTGCAACAAAGCAATCAAGTAAACGATAAAGCACATCCGAATTGCCGCCCAGATTGTTGCGTACATCAAAAATAAGATTTTTATATCCAGAATTCTCAGCATCTCTGATGCAATCAATAAGTTGCTCCACTTCCACGTCATTCAAATTGAATGTCGATAGACCTAAATATGCCGTAGAGTCATTTACTGGACGATAAACGAAGTTCAATTTAAATCTGTTCCACCATTGATTACGGCTGTCATAAAATTGCTTAAGCTGATAGGCTTTATAATGTACCTCTCTATTACGCGGCAACATATCAAGTGTCAATTGTTCTCCATCTGCAAACTCATATCTGATAACATTTTTTCCTGCCGGACATGTACGCAATAGAGTTTGGTAATATATATAAAGATTGTCAGCCAATTGTTCCTCTATCATGCTTTCCACCTTGCCGTCATAATTGGTTATAAGTATTGCGGTTTCACGAACAATGTCTTCAACTTGGCGTCCATCCACCCTTATCAGTTCACGCCCTACATATTGTTCTTTTCCTGCAACAGCCTGCGTAACAATAACCCTACTTCCTATTTGTCCGAAAGCCAACGGCATAAACCATTTGTCGGAGTTAGGTATATTGATATTCATATTTATCCAAAAATCAAGATGACTATCGTGAATCAGATAATTAATTCTTTTGCAAGCTCTATAAAATCTATTGCCGTCTATCTTGTCAGGCAAAGAGGCTATAATATTCGCAGTCAGAGAATCAATTGTCTCCGGTGTTGTCAAATCCTCTACACAAGGATAAAGATTCTTTAATGCTTCTGAAAATCTGATCAAATCTTCACTAGCTTCTTTTCGAGTTAATTCAGTTTTACGAGGTTTAGCTTGGGGAACAACAAAAGTAGTCTTCAAGCCAAAAGGCGACATAGGGTCTGCAGAACGTCCATTGCGGGAAAAAGCGATACAGATACACGGTTCATGAATATTCTTGTAAGCATACCCCATAAAACCGATGGTGTCACCACGCATAAGCCTTTCGCCGGTCTTGAATGTACTGGCAAATTTCAATCCACTGATGTGTAGGATTCCTCCGTTTTTGGACTGAAGAGAAATCTGTCCGTTAATATACTTATCATCACAGTCTGCGTCAATTAGCTTAATTTCATTTTTAAAATCTCCATTGTATTGCCTGCTAATACATTGCGAGAGATTATACTTGAAAGTAAGGCTCACGCGATTTACAACAGCGTCAAACGGACATAATATCGGTGTGCCTTCTTTTCCTCCGACAAACATATTATCAAAATTAAGCTCTGTACCAATAAAGTCTTGCGGGCGGTAAAGTATTCCGTCCTCTGCTTTTTGCTCCGTAACAGGCCAAATCCAAAATGCTTTATCTTGCGCACCTAGAATTACGGATGTCAAAAACAAGACATAAAAACATATCATTCTCATATTGCAAAGATATAACATAACGTGAATTCGATATAAGATTAAATTACTATCTACAAGTAAATAGGAACATAGTAAAAAAAGTATTAAATTTATAGTGGTCAATTATAAAATTTTAACAATTAGCACTGTATTTTTCAGATTCTAAAGTTACTGAAAATCTCTGGAATATCCGCCGAATTGCAGCAGATTAACGCAACAGGATTTGATAATTAGGGAGTTAGAAGAAAAACGCAGAAGTTGGGCAGACAGTTGAAAACCGTCTTAAAGCAGATTAAAGCAAAAGAACGGTTTCCTAATCATTACCCGATGAAAGTGCAGATTTAACAGTCCCTGTTTCATTTTGCGGCGTTCTGCGCAGCTTTGCTTATCAATAGGTAACTCGTTGATTTATAGTTTTGCAACCAAAAAGAAACGAGTATGGCAAGAAGCACATTCAAGGTGCTGTTCTACGTGAACGGCAGTAAGGAAAAGAACGGAATTGTCCCCATCATGGGACGAGTTACAATCAACGGAACGGTAGCACAGTTCAGCTGCAAACGGACTATCCCGAAAGAGCTTTGGGATGCCAAAGGGAACAAGGCAAAGGGCAAGAGTATGGAAGCGAGGGAAACCAATCTTGTGCTTGACAACATCAAGGCTCAAATCATCAAGCATTACCAGCGTATATCCGACCGTGAAGCGTATGTAACGGCAGAAATGGTACGCAATGCCTATCAGGGATTGGGCGGTGAGTATGAAACATTGCTCGGTGCTTTCGATAAGGAAAATGAAGTGTTCAAGAAGCGTGTCGGAAAAGACAGGGTCAGGGCTACCTATATGGCAAGGGTACGGGCAAGAAACCATGTGGCGGCATTCATCAGGTCACATTACAAGCGGAACGACATCTCCATGCCTGAACTTACGCCCGACTTCATCAAGGAGTTCGCCGTGTTCCTTTCCAACGAAGCCGGACTACACAACGGTTCGATATGGGAAAACTGCATGTGGCTGAAAGGTGTGGTGATGCGAGCGCATTTCAATGGACATATACCGAGAAATCCGTTTGCCCAGTTCCATATAAGCCCGAACACGAAAGAGCGTGAATATCTGACGGAGAATGAGCTGAAAACATTAATGGAATTTCAGTTCAAAGACCCTAAGAACTCCTATCTCCGTGATATTTTTGTTTTCGCCAGTTTTACCGCCCTGTCATTCGTGGATATAAAGGAATTAAACAATGACCAGATTGTGGAAGTGAACGGTGAGAAATGGATTATTTCCAAACGACACAAGACGGGTGTACCGTTTCAGGTAAAGCTGCTGGATATTCCCTTGCAGATAATCGAGCGTTACAAGGCTTTTCAGGAAAACAATCTTGTATTTCCCAATCTCAACTATTGGTCAATATGCAAGCGTATGGGAAAGATGATAAAGGAATGCGGCATCACCAAGAAAATCAGCTTTCACTGCTCAAGGCATGGGTTTGCGACCCTGGCTCTCAGCAAAGGGATGCCAATCGAGAGCGTCAGCCGTATTTTGGGGCATACGAACATTGAGACCACGCAAATCTATGCGAAGATAACCGTGCAGAAATTGGATAATGACCTCACGATGCTGAGCGACAAACTGAGCAAATCATTCGGAAACGTGAAAATGGCAGGGATATGAAACGGGAAATAATCACAACGGACAGCTATGGTAGAATTACCATACCATCCGATACAGGTAATATATGGATGAATGAAATGGAGCTGGTGGAACTGTTCGGGGTAATCGCCCCGACGCTCCGTGCCGCCATCCGTGCCGTGTACAAGTGTGGAGTTTTGAATCCACTTGAAGCAGAAAAACGTATCAGGCTGCCCAACGGCTATTATGCGGACATGTATGCCCTGCCGATGGTGGTGGCACTCGCTTTCCGCATTGACACGTCAGGTGCCGCAATGATTCGCAATGTCCTGCTGGAAAGATTGTGCCGGCGAAAAAAGGAACAAGTCCTGCTGGTGTCAGTGAATAACAGGATGCCGTATGAATGTTAGCATGAACTTTTAATGTCCAGCCATTTGATGATTAACGGTTTAATCTGACGTAGTGACGACATGAAGTCATTAAATCCGTAAATCAGTGCGTCAGTCAATCTGTAATTATCTGCAACAACCAATCCCCGAAGACGTGCATATTCCACGACTTCGGGCTTTTTTATCTCCTTTTACCTGAAAGAGCAACCCGTTTATACTGCATTTTCTTTTGGCATGACCTATTTTGCGCCGTTCCGCATAGATTTGCGTATCAAGATTTTACCGACACTTCCGTAGCTTTGCAACCATGTTTAACCCGTTGCCGACAGAATGTAGGCAGCACTAAAACCTGTATCAAGAACATGAAGAAAAAATCATTTGCGTAGGTACAACTCTCTACAGGATTGTAAATCGGGATTGTCATTATTCGCCGATAAGGGGAATAGGACGTTACTACACGGTAAACAAAACACAGCTGGAAAAATTCTGATATTTTGATGAGATGATGAAAGTATATATAAACATAAAGAGAAACAGCAACTTACGTCTTCATCAACCTTTCAACAAGAGAATCGGGCTGATGAAAAGAGGAAGGACACATCGCACTCTACATCACTTTTCTTTTGGCGAGCGGTTTGATGAAACAATGATGAATGTATATCATTATGGTTATCAGCCTATTATCCTATCAACTCATCAATTCATCGGATTTTCATCCGCCAACAAGTCTATCGAACAAACGGACGGAAGAAAATGCCACTATCCGCAGGCTGGTCGGACATCCGACCTGCTTGCTGTCCGACCAGCCGACAAGGGAAGACGTATCATATCAATGAAAAGAAAAGGTCTGCCTATACCGCTGGTACTCTCACAGGCTTTTGGAAACAAAAAAGCCATAGCTCATTAGGGCGTTTTCTTCACGCAACGCTGACGCTAATGCTAAAAACGCCCCAATGAGCCAGCGGGGTTGCACCCCTCTGGACACCCCCGTTTGCCCCGTGCGGCACGACCGCAGGCGGACGGATACCGACAAACAATTTGTAGAACCAAAAAAACAAGAAACAAACATGGGATACATAAGCATCCAAATCAACAAGGCGAAAGGGTCGGCTGACACGGGCGCATCCGACCACATAGAACGCAAAACAATGCCCAAGAACGCCGACCCCACACGCACCCATCTCAACCGTGAACTGGTGGAGTTCCCCGACGGTGTGGCAGACCGCACCGAAGCGATAAGCCACCGCATCCACACGGCAGGCATCAGACGAAAAATTACTCCCGACCAAGTACGGGCAATCCGCATCGTGCTTTCGGGTTCGCATGAAGATATGGTGAGAGTGCAGGACGAAGGCAGGCTGGGTGAATGGTGCGATGACAACCTGCAATGGCTGCACCGCACATTCGGCAGGGAGAACACCGTTTCGGCAGTGCTGCACATGGACGAACACACGCCGCACATCCATGCAACGGTCGTACCGATAGTGACGGGAGAGCGCAGGAAAGCCAAGAAGAAACAAGCGGACAGCAAACGTACCTACCGCAAGAAAGCCAACGCCGTGCGTTTGTGTGCCGATGACCTCCTGACCCGTGAAAGGCTTGTCGCTTACCACGACAGCTACGCCGCAGCGATGGCGAAGTACGGATTGCAGCGTGGCATACGAGGTTCGGAAGCACGGCACACAACCACCGCCCAATACTACCGTGACCTGAAACGGCAGACGGGAGAGCTTGAAGCCAACGTGCAGCAGTTGCAGACCGAACGCCAACAGGCAAAGCAGGAACTTGACGAAGTCAAAAAAGAAATCAAGTCGGAGAAACTGGAAGCCGCCAAGACCGAGGCGAAAGCGGCACTCGTGGCAAAGGTCGGTTCTCTTTTGGGCAGCGGCAAATTGAAAGAGTTGGAAGCCGACAACCGCACATTGCAAGACGAAGTTGCTGCCCGTGACGAGAGTATCGAATTGTTGCAACAGCAGATGGAGCGGCAGCAGAAGGAACACAGCCGCCAATTGGTGGAACTGCAAGCCAAGTACCGCAGGGAAATGGCAGACAAGGAAGCGGCACACCAAGAGGAAGTGTCATTCCTAAAATCCATTATCCAAAAAGCCAAGAAATGGTTTCCGCTGTTTCAAGAGCTGGTGTATATGGAGAAGTTCTGCCTTAAAGTCGGCTTCAACGAAAGGCAGACTGCCACGCTCATCAGCGGCAAACCGCTGTTCTACGAGGGCGAGCTCTATTCGGAAGAGCACAGGCGGAAGTTCACGACCGAGGAAGCAGGCTTCCAAGTGGTAAAAGACCCGAAAGACAAGTCCAAGCTTGCACTTGCCATCAACGGGCAAGTGATTGGAGAGTGGTTCAAGGAGCAGTTTGGCAGGCTGTTCTCATCCGTTAAAAGGACGGTTGAACCGCTTAGGAGAGGCAAGGGCATGGGATTATAAACAATACCAACGGAAAAATAGCAAGTTTGTGTTTGGGGCAGACCAAAACCGCTTGCTATCCTCAGTTGGTTGAAACGTCATTTTATTTGTGCCCGAATCCTACTCAAACTTGCCTGTGTGATGCCTAAATAGGTGGCGATACTTCCTAACGGCAACCGCTGTAACAAATCAGGCTCTTTCTCCAACAACTCGTGATACCGTTCCGAGGCGACGGCTGACAACATGGAAATCAGCCGTTCCTCGGCAGCAAGCAGTTCCATTTCCGCATAACGCCGTCCCCAATTGGCTATGTGCAAATCCTTCAAGAATAACTCTTTCAGTTTTTTCCTTTCCAATACATATAAGACAGAATTTTCCATCAGCTCCATTGTTTCATACCCCGGTTCGTCATTCACATATCCTTTCATGGAAACAATAGTCGCCCCTTCCTTGCCGACCCAAAAGGTAATTTCTTTCCCCTCTACCGAAGTATAGGCGCGGACAATGCCTTTCTTGATGAAAAAGATGTCTTTTTCTATCTTGCCATATTCCAACACTTGGAATCCTTTTGGGTATGAGACTTCCGTCAGGCATTGCCGCAACTTGTCCAAAGACGCATCCGGCATGGCATATCTCTGGTTGATGATTTCCTTTATATCCATAAGTCATTTTGTTGTGGTACAAAATTATAAAATAGCGCACAGAAACAGCTGCTAACGGCTGTTTTTTTGTCAAATGCAAAATCCGTTTTTACCAAATGTAAAAAACGGTTAGAAATTACTTGCTTACTTTTGCACCCGAATTTAATAAATCATAGGTATGAATTGGATAATTTTATTTTTGGCAGGATTGTTTGAGGTAAGCCTTACATTCTGCTTGGGAAAAACGAGAGAGGCATCAGGTATTGGTTTTTATCTGTGGGGAAGCGGTTTCTTGGCTTCCACGGTATTGAGTATGGCATTACTTGCCAAAGCGGTTCAGACTTTGCCTTTGGGCACGGCATACGCCATTTGGACGGGTATCGGAGCGGTCGGCACGGTCTTGATTGGGATATTCGTTTTCAAAGAGCCGGCCACTCCCATACGGCTTTTCTTCCTGTTCACGCTCATTGCCTCCTTGATTGGATTGAAAGTTGTGTCATACTGAAAGGAGGAATAAATGATGAAATATGAATTGAGAGAAAACCACGGCATTCCGGCACCTCTGCTGGCTCTGCTGGCAGTCGCTACCGGGCTTTCCGTTGCCAACTGCTACTACAACCAGCCTTTGTTGGGCAGCATGGCAAAGGATTTTGGGGTAAGCGACTTTTCTGCCAGCATGGTTGCGACATTGACCCAGATAGGTTATGTAGTCGGACTTGTGTTTGTCATTCCGCTTGGCGATTTGGTTTCACGAAAGCAGCTGATATTGACCAATTATATCATTTCATCGTGCGCATTGCTTGCCATAGCACTTGCCCCTAACATCTATTGGGTGTGGGGCGCATCCTTGCTTGCCGGAGCATCTTCGGTTATGCCGCAGTTCTTCATCCCGTTGGTGTCTTTCCATTCAGCACCAGCACACAAGGTACGCAACGTGGGGATTATACAGTCCTGTCTGCTCATAGGCATTCTTGGCTCACGGGTGTTAAGTGGTTTCCTGGCTGATATGTGGGGATGGCGTTCCGTCTATTTTGTGGCTTGTGTGTTTATGCTCGGATGCTTTCTTATGATTTACAAGATGCTTCCCGTTCTGCCTGCTCGTTCACGTGAAAATTATGCGGGTCTGATGAAATCCCTGTTGCACCTGTTATCCCAATATCCGTACTTACGTATCGCTTCTTTGAGGGCGGCGTTGGCTTATGGCTCGTTCTTCGCTTTATGGAGTTGTCTTGCTTTCCGAATGAAGCAAGAGCCTTTCTTCGCGAGTGACGATATTATCGGCGCACTCGGTTTGTGCGGACTGGCAGGTGCATCCACGGTGGTTTTCATCAGCGGCTATATCCAAAAGTATGGCGCAAGGTTTTTCTCTATTGTCGGAGGATGTGTGGTATTGGCTGCATGGTTGTTGGCATTTTTTGGAAATGACAGCTACTTGTGGATGATAATCGCCATCCTTTTGATTGATGCAGGAATGCAATGCATCCATTTGTCAAATCAGACCAGCGTGGTCTCCCTTGACGCATCCGCCATCAACCGAGTCAATACCGTTTATATGACCATCTACTTTCTGGGCGGTTCTGCTGGTACGTTCGTTTCAGGTCTGTTTTGGCAACATTACGGATGGGCAGGCGTGGTAGGAGTAGGAGTTGCCTTTACCGTGGCTTCCTTGTTCGTTAATTGCTTCCAACCAAGACTGCATAAGGATGAATGCTCAATATTCTGACTAAAATAATTTTTGGAATGATTCTTTCAGTCTGAATATTTTTCATACCTTTGTACCGTAAGAGTTTCCCGAACAAGCAAAGCGATGCAGACCACGGCAATTAGAACGGTTGCCAACTCATTACCTGAAAACGAGGTAATTCTTCTAACTCTCTTGATTTCAAAGAGGTATATTCCTTATACAGATTTACAGAAATTTATTGTCTGGCCAATGTTTTTTGCAAGGAATTTGTGTTGCAACTGGAAAATATATGCTTGAATACAAGAAACAGAAACATCACAACAAGCCCAACCGTATAAATGATGCTGAGATTATGGTTATTCTTATCCTGTTTCACTCCGGTGGCTTCTGCTGCTTTAAGCATTACTACAAGGAGTATGTCTGCAAACATCTGAAACACCTTTTACCACGTATGGAATCCTATAACCGTTTCGTAGAACTGGAGAAAGAAATACAGCTTCCCTTGACTATTTTTATTAAGAAAGTCCTGTTGGTAACCTGTACAGGTATCTGTTTTATCGACTCCATTACTTTGCGTGTATGTCGTAACCAAAGACTCCTTATTCATAAGACATTTGAAGGTCTTGCCGAGCGTAGAAAAAATTCCATGGGATGATTCTTCGGATTCAAACTACATCTGATAATCAATGATAAGGGAGATATCTTCAATTTTATGTTCACTCTTGGAAACATAGATGACCGGGAGCCGTTGAAGCAGGGTAAGTTTCTGGAGAATATCAAAGGAAAACTATGTGCAGGCAAGGGATATATCGGTCAGGCTTTGTTTGAAACCCTTTTCCAGAATGGTATACAGCTCGTCACTAAAGTTAAAAACAATATGAAGAACTCACTGATGAGCATTGCCGACAAGAGCCTGCTCAGAAAAAGAGCCTTGATTGAAACAGTCAATGACGAATTGAAGAACATTGCACAGATAGAACACTACAGACACCGTTTATTCAATAACTTTATAGCCAACTCTTTGTCGGATATTGCAGCATACTGCTTTTTTGAGAAGAAACCCGCCATTGATGTAAACTTTATCAATGACGGGCAACTTACTGTCTTTTGATTTTATATCGAACTCACGTAAATTATATCCTGACTAAAGACAAGCAGTAAACCTACATAAAAACTTGCGGAGTTTGATTTTTAATGTTGTTACCCCCCAAAGACCTATATTTAAATAAACCTCTTATTACATCTCATTCTAATTTCACATATAGATAAAATTAAGAATGAGACTGCCAATATATTATCAGCAGCCTCATTCTTACAAATCCTACCCTAAACAAAAAAACACCTAAAAAACAATCATCTTTTATTTAACCTAACTTTTTTCATCTTTTATTTGACTTCTACATTACAAGCACTTTCATTCATTTTAAAATCCTTTAGATTCTTCATTTTTTCATTATTAATAATCACATTTTCAAAAAGGACATTACGAACATAGTGCTCTTTATCATATCCCATAATAATAGAAGGATTGGCACCAATACCATTATAAGTAATGTTGCGGAACTGAATATTCTCTATTTTTCCACCCGGTTCCTTGTTATACTTTGGATTAAAAAGGACCCGAAGATTAAACAAACGTCCTTCCTGAAAATTATCCACACGTATATTCTCAAATTTCACATTACGGACAATGTTCTTATCGCCGCAATCTATAGACATACATCCTTGATAATTACGGTCATCCTCATCATGCTCCAAAATATCCACATCGCTTATAGTCACATTTTCCAGGACCTCACCTTCTGGCGAATCAGGATCACCATGTCCACCCATATTGATAGGATGAGCAATATCGGCCCATAAAACAGCGTTCTGTATCACAATATCGCTTGAACCGCCCCACCAGTTCCAACGATGATTATAAAGAGCTATACAGTCATCACTGTTACGCATGAAGATGTTAGATACATTAACATTATGACAGCACATCAAATCTATTCCGTCACTCCAGCCTTTACAACTGAATGCCTTAAAATTCCTTACCGTCAGATTTGTTGAGCCTCCTCCAAATATACTGTAATGATCCGGATTAACAACTGTAATACCATCAATCAGCACATTTTTAGAATCAGTCACTTCAATTCCCCGTATAGGATGATCAAGTATACCTCGGCCTAAGATTTTAACATTTTCAGCCTTGTCGACCAATAGCTTTGCCTTCACAACAGCTCCCGGTGCAAGATAAACCGTCGTATTGCTAGGTATCCGAATCTGATTATTTGGTAAATCTCCAGGCTTGTGAACACCCGGTCCAAAATACATCACATTCTTGCTTTCTGCCGTGTAAGTCTCCGTTTCCAGAGGGTTGGCAAAAAGATGTAAATTGTGAAGTCGGTCTCCATTGAATTCAATAGAAAGATATTGTGGGCGATCCAACGTAAAAAGGACTGCATTTTCTTGCTTAACATATTGAATATTTCTTTGTTTTGGACGAATATCAACATTATCAACAGAACCATTATTCTTTTTCACCATTACTTCCACCTTCCCAGCCATATCAAATTGCACCATGGAAGCATCCTGGACATCATCCATGTCTACATTGACATTATACTCAAACAAATCCAACCATTCCCCACCTTTTTCCCGTACTCGAACCGTATAATCATCATTATGCTTCATGTTAGCCGGTGTAAGAGGATAGACATGCAATTGAGCAAAACTACACAGGGCAGTAAACACAAGATATATGCCACTCAAACATCTTTTTATTTGAATACCCATATTACTTCTCATAATCATCAACTAATAGTTAAAACTATTTATTATTATCAACATTCATCACATATTTTACAGCCTGAACCTTTCCTGAAGCAGAAATAAAACGACCGATAATGACTCCTTTGATACGAGGCAAACTCATGAAATTTTCTCCTTTCACGCACGACTTTGTTTTCAGCAAATTACCGGATACTCCATAAAGATTCATTACTCCATCTTCAGCAATATTAAATCTCACTCCGTTTGCTTCAACATTCCATGAAAGCAACAAATCATCATCTGTTGATATATTTATTTCCGGAATTGTTGTCGCATCCTGCTTTTTCACAATACGGAACGGGAATGTAGTACAAGGACCGTTCAAGACTGACATCACAGAGTTATCCGTATCAACTGTCAACAGACCACCAAGGGTTGAATTGCGCTCTATTGCATACAAATCCTCATCACTACACTTATGCAACAGATTAAATGAATGCGCTGAATAATTACTTGTAGAACTCAAGCTTCCGACTTCAGACCAATGTGCATTTGAATTCGTACGGCTGATAAACATATACCGATAACTGTAAAGACTTGTAAGACGACGAATCCGCCACAAAAAGTCATTATCATTCTCTTCGTTATAACCAATGAAACGACAGTCCGTATTACGCAAATAATTACCACTTAACGGATCAACAACATAATAGTCCTCATCATCTTCCGGACGTAATTCATTAGTTTCATAAACCGGAATATCAAAATGATAAACAGTTTCTGCACGCGAACCGGTTTGAGAAATACGTTCAAACACTAACGTACATTTAAAACAACTATCCAATGCAGATATACGAAGCGAATCATTCAAATCGGCAACCTGTTGCCCCAAATCATTCTCATGACTGGTCAATGTCACACGACGTACGGTATCATTACCGATAACCCACTTATAAATACGTGTGGAATTTACAGATTGAGACAAAATAGAATTAGGCTCCGCATACAATATCACATCGCTACCTTTAGCTACAGCTATACTTGATCCCGCATAAGGAGTGTTATTATCAACTATCACAAAAGGATCAATCTCTGAAACCATCACATGGAAAACCTGAGATACATATGCACCGGCCTTTGTTGTCATTGTCACTCGGTAATAAGCATCCGATGTCACGCCCTCCAATGATATTTGATTACCGGTATCACCCATTACCGACCATACATTACCATTACTGCTCTTTTCCCATTTCCATGAACGTATTCGGGCACCGGAATAATTCAACCCGATTGTAACATCACCATACTTTTTCACATAAACAATACTGTCCACTCCCTCTACTCCGTTCACTTTACTGTAAAGACTATAAGGTCCTACCCAACCTTCTCCTTCCACATGAAGTGAAAACATCTGAGTACTCTTAACACCCTTGCTATTTACATAATAAGCACGATAGATTTTAGACGTATTTAAAGTGATTTCCCGTTCATTGCTGGTACATTCAGGATCATCCTCCCAACTCCATGTGCCATCTCCTGTCTCACCTGATTGAAGAAAAGCCTTAAGACGAACAACACTTCCCTTTGGAATACAATTTACTCCGGGGCGTGCATAAGTTTTACCACCATAACTAACTTCACCGTCCAACGAAGTCGGCACTAATGTTTTATCCTCCAACGGATCAAGCGTACACATCAGTGTAGTAAAGCCCAAATGGTCATATCCACCACTGTTACCGCCATAGAAGCCACCACCGGCATCAATACCATCTCCCATACTCATCATCTCATGACTACAAGGAACCTCTACACCTCGGATATTCTCATAGTAATTCACAACGCGAGACCACACAGGACGTCCTCCACCATAAGTATAACTTATTGGAGGAAAGACACCATTACTATTCGTATACGTCGTATTCGGAAGATTTTCCAGACCAACATTATGAGCTGCCACATACTCAAGTCCCGCTCCAACACGATCATTTTTAAACGCATACAAATCATCTCCCTGATTACGTCCGATACCACACAAATCGGCAGTTAACCCGGCTGCCATGTTGGCATGTCCCTGGTCACGGTTAGATTCCTGCATCTGCCCCAAGAAACCAAACGGACCACGGTCATCTTCATACAAAATCCAAATCAGATTATCTATTGATTCTGCATAATCATGATCTTCCATATATTTAAAATACTCCATTCCGGCATTATAAAGGAAAACGTCGTCACAAAGAATTCCCATACTAACCGCGCACATCACATTACATAACCCCCAATTTGACCAATAATGATCCTCCGGAGTACCGTGACGATCTTCCAAGAAACCGAACGTCGCCGGCTGGAAGACTGAGAGCATCCATTCCTTAAAACGCTTAAAATCTTCAGGTTTCCATCCCTCATAATCACGCATTATTTCAGCAGCATTAGCAAATTCATAACCATAAAGACCTGCTGCCAAACTCGCATTACTATTACCCGAAACTTTCTTACACACTCTGGCCCAGGCATTCAATATCTCAATAGATTTATCTGCATATGCGGTATTACCTGTCAACTTCCACACTAATGCACACTGATAAGCAGTAGCTACATCTCTATAAGCAGCACCATAATTATCTGGTTCGGGCTCCCAAACACAACTTCCACCTCGAATGATTTTTTTTGTTGGGTTAGGACGCCAGTCCAAATTAACATGTCCACTGGTCATTAACTTCTTAAAAGCAGAGGCCCACGGTTCTTCGTTTGCTTCTATCTTTGCCTTTGTGCGATCAAAATCTTCTTGAGTATGCAAAGCACCCGGATGAATAAAACCTTGTGCTTTTATGCTTAAAGAACCACACAACAATGCAATCAATAATAAACTCTTTTTCATAGCGTTAAATTTATAGTTTTTGCAAACTTAATAATAAAGCCAAAAATCCACATGGATAAATAAAGCCAAAAACTACACTAATCTGAACCATAATATTTTTAATCATTTATCAAGGAACAATTTTTAGAATATTTTATTGACTTAAAAACCACCTTGAATAAAACAATCCCATATTTTGTGTCTTTTTATCTCGCCATATATAAAAAAGTATACCTATCTTTGAAAAGAAATAGAAACACTTGATATATGAAAAACAAACAGTTCTTAAAAGCACTTTTTATCTTAATCTGTCTTTCTTTGTCATGCGGAAATATCAATTCAAAAAAATTCACCCATCCCGGTATACTGCATACAGAACAACGTTTCAAACAGATTAAGAATCTTATAAACAATAAAAGTCAGCCATCATATGCTTCATTCCTGATACTGAAGGCACATCCATGCTCACAAGCCGACTATCAAATGAAAGGCCCTTTTGAAATAATTTCAAGAGATGGGAAATACGCTTACACAAAAAGCAAGATGGAATCAGACTTTAGTGCGGCCTACCAGAATGCTCTGATGTGGAAATTGACAGGAAATAAACCTCATGCAGAAAAATCGCTCGAAATCTTAAAAGCTTACGCACATTCCTTAAAACGCATACCAGATACAAACGATGCCCCTCTCCTCGCCGGATTGGAAGGATTTAAAATCATTTATGCACTCGAAATACTACGTTACAGCAATTCTCCCATGAGTCAAAGTGATTACAAGGACATTAAGTCCATGTTCACTTCTCTTTTTCTTCCGGTTTTAGACACGTTCTATAAAAGAACAGCCTACACAAATGGAAACTGGGGACCTATTGTAACAAAAACCTATATGGCTGCAGCCATACATCTTAACGATGAAAAGATGTATGAAAAGGCAAAGTATTTCTATTTGCACGGACACGACAACGGCACTATCGAAAATTATATAGATGGAACAACCGGACAAATACAGGAAAGCGGACGCGACCAAAGCCATTGCATGTTGGGACTGGGTGCTATGGCTACAGTTTGTGAATTAGCCTGGCAACAAGGAGACGATTTATACAGCGCTCTAAATAACAGATTACTCAAAGGTTATGAATATGTTTCACGTTACAATTTAGGATACGAAGTTCCATTCTTTACATGGAAAGACATTACAGGTAAATATTGCGATTGGCAAAACATCTCAGACAAAGCAAGAGGACGTTACATGTTCGTTTTCGATATTGCCTACAATCATTATGTCAACAGAATGGGATTGGCTATGCCTTTCACCAAACAAGTTTTGGAACAAATTCGTCCGGAGGGATTCGACCGAGACCAACCGGCATTCGGTACACTGCTTTTCAACGAAAGCGAGCTACCCAGAAAATTTGTTCATCCGGGTGGTCTGCATACCAAAGAAGATCTTGACCGTATGAAAAACATGGTTGCAGCCGGTCAGCACCCTTGGATAGAGGGATGGAATGAAATGCTCAAGGACCCGTTAGCACAGAACACATTCGTTTCAAAAGCTTTCAGCAACCTAGGCAGAAGCAGACAAAAAGCATCTATCGAAGCTCATGCCGCCTACCTGAATACCATCAGATGGTATATCTCCGGTGACGAATCATACGCACGTTGCGCCATCAATATTTGTAATGCATGGTCGGCTGTCGTAAACCAGATTCCATCCAAAATAGAAGAATCTGGACTTGATGCCATTCCTATTGCCGAATTTGCCATGACAGCAGAAATTCTCCGTCTTTGCAACCTTTGGGAGAAAAAAGATTTTGAACGCTTCAAAAACATGATGCTCACATACTGGTACCCGGTTTGCAGAGATTTCTTACTTTACCACAACGGTGCCAATGTTGATTATTACTGGACCAACTGGGACGCCTGCAATATCATGGCTCTCGTCAGCATCGGTATATTATGTGACAATGAAGAGATTTATAATGAAGGAATTAACTACTATAAGAACGGTTTAGGAAACGGAAATATCAAAAATGCAGTTCCTTATCTGCATAAAATGCCCGACGGCAGTATTCTTGGGCAATGGCAAGAAAGCGGAAGAGACCAAGAACACGCCCAACTCGGAGTTGGTTTTATGGCATCTGTCTGTCAAATGGCTTGGAATCAAGGAGAAGATTTATTCTCTTATGACAACAATCGCCTGTTGGCCGGTGCAGAATATGTCGCCAGTCATAATATGATGAAACCCGTTCCGTTTCAGAACTACGACAACAGCCAAGGTCTCAATAATCATTGGGGATCAATCAACGGACTCGGCAATCTGGGCGGACGCCCTATTTGGGAAATGATTTATAATCATTTTGAGGTCCTGAAAGGTATTCCGGCTCCCAATACCAAACGAATGGCTGAATTACTTCGCCCGGAACACGGTAGCAAAGACCATTTTGGTTACGGTACACTAACATTTACATTAAAACCATCTAACTATCCGCCATTGCCAGTACCGGCTACGCCCCAAAATCTAAAGGCACAATCGGCAGTCGGTAAAATACTTCTTGAATGGGAACCGTCTGCAGAATATTTTGCTAACGGATACAGTATCCAACGTGCGGAAAAAGGAAGCGACGACTATGTTGAAATTGCCGTTTACAACGAACGTACAACTACCAATTACACCGATTATAATGTCGAGAATGGTAAAACATATACATATCGTATTGCTGCAATCAATAAAACCGGCAAAAGCGCTTATTCTGAAACAGCGACTGCCACTCCGTCTGAATTAAGTTCCCTTCCCGAATGTTGGAAAAGCACAGTCATCGGCAAGCCATCCTATGATGTCAGCATCAACTACTCTCAAGCCAATAATCATACCATTATTCTTCACGGCCAGGAAGGAACATTGGGAAAGGAATCTGACAATCTGCCATTTGTCTATCAGGAAATAGAAGGCAACGCAACCATAATATGTCGAATTCTGGCTGTTCAAGGACCTATACACGAAGCCGGCATCATGATACGCAACTCTCTTAAAGATAATTCCCCAGCCGTAACCATGACGTTAGGACACCTCGGTTCGCGTTTTGCAAGAATGGGTTGGAGAAACAAAGCAGGAGAAAACTTCACCTTTGAGAATGGCAATACATACACTTGGCTACCGGCATGGTTCAAACTTGTCAGATGTGGCAATGTATTCTACTCTTATGAATCGCGCGACGGAGACAACTGGGTATATATACACGCAACAAAGATTGACGACATGCCCAAACGCTGCTACATTGGATTAACAGCCAGTTTCAAGCAATCCAAAGAAAACAACAAAGTCGAAATTGATAATATTTCACTCATACAAAACCCATAATCATTGTTCATAAGAAGAAAAACCATGTATTCCTTGACCTATATCGGAAGACGCACCGCTATAAAAGTGATTCTTTCTGTTCTATTAATTATTGCCAACATAATATGCGTGGCACAAAACGAATATAAGTTCCGGCTTATCGATGTATCAAAAGGCTTATCAGATGACCAAATCAGAAGCCTGAGTATGACGAAAGACGGACGTATAGCTATTCGGACAGCCAGTATTCTAAACATTTATAATGGTGCCACATTTGAACAATTTCCCTATGATAAGGAACTTAAATATACATGGAGTTATTCCCGTCCTCCAAAAGAATACTACGACAATGAAGGAAGGATGTGGCTTAAAGAACTAAACTACCTTCTTTTACTGAATCTGGAAACCAATCAGTTTGAATACGATATACCTACTGTTTTAAAGAACATGGGTATAAAGCGCAAATTAATTAACCTATTCATTGACGAGAAAAAAAATTATTGGTTTGTTACAGACGACCAGACTGTTTCTTTCTACGATATACAATCAGACAAGCTCACTGTCATTGAGAACGGAAATAGCACATTTACAAAGCAATATGGTGTTCCGGTAGAAATGACACAATACAAGAATCAATGCTGGATTGTATACAGTAGCGGATTAATCAGATGTTGGGACTATACATCCAAAGAATTTATACTCAATGACAACAAGTTTATTGGAGCCATTAATCATTTTACTGACAGAATATACATACACCCCGATAAGGAAGGCAACCTTTGGCTTATGTACAACAACGGTGTCTTTTTCTTTAGCCGCATAAACAATGAATGGAAAGAAGTTGCCGGAATAAAAGGACTTTCCAATTTTTTCACTTGTATGGATATAGACCAGAACGGTTCCATTTGGGTAGGGACTTCCAAATCAGGTTTGAGATTAATCAATCCCAAAACATTCCATATCCAGAATATACCATCATTAGAATTAATAGACGGAGGCACCTTGGATAATGACATCTATACTATTTTTGTAGATCGCAACAACAGTTTGTGGATTGGCACACTATTCCAGGGACTATGCTATTATCATCCTGCTATGAGAAAGTTTCAGGACGGACACACAACAAGCTACTCCTCCTTCATATCAAATGAAACAACAAGATGTTTTCTTGAAGAAGAAGATGGTAATATACTTATTGGCAACAGATTCGGACTATTTAGGTTTAACCCGTTCAATAAAAAGACGGAACATATTTATGCCAATGAGATAAATGATCTCTGCCTGTCATTGTATCGTGACCATAAAGGAAGAATATGGGCCGGTACCTTTTTGGATGGGTTTTACTGCATAGACAATAATAATATCAAACATTTTATCCGTTCATCGGTCAATCTTGAACAAGATCCCAACCAAAATGTATCCAGAGCTATTTATGAAGATGAGCAAGGTAAATTTTGGGTTAGTATAACCAATGGAGTAGGACGTTTTGATCCGGGAAACGGAAAAATTCTTTATATGCTGGGTGATAAGCATCCTGAATTAAAAAAATATTCGCTTATATATTCACTGCATTATTACAAGCCCAACACCTTTATTGCCCTAGGAGACAACGGAGCTTTTCTTTACAATACACTTACAGACAAAGTAGAAAAACTTCCAGAACAACGATTTAACGGAAAAAAACTAAACACCAATATAAAAATCTTCTACTACATAAAAGACAGCAGGGGATTTGAATGGTTTGGTACAGAAGACGGAATTCGAATAACCAGACCTGATGGACAGGTAATCAATATATTAACTACAAAAAACGGATTACCGAATAATTCTATTTCATCTTTGGTTGAAGACAATACGGGAGAAATCTGGGCTTCCACATATGGAGGCGTATGTAAAATCAATCCTAAAAAAGAGAATAACGGCCAATATTCATTCCCTATTGTAAGCTACGACATCTCAGACGGCCTTTTACGAGGTAAATTTTATGAGAATGCGGTTCTTAAGACAAAAGCCGGATTAATCTTTTTTGGAGGAGCTCATGGCTTTAACTATTTCAATCCCCAAAAGATTATCTATAACCACAACAGCAACAGTCCTGTTCTTACAAGTTTTTATGTCTTTAACACTCCAATTGCAGTCAATCAGGCATATGATAACCGTATCATTTGGAATAAAAAGGATAATAAACAAACCATCAGACTAAAACACAACCAGAATTTCTTCACCATAGAATTTTCCGGTCTGAATTTCGTAAACCCGTCACATACCTATTATAAATACAAATTACAAAACTTCGACAAGAACTGGACCGAAACCACTTGTAACGGTTTAGGTAAAGCTACATATACAAATATACAGCCGGGAGAATACAAATTTATCCTATATACAGCAAACAGTGATAAAATATGGGGAAAGACCCCAGCAGAACTGACCATCATCATAGCCCCGCCATTTTGGGCCACTGGTTATGCCATCGGATTTTACATTGTAATTGGCATTATTATCTTTATTCTCATAATCAAAAAGATAAAAACAAATAATCAAATCAAAGCCATTAAAGCCAAAGAAAAAGCAGAACGTCTGCAAAAAGAGGAACTGGATCAGATGAAGTTCCGTTTCTTTACAAATATCAGTCATGAATTCAGGACACCGCTTACCCTTATCATGACTCCGCTTGGCACATTAATCAAACACGAAAAAGACCAAGAACTAAAAAAGAAGCTCGGATTTATATATCAAAACGCAGACAGACTGCTGAAGCTTGTCAATCAACTTCTTGATTTCCGTAAGCTTGAAATGAAAGGAGAAAAACTCACACTCAAGATGAATAATATCATCGAATTTATCGAAGATATATATAACCAGTTCAAAGAAATAGCAACCAACGAGGGCATTGCATTTGAATTCATAACCAAAACAGATCATTTGTTCATGAACTACGATCATGACAAATTATACAAAATAATTAATAACCTGTTATCCAACGCATTTAAATTCACCCCTAGAGATGGCTATATCGCCATTAAAATAGAAAAAACACCTGTAAACGATAGAGAATATATTGCAATTAGCGTACGTGATACCGGGTGTGGTATTGCAACCAAAGACATTCCATTAATCTTCGACAGATTCTATCAGACAATGAACGAGAATGGCAGCAAACTCAACAATGGCAGTGGAATTGGGCTACATCTCGTTAAAGAATACGTCAAACTGCACGAAGGAATGATTAACGTAGAAAGCGAACCGGGCAAAGGCAGTACTTTCACCGTTCTCATTCCTACAGATCTGAAAGGAGAAGAAACAGAAAATCCTACAGAAGAAAACGAATGGACCGCTACGACTGAAGAAGACATAAAGGAAGAACATGAAGAAGAAAAGAAAACAATACTTATTGTTGAAGACAACGATGAATTCAGAATGTTCCTTGCAGACCAACTAAAACTGGAATTCAACATTCTGGAAGCAAACGACGGCAAATCGGGAGAAGAACTGATTCTATCAGAATATCCAGACATGATTATTTCCGACCTCATGATGCCGGGCATTGACGGTATTGAATTGTGTAGAAGAGTTAAAAACAATATTAAAACATCACATATCCCGTTTATTCTTCTTACAGCCAGAAGTTCTGACGATATTAGAATGGGAGGATACGAGGCAGGTGCCGACTCATACATCTCCAAACCGTTCAATCTGGACATGTTACTGGCACGTATCCGACAATTGATTGAACAACAAGACAAACGAAAAGAATTGTTCCATAAAACCATTGTTATCAGTCCGAGCAGCATCACCACAACCTCACTTGACGAAGAACTGGTTAAACGAGCCTTGGTTTGCGTGGAAAACAATATTAATAATCCGGATTATTCTATTGAAGACCTTGGACGTGATGTCGGTCTCAGCAAAACACATCTGAACAGGAAATTACAGTCCATCACCAGTCTTACGCCATTACAGTTTATACGTTCTGTCCGGTTGAAAAGAGCTGCACAACTTCTGCAAAACACACAATATAACATCAATGAAGTCGCGGACATGGTAGGTTTCAACACTCTAAAATATTTCAACAAATATTTTAAAGACGAATTCCACATGACTCCAACCCAATACAGAGAGGAGTTTAAAGACAACAATAAACATTAAATCTCTTCCATAACGATTATCCAAAGGCTGTCCAGGTCTTATCCTGAGACAGCCTTCATCGTAAAATATTCACGACAAATCCAATCTTACCTCCTTTTGACTTTAATATCAACTAAACATATTGTGATAAATTCCATTTAAAGTATCAATCCATCATCTTCTCTATTTTCAGACTCTATTTGATGGATTTTTATTTTCCAAACAGTCATTAAACAAACTCCAGTCAACATTATTATCTTTGATACTCAAAATAACCATAAACAAGCCATAAATATCAAAATGACACACGAACTCTGCATAAGAGTGCCATTTACAACCATTATTTCTCATATTGGTAATAATAAATAGTATTAAAAGACTCATTTTGTAGGAATGGTAAAAAACAACCGTATATAAGGTACAAATTATCCGCATCAAATTAATCGTTTAAGGTAACTTTGTATCAACTCAAAAACAACTTAATCTTTAATACTATGAATACCGAAAAAGAAAAACTGTTTGCTGAATGCTATCAGCAATATCGAGATCAGATAAAAAGATATATAGCTGCAAGAATCAACCATCCCGATTATGCCGAAGATCTCACACAAGATGTTTTCACCCGTTTGTGGAGTCATATAGACTTTGTCAATCCGGAAACCGCCAATGCGCTTATTTTTAAAATTGCATACAATCTTATTGTAGATAAGATCCGCCGATACAACAAATCTACAGATATAATTTCTTATTTGTACTACACACAAGAAACCTGTCAGAACACAACAGAGAATATGAATCAGTATGCAGAACTGAGCAAAATGCATATGAAAGTTATTAAATCTCTACCCGAGAAAAGACAAAAAATATATACACTCAGTTTCTATGAGGGGATGTCACAATCAGAAATAGCAGAAGCATTCAGCATTGCCCCAAGAACTGTTGAAAAACAAATGATTCTTGCAAGAAAAGTCGTCAGAAACTATATCAAAGAAAAATATCTGAAATTAGGTTAGAATCATAAAGACGCGATTAAAGATTAAGTTCATCCATTCGGTCGGAGAAAAGATTTATTATATATGGGTCTTTTTTCCGACCGAATGTTTGTTTTAAGAACTTTAATAGATCATTCATATCTACTAATTATTACTCCAGTGCTTTATAAAAATCCGTCAAAACAGTGTAACAGACATAATCTATAAGCCGCACCATGGTTTTCAATTGCCTTAATCTTAACCTTTATCCGTTCAAAATACTCTTGAATATGCAATACTCCAAAATAAAATCAGATAAAAGCAATCATATCATAATATATTTCTCTCCATGCAACTCCCGACGCTCAATCCACATTCTCAAAAAAAGTATTTTAGCACACTTTTCATATCAATCAGATAATCAATATTTAATAAAATACTTCCACCTTTGTGATATTATATAACAAACGCTTAACACAACAATAAAAAGATGGAAATAAAAACAAGAAAACAACACCGCTCACCCTGGTTAGGATTACTTTACGGTATCCTCATCGTCATGATCCTTAACTCCTTTGTTTTTCCATATATACTTGGCAACAAGGTTGTTGAAACAGATTACGGCACCTTTATAGATTATGTAAATAAAGGAGAAGTGCACGAAGTCAACATAGATAACAACTATATACTTTTCTCGGTAAAGGAAAACGATTCTCTCCGATATTTCAAGACCGGCGCGATTGACGATCCCCAACTGGTTGACAGATTACTAAAGGCCAAGAGTTCTAACACTAACGGAAAAATAGTTTTCAACAAACACATTACCGAAGAAAACTCACCACTTGTCAACTTTCTGTTAATGTGGGTTGTACCTGCTGTCATCTTTTATCTTCTGTGGTGGCAGGTCAGCAAACATATGCAAAACAAAATGAGTAACGCAGGCAATGTACTTTCATTTGGAAACAGCGGTGCCAAAATATATGCCGAATCACAACTTACACCGGTGGCCGTGCAGCAGAAGAGGTCATTTTCCATACCATTACCACCGGGGCCTCAAATGACATCGAACAGGCTACAAAACTGGCACGTTCCATGGTATCACGATATGGCATGAGCGAAAAATATGGTATGATGGCGCTCGAGACAAATACCAATCCGTATCTGGGCGACGACACAACCCTGACCTGTTCATCGGCCACAGCAGCCGACATCGACAGCGAGGTCAAGGAAATTATCTCCCGCTCTTATGAACAGGCCAAACAAATGATAAGCGACAATATCGTCAAGATGCATAAACTGGCCAACTTCCTGCTTGAAAAAGAAACCATTACCAGCGAAGAATTTATGCAAATTTTAAAACAGGAATAAAAACCTGTAGATTCAGGCAAGATACGCATACCATAATGCCATGCGCATCTTGCCAATATTATTTATTGACAATGTATAACATGTAAGAAAAGCAGAATTTGTTACGCCACTAAAAAAACGCATGACAAAGTCATAAATATTTGGCACACCACCGCTCATAATAAGCATCCTTTGACATGTATTTACAGAACAGTTTTTCAACCTGTTCAAGCCTCATAAAGCCATCCTTTACAACAGTCATAATATCATAATAACAAAGGTATTTCAACAATTCAACCCGTTATTCCAAAGAATAAGATGACATTTTATTATCAAAATATCATTTTCTGCGACTATAAGCATTCTGCCATCCGGTCTTTTTTTGCGTTTTTGAGAACCTTTCTATTATCTCCTCCACAAATTCATAAAACCGCGGATTATACAATTTGGAACAGATTGAAATCATTAAATACCTAATTATAAACACCTTAAATAAATATCAGTATATTTTCAACCCGTTTTTCTGAACAAACACATATACAGATTCTAACAAGTTCCGATATTCCTTTCATCTCGATTTGTATAAAATAATTACTTCTGAGTTTTGCGAGCACTTCAAATTACACAACGCGTACGGTTACGAATAAATCCGTAACCGTGCAGAAATATATTTCCCTACGGTTACGGTAACAGCCGCAACCGTAGAGAAAAAAGTTCGTAACCGTACAGGATGAAATTCGTAACCGTACGCAAAAGAATTTGTAACCGTATACGTTTTGACGTATAAAAAACAGTATTTTTTCAGGACAAATGGGTATCAGCAAGCCGTACATGTTCATAAACCATTTATAAACAAAGTGTTACAGCATATTATCTTATCCAAAATATCCAGACCGGCACAACGCTCACGGTTGCAGATTTTTTGTCTACAGTCACAAAAAAATGGTAACCGTATGCGTTTTGAGGTCAGACTGTCACTAAAAGAAGCTGTATTATCCATACAGTCAAAACGAGATGTATATATTTTTCATCATAAGCTTCCGAAAGCGCCATATCTTATCCGGTTATTCAAAAACGGGATAATCATATCAATATATAAAAACCGGTTGTAGCAGCATCTGACAGGTTTACACAGAAATATCATTACACATCAAGGCAATTCGCGCAACGGAGCAGGTAACAATATTGGACAAAATATAAAAAACAAGATAATAGCGAATAAAACCGGTCTGACCACGGCATCTGTATCCCGAGGGGGCCAAAAAGGGATGCGGCTCGACATAATACAAATTAAAAACTATGTTTTTATTTGTCTCTGCTCACACCTTTCACTATCTTTACGTATGATATGATGAGGAGAAAACCGCATCGGAGAGTCCATACTGATAAAAATATCCACCCACATGCCACAAAAAGACACCAACAAGAAGAAAAAAGACGAAAAACTATCTTATACCATCAAGCCACCGCAAATGAGTCTGGAGGAATGGCAGACCGGTTTGAGAAAAAAAGCCGCCCAAAACGAGCGGTTCATCATCAAGCCTTATGACCATGCGGAGGAACCCGGCGCATATCATGTCACAAACTCAGTGTCGGGACGAAGCTACAAGGTGGTATACAGGGGAGAAAACAGTCTTTGGAACTTCTGTTCGTGCATGGACTATAAAACCAACCAGTTGGGCACCTGCAAGCATATTGAAGCGGTCAAGCAATGGATGGAAACCAAACAGATACCGGCCGAAGACCCTCTGCCACCCTATACATCGGTTTATGTTTCATACAAAAACGGACCACAGCTGTGCATCCGCATCGGCTCGGAAAAAGCTGAGGATTTTGAAAGGCTTGCCGGAATTTA
Organism: uncultured bacterium; assembly: GCA_905214795.1. Taxonomy (GTDB): domain Bacteria; phylum Bacteroidota; class Bacteroidia; order Bacteroidales; family Bacteroidaceae; genus Paraprevotella. The sequence continues at coordinate 181,258 of CAJMNM010000001.1, forward strand.
TTTCGACGAGAAGATGGAAATACGCCACGAATGCCTTGACGACTTCCCGCAGTTCATGGCTCAGGCTCGGGCCATCAGTTCATCCTTCAGATGTTATCCCGACGCCCTGCAATATGTCACTTCGCTACAGAACAAGGCAAAACGGATAAGCATGGTCGAAACCGAATGTACAGATACGGCTCTCGACAATCTGCTCCATACCTCTCTTTATCCTTACCAGAAAGAGGGCATCAGATTTGCCCTGAAGGCCGGAAAATGTCTTATTGCGGACGAAATGGGACTGGGCAAGACGTTACAGGCCATAGGTACGGCCGAATGGCTGCTGAAAAAGAAGCTCGTCTCCAACATCCTCATTCTCTGCCCTACCTCACTGAAATATCAGTGGCAACATGAAATAGAACGGTTTACCGACACGACAGTACAGATTATAGAAGGCAACCAGCTACAGCGCTCACAACAGTATCATGACGAGGCTGTCTATAAAATCATATCGTACAACAGCGCCAGTAACGACATCAAACAGTATGGCTCACTTAAAACAGACCTGCTCATCATGGACGAGGCACAACGCCTTAAGAACTGGAATACGCAAATAGCCCAAACGGCACGTCACATCGAATCAGAATATACCGTTGTGCTGTCGGGCACGCCTCTGGAGAACAGGCCGCAGGAGTTATATTCCATCATACAGTTTGTAGACCAGTTCTGCCTTGGCCCGTATTACCGGTTTAATGATTTTGTGACTATCTTTACCGAGAACGGGCAGATTGCCGGATACAGAAACCTTCACACCATAAACAGCCGCCTAAGTCATGTGCTCATCCGCCGCACAAAAGACGATGTCTGCTTGCAGTTACCGCCACGCACGGACAAGAATCTGTTTGTAAGCATGACCAAAGAACAGCGCACGCTGCACGATGACTTTCAGCATCAGGTTTCCATACTTGTGCACAAATGGCGTCAGACACATTTTCTGCTTGAAAACGAACGCAAGCGGCTGCTCTTATTGCTCAACCAGATGCGTATGGTATGCGACAGCACGTTTATTCTGGACCAACAGACCCGTTACGACACCAAAATCAGCGAACTGGTACAGATTATTGAAGACATGAGGGAATGCGGAAACGAAAAAATGGTGGTTTTCAGCCAGTGGGAACGCATGACCAGGCTGGTATGTCAGGAACTGGACCGCCGTCACATTGAGTACGCTAACCTTAACGGCGGTGTGCCTTCTGTAAAACGCAAGGAACTGATTGAACGCTTCGACTCGTCGCCCGACTGCCGGGTATTCATATCAACCGACGCGGGAAGCACCGGCCTGAATCTGCAAAACGGCTCTATCGTTGTCAATCTGGATCTGCCGTGGAATCCGGCAGTACTTGAACAACGCATCGCCCGTATCCACCGCATCGGTCAGAAACACCATATTCAGGTGATTAACTTCATATCCGAACGGAGCATTGAGGAACGGATGACTTCGACACTGCAATTCAAAACGGAACTGGCAGAGGGTATTTTAGGACATGGCGAGGACGAAGTGACGGCCGACACCAATAAACTGGCTACACTGATGTCGCGCATAGAGGAACTGACCGCAACGGACGATACATGCAGCCATACGGCACCGGAAGAGAAAACGGAAAAGCGTAAAAACGAAGAAACAACCACGCCCGAACCTCATACAACAAATCAGGTTGAAAAGAAAACCGAAGAACAGCTTCTGTTCTCGTTTGGGGAGGAAAACAACGAAGTGCCACCACAGACGCAGGAGAAGGCAGAAAACAAGATGACCGGCGAGTCTGAACCACAATCAGACTGCACCGGTCATCCTGAACCTTCTGAAAAACAGGCCATGACGCCTGAACAGGAATTAATAGCCGACGGTTTCAGCGTGCTGAACCGCCTGGCCGAGAGCCTGTCAACTCCCGAGAAAACAGAGGCTCTGACAGAAGCCCTCACAAGGGAGAATCCCGAAACCGGAGAGGTTAAGATAGAGATTCCCGTGCCGGACAAAGAGAGTGTACGCCGGTTACTCACATTGTTTGGCAGACTGCTCAACGGCGAAATGTAGCCAAACCACACAAGCCGTCTACCCGCATACCGACAATCTCAAACGAGATAAAAAACGCTACGCGGCGTAAACCGGCCGGACTCAGAAAGGCACGCTTTTGAAAATGATATCGGCCGCTCCCGCGTTGTCTGCTATATATTTACCGCTGATGTTACCACAACTGTCACGATAAGGTTTATCTGTCAGCAAGCGGTCCATGGTCTGACTGTATGTGGCCTTATCGGTCACCTCAATACAGCCTCCGGCTTTCAGCAAATCCTGTGCCTCACGGAATTTTTTGTTATTGGGTCCTACCAGAACCGGCACACCATAAACAGCAGCCTCGGGAACATTGTGTATACCTACACCAAAACCGCCTCCGACATAAGCCAGTTCACCATACCGGTAAATAGAAGACAGTAGTCCGAAACAGTCTATAATCAGACAATCTACCGCCTTTATATTATTCTCGTCGGCTTGTGAATAGCGCAGGAAAGGACGCTTCAGCTTGCTTTCTATCTCCTTAAGATGGCTTTCGCCAATGACATGCGGCGCCAAAACCAGTTTCATCTCAGGATGCTCATTGAAATAAGGAATAATCAAATCCTCGTCGGGCGCCCACGAACTTCCGGCAACCTGCATCAGCGCATCTTGCTTAAAAGCGGCCACCAAAGGAAGGGGTTTAGCCTGATGGCAGATATCGAGCACACGGTCGAAACGCGTATCGCCGACTACTGTTACATTGGTAATTCCACGTGTAGCCAAGAGCTTGCGTGAATGCTCGTTCTGCACAAAGAAATAAGACACACACTTCAGCACGTCACGATAAAACCATCCGTACCAGCGGAAAAAAATCTGGTCTTCCCTGAAAATGCTGCTGACACTATATACCGGAACATGATGTCTGTGACAGGCATGCAAATAATTATTCCAGAACTCGTACTTGATGAAAAAGGCCATCACCGGACGAGCCAACCGCAAAAAGCTATGCACATTGCCCGGCGTATCGAAAGGCAGATAACAAATGACATCGGCTCCTTCGAAATTCTTCCTGACCTCGTAACCGGACGGTGAAAAAAATGTCAAAAGTATCTTATACTCGGGATGAAGCCGGCGGAGACGCTCCATCAGAGGACGTCCCTGCTCGAACTCACCTAATGAGGCGGCATGGAACCAGACGTATTTCTCTCCCGGACGAATTTTCTTTCTCAGAATACGGAACGTCTGCCACTGTCCCTTAACCATCAGACGCGCCTTTTTATGAAAAGGCGAAACCAATATGACAATCAGTGCATAAAAATATAATGCAATAGAATAAATCATTTCAGGATATCAATGGCTTTGCGGATTCTTCTTAAAGTTTCTTCTTTACCGAGGAAGGCTGAGAGCTCATACATGTCAGGACCCTTTCCTGTACCGACCAGAGCCACACGCCATGGATTCCATGGTTTTTTACCGGTCTCTTCCACCCACTTGTCGACAACGGCCTGCTGACTCTCTACTGAGAAGTCCTCAAGTCCCTCTAACAATCCGGCAAGCTCGGCCATATCGGCTGCGGAAGTCTCATTCCAGTTTTTCTTGACGAACTTGTCCTCGCGGCTATAAGTTTCGGGAGCGATAAAGAAGAAATCGCAAAGCGGCCACAATTCTTTGATGAAATTAATCTTTTTCATCTTCATCATACCAACCACGGCCTCTACTCGCTCAATGGGTGCATTGATGCCATTTTCCTTGAGAATCTTGTCAAACGCCGGAGCAAGCACCTTATCATCTGTCTTCAGAATGTATTCACGGTTGAACCACATGCCCTTGACATAATCGAAACGGGCACCGGCCTTGCTGCACTTGGTAATATCGAACAGACGGACCATGTCGTCCAATGTCATCAATTCCTGATCGGTTCCCGGATTCCAGCCCAATAAAGCCAGGAAGTTAATCACAGCCTCGGGCAGATAACCGCTCTCGCGATAACCCGATGACACCTCGCCGCTCTTGGGGTCGTGCCACTCTAACGGGAATACGGGGAATCCCAAACGATCGCCGTCGCGCTTGCTCAGTTTACCCTTACCATCCGGCTTAAGCAACAATGGCAAATGGGCAAAAGCCGGCATCGTATCTTCCCAACCGAAAGCACGATACAAAAGCACATGCAACGGTGCTGACGGCAACCATTCCTCACCGCGGATAACATGGGTGACCTCCATCAGATGGTCGTCAACAATATTGGCCAGATGATAAGTAGGCAATTCGTCTGCACTCTTATAAAGCACCTTGTCATCCAATATTGAAGAGTTAATCACCACATCACCACGAATCATATCGTTGACATGAACATCCTCGTTGGGCTCTACCTTGAAACGAACAACATACTGACAACCGTCTGCAATCAGTTTGTCCACCTCTTCTTTCGGCATGGCCAAGGAGTTTCTCATCATGCCACGTGTTGACGCGTCATACTGAAAATTCTTAATTTCCTGACGTTTAGCCTCCAACTCCTCGGGTGTATCGAAAGCGATATAGGCCTTACCGGCTTCCAGCAGCTGAGCCACGTACTTTTTATATATGTCGCGACGTTCGGACTGACGATACGGACCATGATTGCCACCGAAACTGACACCTTCGTCAAAATGAATACCCAACCACTTGAATGACTCGATAATATAATCTTCCGCACCCGGAACAAAACGGTTTGAATCGGTATCTTCAATACGGAAAATCAGTTCTCCGCCATGCTGACGGGCAAAAAGATAATTGTACAAGGCTGTACGCACACCTCCGATATGTAACGGGCCCGTAGGACTGGGCGCAAAACGTACTCTAACTTTTCTTTCAGTCATAATTGCATATGTGAATTTTGTGCAAAAATACTACTTTTTATTTAAAAGAGCCGTATTTTTTTCGTATTTTCGCCCTTAACTTAGAAAGTGTTGAATATGAGCAGATATAACCAACAGAATAACTTGACTCCCAAAGCCATGATTTACCGCATTATCATTGCGGTGGCCGCTACGCTTATTGTCACATTCTACATGCCCAGAGACAACAGCTCAAACTATCAGTTTGACATCAATAAGCCATGGAGATACAGCCAAGTAATTGCAACATTTGATTTCCCGATATATAAAAGTGAGGACCATATACAGCATGAGCAAGACAGTGTGCTAAAAAAATATGAGCCTTATTTTGCCCTTAACAAGACCATCGGCGATGAGCAGATTGCGCAATTGGCCATGACTTATAATCAGAAGCATAAGAATGTCATGCCGCCACACTATCTGACCTATATAGAGAATAAACTGAAAGAGGTTTATCAACACGGTATCGTCAGCATGGAAGATTATGATGTTCTTGTCAAAGACAGCGTTAAAGGTATTCGTGTGTTTACACAGAATGAGGCTACGACCCATCGTCTGGAAGACCTGTTTTCCATTAAATCGGCATACGAATATGTCACAAATACCGGACTTGACACGGCAACCTATGACCGGAAGATTTTATTAAAATGTGACCTCGGCGAATTTATTCAACCCAATCTGACTTATGATAAAGAGAAATCTGAAGCCTTACGCAAAGATTTGTTAGCCTCCATATCCTATGCGCAGGGTATGGTGATGAGCGGACAGAAAATCATTGACCGCGGAGAGATTGTCAATGAGAATACCTATAACATACTGGTTTCTTTGGAGAAAGAACTGACCAAACGTAATGACTCCATAAAACAGGTACGTGTGATGCTGATTGGACAATTGTTTTATGTGAGCATCATTACCATCTGTCTGATGCTGTACTTCAATCTGTTCCGCCGCGACTATCTGACCAACACAAGACGTATTCTGTTATTGGCATCCATGCCTGTGATTTTTCCCCTTATCACGTCGTTTATGGTTAAGCAAAACCTGAATGTCTACATTGTACCATTTGCCATGGCTCCGATATTTATCCGTGTGTTTATGGATTCAAGAACAGCATTTGTGACTCACGTGGCCACAATTCTGCTTTGCGCCATTACGTTAAAAACACCTTTTGAATTCATTGCAACACAATTGGTGGCCGGCATGGTGGCGATTTACAGTTTACGGGAACTCTCACAACGCTCACAACTGGTGCGTTCGGCGTTTTATGTGACTTTGGCCTCACTCATATTCTATCTGGGTATAGAGCTTATCCATACCAAAGATTTCTCCGCACTAGAATACCGCATGTATATCTATATTGTAATCAACGGTATATTGTTGCTTTTCGCCTATCCGCTGTTATTCCTTATGGAAAAAGCCTTCGGTTTCACATCCAACGTCACATTGGTGGAATTGTCCAATATCAACAATGAACTATTGCGGAAAATGTCAGAAGTGGCCCCCGGAACCTTTCAACATTCCATGCAGGTAGCCAATCTGGCAGCAGAGGTGGCCAACAGAATTGATGCCAAAAGCCAGCTGGTAAGAACCGGCGCCCTGTATCACGATATCGGTAAGATATGCAACCCGGTATTCTTCACAGAAAACCAGTCCAGCGTGAACCCGCACGAGAAACTGTCGCTTGAAGACAGCGCAAAAATCGTTATCAGCCACGTAAAAGAAGGACTTAAACTGGCTGAGAAATACAATTTACCACAAATCATAAAGGATTTCATCGCTACCCATCATGGTAAGGGTATGACAAAATACTTCTTCATATCTTACAAGAACAAATATCCTAATGAGGAAATTGACGAAAGTATATTTACCTACCCCGGCCCTAATCCTTTCACTCTGGAACAGGCCATATTAATGATGTCTGACGCTGTAGAAGCGGCATCGAGAAGCTTGAACGAATATACAGAGGAAAGTATCAGCGCCTTAGTTGATAAAATCATTGACGCACAGGTACAGGAGGGATTCTTTAAAGACTGTCCTATTACATTCCATGACATCAATCTGGCAAAAGAGGTCTTTAAAGAAAAACTGAAAACCATTTATCACACGCGTATCAGCTACCCCGAACTGAAAAACAAATAAGAACCGCGCAGCTCCGTTTCTCACATCGGATCTGCGTCATAATAGATTACAGCCGAATGATAAACAGTCTGATCTATCATATCCTGACGAAGCTGTAACAGATAACCACGAACTTTCGCGATATCAAGTCCGGGACCAATTTTAAGCACAATCTTGCGGATATACAAAGTCTGCACACGGGCTACGGGTGGCTGGTCCGGACCTAAGACCACTGAACCTAATGCCTTGCGCAGCCGTACGGCCATCTCGCCGGCCAACCGGTCGAGTATGGCGCTGTCCCGATGTTTCATGTAAACATAAATCAGACGACAATAAGGCGGATAACAGAATTGTTCCCTCTCAAACATCTGTTCACGATATAACGACAAGTAATCGTGATTCACGACTTGAGTGATAACAGGCGAATCGGGACTTTTGGTCTGCAAGATAACCAGTCCGCGGACCTGACGACGCCCGGCACGCCCGGCTACCTGTGACATCATTTGAAAAGCCCGTTCGTAACTTCTGAAATCCGGCTGGTTTAACATCGTATCCGCATTAAGAATCCCTACAACCGATACATTTTCAAAGTCCAACCCTTTAGTCACCATCTGTGTTCCTATCAGAACATCTGTTTTACCGTGTTGAAAATCAGAAATAATCTGTTCATAACCGGTACGGGTACGGGTGGTATCCAAATCCATCCTTGCCACTCGTATTTCGGGAAAAAGCAGTTTCAAATCATCTTCGACCTTTTCCGTACCAAATCCTTTATAAAGAAGTTCTGTCTCACCACAAGCCGGACATCTATGCGGATAAGGAGAAACAAAGCCACAATAGTGACAGGTTAACTGATGTAATCCCTTATGATACGTCAGACTGACATCACAATTCGGACATTTGGGAACCCAGCCACAAGTGTGACATTCTATTACCGGCGCATAACCACGTCGATTCTGGAATAATATAACCTGTCGACGCATCTCTATTGCTTTGCGGATTTCTTCAAGCAGACGGGGTGAAAACATACCGGTCATTCGGCGTTTACGCTGCAACTCTTTAATGTCGACCACCTCAATCTCGGGCAACAGAACCTGACGATAGCGTTCTTTCAACTCTACCAATCCGTATTTACCTTCCAACGCATTATTATAAGTCTCCAATGAAGGTGTGGCAGTCCCCAGGAGAGTCTTGGCACCGGTCATATGAGCCAGCACAAGCGCTGTATTACGGGCATGATAACGCGGAGCCGGATCTTGCTGCTTATAAGTCTGCTCATGTTCTTCGTCGACAATAACAAGACCTAATCTCTGAAAAGGAAGAAAAACAGAGGAACGTACTCCCAACAAGACATCATAAGGTTTGTCTGACAACTGCTTCTGCCATATTTCCACGCGTTCATTGTCCGAGAATTTGGAATGATATACTCCCATTCTATCCCCGAAAACCTTATACAGACGTGATGTGAGCTGAGTTGTCAGTGCAATTTCAGGAACCAGATAAAGCACTTGCCTGCCCTTTGCTATCATCTGATTTATAAGATGAATATAGACCTCTGTCTTTCCGCTTGATGTCACGCCATGAAGCAAGACCGTCTGATGAGTGTCAAAAGCCTTATAAATAGCGTCTAACGCAATCTGTTGCGCGTCGCTCAAAGGGGACAGACCAATAATATCACGCATCTCGGTCTGCGCCAGACGAGCTATGTTACACGTATAAGTCTGCAATACCCCACGCTCCGTCAGTGCCGTATACACAGCCGGAGCTACTCCGGCCGCAGATAATAAGTCGTGTTTTCTAACCTCGGCCAGCATTTGATAATTATTAAGATGGAGCGCGGCCGGCAAAGCAGATAATTCTGCATATTTCAGTAAAAGCTCTTGCTGCTTCGGAGCACGCTTTACAGCATCAAAGGCCCGGTTCAGTGCTTCTTCCGAGAAAAAGGATTCTGACAAACGAACATATTGCTCTGTTTTAGGCTTATAACTCCGTCTGACCTCTTCCTTCATATGTATCGCACCTTTGTCGAGCAACTGACGCAGTACTCTCATAATACAGCCGCCACCTAACTCACGCTGAAGCTGTTGTACGGTCTTCTCTTTATCTTTTGTCTGTATCAGACTATCCAACACGGCTTGCTCTCGCGTTGTCAAATGCACATCCGACTCGAAATCTTCATTCAGAACGATTTTACTTTCACTTTCGAGTTTCATTCCGGACGGAAGCGCGGCCTTGTAGACGTCACCCAAAGCTGAAAGATAATAATCTGCTATCCATTGCCATAACCGAAGTTGCACGGGAAGAAGTATCGGCTCTACATCCAAACATTCCATTACATTCTTTACCTGATAGCCCTGAGGCTGTTCGGTATGTACCTTCATCACTATGGCTGTATATATTTTTTTGTTTCCGAATGGTACAATAACTCTGCAACCCGGCTGTATTGTGTTTCCTATATCGTCGGGTAAGGCATATGTATATTGTGCATGTAAGGGCAAAGGAAGAGTAACATCAACATATCTCATAAGCGCAAATTATTATCTGTCTGAGACAAATTAAAATAGCCGCCCACTATTGCAGACGGCTATTAAATATGATTATGATATCGCTAATTTCGTGCTACTTAGAACATATAAGCCAAACGGATTTGCCATACATTATTCTTGATGTCGGCTGCATCATAAAGTCCGGCTATTCCATCAATAGAACCGGTTTCACCAAGGGCAATATTATAAGAAAATCCTAACTGCACATGGCTTAACATGTTAAGACCGGCACCCACATTCCAACTGAATGTTGAAGACTTCAATGAACCAACCTTTTCTACAGCGTTACTAAGGTTGCATCCTCCCAGATACCAGTTAAACTGAGGACCTGTTGCAATATATGCGCCAATAAGACTGCTGAAACCAATATTCCATCTCACATTTACAGGTATCTCGATATATGGAAGATCTTTATCAATCGTTCCGGCATCAGAAGCAGGATCGCCAGAAATCTTTAAATATTTCTGAGAATAAAGAAGAGCACCATCGACTCCCAAGCCTAAGACAGGTAATGTAAACTGTACTTTCGGACCGATAAACCAGCCTGTACGGTTAGACGCGTCAAACACTTTACCAGACAATGAGGCTTTTCCCAAATGAACACCACCTTCCACTCCCCATTTAAACTGTGCATTTGCAGGTATGGAAACAAAGAATAACACTCCTAACAAGAGCGCAATTGAAAATCTTTTCATACGTTCTATTTTTATTAACTCCACAAATATAACAAGTGTTTCTAACTAATTCAAATTTTTTTAACGTAAAATATGATTTACGACTTGTTTTCTACCTCATTGGTTTACGGAATCAATTAATCAGTCAGCCAACATGCAAATTCATTTTAACGGCGCTGACGGCGAACAGTAACTCTTGGTGTTGAAGATGAAGAAGAACTGCTGAAGAAACTTTTATCAGACTTTGACTTCTTTTCCGATTTTGCCTTTGGCTCATCATCTGTCTTCTTGGAAGTTGAGGCACGTCTTGAGTTTCTAGACTTAGTCGTAACTGTTTTCTGCTCCTCAGCAACAGCTTCGTCTTTTGATTTATCTGTTATGGAGTCTGAAGCCAAGTCTGTATCATGTCCCCAAATGTGTTGTTCAAAATCAGAAAGCTCTTTCTCTATGCGTTTCTGCTCTTTCACCAAAGCACTGTCTGACTTACAATAATTGGCCAAGACTTTCCCCTGCATGTTATTCGTCTTGTAAATCTTACCCTCGTAACGATTCATCGTAAAATAATCAGCAGCAGACATGTTTGTCGTATTATTATAATTGCTGGACATCATAGCATGCTTCGCCAAATAGGGGCTGATTTCATCATATTTAAGCCAAAACAACGGATATGGAGTTGATTCTCCACCGAAATCATCGCCTCTCATCAGAACCGGACACAAAGCTGTTACTTTTACATTATATGTTGAGGTTCTCTGATCAAAATAAGCACTTTCTTTAATATAATAACGAAGCACCTCTGCCGAAGGAATATCACTCGCACTGACACGAAGTTTGCCGTTATTCTCTTCATAATAAATCTGATAACGGGACATCAGCTCTTTCATATCAACTTTGTCACGGCTGGAAAATGACTCATTTCCATCCAACTTATATTCATAAGCTGAGATTTTACCCGTCAATAACAAGTCAAACAAATAGGTAAACAGATTCATCTGACCATTAGACGGTTCTACAGGATAATAAAGTGGCGCATTTTTATCTATCGTCAAATCCAACTGACGATAAATATCCCTACGCCAAACCACATCGTCCGGCATCTGGATACCTGTCGGAAACTGCAAGCTTGCCCTGTCAACCGGTTTCTCAGCCGTTTCTTTGGCCGGAACACGTCTGCGGGCCGGCTGCGCATATGACATCATACATAAACAGACGCCAAGCACCACTAACATCAAACGCTTCATATCTGGTTTATTTTTATCCATTTTCATTTGTTTTTCTCCCATTAGTTAACAATAACCTCCATTGAACCTTCCAATGTACGCTCAATACCATCCGGACCGACAGCACGGATTCGAGATATATAAAAACGTTTTCCACGTCCTAGAGAACGGAACAGATTACGCTGACGTTCCGTAAAATCCGCACCTTGTGAAATCTCCGGTACAGCATTTCCCATATTGTCAAAAAATACAGTTTCAAAACCCAGAACACGGAAAGCTATATTTAACAAGCCGTCATCAATGGCCGCACCGATTCCCTTAGTACTCATCAACACCTGTTTGGAAAGTCTTCCACCACGGAACCGGTTGCTTCCGCCCTCGGCCGCATATTCTATATATGCCGAAGGATCAGGCAGTTTACGCACTCTGAAAGCAAACTGCCCCATCTGCTGCATATGCCCATCCATATTGGCACTTACTGTAATTACGGTTTCTTTACCTACTTCTGTAGGACGAACAATAAACTTGCCACCTCCCATAGGACGCAAAACCCCACTACTGATGGAAGCTACAATATTATTTACCGGTATTCCCGGAATAGAAATACTCATAGGATTATCGTAACCGGCATAAAGCACATTCATCAAATCTGCAGAAACCGTTGCTGACGGGGCTACAACCGTATAAGGTTGGGTAAAATCCCTTCTTACCAACTGTCCTTCTCCATTCAACACTTCAATATATCCTTTCAGATTGAATTCACCCGTCGAACGACAGACTGTTTCATACAAACCGTTTGGTGAAGTGATACGCTGTCCGCCAACATAAATAGTGGGACGATTGGTTGTATCTACAGCTGCCATAATAATCTGTGCACTGAACTTACCACCTTGTACCACTGTACGGGAATTTGGAATTACATATGCGTTCAACTGATTGACACGTATATCTTTGATATCAATATTGGCAACCAGATTATGCAAAACCTCACCTTCCGCATAACGCACATCGCTTTGCAATTTTGACAAAAGCGTCATAGCTGCAGCCACAGGCATATTCTCGAACATATACTCGGGCCACGTTTTACCTAACAAACGTACATCCTCAGGAACCTCAGTACTTAAATTACTAGCAATAATTTTTTTCTGAGTCTCATCCGTCAGCATAGATACTATACGGTCACGGAAATGATTAATCGAATTAAACAGATGTTCACCTTCTCCACGGCGTGGGGCAAGCATAACTGTTGACGCGGCCTGCAAATCCTTTTTATTATGCACATTACGCACATCACCTTCTTCGCCATCAGCCTGTTTTACAATTTTGACTTTTAAATCTTCAGCCAGATTGTATAAAGAATCAGACATTTGTCTGACAGCCTGCGCCTTATCATACCAAACCTTAACCTTAGAAGGATTGGCTTTCATCTGTGCATCAAAATTATCATAAATCACTTTATTGGAAACAGCCGCATTGGCAGTTGTCCTGTTCAAGCTGTTTTCTACCAAGGAGAATCCATTCAACACATCAGAAGAAACGTTGAGGGCCAGCATCGCCATCAACACCACATACATCAGGTTGATCATCTTCTGACGAGGTGACACTCTTTGCTTATGGACACTCATATCTTTTACTCTTATTTAATCAGTTAAAATTGATCTGCTGAAGCATTTCCTGCAGCATTCTTCATATTGACAGTCAATGCTTTGATCATTCGGCTATAAATACCGTTAAGTTCTTCTATCTGACGAGCCATCTTGCGCGTCTGTTCATTAATCTGGTCAATGGTTCCGATTTGTGCACTGATACTCTTCAACTGTACCTCATAAATAGAATTAATGCCGACCAAGACCCTATTGAGGTTATCCATTTCTTTAGAATCCCGCGTCAGACTTTCAGCCTGTAAAGACACACGAGACAGCGTTTCTGTCAAAGTCTTCAATTCTTCAACATATGCAGCCGCAGCTTCCTCCATCTCGGGCACACAACTCTGACGTGCAGCCTTAAGAAATTCCGCATTGCTCGCATTAATCATATCTGCCAACATTTTGACATCAAATGCCGGCTGCTGAGTCTGAGTTTCCTGTACATTTCCGTTCTGCATCTGTGCAGGCTGTATCGGCTCTGAGGTATTTGCATTACCAGGCATTCCGGATACAGGAACCGCACCATTTATAATAACAGGTCCGGACTGTACATAACCTTGAGGCATAGCGCCAGGGGCAACATTTTCCTGTCCAGCGGCTACTCCCATATCCGCATATATAGGCTGAGCATTTGCCCCCACGGATTGTGGTGCGACCGTAGCTGCTACAGGTTGCTGAACAGAAGGCTGAACCGGTTGCTGGACGGTCTGTCCCTCTGAATCTTTTTGCAATTGTTCAGAAACAACAGTTTGCTCTTCTTTTTCGTCAGACAAATCATCATAATCGTTTTCACCAACGGCTTCTTCTGATTCCTCTTCTGAGTCCTTTAAACCACCCGGACGGTCAAAACCGGAGATAATGAATACAAACACCTCGGTACCCATTCCGATAAAAAGCATGGCATTTGCTCCCGGAAGGTACGTCAGCTTAAAAAGCGTACCCAAGATAACAATTGCAGCACCCCAACTGTACGCATAATTCATAAACATCTGTCCCGGTACTGAATCCATCCAACTTTGGATGCGGGCAATCAAATTCTTTTTATTTCTTGCCATATTATAAGCTTATTTTTTTCTGTTAGTTACCCCTGATACCGAACGCACGCAACGGAATCCCACATAAGAACGCGGCTGATTCTGATATTCATATGAACGCCAAACCGAACGAATCATAGACTCTGGATCTTTCCATGAACCGCCACGCACAGACTTCTTTTTCAAACGATACGGGTCTTCCTTGGCTGCATTATATTCTAGTTCAGGATTCATGTCACTCATACCTTCCACACCAGATTCAGTATATACCGTACTGGTCCATTCGGCTACATTTCCGGCCATATCAAACAATCCGTTGGAATTAGCAGAATAAGTTCCTACTTTTGATGTAATTAAGCTACCATCTTCTGTATAATCGCCTCTATCCGGCTTAAAGTTTGCATAAAAACACCCTTTTTCACTTTTCACCTCACCAGATTGCCAAGGATAAAGCGCTCCGGATGTTCCCCGTGCGGCAAACTCCCATTCCACTTCGGTCGGCAATCGGTAAGGCTGCACCTGTGCACCGGCAGCGCCAAGACCTCTTTTCAAGAAATCCGTACGCCATTTACAGAAAGCATTTGCCTGTTCCCATGTCACGCCAACCACAGGATAATCATTATATGCAGGATTTGAAAAATACTGACGCATATAACGTTCATTATGCGCATTAGGAAAATCATTTACCCAACACGTCGTATCGGGATAGATATTCACTATATAAGTATTCAGGAAATCATATATGTTAGACAAAGGTCTGGTTATGGTTTCTCTTACAATTCTACCCTCATCGTCAATATATGCAGTATCTTTGGAAATCATCACTACATCATCCTCATTTACCGGATGATCTGTATTAAGATCACGTTCTGAAGGATCCAGCCTGTTTTTTCTCAAAGCTGCGCCTACATAATCAAAGACCTCAAACTTGTAATTCATCTGACGCGGATCGAGCATGCGTGTTCCGTCTATCGGATGAGTAACATAAACACTCTCTATGGCACGCAACTCATCCTCATTCGGCCGCTTCCATGGAATAGGTTTCTTCCAGTTCAAATGAGGTGTAACAGGATTACCGTATTCATCTTCTTCTATTTTATATGTCTCGTCACCGCCATAAGCCGGATCTGCCAGACGTTCACGGATAATAGAATCTCTTACCCAAAACAGGAATTGCCTGTATTTGGCATTGGTAACTTCTGTTTCATCCATCCAGAAACCATCTACTGAAATTTCCTTTGTCGGGATTGTCGTACCCCATAAGGAGTCTGTTTCTTCTGTTCCGATCTTCAATGAGCCTTTCTTCACAAGTACCATTCCGTAAGGTGCCGGCTCACTGTAAGCCACTCCACCCACACCGGTCACCTCACCGCCGATAGCCGCAGATGACGTACCAGGGCCCAAACAGCCACTCAGCATCACACAAAAGGCTACGCTCAATGCCAGTACCAAAAATCTCACCTTCATTATAATAATCTTACACTTTTATGTTTATTCTTTCCTTTCTTAAACAGATTCAATTCTGTCTTATATCCTATAATAATCTCATGGCTACCATTCAATGCTCCTATTCCGGATGTATACAATTCATATGCGTAACCTAAATTTACACCATGAAAATTACCACCGAACAAGAAACTGACAGAAATGGTCGGACTGTATGATAAGCCGCCATAAAGTTCATGTTTACTTCCATGATAAGCCAGACGTCCTGTTATATCTCCACGCCACCCGATAATATCGGAACGCAGCATAGCCGAAGTATGTATTGTATACAACGGATTCTTTAACGAAATATTGTATCCTCCCATCAAATAATATGACGGAGATATTTCCAACTGATTCACTTTTTCATCACCAAGTTCAACAGTTGGCGATGTACAATGCATCATTGAAAAACCTGCGAACCATGACTTTCCGGCATATTGCAGGCCAAAACTTAAATCGAAACCAGAACCATTTACCTCCGAAGTAGGGAATGCCGGATCACTACTTTCTTCCAGGTCCAGTCCACTTCCGTCAAATCCTTCACTCAACAGTCCTAAATGAATGCCACCGCTCAGTTTTCCGCCCCACAACGGTTGATGATAAGCATATTGCAAATAAAACTGCTGATGTTTAAACAAACCAAGCTGATCATTAAGGAAACCAACTCCTACTCCATGTTTGGAATTGACAAAAAACAACGGAAGATCCACCATAGCCGACATCACAGAGGGAGCATTCTCAAACCCCGTCATCTGCATCGCATATGCTCCTTGAAAATTCAGCATACCATCCTGGCCTGTTGCTGCCGGATTATAATATGACGGCATTGCCCAATAATTGGTAAAAGAAGGGTCATACTGCGCCCGTATGCACAAAGTCTGTACATACAGTATCAGAAAAACCAGTATCGACTTATTTCTTAACCTCATATTTTTTCAGCCGGTATTTTTCTTTCTAACCGTTTTTATCTATAAATATTGCCTTCGCACCACATTTTTGATGCCATATCGGTATATATAAAAACATTGGAGCGGCTGCATTCGACACCGCTCCAATTAAAAATCGCCGTCCTTTCTCATGCGACAAAGCACATATTCGGCTTAATATTCATCTTCGTTGAAAAGGAAATCTTCTTTAGTCGGATAATCGGGCCAGACATCTTCTATTGTTTCATATATCTCGCCTTCATCTTCCATTTCCTGCAAATTCTCAATGACTTCCATGGGTGCACCCGAACGCATGGCATAGTCAATAAGTTCGTCTTTCGTGGCTGGCCACGGCGCATCTTCCAATTTTGATGCTAATTCCAAAGTCCAATACATAAGCAAAAGTGTTTTTAATATACATCTTTTTAAAATGTTGGCGCAAAAATAACAATATTTTTGTAACCATCAACATTTATGCCAAAGAATTTCATCTTTCCCTTCAACAAAAACCATTTTACGTGCCAGAACAAACAAATAATCCGACAAACGGTTCACATATGCCAAAACCGGAGACGCCACAGTAACACCTCCTGCAGCAAGAGAAAGCATGCGCCGCTCCGCTCTCCGGCAAACAGTCCTGCAAACATGACAGACCGCAGCTCCGCGCGTACCGCCTGGAATAACAAATCCTCTCCAAGGCGGCAAACCGTTCTCTGCCTCATCAATCAGCCTTTCTATGGCTTTTACATTCTCCTCGGTAATAACGGCCGAACTGCGTAACGTGGTTTGCGTTTGATCTGTTGCCAGATACGTACCTACAACAAACAATTTCTGCTGTATTTCAAGTACATTTTCCCTATCTTGCTCATCAGTCAAATAAGTCACAAGTTCGCCTAAAAAAGCGTTCAATTCATCTATCGTACCGTAAGCCTCCAGTCGGGCATCAGTTTTAGATACTCTGACACCTCCCACCAGACTTGTGGTACCATCATCACCGGTCCGGGTATAAATATTGCTCTTTTTCATATCAACAAAGAGATATTAATTGATTACTCAAAAATTCACTATATAATGTTGCTTCTGTTTCTTTAAGTCATAAAACAGAATCCCAAAATCATACAAATCAAAAGTCACTCCTACTTGAGCCAACCGCTTTACATTCTCCCAAGCCTGAGAAGCCTTTTTACTGTCATGTATCCCACATATCACAGCCACAGATAAAGCAGACATAGGCTGACCGACAATTTCTTCCCATTCAGAAGGAGCGACATGCTCCGCGATATACAACAATTTAGCAGAATCCGCCTCTCTCATCAGATTCTGACTCTCAGTTACAACCGTAGCCGAGCAACAGCCTGAAGCCAGATAAGCCGATACATCAGAGGGTACAGTTCCATACAATCCGATTATTTCCGGATGTACATAATTGGCCAACCGAAACAGAAATTTCCTGCACTTCATTTCGTGACTATTTATTCCTCTGCCATTCTTACCGAACCTCTCATCCAACTCCCGATAAACATAATATTCACCATGTTCATATACCACGCTCGTCAGGAAATTAAATGCAAAAGGAGAATGAACGCCATAGCCTTTTCTGTGCCGGAAACGCTTTAACCAAATCCACTGTCGTTTCAAGAACCCCATTGCTCTGATCTTTTATGTCACAAATATAATATTTTTCAATTCATACCACAAATCCAACCTCCCGAAAGCCTTCAGCTGATTATTTTTATTAGATAAATCAGACTTTTCACAGCACTTCTTCGTCGTTAAATGTTTAATAGTGTAAAAAGACCACTCTTATTATTTAAATCTTGTCAATTATAAGCGTTTTTATGCCCTAACTACTTGCTATATAACAGAAATGAACTACATTTGCAATGTGTTTTTCATAGTATTAGATTTAAGGTTAACAAAGGTTGGGTCAGAGCGCTGACCCTTTTTTTTGTCCTTTTTCCAAAAACCGCTGAAAAATATCGTTTTTCTCAGAAAAAAATTGTTTCTTTATCCTATCAAACTTATCTTTTGTACTGAAACAATTCTATTTCATGAAGACAACACTACAAAAACCTGAACATATATCATATCGTGCATTACAACCGGACGAGATTCTCCGTCTGCAACATCAAGACTGCACGGCCGAAGACTGGGAGCTCATCAAAGTACATCCCGACTTCAATCCCGATTTTATACGTCACACCAGATTCATCGGTCATAATATGCTCGGTAAGTTTGAAAAAAACATATCCATTGACGACGCATTTTGCCTACACAGCGGCATCGACGGCGCTACATTGCGCGAATGCCGAATTGGCGACAACTGTCTAATCTACCATAACACCGGCTATCTGTCCAACTACCATATCGGAAATGACTGTATACTCATCGATACAGGTATTCTGCGTGCTGGTTCCAAAGCTTCTTTCGGACAAGGATGTACACTTTCAGTCCTCAGTGAAACCGGAGGCCGTGACCTTGTCATTCACGACCGCTTATCAACCCAAGAAGCTTATCTTGAAGTATTCTACCGCCACGACCCTACCTTAATCCAGTGTTTACAAGAAATGGCACGGTCATATACAGCAACATCCACCCTATCATGGGGGACTATCGGAGCCGAATGCAAAATCAGCCGTTGCGGTCTGATAGAAGATGTCAAAATCGGTACAGCCTGCCACATAGATGGAGCAGCCAGCCTCATCAACGGAACGATATGCAGTGAGACCGACGCACCGACCGTCATCGGAGAAGGAGTAATCTGCAAAGATTTTATTATCCAGTCAGGATGCCACATCAGTGACAACTGTATGCTGACACGCAGCTACGTCGGCCAGGCCAGCATCATTGCTCATGGATTTACAGCTACCGACTCGTTCATCAGTTGCAACTGCCAGTTCGAAAACGGTGAGGCTTGTGCCATATTTGCCGGTCCATACACCGTAAGTCACCACAAGTCCACTCTACTTATCGGAGGTTATTATTCTTTTTTCAATGCCGGCTCCGGTTCCAACCAAAGTAATCACATGTACAAACTTGGCCCCAGTCATCAGGGCATTCTGGAAAGAGGATGCAAAACTGCTTCTGACTCATACATTCTCTGGCCACTCAGAGCCGGTGCTTTCTCATTTATTACCGGACACCATACCGTACATGCCGATGCGTCCTCTTTCCCGTTCTCTTATCTGATAGCCGAAGGGCACGATACATGGCTCGTACCGGGTGTAACCATACGTAACGTCGGAACAGCCCGGGATATCAGGAAATGGCCTCAGCGGGACAAACGTACCGGTACATTTAAACTGGATTACATCACATTCGATGCCTTCTCACCTTATACAATAGCTAAAATGCAAGAAGGACTACGCAAGCTATTACAACTACAAAACGAATCGAAAGATACCGAGAATAACATTCTCATGCTCAACGGACTACGTCTCACACGAAAAGCTATGAGCAAAGGTATTGCCTATTATCACATGGCTATCGATTGTCTTGCCGGCCGGTTATTGACCGGCCTGATTGAAAAAGAAGGCACAGATAAAGCTTTACAACATATAGCCGGAATACAACAAGCCCCTAATATGCTATGGGCCGATGTCGGCGGCCTGCTGACTACCCGCAAAGCACTCAACCATATTCTTTCACAAATCAAGCAACGGCAAATCAGCACTCCTGAAGCGCTCCATACCGCTTTTTCTGAACTGGCCGAATCCTACCATCAATATACCTTAAACTGGCTTACCGAATATCTTTATCACACCCTTTCCGTGCCATCCTCACAAACTTTATCAGACCGTTGCCAAACAGCTTTGCAACGTTACAAGACCGCTCATGCCCGAATCACAGCCCTGATTCTGGAGGATGCCGCTAAAGAGTTTGCCACCGAAAGCCAGGTTGGTTTCGGTATAGACAACCCTGACGATGCTACAAACGATTTTCTTGCTGTCCGCGGCTGCCCTGAAGCACACCCGTTTCTGAAAGCCTTACGCGAAGAAGCAATGCAGACTGCCAACCGCATAGACCGACTGATTACTCACCTTAACCATTAAAAAAACATCTCTTTACCATGACACACAATACCTCCTCCCATAATAAAACGGTGCAAAAACATTTGCCGGCACTCTCAACCCATTTGGTCTTCTTTATTCTGATGTGGGTATTTTTTGCAGGATACTATGGTGATATACTTTACATCGCACAACAATACAGTTTCTTTACGACCGACCTGCAGGTAATGGAAACTGTGTGGAATCACTCTTACGCCATATTATGGATGATCGGACGCGCGCTGCTTCTGCTTTGCTATTACCCCTGGCTCGGAGGCGGACTGCTGGCATTGATGCTCACTCTTATATCATGGCTTTTCGGCTATGCGTTCAAGCTACAGCGTTCCAAGAGTTACATCTCATTCGCACCAGCTTTCATCTTTACATTTGTGTTAATCTATAAAGGATTTGACATCTATTATCAGGCCGAAACCGGAGCTGTTTTCGGCATTCCGTTCTGCATGCTTTTCATTCTTGTATGCCAGGCCATATTGGTCCGTTCATTCAGCAAGAAGAATATGCCCGGTCTGTTCGAATGTCCCCATGATAAAAAGATTGAATACAACTGGCATACCAATATCACTACAGTAATCTGTCTGGCCATCATTATCGGGTTCAACGAATGGCAACGTCCTTATGTTCGCCCCACAGCCAAAATGCAGATTGCGCTTGAGCGTCAGGACTGGAAACACATGCAACTCATTGCAGAACAAAGTGACATGAAATACAGCACCATTGCCGCTTATTTTGCCATTGCCCGCATGGAAGACAGCAACGACATACCACAAGTGCCGTTCAATGCCCTTCCCCAACCAACAGCTACAATCTACCTTCACGACCGCAATGGCAATATAGACACAGGACGTAATTATGTACTGACAGATTACTGTATCGCATCCGGACAATATGAAATGGCTTTCACACTTGCCCAGGCTAATCTAAAGCAAGACGGTCCTTCGGCTTATCTATTAAAAAAACTGGTACAAGCCGGCATCCCTTTAGGTAAGACGACAGCTTGTACCGAATATCTCAGACTCTTAGGTCTGTTGCCCTTTGAAGGGGCTTTCGTAGCCAAATATTCTGCTTTGCTCAATAACCGTTAGCCCAAAAGCCATACGGTTATTTTACAGTCAATTCAAGTTCGGCTGTTTTCAGTCCCTTTGCCTTGACAACAACCTTAATCTTACCGGGTTTTCCGCTTTCCGCGATTATTCCGGTCATCTTTCCGCTGAACAGATGCATTTTACGACTGGCAAAAGGTTCCAGACAAGTCGGGTCACCATTGGCACCGGCCTTATAATAACCATCACCTTTCACCGTCCATTCCACTTGAGGTGTAACATCCAGACAAGGCACACCGTTTCTGTCTGCCACACTGACTGTCACAAAAGCAAGGTCTTCGTCACGCAAACCGGAATTCAGCACACTCTTGTCTGATGTCAGCACAAGCCGGTAAGGCTCACCCGCAGTACGGATTTCTGTCTCCATACATTTTTTACCATTTTCATCATAAGCCACAGCTTTTACGGTTCCCGGTTCATATCGGGTATCCATCCACATCAGACGATATCTGGTCTGCCGTGTCAGTTTCCGGGAAGCCACATCGTTTTCGGTGGTTCTCATTTCAATCGTAGTGTCTTTGGAACGCCGTCCCTGACTCTTTCCGTTAATAAACAATTCCACGGTCGGATAGCTGGAATAGACAAAAACCGGTGTCACCTCACCTTCCCGGCCTTCCCAGTTCCAATGCGGCAAAATATGCAAGGTTTCCTCCTTTTTATTCCACAAACTGCGATAAAGGTAATAACGGTCTTTCGGTAAATAAGCCAGATCGATAATACCGAACAACGAAGAATGACTGGGCCAGTCACTATAATAAGGTGTAGGTTCTCCCAAATAATCAAATCCTGTCCAGACAAACTCACCCATATCGTACGGCAACGTTTCATAGCGGATGAAATTATCTTCTGGCAAATCGCTCCATGAACAATGTTCCAGGTCATACGACGAAGCCTGATGGTCTTCATATTTAGCCATGGAACGCCGCATCACCGGAAACTTATAGATACCTCGCGAACTGACTGTAGATGCCGTTTCCGTTCCCAGTACCACCTGTTGCGGCAGTTTTTCATAAGCCATTTCATATTTATGCGAACGATAATTAAATCCGGGAATATCTATCACAGCCGCCACATGCGAGTTAATGGCCGCTTCCACACGGTCCATGCCCATTGTACAGGGGCGCGTAGGGTCCTCGCGGTGTACGATATCCTGCATCATCCGGCATAATTTACCGCCGACAGCCGTACCCTGATCCGGCACTTCATTACCCAGACACCACATTACCACACTTGGCGAATTCCGATAACGACGTACCACATTCACCAAATCCTTTTCCACCCATTTTTTATAGTCTTTATGATATCCGTTAGCCATTTTTGACTTCTCCCATTCGTCAAATGTCTCCACCATCAGCAACATACTCATCTCGTCACAAGCCTGCACAAGCTCGGGCGAAGGCATATTATGCGAGGTACGGTACGCATTGCTGCCCATATCTTTCAACAGTTTCAGCCTATAACGGATAGCCGACATATTCACCGCCGCCCCTAACGGTCCGAGATCGTGATGATTGCAGGTGCCGTGAAATACAAGTTTACGGCCATTAAGGAAAAAGCCCTCATCCGGTCTCACTTCTATGGTACGGATACCAAACCTTGTTGTATCGGCATCCGTCTGTACGCCCCGGTAAAAAACCTGTGTTTCTGCCATATAAAGATGCGGCGTATCACAATCCCACAACTGTGGATTGTCGACTACGAAATCCTGACAGACAACGCCCTCATCATAATCAGAAAGACGACTGCTTTTCTCTCCCACCGTCTTACCCGAAGGATCTTTCAAAAGCGTTTTCATCTCAACACTCTCTGGTTCCACATCCTCCGGCAGAGTCAGTTCCGTACGGACCTCTACACGGGCAAACCGCGTCCTGACTACCGGTGTTGTCACTGTGGTTCCCCAAGTCTTTATTCCCACCTCACCGCTGACTACCAGATGCACATTACGATACAATCCGGCTCCGGGATACCACCTCGATGATTCCGGCAAATTCTCCAGCCGTACAGCCAGCACATTTTTGCTGCCAGCACGTAACAGACGGGTCACATCAAAATAGAACGAATTATAACCATAAGGCCAACAACCGGCCTCCTGACCGTTTACATAAACCTGCGCATGGCTCATTGCTCCGTCAAAAACCAATACGGCACGTTTGCCGGGACCGAAGTCGGGCGCTTCAAACGTAAGCCTGTACCATCCGGCCCCCACAAAAGGCAATCCTCCCGTACGCCCGGCCTGCGACTGTGCTTCTTTCTGCCCGTCCTGCTCTATAGCCATAAACTGTTTGTCATTATTGACATCAAACGAACCATTAATAGCCCAGTCATGCGGCACCGACACCCTCTGCCACCTGCTGTCATCTGTCTCTGGCAAAGCAAACGATATTTCATCCTGCCTTGTAAAACGCCAACCGTCACGCAACAGATAAACCGTACGGGGAGCAGCCATTGCCATGACCGCAAACATACAGTATGCACCGCATACAGCCAGTAATCTTCTCAATTCTGTTTTCATTGTTTTCCAGATATTAGTATTCTATAAACATTACAGACCTTCTATACGCTTAATCACTGCCTTATACTTATATATAAGTTCGGGCAGACGCGGAATCATAAACTCCGGCCTGCCCGATTGTATCAGATTTCAATATTCCACTCTTTGGATTTACTTGGCAAAGCTGTAAACCACATCCATCACTTTCTTGCCAATCTCGTCAGCCTGTTCCATCGTGGCAGCCTCAGAATATACACGGATAATCGGTTCCGTATTACTCTTGCGAAGATGTACCCACTTATCGGGGAAGTCAATCTTCACTCCGTCAATGTCGTTGATTTCCTCATCTTTATACATTTCCTTCACTTTTTGCAAGATGGCGTCAACATCAGTCTCAGGGGTCAGGTCAATACGGTTTTTGGCTATGAAATAAGGCGGATAAGTAGCACGTAGCTCGCTGGTTTTCATTCCCTTCTTAGCCAGATAGGTCAGAATCAGCGCAATGCCTACAAGCGCGTCACGTCCGTAATGGGCTTCCGGATAGATAACTCCGCCATTGCCTTCACCACCGATCACGGCGTTAACCTCTTTCATCTTGGTTACCACATTCACCTCGCCCACTGCTGCCGCATAGTACTCACATCCGTCATAGCTGCGGGTTACATCACGCAAGGCCCTCGTTGAACTCAAATTAGACACCGTATTACCCGGAGTGTGCTGCAACACATAATCAGCAACAGTCACCAATGTATATTCCTCTCCATACATCGTACCATCCTCGCAGAACAAGGCCAGACGGTCCACGTCCGGGTCAACCACAAATGCAATATCATGACCACCCTTCTGCATCAGTGCCTTAATGTCACCCAAATTCTTCTCCAACGGTTCCGGATTATGCTGAAAATCGCCTGTCGGTTCTGTATAAAGGCCGGTCACCTGCTCAACACCAAGCTGCTCCAACAACTTAGGCAGAATAATGCCGCCTACCGAGTTCACACAGTCAATAGCCACCTTGAAATGAGCATTACGGATAGCCTCCACATCAACCAGTTTCAGATTTTTCACCATGTCAATGTGTTTCTGGTCATAAGAATGGTCCTCACGATAATGTCCCAGATGATCTACGTCCGCATATTCAAAGGCCTCCTCTTCAGCAATGCGCAACACCTCGTTTCCCTCTTCCTTGTTCAGAAACTCACCATGCTCATTAAGCAATTTAAGGGCATTCCACATTCTCGGGTTATGTGAGGCAGTCAATATAATACCACCACATGCCTTTTCCATTGTCACGGCCAATTCGGTTGTCGGAGTTGAAGCCAGACCAATATCCACCACATCAAAGCCCATCCCCATCAAGGTTCCGCAAACAACATTACGTACCATCTCACCTGAGATTCTTGCGTCGCGGCCTACCACAATCTTGCGTGTCTTAACTGTTGACGTTTTTTGAATCAGTGTGGCATAAGCTGATGTAAACTTAACAATATCCAAAGGATTAAGGGTATCACCGGCAGCACCGCCAATCGTGCCGCGAATACCGGAAATTGATTTTATCAGAGTCATAAAATTCAGTTTATCTTTTACATTTATACAAAGATAGTGAAAGGTGAGCGCAGAGACAAATAAAAACATAGTTTTTAATTTGTACTATGCCGAACCGCATCCTAGCTTATCCAAAGATAGCGAAAGGTGAGCGCAAAGACAAAAGAAAAATAAGTTTTTGTTTTGTCTTTTGACTGTCAGAACCTTGTTCTTATCCCAAAAACGCCATAAAATGTTCTATCTCTTCCATTTTGACATATTTTTAAAACAAAAAAAAGCGGGATTGATTTTATTATGCTATTTTTGTACAAATTATTAATCTAACCCATGAAAAGAACACTTTACATCATAATCTGCCTTTTTATTATCCTTATAAACAACCGACCCATACACGCCCAATCAGAAACGTCACTTCCACAAGACGCAGCGGAATGGGCAAAACGCGCCGCACGTTTCGGCAAAGGACTGCCTCAAGAAAAGGTATACCTGCACATGGATAACACCTGTTACTTTGTCGGCGACACCATTTGGTATAAAGGTTATGTCACCCGCACAGACAAAGGCTGCCTGACCAATCTCAGCAATATTCTCTATGTAGAGCTGTTCACCCCCGACGGTTATCTGGTGGAACGGCAGCAACTGAAAATGGAGAATGGCAGCGCCCATGGTGCTTTTGCTCTCAAAGACTCCCTCTATGCCGGCTATTATGAACTTCGCGCTTACACCCGCTGGATGCTTAACTTCGGTGCTTTTGAGGCGCCACATGCCACGTGGTCCGAAAAGATGTTCTACAATAAACAGATGGCTAAGGCTTTTTTCCGTGACTACGACAAACTTTACTCACGTGTTTTCCCCGTTTTCAATAAACCACAGAAAGCCGGTGAGTACAACAAATATATGACCGTCAGACCCTTACAGCGATACAATACGAGCAAAGACATGACTGATGCCGTTTGTTCGTTTTATCCTGAAGGCGGACGTCTCATCGCCGGCACCTCTCCGCGTATTGCATTCGAAATCAACACTAAGGAAGGCGAACATATCAATGGCGTTACACTGACCATTACAGACCGTGACGGAAAGAAAGTGACTGAAACAAAATCCGTTCACCGCGGACGGGGTTACTTCATTTTGCCCGACGTGGCATCCGACGGAAAATACAAAGCCACTTTTTATCAGGACGGAACCAAATATGAATTCAAATTACCGAAGCCCGAACCCGAAGGCTGTTGTCTTAAAGTGACTCAAAACGAGTCTGTTTTACAAATCAGTATTCTGTCCGGCAATCTGCCCGAAGGCGATATGCAGCACATGGGCTTACAAATTATGCATCAAGGTGTCGAATCGGTTTATAAAGACCTCAACATCAACGCCCGCAGCGAAACTACCGTCGAAATTCCACTCAGTCAGTTGCCAACCGGTGTCAACCAGCTGACCCTGTTCGACGACAACGGACGTATCCATGCAGACCGTCTATGTTTCGTCAATAACCACGATTTTGATACTCCGGCACTGAACGTCAACGGCATCAAGGCACAATACGAACCGTTCGAGCCCGTCAACCTGCAATTGCAGCTGACTTCTCCTACGGACGGCAAAGCCAACCTCTCATTAGCCGTACGCGATAACGCTTCACACGAAGCATCATACGATAACGGTACCATCCTCACCGAGATGTTACTCTCCAGCGAACTGAAGGGATTCGTCGAGTCACCGGAATTCTATTTTGAACGTGACGACAGCCTGCACCGTTTTGCGCTCGATCTGCTGATGATGGTACAGGGATGGCGACGTTACAACTGGTCTGAAATGTCCGGAAAGGAACCTTTTGCCCTGACCTGGATGCCGGAAAAAAACCAGACCATAGCAGGCTGTGTCAACAAAGTCGTCTCACTTGAAGTCGACGAAGAATATGACAACGACGCCTTATGGGCCGAACGAGAAGAAACCCTGGCGTCCACTCTGTCACACGATGAGAAATCAGACAATCCGAACCGTAACGCCACCACTTACGAGACCCAGCCTTTCGGCTACTCTGAAGAAAGCGCCGCGCAGACACAGAATAAACAGCCCTACCATTCCCCGAACAGAAGCAACGAAACGTTTCAGGACCAGTTCGGTACGCAGCTCGGCAATCTGAAACGTGAGGTCAATGTACTCGCCACTTATACACAAGGCAAAGACATTGTAGAACGACTGCAAAAGACAGAACAGGGTACATTTTATATGGAAACTCCCATATTTTATGACCACTGTTATCTGTTCCTGTCCGCGGCCGACACGACAAAAACCGTGGACGACCTGATTAAAAGCCGGCAGAAAGACTTTACAGACGAAGAACAATATCCCGACTATTACGTCAAACTGAACCGCTTCTTCCCCATCCTGATCAAAGACTACGATTACTATCGCGATGCCCTGCCCATAATTGCCGGACAGAAAAGCATCGAACCTTCCGACCAGTCCTTAACCCTGCGCACCGTTACCGTAAAAAGCAAACGTCACGGACGCCGCGAGATTGACTTCAGCAAACCCGCTCTGGTCATCGATGCCTACGAAGCGTTCAATCTGGCTGCCGACTACGGTCTGAATGCAGGAACCTACGACTGGAAGAACTTTTCACGCCAGTTTGCCATGGCCATACTCAACGACATGGGTATGGAACGTCGCTACTTCATTCAGGAACGCTATGACGGACGGGCTGTCAACTTCAGACAGACTCAGACGAGTGCTATCGGCAAGACTATTAACGGCATTAACATCACATCCATTAAAGTACCCGAAACCAGCAAAGGCGGCAAGCAATATATTGACGCATTCCACAAACTGAAGAATCTGGAATACATCAAGCTCTATACATCATACGCTCCGCGCGAACGCGGCAACGACAAATACAGTCAGTCCAACCAGCCCGACCTGATTATCGACTACCGCCGTTTTGAAAACGACGGTTACCAACACACATACCGCGACCGCCGTTACGTATTGCAGGGATTCAATGTCTGTGAGGACTTTTACAATCCGGACTACAGTCAGAAGCCACTTCCCGGAACAACCGATTACCGCCGAACGCTGTACTGGAATCCCAACGTAGAGTTCAACGCCGAGGGCCGGGCAGACATCCGGTTCTATAACAACGCCAAACCTACTGTTATCAATCTTGAGGCAGAAGGCATGACCGGCAGCGGCCGTCCACTCGTTTTAAAACAAACCGGCAACCAGCCACAATAAACAAAAACTTTAAATCTGTCAGACATGAGAAACTATGCATTTTTGGGAACATTGAAAAAGTATGTCAATGCCAGCGCCATACTTATTTTTGTCACTGTTGCGGCCCTCATCGTAGCCAACAGCGGATGGGGCGATGCCTATCGTAAAATGTGGGACTGGCCTGTCAGCCTGTCCATCGGCAAATTTAATCTGTTCAGCCACAACGCTGTGCAGTTATCACTGATGGATGTCATCAACGATTTTCTGATGGCCATATTCTTCTTTTCAGTGGGTCTTGAAATTAAACGTGAAATACTTGTGGGCGAACTGTCGTCACTGAAAAAAGCCCTGCTCCCCATCATTGGGGCCTGTGGTGGTATGTTGCTTCCGGTGGTCATCTTCTATCTCATCTGTCCCGACAATCCGGAAATGTTACGGGGTACAGCCATCCCTATGGCTACAGACATCGCATTTTCATTAGGCGTACTGTCCATCTTCGGACAACGGGTGCCGGCCAGCCTGAAAATATTCCTTGCCACTCTGGCTGTAGCCGACGACCTTGGCGGTATTATCGTTATTGCCATATTCTATTCTTCCGAGCTGCACCTTATTTATCTGCTCTATGCGGCGGGACTGCTGGCTCTTCTGTTATGCGGAAATCTGTTGCACATCCGTGCCAAAACATTCTATCTTAGTATAGGTGTCATAGTCTGGTATCTGTTCCTTAACTCAGGCATACATTCTACAATAGCCGGCGTAGCTGTAGCATTCTGCATTCCTGCACGCCCGCATGCCACTGCCCTGTATTACGTCAACGCCATTAAACGCAAGTTGAGACGCTTCCCTACAGACGAAGGTACGCTGAGCAAACACGGAACATGCATACTCTCCAACAACCAGATTTATCTGTTGAAAAGTATCGAATCGGCCTCCGACCGCATCATCAGTCCGTTGCAGTCACTTGAAGACTCATTGCAAAACCCCATCAATTACTTTGTCATTCCGCTTTTTGCTTTTGCCAATGCGGGCATCAATCTTGAGGGTATGCACATCGGCAGTCTGTTCAGCGGCATCAGTCTGGCTGTACTTCTCGGTCTGGTAATAGGAAAATTTGTCGGCATATTCTCATTCTCGTGGTTAGCCATAAAATGTCGCCTGGTATCAATGCCCGAAGGCACAAACTGGCGCAGCTTCGCCAGTGTATGCATGCTGGGCGGAATCGGCTTCACCGTTTCCATGTTCATTGCAGATTTGTCTTATTATTCATTGGGCGATATCGGCATGACCTATCTCAATGAAGCCAAACTGGGTATTCTGGGCGGCTCGATAATAGCCGGTCTGACAGGTATTATCCTGCTCCATCGTAATCTGCCCAAATAAAAGTTACAATTACCAAACAGCGCGAATCCGATACAACAATCATCAGACAACAGGCAGCCCGCCATTGAGACGCAATGTCTCAATGGCGGGCTGCTTTTCAATGAAATAATATTGCAGAAAGAACGCTATATGCTGGGCTATACTTATGCCATGTTTCCCATCCCAACATATACATAATTCTTTTTTAAGACTATAATTCTATTATTACAACATTCATAAATCAATGTTTGAGATACTACGTTTCTTTATTCAATACTTGATTTCATCTTACGACAAATATATGAAAAAGATTATAGAATTCGTTGATATTCGTAATCAAGATATGTTAAGACGATATGGGTGACGAAAATAATCTTTAAGTAATTGTGACATCACTTTTCGTATGACTGATTTTTTAATACTCCTTTACTACGGAGTTTGCAATAAAAACAGGAAACAGTCGGTTCCCGTCTCATTAACCGTTTCAATCAAGGCGCTTTTCTTGAGCGGAAGCCTTTTGGT
Source organism: uncultured bacterium (assembly GCA_905214795.1). Taxonomy (GTDB): domain Bacteria; phylum Bacteroidota; class Bacteroidia; order Bacteroidales; family Bacteroidaceae; genus Paraprevotella. Next base: position 212,109 of record CAJMNM010000001.1, read on the forward strand.
CATATGCAACTGTGGATTTTTCATCGTGTCTATAACCGGCCTTATGTTGAAAATTCATCTGTTTTATACAAGATAAATCAAAAAAGCATGATATAGAATGTAAAATATTCAGTTTTTCCGTCTTAACAACCGACTTTGCTGTAACCAGAGTTTTCTTTGTATAGGCTACCCGGTTTATCTTGCAACAGACTAGCCCTGATGATAAATAACGCTCTTTTGACCTGCATTGAAAATTCTATACATTCCATTTTATCTCTCCGTCAGAACAAACGGAAATAACGGACAACAAAAGCCGAAAAACGTCCACGGTTGGAAATTGTTTTGTAAGCGTGGACAAATAATCTGCAACCGTATCCGTTTTTCAAAAAGTAAACAAAACAACAATACAATCAGAAATAAAACAATCAATATCAGTATATTGCAGACAAGCATGTACTGTTTTTTCTGTATTTTGATTTTTGGAGTCTGATTTTTTGCGTTTCAAAACGCATACGGTCGCGAATTTTTTTCCATACGGTTACGAATTTCATCCTGTACGGTTACGAATATTTTTCCGCACGGTTACGGTGACAGCCGTAACAGTATCGAATGAAATTTACGCACGGTTACGGGAAAATTCGTAACCGTATGCGTTTTAGAACTGTATAAATGTCACACGCATAAAAAGTAAACGATATTTACATCAACAGATACCGGAATACTTTTTTAACATACCAGGACCTGTGAGGCATCAAAACCGAAAGTTTGTAATAAGGGTCGCAAAAACCTTATAATAATCTGTTTATCAGAAATATAACTAATTTTTCGGATTTTAAGTACATAGCAGGAGATTTTCGGGATTTTTCCGTGCTAGGAGATTCCAACCTGAAAAACAGAAAAACAGAAAGAAAAAGTATATGGAAAATACCACAGGACTGCTTCATTTTTATGCAGAAAATCATAAAAACAAAAGAGGTTTTGTATATTAATGCAGTTTCTTAACAAGAGCTGCAAGATTATACCATTCTGAATGGTATCATTTTTTAGCCGAATCGGTAAGACAAAAAAGCTGAAAAAACGGATAAACAGACACCGACTCACATGAAACGAAACATAACGGATAGTTATCAAGCAAAAGAAGAAGCCACCATAAAATCAATAATATTTACCATAACCAAACAATAGAATGTAAAAAAAGGAGTAGAAAAACAGAAAAGCTTCTCTACTCCTTACAGAATATTACCTATAAAACAACTTAGGGCACCGGTAAATACCAGCTGTTACGATCAATCAGACGACTGTAAAGCGGCAACGAACTGATTTGGTCATCGGCAACCTCAGGATAATCTCTGCGAGCCACACGGCTTGCCAGATACTCGTTTCCACGGCGGAAGGCAAAACGCATAAGGTCGTAGAAGCGGTTGCCCTCATAAGCCGACTCAAGAGCAAGCTCATTGATAATCAAATCCTCAACGGCACGCACACTGTCGGCACGTGTAGCCATCGCCGGCAAAGAATAGTTGAGTGTATCCATCTCGGCATTACCGCATCCACGGGCATGTATACCAATGTTTGAAGTATTGTCGCCCATATCATAGAAAGTATATCCTGAAGCCATCAGACGGCTGTACTCACCATTGGCATCGTAACGAATCAGATTACCACGGCTCAGACCGAACTTTAAGATATTGAATGCCGTGAGCGGATAACCGGCACGGTTGATAGCCTCAGCCAGACGAAGATAAGAAACGCCCGTACGATAAGTCACAACGTGTGGATTAGAGGTATAATATTTATATGACGGCGGGTTGCAATAGCCATTAGTAGGACTGTACAAACGCAGGTCACCCCGGGTATAAACCGGTTCACCCGGTACACTCACGCAATAATAAGGCTGCGGATTTTCCTTTGTACCATAATAGAGCGAATCGAGAGAGAGAACGAAACGCGAAGGATAGGTATCGCTTCCTTCCCTGGTATAGGCCACAAAACAATAGAGCGTTTCACTGGCAAACCGCTGCAAGCTTTCAGAGCAGTCGAAATTGCTGAATACCTTAGCCAATGTACCCGTATAGCCATAAGTGGCAGAAGAAGCCAGAGGAACAAAACTGATGTTCTCACTATTCTGCGCAGAGGCAAAGGCCGTACGCCATGAAGTGAACACAGTCGAGAAGTCGGATGAATTGTAACACTCCAACATTTCGGGCTCTACAAACTTCTCATTAGCCAGAAGATAATCATGGTAGTATTGGGCCGCACGGGCAAAATCGGCTTCACTGCCGGTGCAAGAGCCACGCCAAAGCAACAGGTCACCCAACAGCAGACGCACCGGGAAGAAGAAGTAGCGGCTGTAAACAGTGCTGTTATAAGCATAGGTAAAGTCGCCGTAATCAGGATAAGGCGTATCCACAAACGGCTGCAAATCTTCTATGAAATAGGAACAGATATCGGCCATACCCTTGCGGTTGGAACGGTCGTTAGCCACCTGTTCTATGTCGGAATACGTCAGCAGCGGATGGGTATAGAACGGTACTTCACCATAAATTTTGGCCAATTGCAGATATGTCCATGCACGGATGGCGCTCACCGCCGCATATTCCTTAATAAACACCTGCTTGCCGCGACGTTCCATAGCCGTGTCGGCACGGCTAAGAAAATAGTTACAATTGTTGATAACGGCATAGAAGTCGGAGTAACGGTTATAGGTGGTATCTTCGGCATAATCAAAATTCTGCAACCGATACAACTCGCCCTCGGTAATCAACGGATCGAGCGAAACCAAATCACCACGTGTCTCTCCCAAGACGACAACCGGTTCAACCACATGCTGAAGCTTACTTAAAATTCCCAATACAGAGAATACGGTATCGGTGGGTTGTGAAAGGTCATTGTCTTCGCTGAACATGACCGTAGTGGTTTCCACATCGCAGGATGCTGTCATCATAACGGCGCACAATGAAACGGCGGCCGTTTTTATCATTGAATGAATTTTCATCGTTTTCTGATTTTCGGATTCGTTTTCTTACAAGTTAATCTTCACTCCCAGTACGAAACTGCGTCCGTGTCCCAAAACACCGCGATCAATACCCTGACCAATTACACCGGAAAGTGCGGTTACCTCGGGATCGCTGCCCAAATATTTTGTACAGGTGAACACATTATTGGCCGCACCCCATACGGTAATACCCTGAAGCCATGAGAGCGTAAGCGGAAGACGCCAGCTCAGACGGAGCGTTTTCAGGCGCAGATAAGAACCGTCTTCTATCCAACGGTCGGAGAAACGGCTGTTGCCCAACGGGTCGCCATAGGTAACACGCGGTACGTCTGTCTGCTGTCCCTCAATGGTCCAACGGTTTAGCAATGCGGTTGTCTGATTGTAATGGGTAGAGCCACTCTCAAGGACAGAACGCTGATAGTTGTAAATGTCATTACCTACAGAATAAGTAAAGAGCGCGTCGAGTGTCCACTGCTTATAACTGAGACGAGTGGAGAACTGGCCGTAAAAGTCGGGATTAGGATCACCGATAACAGTCATATCTTCCTTACTGATAATATGATCTTTCACACGGTCTGTAAAATGAACGTCGCCGGCCTGGAACTGACGGCCGCCCAACGAACCGTTGTAAAGATTAGCCTCGGCTGCCTCGGCTGCTGTAGCAAACACGCCCTCGGTCTGATAACCGTAGAACAGGCCTGCCGGCTGGCCCACGCTGGTAAGAATCTGCGCACCGTAAAGACTGGTCAAGATATCAGCATTTCCGTCAGGAAGCGCGGTAATCTCATTACGATAGAATCCTACACCGGCACCGGCTTCCCACGAGAAGTCTTTCATCGCAAGCAGTTTGACACGTAAAGAGGCATCGAAACCGATATTCTCCATACTTCCCTCGTTACACCAGTATTGCTTAAGTCCGCTCACACCATCAAGCGATTTAAGTGTAAGCAAATTATCTGTATAAGATTTAAAGAAATTAAAGCCTACGGCAATGCGGTCGTTAAGAAAAGCCGCGTCAACACCTGCGGTCAAACGGGTTGTAGTCTCCCACTTCAACTGATCGTTACCGATATTAGCCAGAGCCAGACCGGCGGTCTGATTCAGGAACGGCTCTGAAGAGAAATAAGTACGTGAAGCAAAACAGTCGATATCATCATTACCTGACTGGTCGATACCCACATTGAGCTTCAAATAATCTACACCACGAACGCCACGGAAAAACTTCTCACCGGAAATGACCCATGCTGCCTGCAATGACGGGAAAACACCCCAAACATAATCACCAAGCTTCACACCGCCTGTGGCATTGGAACCGAAACGTGTTGAGGTCTCAGCTGTCACTGTACCCTGCAAATAATAGCGGCCCGCATAATTCCAGTCGGCATTTAAATAAACAGCTGTAGATTTCCAGTTTTCAAGAATACCTTTTACCGACCTGTTCACCATAGAATTGGTGATGTCGGGAAGTTTGTCACCGGCTGTATTGTCTGCGGTAATGCCATCTGATGTATAAGAGTCACTCAAATAACGGAATCCACCGAACAAATCAATCGAATGGGCATTATAGCGGTGAGACCAGCGCAAACGGGTATCGGTCTGTACCGAAGTCTGTTTACTTGAAAAAGCCTTGGAACGGTTTGTCGTTTCATATTCATTTCCGTCGTTCAGCGTAGGCACACCCTCGTCGGGCAAGAAATAACGCTCGCTCACGTTATTGAGCACATAGCTGACCTTTTGTGACAAGACAAGGTCTTTTGTGATAGACCATTCGGGTGTAACATTCAGTGAGAACAAGCTGTATTCTACACGGTTCTTGTTACTGGCCTCTCCGTTTTCAAGTATTGACTGCGGATTGGCTACTCCGAAAATATCGGCATCGGCCAAAGTGGAAGTAAAGTTTCCATTCTTGTCGGGCACATAGGTATTAAGTATCGGAGCTTTTATCAGACTGATGGCACCGGGCGAGAATATGTTTGCTCCTGTGATACCGTCGTCACGTAAATTACGGGTCGTGTTGCTATATGCCACATCCAAACGGCATATCAATGGTTTTGCAATAGACACATCGGTATTGAAACGCATGTTCAGACGGGAGAAATCATTGTTCTTCAGTGTACTCTGAGCGTTGGCATAACCAATAGAAAGATTATAGCTGGCCACATCGTCACCTCCCTGAACATTGATTCCGTAGTTTTGTGTAAACGCTTCACGGTAAGCTACATCACGCCAATCGGTATTGTTATGATAAGTGGCATACTTCTGTTTGTCTGTTGTATAATCGTTCAGATAGTCGGGCGTAGTTGTCATGTTACCGTCCACATCTGTTACATAAAGACGATACTGGTCGGCATTCAACATATCGGGCAACTTAGGCATAAGTTCCATGCTTCCCCAGATGTCGACATCAATACGTGTAGCCATGCTACGGGCACGACGGGTTTCAATAATTACCACACCGTTTGCACCCTTGGCACCATAGAGCGCCGTGGCGTTTTTCAATACGGTGACTTTCTCTATGTCGTTCACACTGATTGCAGACAACACGTTGTTGATGTAGCCCTCGTGCATCAGTCCGCGATTAACCTGACGGTCAAGAATAACGCCGTCTACCACAAACAATGGCTGGGCGTTGGCATTAAGCGAATTGTATCCGCCAATAAACATGGACGCACCTTGTGCCGGATTTGCGGAACGTGACAGGACACGCATGTTTCCGCCCGCCTTTCGGCTCAATTCGTCATCTACCGTCAATGCGGAAGTGAGTGAAAAGTCGGTTACCGAGCCGGAATTGGTTATACGTACATCTTTGACCTCGCCCGGAGTAAAACTCTCTGAATACATCTGTATGTCAAGTGTACGTCCGGAAGGCGAAAGATGAACCCTTCGAGGAGCATATAGAGGCGCCCTTACAATAAGTTCTCCTGCATAAACCGGTACATTAATCGTAAAACGGCCGGTGGAATCGGTCATAGCCGTGAAACGATTGTCACCGGCTACTTCCAGAATAGCACCCTGAACAGCAGCTCCTGTACTTTTACTGGTAATGACTCCGTCATACGTCAAGGTTTTACCGACATAAGCCTTATTGGCCGTTGTACTGTCGGACGCAGCCCACATACCGGCAGTAGCCGCATAAGCCCCCAATGAGAATACCCCTGAAGGTGCCGCAGACAATGCCGCTACAATACACATTGCAAAAAGATTCTTGTTATTCATTGTCGCCTCCTTCCTTTGTTGGCTTTAACACGATACAGTCTATATACATGTCTCGTGTATAGGTAGATGTTTCATTATTTCTCACTTCGCAAGTAATCTCAAGTTTATTCTTTGTATCTGTCGCTTCCTCACGTGAGGGATAATAATCACAATATGGGAATTCGTATCCTTTTGTTACCCAAACCGTATCAATTTTCGTACCCGGAATCTCCACATCATCAACAGATAATTTAGGTTTAGTGTAACCATCATCAAGTTCAAAAGAAACACGGGTTGGTTTAGGGTCAATATTTGAGACCCAACCACTACGCGTCAGATTTAACGGAACGAAAACCACACCTATATCATATTTGCATGAAAGCGCTCCCGGTAAAGCGAACACTACAGACTGACGCAATGTCATTGACGGTGTAAACTTCATGTATTGGCTTTTTGAAACGCCGGAGTTGGCCACAGAGACAAACACCGGACGATCGTCTTCACTACAGTATTTCTTTGAAACCTGTAAGTTTTCATTTTCCGCTTCAAGCACAATGGTTTCTACATAGGTCTCGTAAGGGTCGAACGGATAAACCGGTGTTTTGTATATGGTTCCGTTACTACACGGAATCCGGTCTGTCACAGCTGAGAATATGCCTCCCTCACCCTCAGGGTCTTCAAATTCAAATCCATAGGTTGAGGTCCAGATGTTCTGGCCCATCTTGTCCTGATGTTTCATATCAAACACCAGATTTGATACTGCCGCTTCTTTAGCATAAGTTTCGGATGTTGAAGGATCTACCCCATCAGGATAACGGAAGAATGTTTTAAAACGTCCTACGGCCTCTTCCCAGGCATCATTGGTAGGCACCAGCATGACATAATCAGAAGACTCATTGTTAAGATATCCTAACGTGTTCCACTTTTCATTCGTCAATACAAAGACAGAATCGGTATAGACCTTTTCGCCGTTAACCACACCTCCGACCGTGCTGGCATCGGGGTCGAACACCATTTTGTTGAAACTGTACAGATAATCGGATACACCGCTAAACTCTCCGTCCTGTCGCAGATAACTCCAAACATTATTATTGTATCCGGCCTGACTGTCCATAATATGCAATACACCGTTACTGCACATTAAATTGGATTCGACGACCTGAACATTATTGAAGTAAGGAGAACCGCTTTCATCGGCAACAAACGGCATCCGTTTACCATTGAGTACACGTATCGTATCATTTACAATAGATGAAGCTGAAATCAGACTGCGTGCAATGTGATTCTGGACCACCTGTGTCAGCACTTCCTCTTCGTTCATCAGCTGACCGGTAACAAGCGTTGTATCAATCTTTCCTTTCGGTGCCCAGACTGTATATCGCTGCGTTGTATTCAGATATTTGTCATATCCTTTTTTACGAAGCAAATCTGCAAAATCCTTCAAATCAGGTCTGCTTTCTATTGTTTCCCAAATCGTCTTTTCCGGTTGGGGAGCACCTTGATAGTGGTTATCCCAATCATCGGCACAGGACAGCGTAGCGAGACTGGTCACGGCGGCCAGCCACATGCTACAGATGCCGGAATATCGTTTTATTGTTTTCATAATCAGTTCAAGTTATTATTTATTAATGTCTGTCTTCTGGCTCAACACCGTTATATACGCTACGTGGACAGATTTCTATAAAGTCTATATTCAGCAAACGTCCTGTACGTTCGTCCACCTTCCGGAAACGCAAATATGAAGGTTTATTTTCCAAATACTGAGTTGTTACTATTCTTCTTAAATACCATCCGTCATTTGTCATCTTAGCCTTCTTTGTCACTCGGTCATTTTCTACACGATACATGGCATCAGGTCCCTTCATATACCCCAAATTACGCATGGCCTTATCGTTTTCTGTATATGTTGTTTTACCTTCAACATTATTTGATACGTCATAATTAATATCATCAAACAAGCCATTGTCACTAATCATACCTACTTTTGGATCCCATCCAATCATATTCATATCAAGCGGAATATCTACGGGAGACATCATTTCAGGATTATAACCGAAATAGATTTGTGAAATACTCATTAATCCGTTACAAACATAACCTATTCGGATTTCATACTGGCCTGCAGGAACAGCAGGCAAGCGAAGCATCACATCGTATTCTCCGTTAAAATTCAGATTATCGCACTGATGGGCGGCAAGATCCTTATACTGTCCATTTCCTGCAGACTTACCCTGTGGCCAACGGTTGTAAAAACAAACACTATTATCATCATAGGTTACATTTTTAAAATACCCGCTCGGAAAATACCAACCTAACATCTCACCATCAGGATCAAGACGCACACTATTATTGGTCAGTTCTTCCAGCCAACTACCGGTATCAATACGAATACGCTCGGTTTTCAACATATTCACGACCATTTCATTATAAGTCAGAATATTATCGATAAATTGGAAGTTACCATTAACTGTAGAAGCTCCTCCTGTAGGCAGGACTTTTATACCGGCCATCAAGTTATTACTCCTTTCGCAACGATTAAGACGGATTGCATCTCCCTCAGCCGACACTTTCTGAAGACGCAGAAGTGTATTGGCACAAAGAGTCTCATAATATTCATGAAAATCGCCACCCTCATTTACAGACCAATCCGGAGTGCTTACTACCAAATCGCCATAACTGGCGTTACGAGATAATAAATGATAAGCGATGAAACGATTCAACGGATTTTTGGGATGAGTATAATCGTTGTCATACAAACCGGCATCCTCTGGATAAACCTTATCGTAAACAGACTTAGCATAATTGAACAACGACTTGATATCTGCCTCCTCATTACCCGTATAAATCATTTTACCCGGATTAGCAGGATCTGCAACTTGTGCATAAACCTCATCTTTCTCTACAAGAGCCGTATAGCCATATTTTCGAGCAGTGACAACTTTCTGTCCTGTCCCTGTATATTGTGCCGCATATTGCGCCAGTTTCTGTGCCATCTCCGGACTCTCATCTTTTTCTTTTAAAAGTGAATCTGTAAGATGTGTCTCTTTAAGAGCAGCCATAAACAAAGTAAAACCAAGTTCCTCGCTTTTAGATGCCATATAGTCTGGCAGCACATAACTGGACTGTTCCAATACCCGGTCAATGGTATGGAGCACACCATTGCTCACCGTATCATTAGCGGCTATAATCTTTGAAGTGGCATTAAACAAATAAACCGTCATACTGTCACCCAAAGCCTCATCAAACTCTTTCTCAATGGTGACCTGTACTTTACGGTCGTACATGTTCGGTGTCTGAAGATAACCTGTAGTAAAATCAGAAGTCAGATATTTCTGATTAATAAGGTGACTTTTTGCAACAGCCTCAATGGCTGAATCGGGCAACTGTTCCAATGTGCAACCCGGATAATAAGTGGCAATGTAATTGTCTACGGCTTCATTAGTAGGAACCAGACATGTATAAGCGCCATAAGTATTCATCAATCCTTTCATTCCGGCACGTTGCAGGATATAATTGAAATCGCTGAAATCGTTTGTCGCATCGAGAACATCACCAATCGTCTTGCCTTCGAAAACATAATAGCTGTCGCCATGTACACCGTCGTCATAACAGCCAACGGTAAGTAATGACAACATACATGCAACCCCTGCCGCCAAGCCAGACAAACGCATCTGGCATTTACGGAAAATATATCTTATCATATGATTATTCTTTTTCATATCTCGTCATATTTTATATTAATATACGTAAGCCGGATTCTGATCTGCAGCCAGCAACGGATTGACATCGATCTCATCCTGATGGAATGGCAGATAAAGATTGTTAACAGAACCAAGTCGGGTCACCGCATCCTGTCCGTTCTTCTGATATTTTCTCATCAGATAGGTATTACGCAAAACAGACATGGTTTGTGTGGGTGATTCGGAATGTCTGACCATACGCACCAAATCGTACCACCGCTTGCCTTCGAACATGAGTTCACGCTGTCGCTCGTCAAGCACCAGCTGCTTGATATTATCCTTATTATAGCTCAGTTTTGTCACACCTCCGCATGAGCGCTCATTGACAGCTTTCACTATGCTGAAAGCTTCCTCGCAGTTGGCATCTCCTCCGATATATGCCAACGCCTCCGCACGCATGAGCATGACATCCGTCAGTCTGTAAACAACCCAGTTTGCAGCTGTTGTACGCAGGTATAATCCATCATCTGTCAACCACGTGGCACGATATTTAAAAATAGGATAACTTGAAGACGTGGTCACACCGTCATAACCGGTATTCTCAAGCAAACGCACATCATTCTTATCAGAAAACAATGACGTTCCGGACTGATCAACCATCCATGACGCCGCGGTAAGCATGCCGCTACCGGTGTTTGAATTATCACCGTAGAACATCTTCAGACCTTCATTACCATTTGAACGGTTCGTATAGTCATACTGTACCTCAAAAATACTCTCAAAAGAGTTACCTTGATAGAACAGCATGGAATAAGGATAATGATAACTTACACTTCCATCCAACAACGGATATCCTTCGTATAATGCAAGTTCTCCATTATTCATATAAAGGTCATAATCGTTGTTCAGAAGTTCTTCTGACTGTTGCTTGTATTCTGCAAGCTTGTCATCCATAATCTTCTGTGTATAAGTCAGACAACTCTCATAATCGCCTTCCCACAAGCTGATATCTGCCAAAAGAGCATAAACCGACTGTGTATTAAAACGACCCTTACGCTCGCGTACATCGTCGAAATAATTCTTAGACCAGATATATTGCAAAGACCATTTCAAATCATCCTTAATCTGTTTCAACACTGTAGCCTCATCGTTGGCCGCGACCTTAAAATCTTCATCGTCTCCGATAGAAGCCTTTGTGATAAGAGGTACTTTCTGGAATGTGCGAATCAGATAGAAATAGCATAACGCACGAATGGAAAGCGCCTCGGCCTCATATGCATGTAACTCGTCCATAGAAAAATTACCATCCTTCTGCTGTGCCTGAGGAGCGTAATAGAGGACTGTATTACAAAGATTTATAACGTCATAGAATGAGGACCATGAGTTCCACGGGTTCATTGTCGTGATATTATTTGTATAAAAATTATACAAATCTTCGTTGTTTGTCAATGCTGAGTTATCTGACACATTATCTGAACGAAGTTCGCTCCAGACAATAAGCCGTTTGGTCAACTCGGCATTCTGCATATTATAATAGCAAGAGGTAACTACATTTTCCACTTCGCTTTTCTTTTCCCAGAAATTTTCTACTACCACCGCATTGAGAGGAGTAATCTCCAGAAAGTCACCACATGAGGAAGTAAGCAACCCGACCAATGCCGTAGAAGCAAACAATCCCAAACGCATTTTTCTATATATATTGCTCATAATCATATTCTTAATTATTAGATAGAACATTCTTATCAGAATCCCACTGTAATACCCAATGTATAAGACTTGGCACGCGGCGTATTAGCGTTATCTGTAGTCACACCCATACCGCCGTAACCAACCTCCGGATCCACTCCAGAATATTTTGTCAAACAGAACAAATTATCACCACTCAGGTAGATACTCAACTGTGACAAGCCATAATTCTTAAGTTTCTTTGGATCGAATGAATAAGACAGCTGCAAATAATTCAATCGGATAAACGAACCGTCTTCTACAAAACGGTCACTACCTAACCAGTTATAACCAGCGCTGTAAAGTGCACGCGGCAAGATATGTGAACCGTCTGCGCCATCGCCTTCCTTACGCCAGCGGTAGTTTACAGCCGAACTTTGATTGTTTGAAGAATACATATTCTCGGCATTCATACGTGCCATATTTACAATCTTATTGCCATAACGATAGTTGAACTGTGCATTGAGTGACCACCGTTTATACATCAGACGGAATCCGAATCCACCGGTCAACTTAGGTAATGAACTACCTAAATAAACAATATCATACTGATTGATATTACCATCATGGTTTACATCCTCGTAAATGGCATCACCTCCTGTAAAGGCATAATGCGCACCATCGTAATCATAATACATCTGCATTGGCTTACCGTCAGCTCCGTAAACTACATTTCCGGAAGCGTCGTGAACCACCGGGCAGGACGAGCCGTTTGCGATGGCTGTCTCAAAATTATCATAACTATAAGCATAAACACCTTTATAACGCAGTCCATAAATGGCACCAAAAGGATTGTTTAACTGAACGCGTGTGATGTATTTACCATTCTCGGGCAACTTCACACCGGTACCGTTAATGGCAGCCAAACGAATCGGGTCCATTTTGGTTATCGTATTACGGTTATTTGCAAACGTCAGATTAAAAGTTGCGGCCAAATCACCAACCAATTTTACACGGTTCAACTGCAAATTAATCTCATAACCTTCGTTCTTCATGTTTCCGCTATTCTCATACTTCAACGTAGAGAATCCGGAAGTGGACGGTATACGAGGATCTTTCATAAGCAAATCTGACTTCAACTGTGAATACAGGTTGATATCAGCTGTTACCAAATCATTGAATAAACCTATATTCATACCCAGGTTCCACGCATTCTGCTTCTCCCACCGTAAGTCTGTCAATCGGATGTTAGCAGGACGCATACCTGTACTGTTAATATATTTTCCATCTACATTATAAATACTGTAATAAGTGTCACCTGCTCCTGGCTGTGTTCCGGTTACTCCCCAACCAAAACGCAGGGCAAACATGCTCAACCATTTTTCTGAGAATTTCATCCAACTCTCATCTGAAATATTCCATCGTCCGGACACGGCATAGAATGTACCCCAACGGTGTGACGGCCCGAAACGTGTACTTCCGTCACCTCGCGCAGACACATCCAAAGAATATTTGGACTGATAAGAATAATGGGCAGACAACACCCAGCTGGCACTCCGCCAATGACCGGCTCCAGAGGTTGTTCCACTAAGATAACCTCCAGACGAAGCAGATGTAATAGTACCACTCGGCAACAGATAAGAACTGACAGACTGGGACGAAGAGGTTCCACTGGTCATTTCTCCCTGGAACAATACACTTAGGGCATGGTCCTCATTATCAAAATGCGGCATAAATGTTAATCTGTGACGGGTAGTAAAACCGAAACTCTTATCAAACGATGATGATGCCGGATTGATGGCTTTCTCATTCTGTCTGTAATCCACAGATTTTAACTCGTAAGGATAATAACTGTCATTATAGTTATTCAGAATACTGAGCACAACTGTACCATTATAATCCAAACGTGTTGACTGATCATCTATACCCAATAATCTGTATTGTATATCAAACTGTGGTGCTACATTATAACTGCGACTTTCTTTCTGGGCAAGATATGCAGAAGCCACAGGATTCACCAATCCGCGCTGACCTCCCAACTCATCCTTGTCACCAGAATAACTCTCCTTGAATTTTGGCATTGTATAATAGGTTCCTAAAGAATTTCCATAAGCGTCTTCATCATATACTGCCAGATTCGGCATCTTTGTATATGCGATATTCAACAGATTATCGCTGTTTTGCTTGTTATCTGTATAAGTCAAAGCAAAATTGCTGGAAATCTTGATCCGGTCGTTCACAAAGTAATCTAATGCCATTCTGGTGGAGAAACGATCCAGACGCTGGGCGATTACCGAACCGTTCTGATGATCATATCCGGCAGAAATACGGTAATTAGCTTTTTCACCACCACCGGAAATAGATACATAATGTGTCTGGAACAATCCGAACTGCTTTACTTCATCACGCCAATCTGTATTGTTATTAAACTGTTCGTATTCTGAGAAGGTTGGATCATAATTTAATTCCGGCTGACTTTCCGGTGCCTGATTGGTATTGAAAAGTTCCTCTTTCATCAACATGGTATACTCATCTCCGTCGAGCAAACGGTAGCCATCCGGCTGATAAGTACCTTTTAATCTCAATGAATAAGTTACCCTTGGTTTTCCGCGAGAACCACGCTTTGTTACGATGCTGATGACACCGTTGGAACCTCTTGAGCCCCAAATTGCTGTAGCCGCAGCATCTTTCAATACCGTAATACTTTCGATATCTTCCGGATTGATAGACAAGAGTTCGGCAAACCGTTCATCTGTCATACTTGTATAATCGATGTCGTCATTAGCATCTGTTTCGAAGATATTGCCATCAATAACAATCAATGGTTCTGTATTGGCATAAATGGAAGAAACACCTCTCAAACGCATGCTTGTACCGGAACCCAGATTTCCGGAATTGGCGATAATGTCCAAACCGGCAATACGCCCCTGTAAAGCCTCATCTGCAGAAGTAAATGACAAACCTTCAAATTCTGTCATCTTAATGGTCTGCTGTGAAAAAGACTGCTCACGCTCCGGTATAGTCAATCCTCCCGTAGCTACCTTGGGACGTGCTTCTACTACCACCTCGTCCAGCATGGTATCGTCTTTCATCTTCACATTAAACAAGGTCTTGTTGCCTATCTCCATTATAACCGGTTTACATCCCACATAGCTGAACTTTATTTTATCCTTAGGATTTCTGATTCTAAGCGAGAAGTGTCCGTTCATATCTGTTATAGTAGCTTCTACAATACGGTTCGTAGCATCAATCTCCACTACATGTACTCCGATCAGTGGGCCCAAATCGTCTTCAACCGTTCCGCTTGCTACCCGTTGTTGCGCCCACACCGTAAGCGGTGCCAACAACAAAATCAACAACGATAATATCTTTTGTATTTTCATGATTAACAATTTAAAGTTATGCACGCATTTTTTTCAATTACCTCATGTTTATTGTGCCCGCTCATTATCCTTAAGACACAAACATTCCTTATCATAAATCAACGGTTCGTCAATATGATGTACCACCGCATAAGAAGAGGTTGAAATAGACGATGTGAATGTATTACCATTAAATGAATATTCCCTGACCGGATAATTATAATCCTCAGCTGTAGTTGTCACGACCTTAGCCGGTGCTGACCACTCTGGGAGATAGTTTCCTTTTATAGACAGATTACTACCATCTACAGTCACATCCAAAGTATAACTCAAACCTTCCTGTTCTCCACTGGCAACAAAGGCCGCGGTTTCATATGTACCACTCTTTTGATTTCCGCCAATGTAAACAGCATTGTCCTGCAAATGGTATTTCAGGAAGCTGATTACCCGTTCCGTATATACTCTTTTCAAAGAGTCCACATTCATATCCTCGTCTCCGGCATACACCTCATCCAGATTATTAATATCTTTCCATCGTGGCAATCCATGAGAAAATGCTTTTTCCATGGCTTGATTATCCGGAACATAAACAGTATAATGATATGAATTAAAAGATTTTACTGTTGTATTGTCATCATTCATACTGTAATAATTGCCACTTCGCTTTAATATTGCATACAAATTATATTCGTTAGCAGTCCATTCATCGTTTCCTCTCAACAAATCGTAGAACTCACTATATTCGGGGTTTGAACTCAAGACATTAACTAATGAAGTAAATGTAGCTTGTGCCAATTCGTTAAAAATATAATATGAACCATTGTCTTTCACTGCTGAATTCACAGATGAGATTGAAGTATCAAACAATTGATTATGAAGGACTATTCCCTCTCCATTCTTACGGACCTCTACCATACCATCATCCTTCGTCATATAATACAGAGCTCCGTTTCCAAAAACATTTCCTCCTGAAACATCACGGGGTACAATACAGAAATTAAGAATATCTGTAAGGCGATTTACCACTGTTGCATTGGGTGTATAAGTTCCATCAGTATTTTGAGTAGCAGCCATTAATTTCATATCTTCCTTTTTACAACCATCCTTACCTCCTACAGTTTTATCATAACGGTATGAATAAGCCTGAACAGTCTTAGAGGTTTCATCATAATAGAATGAGAACCAACGTGGATCAGAAGTATTATAACTGACTGGGTCTATATAAGTTGAAAATGCTTCATCTGTAAAAATCAAGAAATTATAATAACTTACCATAGAAAGCAAATAAGGCTTAAATTCCAACTCACTCACTGCCCAATTCATAATCTTCAGATTGTCTTCTACCAAACACGGCGCAATTACAGAACGGAATGATGCCGGAGCATACACATTTGACATAACATAAACAGCACCATTACAACATACAGAAGTACTTTCTTTTACGATGTCTGCCTTATCTAATCCCATCTGGTCTTTTGCATCATCCAACACGGTATTGAATTTACTTGGTAAAGAAGACAGGAAAGAATATTGCATATGGTTGTTCACGAACTCAACAAGCACATTGTCTGGAACATCTTCAAAAGGAACTTCACTTGGATATCGTTCACGCAAAAATGCACCATCATCACTGTTCCAATAAGTAATCAACGCATCGTCTGTTGGAGCAAAGACAGAAGCCATATCATTTCCCAGTTCTAAATCACCATTTGTGTAGTCATTCTGTCCCGGATCGAATTTAAGAAGAGAAGCTACCGGCTGACCTTGCCACATGGTTTCTCCATTGCCATTCGCATCTTTCCAGAAATATCTCCGTTCATAAATGGAATCCCCACCAGCCAAATCGTTATATAAATTCTGACCGGCGTAGAATGTTTTTAAATACTTATATTGTTCTGCTGTTGAAGTCGCAGAGAAAGGTGCAGAAAAACGATCTATCATCTGACTGAAAAGATTTGTTTTTCCATTGGCCCGTAAATAAGACGACATATTAAGCAACGGTGAAGGAACATCATCCATTATATGAATATATCCGTTCTGACAGGTCACATTTCCTTCGCGCACCTTAACGTTATTTACATAAACATCATTCTCATCAAAACTCTTTCCATTAAACAAATAACTGAAATCCTCTTTGGTCATACCTTGGGCCATCATGTGTCTCCACAAGAAATGTACCATCGGTGTTGTACCATTATCAATCACATTATACATATCCTGATGCTTGTCACGCAACACACTCCATCTGTCACTGCTGACCGAAGCCGGAGTCAACTGCGCATAAGAAACCGCCGGAATTGAATCGTATACAGTCCACAATGTATTGGTCCGACGCATAATCTGTCCTTTGAGAATATCATCTCCATTCGGTTGATTTGTCAACAAATCAAGGACATAAGCATTCTCAAGCATAGAGCTGTTTACCAGATATTTCTTCATTGCCGGCGTCAGATGATTTTCATCTAAACCATTTTTCTTGAAAAAGGCTCGAAATGCATCATCATCTGCCACAAAAACAGTTACACTTCCTGTTTTTTTCAAGAAATCTGTTCTGCCTAAATCATCAGCCATCTTAAGATAAATACTAAAATTGCCTCTTTTCTGCAACTCGTCATAAATACTCTCACCCAACCATGCCGGCTTGTCCTGCGCCCATTCATAATTATCAGAACAAGCCGCCATCGCCAGGAGTGATATAGCTATATAACCGCTGCACAACGTACCCTTACAGACTCTACGCCACAGCATCTTTGTCCGAAGAAAATCTTTCAGCATATACTTATTTTTTATTACATGCGACATGTCGCTGTTGAAAGGACATGTCGCATGTTTATTGAACATTACTTAATCATTATTTTCTTACCACCGATTATATAAAGCCCCTTGGCTAAACCTTTTGCAGCTTCTTCGCGCTTAACCTGCTTGCGAATCAGCTTACCAGTAAAGTCATAAACATCTACATAATCAGATAATTGAGTTTCATCAGCAATAGCATCTTCTACGCCAACACCTTCTTGTGTACCAACATAGTAAAGTCTGAAATTGTCAGCTTTCCACCATTTACCGTTTCCACCAATAACACTGTTACCTTTTACACCGATAACCAATTCTCCGTTTGTTACATAAACCTCCGGAACATAAGTTGTTGTAGAAGCTACACCCACAGCATTTTTCCATACATCTTCATCTCCATTGAATGGAACTGTAACATAAACGCTGTCAGCATAAACATATACGGTACTATCATTTCCTGATATATCAGGTACAGTTGTTGTTGATACGCTACGTGTCATACCATAAAGATCCAAATTACCAGCAATACCAGGCTCTGAAGTGATTGTAGCAGCCTCTATACGATAAGCACCTGTAGGTAAAGCTATTTTTCCTTCAATAGCAACCCCTGTTCCAATAGCTTGAGAATAATCTGCCGGTGATCCAGCATTATGATCAGCATGACCAGACCAGCTGTAGCAATATAATTCGGTATCACCTGAAACTGCAGAGGTGCAAACATAAGCATCTGCATTTGATATACAAGTCCAACCATTAACAACTGTATTAGTCGGGTCACCTGCCTCTGTTACAGAATTCTGATAAATATTAGGATTTACAATGAAGCTTGTCATATCAAAAGGTTTCTCGGGTGTTGCTGTAGCCAAAACCTCCGGTGTCATGGCATTTACACAAAGTGCATTCATTTCCAACGTTGCCATATCTGCATCCAACTGATCAATATTGTCTGACTTCAACAGATTGACAATTGTTTTATATGCATCCTCTTCTGACAGTCCGCCAATTTGATCTGCCAATATTTTAGCCTTACTCAACGGATAGCATATTGCAACAGATGCCAACAAATCATTTATTGCTGTTTGTAAATCAGATGATAATGTCACCACTTCATCACCAAGCAAGCTTTCCCAAGACAACCCATCTGCAAATATTGCGGCTTCCTCTAATTTCAGATTAAATTTACTTGTTACTGTAGGTTGAGCGACAATGGCACCATCCGTCAACTGTTGACTCAAAGTTGTTCCATTAACCAAAAGCGGATTAAATGTTTCATAATTAGAAATTACTGTTTCAGCTTCGCCCAACAAAACATCCATTGCTTCAATTGCTTCACTCAATTCATCTACAGTAACGTCCGGATTTGCCAGTAACTCAGGGAATTCTTCAAGACAAATTGCTAAATCTTCATCATCAACGTTATATCCGACCAGCGTTTCGTGTACAGTCTGACCTTGTGCCAAACGTTCCTGTAAACGCTCAACATAAGCTGTCAAAGCAGAAGAACTTACATAGTACAAGCGGAAATTATCAGCTTTCCAAGACTTTCCAGTTCCACCAACATAACCTGGTTCATCAAGATATTTTCCTTTTACACCGATATACAATTGCCCATTCTTTACCTCAACATTAAGTACTTCTGTTGTAACGCCAAGTACAGCTCTTGCACTATCATACTTAGCAATATCAGTATTAATCAGTGACTTTACAAAATTCACACTGTCTGTTGAAGCATACAAATAAATATTACCATCACCACCGTCAGTATATGTTGCAGCATGTAATTCATATAAACCATCCGGCAAATTCACTACACCTTCTCTGTTACCTCCAACTTTCTGGAAATAATGTCCTTTACCAATAGTATTAGCATCATTACCTGACCAACTGTAACACCATAAATCAGAATCTGTATATGAATCAGATGTCGGATTCTTATTATCCGCACTACCTCTCGTATCACAATTCCAACCATCAGGTGCAACAGTGCTTTCAGCTTTCTGATAAATATTAGGATTAACAATAAAGCTTGTCAAGTCGATAGGATTTTCATCTGAAGCCTGAGCGAGGAATTCACTCGTCATAGCATCCTTACAGATCGCATTCAAGGCCATCACATTTAAAGCTACATCATCGTAAGTTAATTCAGTAGAATTCAAAGCAGACTCTACAGCCTTATATTCTTCTGTTTCAGAAAGTCCTCCTATTTGATCAGCCAAGTTTTTAGCCTTCAACAAGGTATAATTTAAAGCAACAACTGTTCTCAATTTTGATGTTGCTGTTGTCACATCTTCTACTGTTTGTGTAAATGCAGTACCCATATCAGCCAAAGTTGTTTTAGCCAACAATTCTTTTGCAGCATCTACCACACTTTGTAATTCAGATACGTTCTGAGAAGGAGCAAAATATGTTCCATCAGCACAATCTGATAACAATTTCTCAGCTGAAGAAATAACAGAAACCAAAGAATTACACTGAGTTAACGCAGCCACAAATATAGCATTTTGACCTTCTATATCTTTTATTGCATTGTTAATATCCTCTTCTGGCGTTGCCTCTGTATAATTACTATACTTATCTATAAGCTGTGTTAATTCTTCTACTGCATTTGTTGCACCAGCGCTTTCAAACTGGCCACGGTATTCTGTCAATTTACCAAGCTGAGCTTTCAATGCATCTATCGCTGCACCATCAACATAAAGTTTAAAGTCATCCCAACAAGTCCAAGAACCGCCCGCATTAGTTTTTACACTTATACCAACCAGCATCTCTTGTCCTTCTGTTGCTGTAAACTCCAATTCTGTCGCATAATATGACGGATCAAGATCACAGTACTCACGCATTGATTGCATTCCGTCCGGCCAACCATTTTTCAGATTATTACTGGTTAAGTTTTTAGGTGCACTATACAAAGAAGCCAAAGCAACACTGTCCTCTCCGGCAAACAAATACGCAAGAATTACTTCTGTTCCGGCCTCATAAGCCGCACCAGCATCATTACTGCCCGCCCTGTGAAATCCTCTTACGGT
This sequence comes from uncultured bacterium, assembly GCA_905214795.1. GTDB lineage: Bacteria > Bacteroidota > Bacteroidia > Bacteroidales > Bacteroidaceae > Paraprevotella. The sequence continues at coordinate 232,804 of CAJMNM010000001.1, forward strand.
CAACTTATAATTACCAGCTTTAAGTCCTGTAATTTTCTGAGCAGCCGTATTCTTTTTCACATAAAACTCTGCGTTCTGATAAGTCGCATTTACTGCCGGTACAGCATCACCATCTGTCCAACCTTCTGAGGTTCCTGTAGAATAATCAGCATTCTTGATGTAAGTATCAGTCACATCAATCCAATTTTGGGCGAAAGCTCCAACTCCTCCAGCAAAAGCCAGAAGCATACAAGCCAAAGCTCGCCTTCCCTGGTTAAAGGGACTTCGTTTTGTAAAGACTAAATTTTTCATAATATCAGTAGGGCTCGAAAATTTCCGGTTCGCAGCAGCCGAACCCATTATCCGCCACTCCGGTTCTTTCCTTTTTATGGATATACGAACAAAACGTAATTTACCGGACCGTTTTATTCCGATTTAACGCAAATCAATTATAAATTGCGCATATTACTCAAAAACGAACTCAAAAATGTAAAAATACAGTTTTTTCTATAGAATTTGTTTCTCTGAAATAACATTCCAACTGACTCAATACAATATTATATATAATATCAATATTGTCAGAACGCTCTTACCATACCACCATATTATCCATCAAATGTTTTTCATCTCTAAAGAATCAAGATACACAAATCTTCTATTATCCATCCTGCCCCCAGTACAGGGTCATAGCTATACAACAATCCTCATCATCTCAAGTAATAATAGATAACTTTTTTTTATAAGACGTTCACAATAAGATATTGTACCTTTGCAGCAAGAAATCAATTTAACCATTTATTGTTTATGTATAAATCAGTCTTTCGTCCTTTACTCTTCCAAATTGATGCGGAAAAGATTCACAATCAAATCATCACTGTACTCCATTACTATCGTCATATCACTCCTATAAGAAAAATTATCAGATTGTCATGCCAAACAAAGACAACAGAATGGCAATGGAGAGATCTTATTTTCAGAAATCGAATCGGACTATCTGCCGGTTTTGATAAAGCAGCCTGCTGTTTTGACGAACTCAGCGACCTAGGATTCGGTTTTATAGAGGTTGGTACAGTAACTCCTGAACAAGTAACAGGAAATCCCTCACCACGCATATTCCGTTTACCAAAAGACCAGGCACTTATTTCACGGACTGGATTTAACAATCCGGGAAAAAATATATTTGTACAGAATCTAAAACGGAAACAATTCGGAAAATACATTTTGGGCATTAATATCAATACCAATCACCCCGATAATACAGAACTGGCAAAAACCGATATATTAGATTTATATCGTACATTCAATAGATACGCCGATTATTATACAATTAATTGGGGAAGCATCGCTCCCAATATACTAAGCCAGATTCTTACGGCCCTGTCAGAATATAAACAAGAAGTCAACAAACCTATTTTCTTAAAGTTACCCGCAGACCTTCCTCTTGAAAAAGTAGACGATATCATTCAGTTTGCCATCCAGCATCATATTGACGGTTTTATTGCGTGTGGTCCAAGCCAAGACCGTACTTTACTCAGCCATTCAACCCCCACTGAAATAAACAATATAGGGGCAGGAGGCATCAGTGGCTTACCAATTTTGGAAAAATCTATCAAGATAGTAAAATTCTTGTCCGAACATGCTCCCAAAAGCATGTTAATTATCGGAGCAGGTGGCATCATGACTCCCAAAGAAGCTCAAACCATACTAAAAGCCGGAGCACATCTTGTACAGATTTATTCTGCCTTTATTTATGAAGGTCCATATATCGTCAAACGATTAGCTACGGCCTGTGAATAACGTCCATAAACAACAGATTTCCCAAATACATAAAAAACGACTAATACCGAACAGTATCATTAACATTATAAATGATACTGTTCTTTTTTCATTACTCCTATCTGGCCATTTACAAATTGAATATTGTCTTTCCGGCTCGGCACAACCGTAACATTGTTCAACAAGTCAACCAAAGTTTCGTTTGACATTTTTGAATGATTTTGTCCCCAATTTGACCCGGTATACAACGAATAAGTGCGTAACTTGTTATTTTCTAACTTGTTACGCACTTTCTTGTTGCGGAGGCCCGACTCGAACGAACGACCTCCAGGTTATGAGCCTGGCGAGCTACCAACTGCTCCACTCCGCGATGTCTTTCTTAAACCACTGCAAAGGTACGACTATAATATGAAAACGCCAAATATTTCGGGACTTTTTTTATATCAAAAACAACAAGCTATAAATAAATAGTTGCAAAACACAAGATTTACTGGTTTTTAACATGAAGAAAAAAATAACACTTGTTCATTTAAAGGATTTCTATTACTTTTGCAACACTATGGCTGTCCTTAAGACCCGAAACATATTAGTAGATGTCGCAAGACAACTCTTTGCCAAAAAAGGATTGGAAAGTACAACGATGAACGATATCGCCATCGCTTCTGGTAAAGGGCGTCGGACACTTTATACCTATTTTAAAAATAAAGAAGAAATTTATCTGGCTGTTATTATTGCCGAACTTGAGCGTTTGTCTGAGAAAATGTCCGAAGTAGCAGACAAACACCTCAGCCCCGAGGACAAACTTGTTGAAATCATCTATGCTCATCTTAATCTGATTAAAGAAGCCGTATCCCGAAACGGTAACTTGAGAGCAGAATTCTTCCGTGATATATGGATGGTAGAGAAAGTAAGAAAGAATTTCGATCAGGCTGAAATCAAACTGTTCACCCGTGTTCTTGAAGAAGGTATCGAATCAGATGAATTCAACATTGAGAATGTTTCACTCGTTGCAGAAGTCATGCACTATTGTGTTAAAGGTATGGAGGTTCCTTATATATATGGCCGTTTAGGCGACGGCCTCAATCAAACCAACAGCCGACCGCTTGTAAGAAATCTGGTACACCGTGCCTTGAAAAAGTAATCTGCTAACCTGCAGCAAACAATATTATACCCTTATCATATCTATCCTCCGTTTTATCATTAACTCCATCCGGACTTAAAAACACATATTCCTTATATTTACCACATTCTTTTTTATACCAATAAATTCAGACAATCCGACCGAATATCCGCACCGTTTTTGGCCGATTCATAAATAAAAGGTATATTTGCCAAACAAAAGTCCGCAACTAGACAGTACATTCTATGACGATCTATTTAAAGCGGATAATATTTAAAAGAAAATATTACCAAACTTTTAAAAGAAAAATATTATGGGATTATTAACAGGTAAGACAGCCCTCATCACAGGTGCTGCACGCGGTATTGGAAAAGCCATTGCCCTTAAGTTCGCGTCAGAAGGCGCAAATGTGGCTTTCACCGATTTGGTTATCGATGAAAACGGAAAAGCAACCGAGACTGAAATTGCAGCTTATGGCGTTAAGGCAAAAGGCTATGCTTCTAATGCAGCCGATTTTGCACAGACCGAAGAAGTTGTTAAACAGGTAAAGGAAGACTTTGGTTCAATCGATATTCTGGTCAACAATGCCGGTATCACCAAAGATGGTCTGATGCTCCGCATGACCGAAGCACAATGGGACGCTGTTATTGCCGTCAACCTGAAATCTGCATTCAATTTCATCCATGCTTGCACACCTATCATGATGCGCCAGAAAGGTGGTTCCATCATTAACATGGCTTCTGTAGTAGGTGTTCACGGAAATGCTGGTCAGTGCAACTACTCTGCGTCTAAAGCCGGTATGATCGCGCTTGCCAAATCAATCGCACAGGAAATGGGCGCCAAAGGTATACGTGCCAATGCCATTGCACCGGGTTTCATCGAAACAGCCATGACAGCCGCGCTGTCTGACGATATTCGTGCAGAATGGTGCAAAAAGATTCCTTTGCGCCGTGGAGGTACCCCTGAAGATGTGGCCAATGTCGCTCTCTTCCTTGCTTCAGACTTGTCATCATATGTTTCAGGACAAGTTATACAGATTGACGGTGGTATGAATATGTAAGCCGCAATGACGGTTCTATACGAAGACAACCACATCATTATCGTTAACAAGAGCAGTTCGGAAATTGTCCAGGGAGACAAGACCGGTGACAAGCCGCTTGTTGAGATAGTGAAGGAATATATTAAAGAGAAGTACCATAAGCCGGGGAACGTGTTCCTCGGCGTGGTACATCGTCTCGACCGACCGGTAAGCGGCGTTGTTGTTTTTGCGCGCACCGGAAAGGCATTGGCACGCCTGAATGAGATGTTCCGTACAAAAGACGTACACAAAACCTATTGGGCCATAGTTGCAAACCAACCTCCAGCCCCGGAAGGCGAACTCACTCATTGGCTTGTACGTAAGGAACAACAAAACAAATCCTTTGCTTACGACAAAGAAGTGCCACAATCCAAGAAAGCCATATTGGATTATCACGTCATTGCCAAAAGTGACCGTTATTTTCTTTTGGAAGTCGACTTAAAAACCGGACGCCATCACCAAATACGCTGTCAACTGGCCAAAATAGGCTGTCCCATTAAAGGTGACCTTAAATATGGCGCGCCGCGTAGCAACCCCGATGGTAGCATTTCCTTACATGCACGACGTATCCGTTTCGTCCATCCCGTTTCCAAGAAGGAAATCTGTGTCGAGGCACCTGTTCCCTCCGACCGTTTATGGCAGGTTTTGTCCTCATCACTCTGATAACGTTCCCGTTATCCCACTCACTTAGGTTCCTTTTCTTAAAACAAGCATTTTACTATACAGTTCCGGATATTCCGCACACAAAATAAACACATATGCTTAAGACTCTATTCGTTATAGGTATGGGCAGTTTTGCCGGCGGTGCTTTGCGCTACCTGGCCTCACGTGTCATACAAAACACATTCACTTGTTCCATCCCATTAGGCACTCTGTTTGTCAACATCATGGGCTGTTTCATTATAGGTTTGTTATATGGGTTGTTCGAAAAAGGACAAATCATGAACACCAGCCTGCGTCTGTTCCTCACAGTTGGCTTTTGTGGGGGATTCACCACATTCTCCACCTTCATGAACGAAAGTTTTCAACTGGTAAAAGGCCAGGATTTTTTCTATCTTGCTTTTTATCTGTTTTTGAGTCTGATCGGAGGTTTTGCGATGCTTTATCTCGGACATCTGATTGTAAAATAACCAATATATTACACACTGAATATGGAAACAGGCACACATGCAAAAATCTTAAGGATTTACGTCAGTAGCACAGACAAGATCAGACATACTGCTGCTTATGAAGCGATTGTCTATATGGCCCGTCAGGAAGGGTTAGCCGGAGCAACAGTCAGTAAAGGCTTTATGGGTTACGGCGCCAGCCATCAGCTCTATTCCGAAAAATTTTGGGAACTGAGCGAGAAGGTTCCTGTCGTCATAGAGATTGTCGACGAGTCCTCAAAAATCAGTCAGTTTCTGGATAAAATACGTTCTATGCTCGAACAAATGCCTAAAGGTTGCCTGGTTACATGCCAGGACACAGAAATCATCTTATGCAAGAAGGGCATAACCCATTGATATCTGTTACATTTATATAAAAAAGTCCTCCGGAATGTGTACCAATTGGCAATTCCGGAGGACTTTTTATATCTACTTATATCTATCTACCGGCTCAATACCGCTTAAGACCAAGCATAAGAGCGCAGTTCTGCCCATACCAACTGATAATCCAGTTCGGCAGCCAAAGCTTGTTCACAAGCCTCATTATACTGTATCATCTCTGTCGTATAATCCAGTACATTAATTTGTCCCTCATCAAGCGCTTTACGTAACAATGCCGGTGTATTCAATGTTTCCAGCGCCTGACGATACTCATCAGCCACCCGTCTTAACGACTGGGCTTTCCGGTAAAGCGCCGCCACTTCATTATAAAACTGCATGCGCACATCCGCTTCTCTGCTTTGTGCCGCCACTACTGCCGCTTTACTTTGCTTCATTTTATTTCTGTTTTGCCAAAGCGGCAGACTGACTCCCAACACAAGCCCATGCTTTCCCTCAATAGGCGATTGTTCCGTAGTATATCCGACAGTCAGATTAGGCAGATTCTCCGTACGTACCAGTTTCATTTCATTACGGCTCAAATCTACAGTCTCTTTCATATAACGAAGCTGTGGATTAGCCTCTTCAGCCTGAGCCAGCCAATCCTCAAAGTTCTCGGGCAAACGCTCCGCATCATACTTCAAGCCGGCATAAACCAGTTCCTGCCCGCCGTTAAGAGCCTTCAATCGGTCAATCACAGACTGCCGTTCCGTCTCTGCCTTACCAAATCCGGCCTCCATTGATGCGCAATACAGTTTTGTCCGGTTATATTCTATCTGATTGACAGAACCTTTCCCCAACAACTCGGCATAAGCATTAGAAAGTGTACGGGCATCTGTCAGTCTTGCCTGCCATTCTTGAAGCACAGCATCACAATATATCAGTGTAAGCAATTCCTGCAAAGCTTTCAGCCTTAATGTATTACGGTCAGTACGATACTGCAGGTCCAGCATATTGTTTTTCTGTCTGGCCGTCCGTTTTTTCCGTCCCGTCAATACCCCCCAATCCAGCTCCTGGGTTACCGTGAATTCAATCTCTCTTTCGTCTCCTCCCTTGTTATACCAGCTGTGTGCAAAGTCCACCTGTGGATCTGACAGATTCAACCCGGTTTTGTTTCCCGCACGCTCGGCCTCATAAGTATCTTTAGTTGCTTTCAAAAATGTATTATGCTGTTCTATCTCATCCAGCAACGCATCCAGAGAAGAGGTTGGCTGACTTTCCGCCACCTTCTCACCGGCTTTTTCCGTCATTTGGGCAAACAAGCCGTTCGCCGCACATACAACCATTACGGAAACCGCTACACGCTGCCATCCTAAACGGTTATTCTTATATCCATGCTTCATATTATTCTTGTTTTTCGGTTACATCAACAACTGCCGGCCGTTCATTCTTACTGATTAACACATAAACCAGCGGTATTACAAACACATTCAATAACGTACTGCTCAACAAGCCGCCAAGCATGACTTTCGCCATCGGACTCTGAATCTCATTGCCCGGAAGCTCACTGCCTACAATCAATGGTATCAGCGCAAGCGCCGAGGTCAGAGCCGTCATCAGAATCGGATTCAGACGGTCAAGCGAACCGCGCAAAACACTCTCACCCAACTCTACGCCTTCATGTCGCAGCTCATTGTAACGGTCTATAAGCAGGATACCGTTTCGGGTTGCAATTCCAAACAGAGAAATAAAACCGATTATAGCCGGTATACTGATAATGCCATCCGAGAAACGTACGGCAAATACACCGCCAATCAGCGCCAACGGCAGATTCAACAACACCACTGCCGACTGGCGAAGATGATGGAACTGTTTATAAAGCAAAAGGAAAATCACCAGTAACGACAACATCGACGCCATCGTCAGAATACGACTGGCAGCCTGCTCACTCTCAAACTGACCGCCATACTCCACGTGATAACCTTCCGGAAGTTCTACCTTCTCTTCAATCGTACGCTGTATGTCCGACACCACACCATGCAAGTCTCTGTCTGCCACATTGGCCGAAATCACAATCTTTCTGGCCACATTCTCTCTGTTGATGGTATTCGGTCCCGATGCAGATTTCACCTCAGCCAATTGCTCCAAAGGAACCTTACCATTTGGAGTATCTACTGCGATACGGCGTATCTGGTCTATTCCGCCACGGTTCATGTCATCCACCTTCACCGTAAGGTCAAAAGCACGGTTTCCTTCATACACCTGCGATACCACCTTACCGTTCAGCAACATCTCCACAGTCTGAGCAAAAGCAGCCGGCGAAACGCCATATTTTGCCAACATCTCACGTTTCGGTTTAATCTGAAGTTGCGGACGCTCAATCTGCTGTTCCACGTTCAAATCAGCAATACCTTCCACACCCGAAATTTCCTTTTTAATCTGATTACCGATTGCAAACATACGGTTCAAATCCGTTCCAAACAGTTTGATGGCGATATTCGAACGGGTTCCGCTCAGCATGGCGTCTATACGATGAGATATCGGCTGACCGATTTCTATATTCACGCCAGGCAAAGTCTTGAGTTTCTCACGCACCTCAGCCATCACCTCCGAACGGCTGCGTTTATCAAGCTCAAACGGCGCCTCTATTTCCGAGGTATTGACACCCAGAGCATGCTCATCCAATTCCGCACGACCGGTTTTCCGGGCCACTGTCTTTATCTCCGGCACCGTCAGCAACAACTCTTCCGCACGACGTCCCAATTTATCACTCTCTTCCAATGAGATTCCCGGTAATGTACTCACATTAATGGTAAACGAGCCCTCATTAAATGATGGCAGGAAACTGCGTCCTAAAGTAAAAAACACTCCCAACGCCACTAAAAACACACCAATGGTTGCGCCCAACACGGCTTTATGATGCGCCAATGCGCCACGCAACAGTCTGTCATATCCGCTCTTCAAAACACGTACCACATACGGCTCACGGTTCTGACGTGCCGTTCCACGCATTCCGCCAAGCAGATAAGTACACAATACCGGAGTCAGCGTCAGTGCGACTAGCGTACTCGCAAACAATGATATGATAAAGGCAATACCCAGCGGCACAAGCATACGTCCTTCCATTCCGCTCAGAAAGAAAAGCGGCATGAAACTGGCCACAATAATTAAAGTACTGTTCAATATCGGAATACGCACTTCCTGTGAGGCACGGAACACCACCTCTTTCACCGGCAACCGTTCGGCTTCAGGCCTCAATCGGTTCTCTCTCAGATGCCGGAACACATTCTCTACGTCCACAATGGCATCATCAACCAGCGATCCGATGGCAATTGCCATACCACCAATACTCATGGTATTGATAGTCAGTCCGAGCAGGTTCATCACAATCAGCGTCACAAGCAGCGACAACGGAATGGTTACAAGCGAAATCATCGTGGTACGCACATTCATCAGGAAGATGAAAAGCACAAGAGCCACAAACACGGCTCCCTCAATCAACGAATGCTTAATGTTACCGATAGAACTGTTTATAAAATTACTCTGACGGAAAATCCCCGTATCCATCTTGACATCAGCCGGCATTTCCTTTTTGAGTTCCTCCAACGAACGGTCCAGCTGATCGGTCAGCTCAAGCGTACTGACATCAGGCTGCTTGGTCACGGTTACAAGTACAGCCGGTTTCGCACGGTTCGAAGCCAGACCGGTCAACGGCAGTTTCGGACCCGTCTTCACCTCTGCTATCTGCGACAGCTTTACCGGCACACCGTCTACCGTCTTAACCACGGTCTGCGACAGTTCGTTCACGTTATTGGTCTGTACCATTCCGCGTACAATATATTCATTACCATACTCATACAAAATACCGCCCGACACATTCCTGTTCATATTTTCCAATTGCGGCATCAGCTCATCCACCGTCACACCGTAATAGCGCATACGGTCGGGATTCAACAGTATCTGATACTCACGCACATCACCGCCCAATACGGCTACCTGCGCCACACCACCGGTCGACAACAGTCGCGGTCTTATTGTCCAGTCGGCCATTGTACGCAAATCTTCCAGCGAGGTTGAGTCGGCAGTCAGACCTACTATCATCAGCTCTCCCAGAATAGACGACTGCGGACCGAGTACCGGTTCTCCCACTCCTGCGGGCAGCTGATCACCCAGAATAGACAGTTTCTCGGTCACCACCTGGCGAGCCCTGTATATGTCCATATCCCAGTCAAATTCCACCCATACGATTGAGAATCCGGTTGTACTCTGCGAACGCACCCTTCTCACACCGGTCGCTCCGTTAACAGCCGTTTCTATGGGAAACGTCACCAGCTTCTCAACTTCCTCGGGGGCCATACCTCCGGCTTCCGTCATCACAACCACCGTAGGCGCGTTTAAATCCGGAAACACATCAACCTCCATCTCATAAGCCGTATAAATACCGCCTCCCAAAAGCAGTACGCTTAGCATCAGAATAATCAGACGGTTATGAAGCGAAAAGGAAATAATCTTGTTCAACATGGTCTTTCCTCCCCTTCATTTAATGATTATGATTATGTCCCTCAGGTATAACGCCTGAATTGGCAGCCAGTCTCACCTGTGTCACGCCCCGGGTCACCACCCTGTCTCCTTCTTTCAATCCTTGCAGTATTTCCACACGATTACCGTCACTCTCTCCCGGCTTCACTTCTGCTTTACGGTAATGATCCTCTCCCACCTGCACATAAGCGTAATAAATACCCTGCTCCTCGCTCAACGCGGTCTGTGGTATCGTAAGCACAGCGGGACGTTCTTCACACGTAAGCCATATTTCCGCATAACTTCCAGGCACAAAACGCCCCACATTATTAAACGCGAAAGTCACCGGAACATAAAAATTACCCTGCGCCACAGAGCGGCCTACAGCCAGCAACTTACCGCCCAGACTATCTATACAAACCACCGCGTCGTCTGATGCTGTACGGAAACATGCGCTGCGCACCCCGGCCAATTTTGAGAAATAACGTTCAGCCACCTCAGCACGCAACTGCAGACGCTTGGTCTGTGTCACCACAAACAAAGGTTGACCGGCAGTCACATAATCACCGGGACGTACAAGCAATTGTTTCACATAACCGGACAGCGGACTCGTCATACCTACACCGTCACGTCCCACACGGTCCATCATTCCTACATAAGCCGTGCGCGCTGTTTCCGCCTGCAACCTCACCTGTCTCAACTCCTTGTCACTGACAATTCTGTCACCGGCCAATGCTTCGGCACGCTGCAACTCTTTTTGAGCATACTCATAGGCAATACGGGCTTTTTCCACCGGATCACCGTCTTCCATGTTCCGTGCCGAAACCCATGCCAGCGTCTGCCCTGCACGTACAGTCTGTCCTTCTGTAATTCCGGCCGGCAATCTGACGATACCGGCTGCCGTAGCAGCTACAGTCTTTTCCTCTCCCACAGCGGGAAGTATACTTCCGCTTGCCGGTATAACAGCATGAAAAGGCGCCCGTTTCATTACCTCCACCTGCAATCCGGCCGCACGTGCCTGTTCCGGTTCGAACACGATTAATCCCTCATGGTCATCATGTTTTTCAGCCTCAGCCTCTTCATGACCATGGTCATGCCCATCACCTTCCGAGTGGCAGGCCTGTAATAAAAAAGCCGAAGAAAACAACCACATCATTCCGGCCAGCCACCACACATAACTTTTACTCCGTCCCTCTACGGTACGGCATTCTACATTCCATTTCATATTCGATAATTTTCTTTTCATTGATTAATACAAAAACAATCCGGACAACCCTCTGTCCATACTTAAAAAAACAGAATACAATCGTCTGTCCGGTACCTTTGCTACATAACGGCATATTCCGTTTTTTCATCGCAAAAGTACACAAAAGCAAACGCCACCCGGTTGCAATCGTCATACAACCAGACACTATTCCCCCCCACGCGGCCCGGCCACGCAGGAATCCCCACACACGGTTTGTAAACCATGTGCACGTTTCTTTTAGCTATCAATGAAAAGGAGGAGCCCTAAGTCCCCGTCCGCCAAGCGGCGGAACCAATATACGCCCTATTACATCGGGTACAAAAAGGCTATGAGTCTTTTGACTGAAAAAGATACAAAGCTGAAAAGCCCATGCCGCCATCAACCATAAAGGCTGTAAGTCCCGCACATGTCTGTCCACAGAGATTCTCTGCGTTGTCACTCCTCTGTACTGGTCACTGAGCGAACAGTTCCTGACATGATGACCGGCTGCGTGTGAACTGCCACCGGCTGTTTCTCCACAGGCACCCGCTTTGGCACAAGCGTCATAAAACAAATGCTCAACAGCCATACAGACATGAAGTCCCTGATGATGATGATAACCGATAAAAGAATAGGCCATCACCGTCATCAGCAACAACGTTGCCATCATACGGTACAAATGTCGTTTCAATGTTTGCATTTGTTTCTTCTCAGCTGATAAACAATAAACATTCCTCTGCAACAAATTTATAAAACCGGCATACCGGTTCTGCCATTTTCAGGAATGCTTTGCAAAAATAGTGAAAGGTGAGTGCAGAGACAAACAAAAAACAAAGTTTTTAATGTTTGGATATGCCGAGCCGAATCCTATTTTATTCAAAAATACACGAAAGGTGAGTGCAGAGACAAACAAAAAACAAAGTTTTTAATGCTTGGATATGCCGAACCGCATCCTATTTTATCTCTTTTATCTCTCCAACACCATATACCACATCATACTTATGCAAAAGCCGCGTACCGACTCTTGGTCCGGCACACGGCTCTCTATTTTTATTCAACCATTAATTCGTTTTTCCGACAAGCCCCTTGTCAGGCTTACACCACATGTTTACAAACTTTCAAGCATACGTTTCAGAACCACCGTAGCAGAGATCTCACGGTTTGCCGCTTCCGGAATCACCAACGACTGCGGACTTTCTATCACGTCATCTGTCACAATCATGTTACGACGCACCGGCAGACAGTGCATGAAATAAGCGTTGTTCGTCACCGCCATATGTGCGGCGTCTACCGTCCAGCTCATGTCTTTGCTCAACACCTTACCATAATCCTCCGGACGCGTCACACCCGGACAGCTCCAGTTCTTCGCATAAATGAAATCAGCGCCCTCAAAAGCCTTCATCTGGTCATACTCCACACGTGCGTTACCCACAAACTGCGGGTCAAGTTCATAACCTTCGGGATGTGTAATGACAAAATCCACATCGGCGGCATTCATCCATTCCGCAAAACTGTTGGGCACAGCCTGTGGCAATGCCTTTGGATGCGGAGCCCAACTCAGTACCACCTTCGGACGGGCCGTTTTCTTATATTCTTCAATCGTGATCAAATCGGCAAAACTCTGAAGCGGATGTACCGTAGCACTCTCCATGAAAAAAACCGGTCTGCCCGAATATTTGATAAACTGATTGAGAATCTTCTCTTCGTAATCATCCTTCCGGCTCTCAAATGTCGCGAACGAGCGCACACCTATCACGTCACAATAAGAACCCATCACCGGAATAGCCTCCAGCAAATGCTCACTCTTGTCACCATCCATAATGACACCACGTTCTGTTTCCAGTTTCCATGCTCCCTGATTCACATCAAGAACAATCACATTCATACCCAGGTTCATGGCTGCCTTCTGTGTACTCAGGCGCGTACGCAGGCTGTTATTGAAAAAGATGAGCAAGGCTGTCTTATGACGTCCAAGCGACTCAAACTGATAGCGGTCTTTCTTTATCTCAAAAGCTTCGGCCAAGGCACCTTTCAAGTCGCCAAGGTCTGATACATGCTGAAATACTTTCATGCTGTTGATAAATTATATGATAAAAAATGATATTCTGCTTTATTATTTCGGATTTATTATTTCGGACGCACCTGTCCGTTACCTTTTATAATCCATTTATAAGTCGTTATTTCCTCCAGTGCCATCGGACCGCGCGCATGCAGTTTCTGCGTACTGATACCAATCTCCGCGCCAAGCCCGAACTGCGCGCCGTCGGTAAACGATGTAGGCGCATTGTGATACACACATGCCGCGTCGGTCATCGCAAGGAACCGGTCGGCAGTCTCCTGGTCCTCGGTAATGACGCATTCGCTGTGCCCCGACCCGTAGGTCCGGATATGCTTCAGAGCCTCGTCCAGCGAGGTCACTGTCTTGACGGCCATCGCATAACCGAGAAACTCTGTGCCATAACTTTCCGCGGTAGCCTGATACAACAAAGCTGCGGGATAATGTCCCGCAAGAGCGGCATACGCGGGTTCGTCCGCATAAATTTTCACACTGCTTTCGGCCAATGGCGCACAAAGTGCAGACAGGTCGGCCAGACGGTCGGCATGTACCACCAGACAGTCCAATGCGTTGCAGACACTTACCCGGCGCGTTTTGGCGTTATTGACAATCGCCGTACCTTTTACCAAATCGGCTGCCTTGTCAAAATAAGCATGACAGACCCCCGCACCGGTTTCAATCACCGGAATAGCGGCGTGCTGACGCACATAATTAATCAGTCCCGCACTGCCGCGTGGAATAATCAAATCCACATAGCCACGGGCATTCAGCAACTCACCGGTCGATTCACGGCCGGCCGGCAACAGCTCCACCACTCCCGTATCAACACCGAAACCGGCCAATACCTCATGAATAAGGGCCACAATCACGCTGTTGGAATGATGGGCGTCAGTACCGCCTTTCAACACACATGCGCTTCCGGCCTTGAAACAAAGCGAAAAGACATCGAAACTGACGTTCGGACGGGCCTCGTAGATAATACCTATTACACCAAACGGCACACTCACCCGCGATATATCCAACCCGTTAGGCAAAACGGTATGTTTCAGTATGCGACCCAGCGGCGAAGGCAGTTGTGCCACATGACGCATGTCAGACGCGATGCCGGCAATACGCTCCGGCGTCAGTTTCAGTCTGTCATACATGGGATTATCCTCCGGCATCTGTGCCAAGTCCTTGGCATTCTCCGCCAATATACGGTCCGTACCGGCCACCGCGGCATCGGCCACCGCATTCAATATCTCGTTAATCCGCGCGTCTGAAAGTTGAGTCAGACTGCGCGAAGCGTCTTTCACGCGTTCAAATGTCTTGGTCAGATTCATGGTCTGTCTTATATATTGATAAGGAATTATTCCAGATATAAATAGTCGTAATGAACAATAGGCCGGCAATCATGACGCCCGATAACCTCGCGCGCCTCCTCACTGGCATATGCCGTGCGTCCCACGCCCAGTTCCTTGCCTTCGGGCGACATGATACGCACCAGATCGTCTTTTTCGAAATCGCCTTCCACACGGGTGATTCCAACCGGAAGCAGACTGACGGCACGGTCGCCGCATACCGCTTCTACGGCTTTGGCGTTCAGATAAATCTGTCCTTTGGCAAAGCCCGCGCTGTGAGCTATCCATTTCTTGACGCTCGACACACCGCCGTCACGCGGAACAAAACGCGTAAAGACAAGTTTGTCTGGATTAAACAGCAAATCGGTCAGCACATGCTCACGTTTTCCGTTTGCTATCATCACCGCAATACCCTCATCGGCCACCTTGCGGGCTATATTGCATTTCGTCATCATACCGCCTCGGCCGAAGCCCGATTTTTCGGTACGGATATATTCGCTCAGGTCCTTTTCCGGTTCAACCTCACGAATCACCTCCACTCCGGTGTCGCCGGGCTTTCCGTTGTAAATACCGTCCACGTTACTCAGAATAATCAAAGCCTGTACGTCCATCATTGTGGCAATCAGGCCTGAGAGTTCGTCGTTATCGGTAAACATCAGTTCCGTCACACTGATGGTATCATTCTCATTGACAATCGGAATCACACCGTTCTCGAGCATCACCATCATACAGTTACGCTGATTCAGATAATGACGGCGCGTACCAAAGTTCTCCTTCATGGTCAGCACCTGCCCTACGGCAATGTGGTGTTCCCTGAACAGTTCATAATAACGGTTTATCAGTTTGGCCTGCCCTACTGCCGAAAAGAGCTGTCGCTGGTCCACGCTGTCCATTTTGCGCGAATCAATATGTTTAAGTTCACTCCGGCCACTGGCTACGGCTCCCGACGAAATCAAGATGACTTCCACACCGGCAGCGCGCAACTCGGCCACCTGGTCCACCAGTGCAGACATCCTGGTAATGTCCAGCGAACCGTCCTTACGGGTCAGCACATTGCTGCCTATCTTGACAGCCACTCGCCTGTATTGATTGTTCTTCATCGGCCGAAGTGTTACTTGATTGACGCTTTCAGTCCCTTTATCACACTGTTGGTGAATCCGGCCTCTTCCATGGCATTCAGGCCGCGGATGGTCAGACCGCCCGGTGTCGTCACCTTGTCAATCTCAGCTTCGGGATGGTTGCCCGTAGCAGCCAACAGGTCTACAGCTCCCTTCATGGTCTGCATTACGATGGTCTGCGCGTCGCGGGCATACAGTCCGAGTTCCACGCCACCTTCCGTAGCCGCACGGATATAACGCATCACATAAGCAATGCCGCAGGATGCCAATGCCATGCAGGGACCAATCAGACGTTCTTCCACCAACATGG
Source organism: uncultured bacterium (assembly GCA_905214795.1). Taxonomy (GTDB): domain Bacteria; phylum Bacteroidota; class Bacteroidia; order Bacteroidales; family Bacteroidaceae; genus Paraprevotella. The sequence continues at coordinate 248,790 of CAJMNM010000001.1, forward strand.
CCTTACCCAATTCATCAAACAGAGCCAGCACCTTGGCGTCGTTCTCCGGTGTAGAAAATACAGACGTAATGAAAGTCATACCGCTCATCACCGCAATTGCCGTATTGGGAATCAGATAGTACACCGGCGGCATCTCACCGTCCTCCCGGTCAAGATACTTGCACAACTGCTCCGTACCCACTCCGGCTGCGATAGACGCGAAGATGATACGGTTATAATCCAACGCGTCCTTCATATCATCAATCACCGGCTGAACCAGCCACGGTTTGACAGCCAGCAACACCATGTCAGCATCCTTCACTGCCTCACGGTTATCGCTCATCACCTTCATGCCCGGACACTCATGCGCCAGCGCGTCCAGACATTTCTCATTAGGATCGGACACTGTAATATCCTCCACATTCACCAACGAACCCTTTGCCAAACCACGGGCTATGGCACCTCCCATATTACCCGCGCCGATAATTGTAATTTTCATCGCTTTATGATTTAAAATGCGTGAGCCGGAAGCCATTCATGGCTACGGCTCAGCAATCAGTCTTTATAATAAATTTTATATTGCCGGAATTTTCTCCGTCATTCCGGCTGGTTAAACGTTTTTAACCTTTCAGCACACGTGTAAAACGTGCCAGGAAGTCAGCAGCCTCATCCTTACTCAGGCACAAAGGCGGCAACAGACGCAATACATTTGTACCGCTGCATCCCGTAAAGCAATGCTCGTCAAAGAGCAGTTTGTTACGGATTTCCTTGTAAGGTACATCCAGTTCCACACCTATCATCAAGCCACAACCGCGGATATCTACCACATGAGGAAGATTGGCCTTGCGGAGTTCATCCATCAGATACTGACCCACATTGGCCGCATTCTCTACCAGATGTTCGTTTTCCATCACGTCGAGCACAGCCAATGCCGCCGTACAAGCCAGATGATTACCGCCGAATGTGGTACCCAACTGTCCGTATACAGGCTTGAACTTCGGCGAAATCAGCACACCGCCCATCGGGAAACCGTTTCCGATTCCCTTGGCCACGGTAATCATATCGGGTTTCACACCCAGATGCTGGTGAGTGAAGAACTTACCGCTACGGCCGTAACCGCACTGTATCTCATCGCAAATCAACACCGTGTTTGTCTCATCACAAGCCTGACGTAATCCCTGCATGAATTCAGGTGTCACCAAACGGATACCGCCCACACCCTGTATACACTCAATAATCACCGCGCAGACATCACCCTTAGCCAGTTCACGCTTAAACGCATCCAGATCGTTAATCGGCAGATAGGTCACATGACCGTTATCGTTGATAGGCGCGATAATCTTCGGATTCTGGGTTACCTCTACAGCTAATGCCGTACGGCCATGAAAAGCTTTCTCCAATGACAGCACACGGGTGCGGCCGTTATAGAAGCTGGCCAGTTTCATGGCATTCTCGTTGGCCTCGGCACCGGAATTAATCAGAAACAGCTGATAATCGTCATAACCGCAAGCCTTACCCAGACGCTCGGCCAGACTCACCTGTAATTTGTTGACAACCGAATTGCTGTAGAAACCCAGCTGTTCCAACTGACGGCTCATCATCTCTACATAATGAGGATGACAATGACCGATACTGATGACGGCATGACCGCCATAAAGGTCAAGATACTCCTGACCCTTGTCGTCCCATACGTGACAACCTTTTCCCTTGACGATATTCACGTCGAAGAGAGGATATACATCGAATAATTTCATTGTTCTTGCTTTACTTTGTTGATTAGAATCCGCCGGCCTTGAGTTTCAGTCCGGCAGCCTCGTCCAGCCCGAACATGAGATTCATGTTCTGCACGGCCTGTCCGCTGGCTCCCTTAAGCAGATTGTCTATGGTTGAGGTCACAAGCAGCTTGTCGCCGTATTTGTCCACATGCACAAGCGCCTTGTTGGTATTGACCACCTGTTTCATGTCGATGGCCTTGTCCACATAGTGCGTAAACGCGGCATCGCTATAAAAAGCCTTATACAGGTCAACAACCTCTTCCACCGGCAACGCCTCGTCTACACGCACCACTTCGGTAGCGAAGATTCCGCGCGCAAAGTCACCGCGGTAAGGAATGAAATCAATCTCGCTGCTGAAGTCAGCCTGCAACTGACGGAGCGACTGTTTGATTTCGGGCACGTGCTGATGGTTGAAAGCCTTATAAATACTCATATTATTGTTTCGCCAGCTGAAGTGTGTCGTTGCCGACGGCTTCACGCCGGCTCCCGTACTGCCCGTAATGGCGTTGACAGCCACATCGGCCTTAATCAGTCCGGCCTTGGCCAACGGCAACAGGCCAAGCTGGATACAGGTGGCAAAACATCCCGGATTAGCCACATGGTCAGCCTTGCGGATGGCCTCACGGTTCAATTCGGGCAACCCGTATACATAATCGTTGCCGGGAGCAGCCAGACGGAAATCCTGTGCCAGGTCGATAATCTTCACATGTGCCGGCACATCATGCTCGCGCAGAAACTCCGCGCTTTTTCCGTGACCGAAGCAGAAGTATATCACATCCACCTCGTCAAACGGCAGCTGGTCGGTAAACGTCAGGTCAGTATCTCCATACAGCCCTTCGTGCACATCGGTTATTTTATTGCCCGCATTGCTGGAAGAGTTGATAAACTTGATTTCTGCCTCGGGATGATTCAATAATATACGGCAGAGTTCACCGGCCGTATAGCCGGCTCCTCCGATAATTCCTATTCTAATCATTGTTCTGTATTTTCTATGTGATTACGTTCATATCTGTTTGGCTCCTCGGGAATAAGCAAAAGCAATATCACATAGATAATCACTCCCGAAAAGCAGGTAAAGAAAGTCAGCAGCACATACACCACACGAACCACCACAGGGTCGAGATTAGCGTAATTGGCTATTCCGGCACATACTCCGGCAAGCACCCTACCGGTACGCGGGCGTTGCAAGCGTTTGATTTCGTCGGCCATCTTTTTCCGTCTGATATGAAACAACTTATTTGATACGCTCCTCGTCTTTATGGTTAGCGTAATACAGACGCAACGGTGTTGAGGTCACCTTGATAAAGCCCTTGGCGTCTTCCGCGGTCCATCCCTTCTGAGTTTCGCCGTATTCGCCGAACTTGTTCTTTACCAAATCGTCGGGAGAGTCCACACCTACCGTTGAGAAACCATACGGACGAAGTTCGAGCGTCACCTCACCGTTGACATTACGCTGTGAGCTGGTCAGCATGGCCTCGATATCCGGCATAACAGGCTCAAGATACTGACTCTCGTGCAGGAACATGCCATACCAGTTGGCCACCTGTTCCTTCCAATACTGCTGCCACTTGCTCAAAGTATATTTCTCAAGGAAACGGTGCGCGCCGATAATCAGCATCGGAGCGGCGGCCTCGAAACCTACACGTCCTTTGATACCGATAATGGTGTCGCCCACATGGCAGTCACGACCTATGGCATAAGCCGCGCCGATTTCCTCAATCTTCTGTATGGCCTTGATTTTGTCATCATATTCCACGCCGTTTACCGAGCTGATTTCACCCTTCTTGAAGCCGATGCGCAACAGTTCGGTACCGGTCTTGGTGGGGTGTTTCAGATAAGCGCTCTCAGGCAATCCCTGTTTGCTGTCGAGAATCTCACCGCCACAGATTGAAGTACCCCATATACCTACATTGTATGAATACTTCAGTTTGGTGAAATCGGCATAGAAACCATGCTTGTTAAGGAAATCCACCTCTTCCTGACGGCTCAGGTTGTTGTCACGGGTCAACGTGATGATTTCCACTCCCGGCGCCATCACCAGGAAAGTCATGTCGAAACGGATTTGGTCGTTACCCGCGCCGGTAGAACCGTGCGCGATGGCATCAGCACCCACTTCATTGGCATAGCGTGCAATGGCCATGGCCTGGAAAATACGTTCTGAAGACACGGAGATTGGATAGCAGTTATTACGCAACACATTACCGTAAATCATGTAACGCAGACTCTTCTCGTAATACTCCTTTGTCACATCAAGTGTCACATACTCCTTAGCGCCCAACTTATAGGCGTTTTCCTCATTGGTTTTCAACTGCTCGGCACTAAAACCGCCGGTGTTGGCACAAGCCGCATAAACCTCGTATCCTTTTTCTTTTGCCAGATACATTACCGTATAAGACGTGTCCAGACCACCGCTGAACGCCACCACTACTTTCTTTGCCATAGTTATATGTTGTTTTTAATTATTGTCTGTTTTATTTTTCTGTTATCTCATGTTCTTTGCCGCAGCCTCACGCGCCATCTTCACCACATCCTCAGGAAGCTGAACGGGCAGTTCCTCTCCTACATGCTGTTCGGGATCGTAAAGCATGGCCGTGCAGACACAATATTTACGTCCTGTACGCTGCAGTATGTCATAATTGATACAACAGGGGTGATCCGGTGTGCCGCAACCTTTCCAATATGCCTCATCGTCTGTCAGCTCGGCAAAGGTAACCGGCACATAGCCCAGCGCCGTATTGATTTTCATCACAGCCGCCTGACTGGTCAGACCGAAAAGTTTGGCATGCGGCCAACGCAGACGTGACAAGGTAAACGCAGTCTGCTTGATACGGGTTGCCAAGTGATGACGTCGGAACTTCTCTACTACAATCAGACCTGAATTGGCCACATATTGTTTGTTCCCCCAGCTCTCGATATAACAGAATCCGGCCAACTCTTCCTGCTCGCCTTCTCCGCTCAGAGCGATTACGGCTTTGCGTTCCTTCATCTTGGTAGCCAGATACTCATGCGTTCGCGATGCGATACCCGAACCGCGTTTACGGGCCGACTCTGTAATTGTCGTCAAAATCTGATCTACATACTTCTCATGACTTGCGTCTGCCACCAGCACTCTGATGCCGTCATCATAATCCTGTTTTTCCATTCTCTCACACTCTTTTATTTACGGATATTTTTAGTTGTTTATTTTATTCATTATTAATCTGCGCCAGTTCGGGCACAACCTCTTGCAAACGTTCCAAAGCCTGCTCATGACTGACACCTTCGGCCAGCACCAGCATGATGGTATCGTCGCCGGCTATTGTACCGATAATCTCATCGGGTCTGAGGTTGTCAATCTCGTATGCTATCGGACTGGCATGTCCCGGCAAGGTATGCAACACGGCTATCTGACCGGAGAATTTGATTGACTTTACCCCCCATGAGCGGTGCATCACGCCCTGCAACACCGGTTCGGGCACACGTTTATAATGAGGAGAAGTCGGCAATACATATATATATTTACCCGACGGCGTTGAGGTCTTTGACACTTTAAGCTGACGGAGGTCGCGCGAAAGGGTGGCCTGCGTCACCGGGAAACCGGCTTTATCCACCTCTTTTAACAGTTCTTCCTGACTGCCGATGGCCTGATGGGAAATAATCATCTTTATAACCTCAAGACGGGATGTTTTATCCTTCATAGCACTTCGTCATTTTTTACAAGTGCACAAAGATAGACAATTATATTCACTTTTACACATATTTATGCAATTTATTTTCAGCCTAAAACAAGCGAACACTTATATACACTGATTATAAGACAAATAAAAAATCTCTTTTTGATTATAGTTTGGTATATTTATGCAAAACATATTGCATATCTGATACGGCAGCAACCCAAAGCGGTTGCTTCAGCTTGTCAAACACCTTACAGGCAGAAACATAAATTTCCCCACATATGCCGGCTTTATATATCAACTTTCTGTCAGGTGAATACAATGTGTAAAACTTTTTACCGCTTCTTTTTACAACAAACGCACAACAGAAGAACCGATAACCATACAAACAATCGCCATCACCATATTTCTAATTGAATGCAACAGTTTACCGGCTATCACCACAAAATGACCTTTATTTTTTTATCCGACTCCTTTTTCATCCTTCATCAGACCAAAAATTTCCGTCAGCAATAAAGTAAAATATCACGACAAACAAATCCCTGATTACAAGTCCGATTTTTTATCCTCCCACACAAAAAATCCAATTATACAGCTCTTACTGAGAGTGCCATAACCTCATCCCCAAAGGGGAATATCAAGAAACAAGTATATATTACATTGATTATCAGCTGGTTGATAAATAACAATTTTACAACTTCTTTCTACTTATCTAATATTGTTTTAATGTCGGCAAAACGCATACGGTTACGAATTTTTTTCCATACGGTTACGAATTCCATCGTGTACGGTTGTGAACTTTTTTCTGCACGGTTACGGTGGCGCCCGTTACCGTATAGGAATTATTTTCCGCACTGTTACGAAAAAATTCGCAACCGTATGCAATTGACGTTTAAATATCGTTCGTTCGCCATGCAGTAAAATATTACAACATAACAAAACGAGTAAAAAGCAAGAAAGCCACGCTAGTTATCCTTGGAATAAGGTTTCGAACCTCTCAAACCACCCGAAACCAAACAATAAAACATTAAAATCCGTAGAAAAACAGCGCCCCAAATACCCACACTCAAAAAAAACGAATTCTCAGGCCATATTAAAATATCAGAATATCACGAGACCTGAGCCCACAAAAACAAAAAGACACAAAATTCGCGCTCCCCCCAAAACGCATAAGTGCGCAATCTTGAAAGAAACGCATACAACTTACAAAAAGAAAGTGAGCCGCATGTGCTCAGACAGACGCAGAAAAATGTATTTCCGGTGAAAAAGGGCCTCAAAAGCCCCAAAAAGCTTCAGCCTGCTCCATTAGGAAGTACGATAAAGAGTCGCCTCAACTTTTTTATTAAAAATAACAAATCGTCGGAATACGTTTTCTGTTTTATTACCATGAAGTCGTGATATTTTACCAAAGCCAATTCAACACTGCACAGGCCCTCGGAACCTTAAACCGACAAATATACGTCCGGAGTTCAAACGCCCCTCAAGATTGAAGCATGTTTTTTCACCTTCTCACAAAACTCTGCCCTAAAAAAAGAAAATAAAAGATGTTATGCGTCACAACCAAACAAATGTCACATTTTTACCATTTTAATAACGATTGTGAAAAATAAAATGTATATTTGCAAGACGCAAATGCAAAATACTGCAAATATATCTAACATATTTATATATACTACTATGGAAAAAAGAAAAAGATTCTTCCTTTCTGAGGACGAAATACCGCGTTACTGGTACAACATTCAGGCCGACATGGTAAACAAGCCCATGCCGCCGTTGAACCCGAAAACCAAGGAACCGCTTAAACCGGAAGACCTCTTCCCCATTTTCGCACAAGAACTCTGCCGCCAGGAACTCAACCAGACAGACGCCTGGATTGAGATACCCGAACAGGTGAGAGAAATGTATAAATACTACCGCAGCACGCCGCTTGTCCGCGCATACGGACTTGAGGAGGCACTGGGCACTCCGGCTCACATCTATTTCAAGAACGAGAGTGTCAGCCCCATCGGTTCGCACAAGCTGAACTCAGCCCTGGCACAGGCTTATTACTGCAAGCAGGAGGGCGTAACCAACATCACCACCGAAACCGGTGCCGGACAATGGGGTGCCGCCTTGTCTTACGCCGCCAAGGTGTTCGGTCTTGAAGCAGCTGTCTATCAGGTGAAAATCAGCTATGAACAGAAACCTTACCGCCGCAGCATCATGCAGACGTTCGGCGCACAGGTCACTCCGTCTCCTTCTATGTCAACAAGAGCGGGTAAAGACATCCTGACCAAATATCCCAACCATCAGGGCTCTTTGGGTACAGCCATCTCTGAGGCCATCGAGCTGGCACGCACCACGCCTAACTGTAAGTATACACTAGGATCGGTGATGAGCCACGTTACACTGCACCAGACCGTTATCGGTCTTGAAGCTGAAAAGCAGATGGAAATGGCGGGCGAATATCCCGACATCATTATCGGCTGTTTCGGCGGTGGTTCCAACTTTGGCGGTATCTGCTTCCCATTCATGCGTCACACCATACTGGAAGGCAAGAAAACACGTTACATCGCGGCCGAACCGGCATCCTGCCCCAAACTGACTCACGGAAAGTTCCAGTACGACTATGGCGATGAAGCGGGTTACACACCGCTGTTGCCGATGTTCACGCTGGGTCATAACTTCGCTCCGGCCAACATCCACGCAGGCGGTCTGCGCTATCATGGTGCCGGTGTCATCGTATCGCAGCTTCTGAAAGACAACCTGATGGAAGCAACCGACATCAAGCAGCTGGAATCTTTCGATGCCGGCTGTCTGTTTGCCAAAGCCGAGGGTATCATTCCGGCACCGGAGTCATGCCACGCCATCGCCGCAGCCATCAACGAGGCCAAAAAGTGCAAAGAAACGGGCGAAGAAAAGGTTATCCTCTTCAACCTTTCCGGTCATGGTCTGATTGACATGAGCGCTTACGACCAGTATCTGGCAGGCAACCTGACCAATTATGAGCTGACCGACGAGGACATCCAGCACAATCTGGACGAGATAAAGGATTTATAAGCATCGTAAACCGGCATGCCCCAAACGGAACAACCGGTTTCGCGATGAATCGGAACGAATAACCGGATTGGGGAGAACGGCCTTTATATACAGACCGCTCTCCCCAACTGTTTTACGGAAAAGTATCAGATATCTCAAGCTGACTAAATCTCTGCTACAAAAACAACTCATTTCTGTAACAAAAGTGTAGCGGCATAAAAATAAGAACGATTTTTACGGGTTTTTCTCTGTCATCTTTTGTAATTTTGTCCGTAAACATCATTCAGCATTATCATATAACAATGAAAAAGTTTTCTGTATTTTTATTTTTTGTACTATGTGCCTTTACGACCACATTCGCGCAAAAGGCCAAATATGTATTTTTCTTCATCGGCGACGGTATGGGTGTCAATCAGGTGGAAGGCACAGAATTGTACCGTGGCGAACTGGAAGGCAGAATCGGACTTTCTCCACTGCTCTTCACCCGGTTTCCGGTCGCAACCGTATCGACTACTTATTCAGCGACCAACGGTGTGACCGACTCCGCGGCCGCAGGAACGGCACTGGCTACCGGTCATAAGACCAAAAACGGCGCCATCGGCGTATTAAAAGACCTGACTACTCCGGTAAACAGCGTAGCGGTATGGGCTAAGGAAAACGGCTGCCGTGTGGGCATCGCCACCAGCGTCAGCATAGACCATGCCACACCGGCCGCCTTCTATGCACACGAAAGCGGACGCGGCAGCTATTATGCCATCGGCAAGGACATGTACGAGGCCGGATTTGATTTCTATGCCGGCTCGGATTTCCTTGAACCGACCGACAAGACCGACCCGTCTTCAAAGAGTTTATACGACATGGCCGGAAAGGCCGGTTACACCATCGTAAGAGGCTATAAAGAATATCAGAAAAAGAATAAGAAGGCCGATAAAATCATCTTGTTTCAAAGCCAAAAGGCTTCTGAAAAGGATCGCACGGCCATACCTTACGCCATTGACCGTCAACAAGACGACCTTTCATTATCGGACATCACCCGTTCTGCAATGGACTTCCTGTCCAAAGAGCCGGAGAAAGGTTTCTTCCTGATGGTCGAAGGCGGTAAAATAGACTGGGCATGCCACAGCAACGACGCGGCCACTGCTTTCCGCGAAGTAGTTGACCTGGACAGCGCCATACAGATTGCCTACGATTTCTACAAACAACACCCCGACGAAACCCTCATCGTTGTCACAGCCGACCACGAAACCGGCGGTCTGGCATTGGGCACCGGAAAATATGAACTGAATCTGAAAGCGCTCAGCAACCAGGAAGTGAGCGAAAACGGATTTACCCGCAAGATTAATACCTTGAGAAGCCAGACCGGCAATCGGGTATCATGGGAAGCTGTCAAAAACGCTCTGACAGAAAGTTTCGGATTCTGGAGCACCATCAAACTGACCGACAAACAGGAAGCGCGCCTGAAAGCCGTTTATGAGAAAAGTTTCACTAACCAGCAGGCTAAACTGGAAAAGAGCGAATATGCACAGGACGAGCCGATTGCCGCGGAAGCCAAACGCATCATTAATGAAATCGCGCTGGTAGGTTGGACCAGCGGAGGACACTCAGCCGGCTATGTCCCCGTATTTGCCATCGGCGCCGGCTCAGAGCTGTTCAAAGGCCGTCTGGACAACACCGAGATTCCGGTAAAGATTGCCGAAGCAGCCGGATACAAACACTAACAAACGAATTATATTCTACTTTTTATTGTTAACACAGACCGTGCCGCCAGCCCAATGCTGACGGCACGGTTTATATTTTAACACACAAGAAAATACAGTATCTTTCTTTACAGTAGAACGAAACTAAATCATACGCAGATTCTCATTATAGGAAAAATCCCAGTATATTAACAATGTAAATAGTTTTGCGTTTAACTAAAAAGATTATTATCACTTATAATACACTGATAATAAACGTATTATATTAGAATAAATTTTATATTTCTATGCGAGAAATGTAAAACACGTGCAAATGTATGAATAATATTTAAATACGCAAAATATTAAGAAACTTTTTTCATAAAAAAAATGGGGAAACGCCACTTACAATAGGCTCTACACTTCTTTACATTATATCTTATAACATATTTATATATAGTATTTTTATTCATTATTTTATTGTACAATCACAGGCCGTTTTATATCTCTCGCATAGAGATATAATTTAAAGATATAAGAGTGGTGCAATAAAAAAAGCAGGAATTATCGGGATAAAAGATATAATGAAATGATTGATACATCATATTTTTTTAACTAATCGTTTTTTATTATGAAGAAAAAGTTTATTAGTGTGGCAATGTTATGTACGTTGGCAATCAGCGCACCGCTTTTTGTAGGATGCTCTGATTACGACGACGACATTTCTAATCTTCAGAGTCAGATTGACGGTTTGAAAGGTAGCAATATAACTACCGAAGAAGCCAAGGCTGCTGTAAACGAAGCTATCACAGCTTTAAAACAGGAGTTAACAACGGCCATAGACGGCAAAGCCAACAATTCGGCTGTCATTGAACTTCAGCAAAAAGCAACAGAGTTGTCTGATGCCTTAAACGGTAAAGCAGACAGCCAGACCGTAGCCGATCTAGCCAGTCAGGTACAAAGCCTGATTGAACAGGTTAACAATGTTGAAGGAACATTGGATCAGACGAAAAAAGACCTAGAACAGAAGCTTACTGAGTTACAAAAAGCTTATGAGGCTGCCGACAAGCAATTAAGCGATGCTATCGCTATGAAAGCTGACGCTGATGCCGTAACAAGCCTACAGAACAAACTTACGACTGTTGAAGGCGACCTTCTTACTGCAATCAACGACCTGAATGCTATTAAGGCAGAAAATAATGCTTCAAAAATAGCTGAACTAACCAAACAAATTACCAATCTGACAAATCAGTACAACACGATTGCCTCAGATTTGGCCAACAAGGCAGACAAGACAACAGTTGACGAGTTGAACAACAAACTAAGCGACATTGAAGCAAATCTGATCAATTATGTCAATAAGAGCGAGGTTGAAAGCCTTAAGAATGACTTAAAGGAACTGGAAACAGAACTGACTAAACGTCCAACCTCAGCAGAAGTAACAGCTGAAATCACCAATAAGATAGAAGCTTTGGGCGAATTGGTTAATGTTAACGTATTTAATGCCTATAAAGCTGAAATTGAGAATCGACTGGGTGACATTACTAGCGATATCAGCGAGAATTCAACTCAATTAAACGAAGTTAAAGAACTTGCCGAAGAAAACGGACAGAATATTGTTGACCTGACAAACCGAATCAATTCTTTGGAAGACATTCTAGCCGGCTTTGAATCTCAGCCAGGTGGTGATATTTCTGAAACCGTATTAGGACAAATTGTTGCTCTTTCTAATCGTGTGGACGCTATCGACGGAGAAAACGGCGCATTGGCAGTTCTAGAAAACAAATACAATACTCTCAACAGCGAAATTGCAAAAATGCAACAGAAGCTGTCAGAAACTGAGTTAAACGCTTTGCGCGACATCGCAAAGTGGGACAACGAAAAGAATGGTTCTATCGTCTCTGTTTTGGAACAAGTTATAGAATTGAAAAATGCTTTGAATGCTACTGCAGAAGAAGGTGAGAAATTTGACTTGTCTGATATAGCAGATCAGTTAAACAGCCTGCAAAATCAACTGGATCAACTGGGTTTAATGTCCAAGATGATTCAAAGCATCGTGTTTGTTCCTACATTTGAAGATAACGGAACCGAAGTAGTCGCTGATAAACGGGTTGGGTTCAAAACATTACAATTGTGGCAGAACGGTACCCCAAACGGTTATTGGAAAACATTTGTCCAGAACAAAGAACAGACTGTACAGTTCCGTGTTTCTCCTGCGACTTTGACAAAAGAAGATTTCGAATCACGCTACGCCATCAGCTTCTATGGCTCGATGGTTAGTACAAGAAGTGCCGTGAACGTCTTGACCAATGTAAAAGTTGAAAGTCTGGAAGATGGTTTACTGACACTGAAAGTCACTAGTGGTGAAAATGTTGACGACGATTATTCATACAAGGCATGGGCCATGACCGCACGTGTTACACCAAAGAATGACGTAGAAGGCAATGAAACCTTTACAGACTTATTCTCAGATTACTTCATTGTAGACAACAGCGTAGACCGTTTGAACAACATCAAAGTACAAACGGCAGAAAGCGGAAAAGTTTCTCCATACGAAATTGAATATTCAGACAAAACAACATCTATCAATTTCGCACAAGATCAAAAATTAATAGGAGTTACCAGCAGTGGAACCAATATTGATTTAAGCCAAGAATATCCGGCATTCACAGCTAACGTCACATACGAACTGAGCGGCGATAAAGATTATTTCAACTGGACAGACAATACTATTTCACTGAATAAAGAAATCGTCAATCAAAGTGCAATCGGACGTTCTGTCAATGTCACTGCTAAAGTTACAGTCAGTGGCTCAAACCAAACTTACACAACTACATTCCAACCTGTACAAATCGTAAAAGCAACTCCTGAGTATTCTGTTACTGGTGTAAACACCAGCAATTGGTTTGTCGGGGCAGATCAGAAGATTTATACTGTTTCAGACAGTCAAATCCGTGAAATTATGTATAGTTCTGATATGACTGAAAGTGAATTCTGGAATACTGTCGCAACAGGAACTGCTGATGGCTTAAACGGTGATGTTTACTTCAAGGCTAACGGACGGTCAATTGAAATCTGGCAGAAAGGTGGAAAGAATATCTCCGGAGGTACCATTACATTCAAGTTTAATACTGATGCAACAGGAAACGAATTTACATTGAAAGCCAGCATCAATGCGATGACAGATAATCAGTATCCAAAGGATGAGATAACTAAAGACGCCGCAGCTTGGAACGGAGACACCATTGGTCTGTTACCTCATGACAACAACGTTCTTGTTACGCTGAAACGTGATCTGACCACCGTATTCGAAAATTACTCAACTGTTGCCAACTCAGCAAGCGACAAGGGTGCAACACTTTCTTTCAGAATCTATGTAAACAATGTTTTGAACGGATCATACCTAAACAACGACGGTAAGACACTTGTAGTCAATCCAACGACATATAGAGGTGAAAATCTGAAATTTGAACTTATTGAAACATTTGGTTCTAAGGAATTCGTCATTGCCAGCGGTAATGTTTCCGTTCAGGACTTGAGTGGTTCATGGGTAATCAACAAGACAGAAACATTTGATCCGCAACACCGAACATTAAATTCTACCAGCGGTATCAACCTTGCTGAAGGATTCGAATGGCAAGACTATGTTGGCAATACAATGTGGAAAGACGGCAGCGCAAGCAACCTGAGCAAATATGCCTTAACCGCTCCTACGTTCAAGATTATAAGCGGCAACACGCAATACATCACATTAAGCGGAGGTATGTTGAACTTCACAAGTGGCACTGAAAACAATTTCCAAACAGCACATACTGTGATAATTGAAGTTAACGCCAAAAGCAACTGGGGTACAATTGCCGGTTACAATAACCAGACAAAAACAATTACTGTAACAATTCCTGCTGGCACATACACCAGATAAGAATAATATTCTGTAATAAAAGCGAGGGCATAACATATCTTGTTATACCCTCGCTTTAATAAAAAATACATTAAAAATGAACAATCATCAGTATCTAAATACTGATTTCTACTCATCAAAACATAAGAATTACTCCCTAATACAAAAACACATCAAAAATTTTTATTAGGAAAATACCCAAATAACATTCTTAACTTAAACTAATTAATCAATTTAATCAATCTCCCTATACTAACATACAAACACGCATAAAAATTCTTTTTATAATCCCAACACACCAAAACAAAATAATTTAAAGCATCTTTTATACCTTATATTCAATTGCAAGCTCTAATTTTTTAGGGTATGTTTTAAGGGTTGGATATCCGGGCTTGTGAAAGTCTGGATATCTTTTTTATTCTACTTGCATCAAATAGTCACTTATTCCATAACAAGTTTCAAAGGCCGTTAATATTCATAAAACAACAAATCTGTTTTTGATTCACTATGACAAATTTTATTCTAAAACATGAAAAAAACAGATTAAACATATAAATAGAAATATCTTTAATATATATTATTACATATTTGAAACATCTATTTATCGGGATAATGAAGATCAGTATTTAAAGTCTGTATAACTATAAAGTAAAATACCGGACTGCATTTTTATATTTCTAACAATCATTATTGAGTTTTTCTATTATTTCTATTATTTAAACAAAATATTTATAAAAAACAGTATAAATCAATTAAAGATACTGTACAAATTACATTAAACGCAATTCAAATATCCAATTTTACTAATCATTTACTTATAGATCACTTTACAACCAAAATAGAACACCTATATAAAGATATTTACAGATAATACTTTATTATTACAACATCTTTAAACATTCATTTAACAAAACAACTTTCCGAGTATTAATAAAACTGATTCTAAATAAAAAATACGGAATTTATAAAAGTTGTAATACAGGAAAAAATTTCTGATAAAAAAGAAGTAATTTTGCAAAAACGAATGGTTCATTACCATAAAACCATTATATATGAACATACCTTAAAACTTCTATATTTATTTATTGTAATTGTATATTTGGTAAAAGTATGAAAAAGATGTATGTAAAAAAAAGGATTGAATTCCTTCAGTATTTATTAATCCAAGCAAAAGAAAAAGCTCAACATTCCAGTCTGAAGACAGCAACAAACTACATGTCTGTATATAAATCATTTTCCAGATACCTGGAAGAAAAAGAAAATACAAAGAAACTTTATATCTATAACTTATCAAACTCCTTAATAGAACGATATGAAAGCTATCTGTTAAAAGAAAGAGGCATAACACGTAACAGCAGTTCTTTTTATATGCGTATCTTAAAATCAGCATATCATAAGATTGTATCTGAATATGATGTTGAGCAAACCAATCCATTCAAACATGTTTATTGTGGTGTAGACAAAACAGTAAAACGTGCTGTAGATATTCAAACGGTCATACGACTGATGAACTATAAAGTTCAAAACAAGAATGAAGAGTTCAGTAAAGACGCATTCATATTCTGCTTCCTGGCACGCGGTATGGCTTTCATTGACCTAGCTAAACTTAAAAAAAGCGATATTATAAATAACCGGCTAATTTACAGGAGGAGCAAAACCGGCCAACTGATTTCTATAAAGCTTGAATCTGCCATATCTGCTATCATTAAAAAATATGCCAACGAAAACAGCCCTTATTTATTTCCTATTATAAAGAGCTCACATTTTAACCAATCTGAATATGATAAGGCTCTACTCTTACATAATTATCACCTCAGATGTATATCCAACAATCTGGGACTGAGCACTCCCCTAACCTCATATGTGGCGCGTCACACATGGGCTACCGAAGCGATGAAATCGCATGTACCCATACGTGTAATCAGCGAATCTATGGGACATGCAAACGAACGTATGACTAACATCTATCTTGCTTCTATAGAAAATAATGAAATAGATGCCGCCAACATGAAGGTCATAAAAAAACTAATCTCAGCCGTCGGCTAGTACATTAAAAGATAAGATGTTTTGCCAACTCACGACATGCCGCACGGTTAATCTTGCCGTTACCGGCAAGAGGAATCTGTTCGACCGATAAAACATAACGGGGAACATGATAGCGGGGAAGCCACGCCGACAACAAGGAACGCAGTTGTTCAACAGACTGTGGCAATTCACGGCTTACCAGCAGGACAAGCGCCTCGCCCAAACGTTCATCGGGAACAGCGGTCAAGGCAAAAGGCACACCGATATGTGACTTTAATAATGCCTCATCCTCTTCTATCTGAATCTTAATGCCGCCGCTGTTGACGGTATTGTCACGACGGCCGAGTATGACAAATGTGCCATCGGGATAGATGCGCGCCACATCGTTCGTTACAAGCCGCGTGTCACAAAGTTCCGGCGCATCGATAACCAACGTGTTGTCGGCTGATAAGGAAACACGCACATTGTCAAAAGGTGTATAATGCAGGCCGGCATCCGGTCCGTTCAGCAACCGCAAGGCGATATGCGACAAAGTTTCCGTCATTCCATACGTGGAATAGAAACGGGACGGCAAACCGGCAAGCTTCTCGCACAAAGCGGCATCTACCGCTCCACCTCCGACCAGTACATGGCGACAGCGTGACAACTGGCGTTTCTCAGCCTCGGTCTGCAAACTCTGATACAACTGTAATGGCACGATAGCTGTAAAATCAACAGGACCGTCAACCAACGTCATCGGATGGCCAACAGCCGGACGCACCAACAGATTCATACCGGCCACTAACGCACGTACCACCATCATTTTGGCACCGATATACTTCATATTCATGCACAGTAAGGCCGTACAACCGGTTTCGAGCCCCAGAAAACTACAGGTCTGACAAGCGCTGTTCATCATACGCTCTTTGGATACCCGCATTTGTTTGGGCACGCCTGTCGAACCGGATGTCTGCACACCAATCTCGGGAGAACCATCGAACCAGTCGGCCAGGAAGGCATAGACATCACGCAACGCCTCATCCGGCTCCGTCACGGCCAAACGCACAAGCTGCGGTCTGTCGGCCGCACACCAGGTTTGCCCCTCCACCCGAATCTGCTGACGGTCTATCTGCCTATTCCACATACCACAAACAGTCTTTACGGATTTCGAGCGGCATGGGTATATTGTCTGTAAACAACAGTCCGGTGCCCAAGCCTTGCGGCATTGCAGGATGCAAAGTGGCACACCACTGCGCAATCGCATTCAGTCCGATATTTGATTCAAGAGCAGAAGTCACCCACCAGCCGATGCCTCGTTCTTCGGCCAAATCAATCCATTTTCTGCAACCGGCCATGCCGCCATGCAATGAAGGCTTCAGCACAATATACTGCGGATGCAAACGGTCGAGCAGTTCGGCCTTATCTTCATCCGTATTCACACCTATCAGTTCCTCGTCAAAGGCTATAGGAAGCGGTGAAGTTGCTGTCAGCGCGGCCATTGCCTCCGGCTGTCCGGCACGGATGGGTTGCTCGATGGAATGCAAATCCAGCTTGGCCAGTTCTTCAAGCTTACGGGGAGCGTCGGCGGGCGTAAAGGCACCATTCGCGTCTACTCGCAACTCGACATCGTGTACGGAAAAATGACGGCGGATAAACTTAAGCAGGTCTAATTCCTGCTCAAAATCAATTGCGCCGATTTTCAGTTTAATACATCTGTACCCCGCAGCCATTTTAGTCTCTATCTGCCGGTACATGCTCTCATAATCGCCCATCCAAATCAGTCCGTTGATGCAGATACCCTCCTCGCCTCTTGAGAATGGCGTATCCCACAACGCAAATCGCCCTGTCTGCCAGTGGCGAAGTGCCGTTTCGAGCCCGAAGAGCATGGAAGGGAAACAGTTCCAACGGGTTGTATCTAATTCTCCACTACTTTCAACAGAATCACAGATGCCACGCAGGACTTCTTCATAATCAGCACGGTCGTCACAGCTTAACTGTGGAAGTGGAGCACATTCCCCCCAGGCTTCCTTACCCGGAATATCAGGTGAAGTTATACGAAGCAACCAACTTTGTCTGGTTGTATAGACTCCACGGGAAGTTCCTGCCGGCTGCTTAAAATGAAACAGTCGTGGCAGGATCTCAATTTTCAACAGTTCTGTATTCATATTATTAACCTAATTCTGGTTCTACAAGACATTATAGCCTGTTTTGATATTACAAATGTACAAAATAATCTGAGACCTTTTAACCGGTTACAGACAAAGTTCTGCCACAGCCGGTCTCAAAAAGAAAGAATAAACATGTCCGATAAGATTAAAATCCGGCTTTATTTTGATTATAAAAACGAAAGGTTATCTGTAGCGATTTTATTCAATATAAATGAATTAAAATTTCGTTATTCTTTCCGTATCATTAGATTTTTTCAGCGTTTTTCCGTAACTTTGCGCTCATTATTTTAGGTAAGAGTATGCAGAATATTAGAAACATTGCAATTATTGCCCACGTAGACCACGGAAAAACTACGTTGGTGGACAAAATGCTGCTGGCCGGGAATCTGTTTCGCGAAAACCAGCAAACCGGTGAATTGATGTTGGATAACAATGAATTGGAACGCGAACGCGGTATTACAATTCTCTCTAAGAATGTATCTATCAATTATAAAGATACAAAGATTAATATTATTGACACTCCGGGACACTCCGATTTCGGTGGTGAAGTAGAACGTGTGCTGAATATGGCCGACGGCTGTATTCTTTTGGTCGACGCCTTTGAAGGCCCGATGCCCCAAACACGCTTTGTGCTGCAAAAAGCCCTTGAAATCGGGTTGAAACCCATCGTAGTAGTCAACAAGGTGGACAAACCGAACTGCCGCCCAGAAGAGGTTTACGAAATGGTGTTCGACCTGATGTGCGACCTCAACGCTACAGAAGACCAGCTTGACTTCCCGGTTATCTATGGCTCGGCCAAAAACAACTGGATGGGCCCGGACTGGAAAACTCCTACAAACGACATTTATTATCTGTTAGACCAGATTCTGGAACACATCCCGGCTCCTGAACAACTTGAAGGTACGCCGCAGATGCTGATTACCTCTCTGGACTACTCAAACTATACGGGCCGTATCGCTGTGGGACGCGTACACCGCGGCACCCTGAAAGAAGGTATGAACATTACCATCAGTCACCGCGACGGCTCTAAGGAAAAGACAAAAATCAAAGAAATCCACACCTTTACCGGCATGGGACGCCAAAAAACCGCAGAAGTGTCTTCGGGGGACATCTGTGCCATCGTTGGTCTGGAAAACTTTGAGATTGGCGACACCATCTGCGATTTTGAAAATCCGGAACCACTGCCGCCTATCACCATCGACGAACCGACCATGAGTATGTTGTTCACCATCAACGACTCTCCGTTCTTCGGCAAGGAAGGTAAATACTGCACCAGCCGTCACATCAACGACCGTTTGGAAAAGGAACTTGAAAAGAATCTGGCTTTACGTGTCGCTTTCCAGGAAGGTTACACAGACCGTTGGATTGTATCCGGACGCGGTGTGCTCCACTTGTCTGTCCTGATTGAGACCATGCGTCGTGAAGGCTATGAGCTTCAGGTGGGACAGCCGCAGGTAATCTTCAAGGAAATCAACGGCGAGAAATGCGAGCCT
Organism: uncultured bacterium; assembly: GCA_905214795.1. GTDB lineage: Bacteria > Bacteroidota > Bacteroidia > Bacteroidales > Bacteroidaceae > Paraprevotella. Next base: position 268,457 of record CAJMNM010000001.1, read on the forward strand.
ATTGAGGAACTGACCATCAACGTGCCCGAAGAATTCTCCAGCAAGATGATTGATATGGTAACCCGCCGTAAGGGTGAAATGGTTTCCATGGAAACTCAGGGCGACCGTGTCAACATCGAATTCAACATTCCGTCACGCGGTATCATCGGATTGCGTACCAATGTACTGACCGCCAGCCAGGGAGAGGCTATCATGGCTCACCGTTATAAAGAATATCAGCCCTACAAGGGTGAAATCTCACGCCGCAGCAATGGTGTAATGATTGCTTTGGAAAGCGGTACAGCCTTTGCTTACGCCATCAACAACCTGCAGGATCGCGGTAAGTTCTTCATCCAGCCACAAGATGCCGTTTATGCCGGGCAGATTGTAGGTGAGCATATTCACGAGAACGACTTGGTTGTCAATGTTACAAAGAGTAAACAGCTTACCAACATGCGTGCATCCGGTTCTGACGAAAAGGCCCGCATTGTGCCGGCAACCATATTCTCTTTGGAAGAGGCTTTGGAATATATCCGTGAAGACGAATACGTAGAAGTCACTCCTAAGAGCATGCGTATGCGTAAAATCATCCTCGATCATACAGAACGCAAACGTGCCAACCGCGACTAATCTGTCGTGCACAAAGCATACTCATAAAAGTGTATAGGTTTACCATCAGAGTAGACCTTTACACTTTTTCTTTTTTTATTCTCCTCCTATCCTACAGCCATTATCATGAATACCCCCAAACGATTATATTTTCTGCGTGCAGGCTTACCGGCCATATGTATAGCCTATATCCTGTTCTGTCGCTTTTATGAACCGGCGGCCGAATGGTATGCACGACATATTTATCCGACAATATCATACGTTCTGTCGTCCTTTGCGGCCATTTTCCCGTTCTCTTTGGAAGAAATACTGGTCGTTGGCTGCATCATCTACCTTATTGTTTACCCTTTTACGGCACACAGAAAAGGCGTCAGGAAACGCACAATCTGCCTTAAAGAACTCGAAACCCTACTTTGGATTTATGTATGGTTTTACCTGGGCTGGGGACTTAATTATTATCGTAACGATTTCTACATACGCACCGCATCCGCTCAGCAACCATTCAACCGACAAATCTTTGAACAGTTTATCTGCCAATACACAGACAGTCTGCACACCTATTACACTTCCCAATATCATCTGCCCCAGGACAGTATAGCCCAAATCATCAAGCAGGAGTTTGCCACACTGCCCAAACAATATGGTCTGTTAAGTCCCCGCTCCTATCAAGCTCCCAAATACCTCTTGTTTAACAGTCTGTATTCAAATGTAGGCGTTTTGGGATTCATGGGACCTTTCTTCTGCGAGATGCAGCTCAATCATGAATTACAACCGGCACAGTATGCCTTTACCTATGCGCACGAAATGTCACATCTGCTGGGAGTCAGCAATGAGGCAGAAGCCAACTTCTGGGCTTATTATCTGTGCACCCGTTCAAACATAGACGAAATAAAAAGCAGCGGTTACTTCAATATGCTGCCTTATATCATGATAAATGTCCGCAACCTGACAGACGACCAATTCTACATGAACTGGTTAAACAGTCTGAATCCGGAAATCATCACTCACCTGAAAAAACAGCAGGACTTTTGGAGAACACGATATAACCCCTGTTTGGGTAAAGCCCAGGAGCTGATATATGAGTGTTACCTGAAAGGCAACCGCATCCATTCCGGACAGAAAAACTACAGTGAGGTGGTAGGACTCATCATGGCTTTTGATAAAAATCACAAACATCAACAGGATGATATCCCCCGGGCGGAATGACGCGATGAGCCCTGTACGCTGATACTAAAAAAAGTGAAAGGGCATCATAAAATAATATTCCGGATGGCAGAATTATGCTGACGATTTGTTATTTTTGTAACATAACCTCTAAAAATGCAGGGATATGAAATACAAAATGCTCGTTCTCGACGTTGACGGAACATTACTGAATGACAATAAAGAAATAAGCAAGCGCACACTGACTACCATACGCAAAGTACAACAAATGGGTGTCCGCGTCATGCTGGCCTCAGGTCGTCCGACGTATGGTCTGCTGTCCATTGCGAAAACATTGGAACTAGGAACCTATAATGGTTTTATCCTGTCTTACAACGGCGGACAGGTTATCAACGCCTCCAATGGAGAAGTGCTTTTTGAACGCCGCATCAATCCGGAACTGATTCCGTATCTTGAAAAGAAAGCCAATAAAAACGGCTTTGGCATCATGACCTATAATGGTGATACCATTGTAACCAACGACCCGGAAAATCCGCACATCCAGGCCGAAGCCGCACTGAACAACATGAAAATAGACTATCAGGAAAACTTCTCGATAGCCATAGACTATCCGCCATGTAAATGTATGCTGGTCAGCGATGACGAAGAGGCGTTAATCGGACTTGAGGAACACTGGAAACGGCGTCTGAACGGTGTGTTGGATGTCTTCCGTTCAGAACCTTATTTCCTTGAAGTTGTAGGATGCCGCGTAGACAAGGCCAACACATTGGGTGCCGTCATGGAAATGCAAGGCATAAAACCCGATGAGATTGTCGTATTCGGAGACGGTGTGGCCGACGTCACCATGCTTCAGCTTGCCGAACTGGGTATCGCCATGGGCAACGCTCCTGATTCTGTTAAGCGATGCGCCGATTATGTCACCTTATCAAACAACGAAGACGGTGTGGCTGTTGCCATAGAAAAAGCATTCCTTTCCGAGGTTCGCGAAAACGAAATACCATTAGACGCCATCAATGCCCAGGCCGAATCTACACTGATGGGCAATTTGGGTATACAGTATACTTATGCCTCACACGACAGAGTAGAGGCCACAATGCCGGTAGACCATCGCAACAGACAACCGTTCGGTATCCTGCACGGCGGCGCAACTCTTGCACTTGCAGAAACAGTTGCCGGTTTCGGCTCCATGATTATCTGTAATCCCGACGAGTTTGTTGTCGGCATGCAAGTAAGCGGCAATCACATTTCTTCTGCCCATGAGGGTGACACCGTACGTGCCGTAGGCACTATCGTACATAAAGGACGTTCTTCGCATGTATGGAATGTGGATGTATTTACCTCTACCGGCAAGCTGGTATCCTCTATCAGAGTAGTTAACAGTGTGATGAAACGAAAATGACAGTACAGACAACAGACGAAAGTGTCATAGAAAAATGGCTCAACGAGCGTCATCCGTTTGCCATCTACCGTATGCCGGACGAAACATGCTGTCATGGCGTACGCCAACTGACAAACACTCTGACCCGACTTGAACACATCTCAGAATTAAACCATCATAAAGGTTTCATATTTGTTCCTTTCCACCCCGGAAAGGAACATTCGTTATGGATTATCTCACCGGAGGAAGAGGTTAGTCTTACCCCCGGCCTGCCGGAAGAGAATATTCCGCCGGCCCCCATACCGGTACCATTCTGCGGCACTCCCGAGCCTCAGCCTTCGGCAGCTTATGCCGCATGTTTCTCAAAATGTATTGATGCACTGAAACGCCATGAATTTGACAAACTGGTTCTGTCACGCTATCAAACCATAGAAATACCTTCCGGTTTTTCGCTGGCTAGCGCTTTCAGGGCCGCATGCAGACGCTATATACATTCTTATGTTTATTTACTTTACACGCCCGAGAACGGATTCTGGCTTGGCGCCACGCCCGAGATTCTGCTTTCGGGACGACAAGGCCATTACAAAACCGTAGCACTGGCTGGCACACAAGCTCTTGACAACGGACAGCTGTCTGAACCCTGGACTGAAAAAAACATTCATGAACAACAATATGTAACGGATTATATTGTAGACTGTTTACAGAAACAGGATATCCATCCACACCTGAAAGGTCCTTTTACCGTTACCGCCGGCTCTTTGGCTCATCTGAAGACGGAACTGACATTTACGCTTCCGCCTCATGCCGAAAGTATCAGCCATTTGTTACAAAGCCTGCATCCGACGCCGGCCGTTTGCGGTCTTCCCAAAGACAAAGCCTACCGTTTTTTACGTGATAACGAGCAATATGACCGCGGTTACTACTCAGGCTTCCTGGGTTATCTTGACGCAGAGGGACAGACCGATTTATACGTGAATCTGCGCTGCATGCAAATCACAGACAGCCATATACGTTGTTTCGCCGGTGGCGGCCTGCTGTCTTCATCCATACTGGAAGACGAATGGACGGAAACGGAAAAGAAGCTTCAAACCATGAAATATGTCATTCAAAAAGGAACAGCCCATGTACTCTGACAAAAAAAACATCCTGCAAACCGTCGCTTTACTCCGCTCCTGCCACATAAAGGAGGTCGTACTTTGTCCCGGAAGCCGTAACGCTCCCATCGTACAAACATTCTCAGCATGCCCCGACTTTAACTGCTACGCCGTAACCGATGAACGCAGCGCGGGATTTTTCGCCATCGGACGCGCCTTGCAAACCGGCGAACCGGCAGTCGTGTGCTGCACATCAGGGTCAGCGTTACTCAATCTGCATCCGGCCGTATGTGAAGCTTTTTATCAGAAAATACCTCTCATTGTCATCTCCGCCGACCGGCCGGCCGCATGGATCGGACAAATGGACGGCCAGACATTGCCACAACCTGACGTATTCGGCACTCTTGTAAAAAAGAGCGTGAATCTGCCCGAAATACATACTGAAGAAGACGAATGGTACGTAAACCGACTGATAAACGAAGCTTTACTGGAAATAAACCATCATGGTTACGGCCCGGTTCACATCAATATTCCATTGTCAGAACCGCTGTTCCGGTTTACAGAAGAAGAGTTGCCACAAGTGAGACGCATCACCCGGCTTAACGTGTCTGAACACCGTCAAGAAACTCTGAACTTCTTGAAAGAATCACTCTCACATTATCAGCGTTGTATGCTCATAACAGGGCAACTGACCAAACAAGAAGCCGAAACCATTGCGAACCTTGTCCCCACAGACAAAATGGTATGGCTTTCGGAACTGTTAGGCAACAATCCATCTACAAGAAACAGCTTACGCCAATTTGACACACTGCTATATGCCGTGTCAGATAACGAACTGGAGACCCTTCGCCCTGAACTGGTCATTACAGTAGGAGGGCACATCGTCTCCAAGCGATTGAAAAAGTTTCTGCGTAACACAAAATCACTGGTCCACTGGCATATCTCACCAGACGGCCAACCGGCAGACCTGTTCTGCAAACTGGACAAAATATTTGAATGCTCATCCGCAGAATTCTTCCGGCTTGTATCCGAAGCAGAACCTACGAGTAACCCAAACTATCCGAAACTGTGGCATGACATGTGCGACTCACTCATTCAGCCGGAAGTAGCCTATTCTGAATTAACGGCCGTCAGGCGGATTTTGGACGCTCTTCCCAGCCCCTCGACACTGCATCTGGCCAACAGTTCCTCTGTACGTCTGGCAGAGCTGTTCACATTACCCGAAGGTGTGACCGTACAATGCAACCGCGGCGTAAACGGTATCGAAGGCTCCATGTCGGCAGCAACAGGTTATGCGGCCAACAGTGACGAATTGAATGTCTTGCTGATAGGCGACCTGAGTTTCTTTTATGACATGAACGCTTTATGGAACGGCCATGTCGGCAAAAATCTGAGAATCGTGGTACTGAATAACGGTGCGGGAGCCATATTCCATGTCCTTCCGGGCCTGAAAATGTCAGAGCAGATCAACCGGTTCGTCGCGGCCGGCCACCAAGCCTCGGCCGAAGGATGGGCCTGTTCACGAGGCTTCACTTATCTGAAAGCCACCGACACCCTCAGTCTTCAGCAAGCGATACAATCCTTATACGACAGCAACTCTGACGCTCCCGTTTTACTGGAAATATTTACCGATGCGCAGGCCGACGCAGCCGAGCAACGGCACTATTATCATCTTATTAAAGAGGAATGGCAAAAGCGCCCTGTCATCACTCCCAATCACCCTATTTAAATAAGGAATAAAAACAATATAAAATCAACAACCGACTATCTTATGGAAAGAAAATGGACTACTTTAAAAGAATACCAGGATATTCTTTTTGACTTTTATAACGGCATCGCACGTATTACCATCAATCGTCCGCAAGTACGCAACGCGTTTACCCCACTGACCGTATCAGAAATGAGCGAGGCATTCAGTATCTGCCGCGAAAGACAGGATATACGCGTTGTTGTTCTGACCGGTGCCGGCGACAAGGCATTCTGTTCGGGCGGCGACATGCATGTCAAAGGCCACGGCGGTTATGTCGGAAACGACGGTGTACCAAGACTGAATGTACTCGACGTACAAAAACAAATCCGCTCTATCCCCAAGCCCGTCATCGCAGCCGTAAACGGTTTTGCCATCGGCGGCGGCCATGTGTTACACGTCATGTGCGACCTCACCATTGCTTCGGATAATGCCATTTTCGGACAGACCGGGCCTCGTGTAGGCAGTTTCGACGCAGGCTTCGGTTCTTCTTATCTGGCACGCATCGTCGGACAGAAGAAAGCCCGCGAAATATGGTTCCTCTGCCGTAAATACAATGCGCAACAGGCACTGGAAATGGGACTGGTCAACGCAGTAGTACCTTTAGACAAATTAGAAGACGAATATGTGGCATGGGCTGAAGAAATGATGCAACACAGTCCGCTGGCCCTGCGAATGATTAAAGCCGGACTTAATGCCGAACTGGACGGTCAGGCCGGTATTCAGGAACTGGCAGGCGACGCGACCATGCTTTATTACATGACCGAGGAGGCACAGGAAGGCGGCAAGGCTTTTCTGGAGAAAAGAAAACCACAATGGGACAAGCATCCTCAAATGCCTTAAGCCACACTTCATTAATCACCATAAATTATGCCGTCTTTCCGCATGCAGAAAAATGCGAAAAGACGGTATAACTGTTTTTTAAAGACTTTTATTCCTGAGGGTATTTTCCTTCAAGAGTTTTTGAAAAACGATTGGAATCCATTTCAAACATGCGCACAATTGTTTCGATAACGGCAGAACCAATCGCTGCAGGGCCACCGGTAGAAAACAACGAAGTTCCACCATTCTCGCAGCGAACAGACAATCCTGCTGCTTTAGACTGTAGAACAGAGCCGGAAGGAATCTCAGCCACCTTATCACGATTCAGCAGATAAGTGCAATATACGCCATACTCAAAACCCTCTGATACATCAGTCCACGCCATCTTACATCTGATAAAAGACTTTCCTTCTCTGGAATATTCACTGACCGAATAAAAAGAACCGTCCGAGAGTTGTGACGAACGCAAGGTGTCTTTTTGAATCTGTTTTGTAAGCGGATTCTTTGCAGCTATGGCCACATCGGCATAACTCAACACATCTTTTGCAAAATCTATCTCATATTGACAAGAATAAGATCCCGGATCAGTAGTCTTCAAATCGTCTTCCGTCTCTTCCGTACAACTGACAAATGCCAGTACACCGCAAAACAATACTAAAAAAGATAATGTTTTCTTCATTTTATTTTCATGAAAGCTCCTTGGTTCAACAATACGAAACCGGAGCTTTTAATTTTCGTATGTTTCATTTACTACATTTATTTTATTAAAACACTCATCATATTTATGCCATCAGGAAACTGTAACACAAGTATCCCCTTATATCTCCAAAGCCTGCCGCAATCCCTCCAGCGTATCGGGAAAATCCAGTCCATACCGGCGTAAACACGTCAAATCCATTACCAGATTTCGCTGATGATTGGGAAAACGTTCCGTGTCAGGCTGTATCCAACGCTCAGGATGTGCCATTTGCAACAAACGGGCCGCTTCCAGATAGGTCTCATAACTGTTTTTGGTATTGGAGCAGCCAAAATTATATATCCCGCCCGGAAGAGCGCTACAGACTTCCAGACGTCTGACAACATCCCATACACAGGTTATACCCCGATACTCACGCACCGCAGCCTTTACCTGTTCGCCACAAGCTGAAGCGTGGGTAAGAATCATCGGCAAACTTCTGTTCTGCCGGTAAGGGCTGTCGGGCAGATCATACATCCAGGTCAGTCTTAAACCTACCGCATCAGGGCATATCCGGGCAACCTCCTGTTCTGCCTGCCATTTATGACGTCCATAAACGTTTTCGGGACGCACGGCAACCGCCTCGGACAAAGGTCCACATTCTACATTACCATTATAAACCTGATCGGAACTCATGTAAACCAACTTACACCCCATACGCCGGCAAGCCTCAGCCACATGGATTGTTCCCCGAAGATTTACAACCTCAGACTCCTCGGGATGTTGTTCCGCATACCCCGTATCTGAAATCGCGGCACAATGAATAACCACATCCGGCCGCCATTCTTCCAATAAACCGGCAACATTCTGCTTGTTCGTAATATCCAGTCTCTCATGTCCGCACGCCAACACCTCGTATGACGAAGCATAATAAAGCGCTACACGAAGTCCCAGAAACCCTTGGGCACCTGTTACAAGCATTTTTTTCATTTGTTAACTCTTTTTATATTTGCCACGCAAAGATACAATTTTACCGGACAATTCAATAGCAAACAGACTTTTTGTATGAAAAAAACTACATTTCTCCCCGCAATACTCCTGTTACAGGCCCTTAAAACAAAAGGTTATAAAAAAGCGAGGAAAAAACTTGTAATTCAAAAAAATAGTAGTACCTTTGCAACCGCTAAGTGAATTAATATCTAATTAAAAACAACATTATGTATTTAGACGCAGCAAAAAAACAAGAAATCTTTGGACAGTACGGAAAGTCTAACACTGATACTGGTTCTTCAGAAAGCCAGATTGCATTGTTTTCATACCGTATTTCCCATTTGACGGAGCACATGAAGCAGAACCGTAAAGATTATAGTACTGAAAGAGCATTGACTCGTCTGGTAGGTAAGCGTCGTGCTTTATTGAACTACCTGAAGGCTCGCGACATCGAAAGATATCGTGCTATCGTCAAGGCTCTGGGCTTGCGTAAGTAATTTCGCAGCTCCTGCTGAAGATTTAACCGCTTTCCTGCGAAGGGAGGCGGTTTTTTTTATTATTTTTGCACGCAAAGAAAAATCATATAACTAAAATATCATGAATAAATTAAAGAGTTTCTTACCTGACGCACTGGCTGTCATTCTCTTTATCGTCATCGGCTTCATTTATTTTTTCAAGCCGGTTACAGAAGGGCTGGTCATCCAGGGTCATGACCATACCGGCGGTGTAGGTGCCGGCGTGGAGATGCAAGAGTATTATCAGCGCACCGGCGAACGGACACGCTGGACAAACGTTCTGTTTTCGGGAATGCCGACATATCAGATGGCTCCGAGTTATGATTCAACAGACACACTGGTAGGCTTACAGCGCGTTTATCAGTTGGGGCTGCCTACATTCGCGATGTATGTGTTCATCCTTTTGCTTGGTTTCTATATCCTGTTACGTGCCTTTAATTTCAAGGTATGGATGGCTGCGCTCGGCGCCGTCATTTGGGCATTCTCGTCTTATTTCTTTATCATTATCGGCGCCGGACACATATGGAAACTTATGGCCCTGGCCTATATCCCGCCAACCATAGCCGGACTGGTGTTATGCTATCGCGGAAAATATCTGTGGGGAGGTCTTGTCACCGCGTTTTTCCTGGCTCTACAGATTCTTTCCAACCACATCCAGATGAGTTATTACTTCCTGTTCGTGATGTTTTTCATGGCTCTGGCCTACCTTATCACGGCTATACGGGAAAAGAAACTGGCACAATGGTTTACGGCCACAGGCGTACTGATTATATCCGCGCTTATCGGATTGAGCATCAACCTTTCCAATCTCTATCATACTTATCAGTACAGCAAGGAAAGCATGCGCAGCAAAAGCGAACTGACCAATCATAACGTCAAGGACCCTTCAAACCAGACCAACAGCGGACTGGAACGTGATTACATCACACAATGGAGTTATGGCATTGACGAAACATGGTCACTGCTTGTACCTAATGTCAAAGGCGGAGCATCTGTACCTCTCACAGAGAGTAAAACAGCCATGAAGAAAGCCAACCCGCAATATATGCCGGTTTATCAGGCCCTGGGACAGTATTGGGGCGAACAGCCCGGTACAAGCGGTCCGGTATATGTAGGCGCGTTTGTCCTCATGCTGTTTATCCTGAGTCTGTTCATCGTAAAAGGTCCGATGAAATGGTGCCTGCTCGCGGCTACCCTTTTATCCGTACTTCTATCGTGGGGACACAACTTCATGTCGTTTACAGACTTCTTCCTCGATTACGTTCCGATGTACGACAAATTCCGTACTGTAGCTTCAATTCTTGTTATCGCAGAATTTACCATTCCGTTGCTTGCCGTTCTCGGACTGAAAGAACTGGTCGATCATCCTGAGATTTTGAAAGACAAACTTAAATATGTCTATATCAGCTACGGACTGACCGGCGGTATCGCCTTGCTTTTTGCCGTCATGCCGAATGTGTTCTTCGGCGACTACATCTCCTCATCTGAAATGAGCATGTTACAGGATGCCGTAAACCAAGGCTTTATTCCACGCGACATATTTGGCGGCATTTTGAGCAATCTTCAGGAGATGCGTTGCGCTGTATTCGTGGCAGACGCATGGCGCAGTTTCTTTATTGTCAGCATCGGCCTGCTCCTGCTGTTGGCGTTCAATGTAAAGAAAATCAATGCCAACGTCTTTATCAGCGGTCTGATGGTGCTTTGCCTCATCGACATGTGGCAGGTCAACAAACGCTATCTGAACGACGGAATGTTCAGCGAACCGGTACAGAAAACGGCCGCTCCGATAGCCAAGACCCAGACTGACGAAATGATACTGCAAGACCCGGATAAGGACTACCGCGTGCTGAACCTGACAACCAATACATTTAATGAAAATAACACTTCATATTACCACAAGAGTATCGGTGGTTATCATCCGGCCAAACTGCGCCGCTATCAGGAAATGATAGAAACACACATCGTACCCGAGATGAGCGCATTTGCACGCACAGCGGCACAATACACTGGTGATTTGTCACAGGTTGACGGCGACACCATATTCCCCGTACTGGATATGCTGAACGTAAAATATGTCATTATGGGACAGCAAGGCGGAGCAACATTCCCCGTACCTAATCCTCACGCCAACGGCAACGGCTGGTTTGTCAGCAAAATCAACTATGTGGCCAACGCAGATGAGGAAATCTTCTCACTCAACAAAGTAAATCTGAAAAACGTGGCTGTTGTGGACAACCGTTTCAAGGCTGAACTGAATAACGCAGAAACTACTCAGCCGAAAGATTCATTGAGTACGGTTAAACTGACCCAATACGATGCCAACGCCTTAACCTATGACATCAGTTCTACAAAGGGCGGCGTAGTGGTATTCTCAGAAATCTATTATCCTGGATGGCAGGCTACCGTAGACGGCAAACCGACAGAAATAGCACGTGCCGACTATATTCTGCGTGCCATCCGCGTAGAACCGGGACGCCATACCGTAGAATTTAAATTTGACCCGCAAAGTCTTCATATTACTGAGGCCATCGCCAATTCAGCGCTGGTACTGCTGATGGTGGTATTCCTTATTCTCATGGCCCGTGAAATCATGAAACGCCGTAAAGCCGAACATAAAGAATAAAACAATAAGAAATAACCTGTAATCTGCCTCCCAAAAGTTAAACAAGAACTTTTGGGAGGCATTTTTTAACGTTCCTCTCCTACTCTTAAACGCCACGCCATAGAAAAGCATTCTTGATGTCCGGCAAAAAGCGACACAGACTACATGGCATATAAACACATCAGGCTACATCACTTTTTTTTAGAACACAACAGCCCTGTGCAATATAAGGATATTTTACACAATAAATCCATCCTCAATACGCCATTGCCGATAAAAATACAGGACTGACCAGTTTGAATACCATACAAACAGCCTTACACAGTTAAGTGACATTTGCACCGACCGTTTCACCCCGAATGAACTCTTTTCAGACACCGTCAGCAACCTTTAAAATCAAGCAGTCTCATGATAACCAATTATGAGATGTAATAATCCATTACTTCCATTCCATTATAGAAAATTCATTTTTATTTACACAAAAGATTCAGGTAAAAGTCTCACAATGAGAATAATAAAGGTGAGTTTCCTGATTTCTCATTACTCAATATGATGAGACATAGCGCCTTGATTCATATTATTAACTGAAAATCAAGCACATAACAAAAGAAAAGACAAATCAATATTATCTGATACACATCAAACCAACTCTCGGTTCAAAACGCATACGGTTACGAACTTTTTTGTCCACGGTTACGAATTTCATCCTGCACGGTTACGAACTTTTTTCCGCACGGTTGCGGTGATGCCCGTAACCGTACCAGATGATATTTCCGCACGGTTACGAAGGAATCCGTAACCGTAAGCATTTCTACTTTCGGAATCAATCTTATGTTGCAGAAAAACATCTTTACACGCCCATTAAAAAGGATTCTGACTAGTAAATATTTTTTTAAAATCTAAAATATGCATCCAGAAGAAGCTTCCACAAAAACAGAAACGAAACAGCAGAAAATCCACCGTTATTTCGATATGACATGCTCTGTTTTCATGAACCACATCAAGAACGGAACAGAAAAACAAGAAAACAGTACTTGTAAATTTATCATATTGCAATCTATATATTAAACAAATTGGATTTATGGCATATATTTAATAAAAACACAAACAATAAACACCCACAAATAAACAAGGAAGAAACATAATCACATTTCAAAAAAGAATTAAAAAAGCAGTAAAGAGAAGTAAAAACATGGTTTTCACCGCATATAACATCAGTCATTCCCATAAATTTCGCATTTTCAGCCGCCAACATGTTTTGCTTGCAAAAGTAAATTATTGCGACATACAGAAAAGACAAAGGATATAGATTGGATAACACTGTGTAAATTTATAATATCGTTCAGTTTAACAGAGATTGCCCGAATGTATAGTACAGGAGCGTATGGAAGAAATAACACCACAGACACTACTGCCTGCGCCGGTTCCTCAGCCGGCAACAATGCAAAAAATAAAAACTTGCCAAAAAGTGAAACTAACTTATCAATAACTACAAATAACAAACAAAAGCTTTTTATATATTTGGCATCAAACAAGCGTGATTAACTGTATATTACCTATATTTGCTCCATACGTAATTCTACCTGTTCTCACAAAAGAGCAGAATGCCTAAATCTGAAACTCATGAAATCCATTAACTATCTTATTGAAAGTGAACAAGACAGACAATGGGGTGTTACAGTCACCACTGCGGGATACGAAATCATCAATCCTCATGAAGAATATCCGACTACCCGCCATTCAGGACAATATTATTTCAACCCCGACAAAGGACGTACCTTACAAGAATACCAATTGGTATTCATTTCAGAAGGAAAAGGTCTCTTCCAATCCGCACACTGCAAAGAAACACCTGTCACAAGCGGATCGATGTTTCTGACTTTCCCTAACGAGTGGCATACTTATCGTCCCGATAAAGAAACAGGCTGGAAACAATATTGGATAGGTTTTAAAGGAACAAATATAGACAACCGCGTAAAACAGGGAATTTTCGATAAAAACAAGCCTTTATTTCACGTCGGGCTGGAAGAAGAAATCATCCGTATATTCAGATTAGCCATAGCCACCAGCAATGAAGGCAAACCACATTATCAGCAACTTCTGGGCGGACTCACAGACTATCTGATTGGCCTGACATATTATCTGGACAAAAACAACCGGTTATGTCAACACGAAAATATTACCGAGAAAATCAATACTGCCCGCTCTATCATGTACGAAAATATAAATCAGGCTCTGGATTATACGGCCATGGCCGAAAAACTGAATATGAGCTATTCTTCATTCAGAAAACACTTCAAGACTTATACCGGCCTGTCGCCGGCACAATATTTTCTACAACTAAAGCTACAACAGGCCAAAATCCTATTACGCACAACCAACCGTCCCATCAAGGAAATCGCCTGGGAACTGGACTTCAACTCTATCGCTTATTTCTCTACAATCTTTAAAAAACACATGGGCATAAGTCCCGCACAATATCGCATATCGTAAATATAAGAAAAATGAAAAGTTACGTAACCCAAAAACTCATCATACTACTGATAGCATTTATATCGGTCAAGGGTTTCGGCTCGTCTGTTTATGACCTTAAATATCAAACACTTATACTGAATATACCCTATAAAAAAGGAACTTTTTTACTTAACTTTAATTTTTATATATGAAACATTTATCTTTTATCTTTTTTGCTTTTGCACTAACAGCAACCTCTGTAAGTGCAGAAACAGAAATCAAGAACTTAAGCGTATGCGGATTGAAAGCGCCGATAGGCCTGGATTGTTCCCCTACGTTTGCATGGCAAACAGAAAGTACCGAACGCGGCTTCGTACAGCAAGCATACCGGATAGTGGTTGCGACATCCGACGGTAAGGAAGTCTGGGACAGTGGACGTGTGGAAGGCCGCAACCAAAATGACATTAAATATGAAGGCGAGTCGCTTATAAGCCGGAATGCTTATAAATGGACCGTAACAGTATGGGGAAATGACGGGAGCGAGAGCGAAGAAACCAGTACATTCGAAACCGCCTTCTTGTCACCCGAAGAATGGAAAGCATCATGGATTGCCCCTGATGAGGGAAATTCCGTACGCACACGTTTTGATGTTCCCATGACAGGCCAAATCAAGGCACGTTACATCAAAGTGAACATGACATCACCCGGACAGCCAGCCAGTACCGACTTGGCCAACAGCCATTACCAACTGACTGAGATTGAAATAATAAGCAATGGAGTAAACATAGCTAAAGGCTGCAATGTGTTAAGTGACCACGATTGGAATAAAACGTGGCCGGCAATCTTAGATTACGGATGGGCACCGCAATACCTTACTGACGGTATCATTGTTGGCGCAACCAACGGATATACCAGCTGGCAATTGCAAAACCAATCTGATAAATCTGCATATGTTACAATCGACCTTGGACAAGAACGCGATGTGGAAGCCATAACCATTTATCCACGCCAAAGCGATTGTACGGTTGACGGTTCACATGCCTGCAATTTCCCGACAGATTTCACAATAGAAAGTTCATCTGACAATAAGGCGTACGACATTATATATGCAGCCAAAGCGATGGAAGCCCCCGAATACGCTGATGTGTCATCCCGCATCCCTTATATTGCCAACACATTTACAGTCCCCGCAGGTAAAATTGTGAAACGGGCAAGAATGTACGCGACGGCACTCGGTGTGTTTACGATGGAGATTGACGGCAAACCGGTAACCGATGCACGTTTGGAACCGGGTGAAACTTCTTACGACAAGACTGTTTTATATTCAACTTATGATGTAACAAATCTGCTACATGAAGGTGAAAACAGAATTCTTGCCCAAGTGGCCGGAGGCATCTATAATGTGACCAATGCCCCGGGACGATATACGAAACCAGAAATCCACAATACGGGAACTCCATCTTTGAAAGCCGAATTACATGTTGAATATACAGACGGGACAACCGACGTAATGTTGACGGATGAAAATTGGCGTACTGCCCTTTCACCTACAATTGTAAGCAATTGGTGGGGTGGTGAAGATTACAATGCCATGCAAGCTTTCGACACGCGTGACATATCTTCCTGGGCACACGTGAAAATTGTGCAGCCCACGACAAATTTACCGATTGAAAAAGGAGGTGCCAACCCCATAGGCGTGTTGAAAAGCCGCGATTATGAACCCTTGCGCGTTGTAGAGACGTGGAAGGCCGTAAAAGTGAACCGTTTGGGAGAAGGGCATTATGTTGTTGACTTTGGCCGCAACTTTGCCGGACAATATACATTCACGCTAAAAGGCGAGCGTGGCGAATACATCCGTTTGCAACCGGGCGAGACACTTGATCCGGACGGTGGGTGCAATATACAATATTATTACAGCAGTAATTCCCTCACCTATGATGCATATACTTTTGCCGGAAATCCGGAAGGAGAAACATGGGGACCGACATTTATGTACCATGGTTTCCGCTATTTGGAAATCACAGGCTTGACACATGAGCCTAAACCGGAGGACTTTACGGCTCTTCGCATTCGTTCGGACATGGCACAGGTAAGCGAATTTATGACTTCAAATTCTCTTATAAACCAAATACATACAATTTGCCGTGACGCAATCCAAAGCCAACTTTATAACAGCGTGACGGATTGTCCTCAACGTGAAAAATTAGGATGGATGGAAGTTCCAGGACAGATGTACAATTCTTTGGTATATAATTATGATATGGAAGCCTTCTGGCGCAAAGTCCTACTAGACTGTTTTGATGCTCAGACTCCAACAGGAAAAGTCCCTAGCACGGCTCCCCATTACATGAATGTCTATGATGACGACCCTAACTGGGGCGGAAGTTCGGTCGTAGTCCCGTATCGCAGTTTGCGTACATATGGTGACTTGACAACTGTGGAACGATATTATGACAATATGAAACGTCTAGTAGATTATTACACTTCGCTTACCACAGACCACATTATGCCGGGTAAAGAATACAGCGTACTCAGCGACTGGGGTCAGAACACCTGTGGATTGGCTCAAGAAACCGCACCGGAATTTACCATTACCACCACATATTATTATTTGTTGCGCATCATGGGTGAAATGGCGGAATTGACTGGGCATAACGCAGATGCCATATCATTCAATGAAACAGCCGACCAGGTAAAAATAGCTTTCAACCGCCATTTCTTTAATCCGGAAACTTGTGTATACGGACATGGAAACCAAGCAGAATACGGTATGGCACTTTACTATGGGCTTGTAGATGACAAATACCGAGAGCAAGTGGTAGACAACCTGGTTAAAAGCGTAGTCAATGCCAATTACAAGATAAAAACCGGAGAAATCGGACTGAAACCGATGTTGATGTCTTTGGCTGACAACGGACGGAACGATGTTGTTTGGCGCATGGCTTGCCAAACAGACTACCCCAGTTATGGTTACTGGGTAATGCAGGGGTGCACCACAACACCGGAATATTGGGATCTTAGTCTTTCACAGAACCACTGTATGATGGATCACATAGAAGAATGGTTCTTCAGCGAATTGGGCGGCATAAAGAACGCCGGAACCGGATTTGATTCATTAGTCATCAAACCATATACACCGACAGATCTTAACCAGCTGCGAATAGCCACCCAAAGTGTACATGGCCAAATTGTCAGCAGTTACGAACGTGCGGGGAACGGAATACGTTATTCATTCACCATTCCTTCCAACAGTAAGGCAACCATTGTTGTACCTTTGGCAAAAGGCTGCAATGTGCTGACTGAAAACAATGAGCCTTTGCAAGCCGGCAAGAATGGCATAGCAAGTGTGTCTTACACCGACAGTTTAGCTACAGTCGTAGTGGGCAGCGGCACATATTCTTTCACAAGTGGCGTTTTGGATGATGAAAACCATGCGGCTCAGGAAGCGTTTTGGACACCAGTATCGAATGCGTCACAACTTATGGAAGGCAGCATGTTGAAAATCCAAGAACAGAACGGACGTTACCTGGGTACCTGTCCCGGGCATGCCCAATCTGAAGGTGGATTTGTCACCGGCTCGACTTTCGACCAGACACCGATCTTGACAGTAAAATCCATCATAACGAAGGATATTGATGAAATCCCTACACAAACCCTGCAACTTGTCAATGACGATTCCGGTTTTGGTTTCGGATTGGCACAAGCTGATAACCGAATGTTGGGATGGCGTAAGAAAGCAGAATTCTGGGGATTTGATATGGAAAACGGCATAGCAAAGATGTTTCGTGGAGACAAGTCCGTGCGAAACGGAGGATATGTATTTTTTTACGATAAGAACATCAACTCCGGCATAAATTTATATGGCAGCGAAACGCAAGCCGCTCAATTCCAGATTCATAAATTTTATCCCATAGACAGCACGGAAGTGCTTGTTAACGGCAACCCATTTACATATTACCGCCAATGCGGGCGCTCAGGCGGTTATGAAACCATCTGTTTGCCCATTGATGTCACTGAATTACCAACTGATTATGACTTTTTTCGTCCAGTCAGCTTGAATGAAGGAGTGTTGACCATAGAGCCGGTCGAGTCACTTGTTGCGGGAGAGCCTTATCTGATGCGCTACACAGGCTCAGTACAATCCATAGTACCCATAACAACAACCTTTAGCGGCATTATATCATGTACCACCCCGAAAACAAATGTCCTTATATCTAGCTTTGAAAAGGTAAGTGCAGCTGAAGGCTTATATGCACTGCAAAGCAATGGAAATTCGTTCGTTCCTGCAACCAATGATATTTACCCATTTAGGGCATATATAAAAAATGATGAAAATTGGGAAGATATTAAAATCAATGAGTCCACAACGGGAATAACTTCCCAGCATGTGCAAACAGAAAAAGGAAAAAACGGTATCTATACCATCGGCGGCATGAAGGTGGAAAAGATTTCTCGCCCCGGACTATACATCATTAATGGACGAAAAGTTATAGTTACAAAATAATCAGACTTTTATCCAATATAACAACAGAGTAAAGTAAGATACTCGCCATTGGCTAGTTTTTATCAATGGCGAGTTTTTCTTTAAAAGAACGTGAAGAAGGAAGAATAAATAACGTGAGTTCAATATAAGATTAGAAAATAAACAGTTGCCCGCCATTGATATAAAAATTATCAATGACGGGCAACTTACTTGGCTATAATCTTATTTCTAACTTACGTTATCTTAGTACAGTAACCTTATCATTTCATATCTGACGGAATATTCCGGCTACCAACTACAATATCATCGGGTACAGAAGCCACACGGACATAAACAGCAACGTCAGTCGGCTGATCCTTACGTGTCCACTTCATTGATTCAGCCGTCATCTCTGTGACAATATAATCACCCCACTCTACGCCGCTGAAATCGTATACACCGGAAAGAATAGTATTCTTGTCATCATCCTCTGTCACTTCAAACGTACCGGTTGTTTTATGTGAATACATGCTACCTGTATTCTCATACATTTCGAAAGTATGTTCTTTACGGTTGAATGTTATATAAACATAAGGATCGGACTCTGAAGTTCCTACTGCCTGTCCGTTCCATTCTGAAAGACGCCAGGTACCGTTTAATGACACATAATTCACTTCCTCATAAACCGGGGTTACCGCGTCATCATCTGAACTGCAAGATACCAATGCAGGCATCAATAACACGCTGAAAAGCGCAATGCTAAGAATCTTCTTTATCATATCTTATTTTTTTATTTACTTAATTTTACGGTACTACGCACTTGTGATACATCACCTATACTGACTATAACTGTCCGCGAAGAAGGTGAAGAGGAAATGCCGTCAAGCAGAATTCTATGACGTGCCTGAAAAGTTCCATCACCTTTCGGTAATTTATCGCCATTCAGCTCTATGACCAACTCCCCGGTCTGTCCGGGCTCCAGCTCGGCCGGCTCACATCTAAGCGTTAAATAAGCTGGAAGAAAACCTGCCGTGGCACGAACCTTCAAAGGTTTTGAACCGCTGTTTACACACGGAATGGTTTCCACACGGTGAACACCGGCCTGTACCTTGCCAAATGAAACGCTCTTACGCCGCACGCGCAGCGTACCCAATGCATAACGGTAGTCTTTCCATAAATCGGCAGACGGCGTCACTTCTCCCGTGAGAGTTACTATACCGGTAGGCCTTTTATCTGACAGATCTGTATAAATAAAGACCCGTGAGAATACACGTCCGGCCTGTGCATAGGGATTGTAACAGACTGTTATTGTCGCGGTATCGCCGGCAACAAGACGCTGTTTACTGATTTTTGCCTGTGTACAGCCACAGGAAGTCACCAATTTCTGTATTGTCAGTGGTTGAGTACCTATATTACGACAGAGGAATGTATATGATACCGGAACCGTATCTTCTGACAGGACTCCAATTGAACGTTCCTTGGGCTCAATGGAGAGTTTACCCGTCGCGTTTTCAACCATCTGGGGATTCAAAACAGCGTCCAGTTCCGTTTTATCATGAATTGTCTGCGCACAAACAGGCATAACTGTCAATAACAAGCCAGCCATACACATATTCAATTGTTTAATGCCGCAACGCTTCATCTGACAAACGTACTCAATAAACATTCCTTTGTCTTGTATTTATTCAATACTGCATTTTACAGCCAGCCGTTTCCTGCAGATTTACGCACAGTAATTATAAATTCGTGCGTCTTACCATCGCTGGACTTCACATTTGCAGTTGTCCGACCTTCGGCTGTACCTTTTACTACCAGTTTCTGACCGTCGAGTGACACAGCAGCAACCTGACTGTCGGTTACATCATAAGAAGTTGCAGATACACCTTCAACAAAGATACGTGACAAATCAATGGTGTAGGTATTGTCTAAGGCAACATAAACATTCGGCACACGCATAGGCTGAGCACCGTAGCTTCCGTTCTCAATGTTGGTCAACAACAAATCAGCATCAACCAAGCCACCTATCTTACCTCGATAGTTAGAGAGATTAAGCTTCATATGAGGAGCAGACTCGTTGTAGACAGCCCAACCGTACCAATATGATTTCTCACCATTGAGTTTGTCATCAAGTGGAACAATAGATGCGAGAAGCATTTTACGGAAGTCTTCCGCACGATAATGCTTACGCAGCTTGACTGCATAAGAAAGTCCCAAAGCCGCAACACCGGATATATGAGGACAAGCCATAGAAGTACCTTCCATATAACCGTAAGCACTCTGGCTCTCCGTAGGATCAGCCCCTTCTGCCGCAAAAGCCGGCATGGTAGAAAGGATGAGCGCCTTTTCGTTTTTTGTACCTTCACCATCTCCACCCGGCGCAGTAATCATGTTCTCACTACCACTTGGTGTGCCATAATTTGAATAAGGAGCAGGTGTGCCATCCGGACCGACAGAAGCTACACATACAAAGTCTTTGTATGCTCCCGGATAAGCAGCCAACGGAGCATACTCGTTTCCTGCCGCGAAGATAATCAAACCTCCTTCAATCACGCCATTAGGATCACCGGCGTAATGCAGGAAGTATTCCATTGACTCTTTTTCCAATGCACAGTTCTCCGCCCACTCGTCATCTGTAAGGAATCCCGGTACATAACTATTAGGATTGGCCCGTCCGGAATTGTATCCCCAACTACACTGAAGAATAACGGCTCCATTGTCGGCCGCATACTTTATCGCCTTTGCCTCGGCCAACATTGTCGCACCTGCGTTTCCCGCAAAAATCTGTAAAGACATAATCTTCACACCATCCTTTTTTTCTGGATCTGAACCACCGGCAATACCACAGATACCCTCATTATTGTTATTCACAGCTGAGATGATACCTGCTACATGAGTACCATGACCGACATCGTTTGGGTCTGAATAGGTAATAAGTCCTGAATTATTGGCAAAATTATAACCATATTTGTCACCGGCGTATCCGTTTCCATCAAGGTCTTCATTTCCACCCAACTCTTCAAGTGGATTTACCCACATGTTAGCAGCCAAATCCTTGTGATTATACATCACACCTTCGTCCATTACGGCAACAACGACTGAAGGATCGCCTGTACACTTTTTCCAAGCATTCTGACAGTTAACATCACACCAGGCAACAGCCTGTGTTACTCCATCTGTACCTAAGATAGTACCATCATTAATCAAATTCCACTGCTTTGCCAAACTAGGATCATTGAATTCTCCTTCTGAGCGGGTTTGGATGCCACGCACAATCTGATTCGAATCAAATTTCTTGGCTTTTACATCTGTAGGATAAGAACGCTTGATTTCGCGGTTGCATTCAACTATAGCAACCTCTGACAATTGTGACATATCATGAGCAACCTTCTCCAAATCGGCTGATTTGTCAAAACGTACCAGATACCACAAATGAAGTCCGGTTTTACGTGTTCTGTCCTCATGACGCACATCTATCGGGAACACGCGTTCAAAAGTATATCCTCCCGCAATATCCAAAATTTCATCAACCGACGGAATAGAAGAACGTTTACGCACAGCTGTTCTATTAATCACCTGTGCACGATCGAGAATTTCTTCTACTTCGGGTTTAAATTTGATAAACAATTCTCCTTTTACGGCATCTTCAGGAATATTTACCAACGTCGCGTTTCCATTGCCAGAACCACTATTTTCTGTTACTGTCAAATCTGAATCGGCACATGAAACCAACGATACGCAAATCAATGATGCACATATATAGCCAATCGCCTTCTTTTTCATTTGGTTTTTGTTTTATCAGATTCTTATTCTGCCTGGCCCTGACGGGCTTTGCAGAACAGAATCCTTTTTATATTTATGTTTATAATCAATTTACTGAAATATTATCACTCTTCTTCATCACCGCCTATAGTCGGTTTCATTTTCGGATAATAATCATAATAACTTTTTTCTTTACCAATACTTTCGTAATTACTTAAGTTGGTCGGTTCATTGCTGAATCCTGCCTTATCACCATTTGAATTGATGGCGTCTATTTCTTGAGCGAAAATCAAAGAGAACGGATTCCAATAACCCAGATAAGGATGATAGAGAATCCAGTCAGGAAGCTCACCGGTAAGGAAACACAAGTTAATAGACAAAGCTTTCATCTTCGGCCAAATCTTGGGCGCACCTAACAGATAAGGTTTAGCCGTACTTATCGTATCAATGAATTTCTTAGCTTCTTCTGTCTCAGCCAAATCCTTATTAAAATCGTCTTCTGTATATTTCGGGAATCCGGCCTCAAGCAATTCCTTATCGCTAGGAAGTCTACCTTCAAGCAGATTCAATGAGAGAGACAATTCTTCAAGTGCATCCCATTTTAAGAGCTTCATAAAATAAGTTTTATCAATAGCTCCCGGCAACTGATAATCTACATAACCTGTACACCATCTAAAACCTACACTATCCTTTTCCGTTACCTTTGTAAGGTCTTTTGTTGTGTCATAACGACTGATCTTACTGATACGTAATCTCTTCAATTTCGGGAAGTTTTCTTTTGTAATAACATCCAACTGTCCGTTTTTAAGGTTATTACTACTCAAATCCAAACATTCAAGCGTTTTACCCAGATCTTTAAAATTACTTGGTAATTCAACAAGACCATAAGCACTAATAGTCAACTCTTTCAGATTTCCATGTTTAGCTAACGAATCGATGAATTCGCCATCCAGTTTTATACTCTTTAAGAAAGTATTGGTATTTCCGGAAAAATAAATAGAGCGTGCTGTTCTCAAATACTTAACCTGGTAAGGCAAAGTCTCATTAGTGTCGAACAATCTGAATCTGACTGATTTCAAACGGCCAAGCAAATCGGGATTATCAACCACTTCCTGGTCGGTTGCCTCCCACATTTCAACGCCATCCCAATACATCATGTTCTCACTGGCATCCCAACCTAACATACCCTTCATGCTATCGTAAATAGCCAATACTGCCAAAGAGTCACCTGCACGGTCATCTGTAATTTTAGGCGCTGACTTCTGTCTGACATTCAACGTAACGACATCACCTTCATCCGGTGTGATTACGATCTTGGCTGTACGCTCTGATTCAGATGTATTGATAGTCCAATTGAAACGCTGTTTGAAGGTTCGTGGACGGTCGCCATAATCATAATCCGGGACCTTATCTTTATATGTCAACCATCCTGATGACTCTACGTTTACTGTAAAATTAACGTTAGCCGTCATCGTTACTTCCAAAAAGCGTTTATCAGCATCAGCTGAATTCTCTAATACTATTTCCTGATCGGCATTCTCTATATAGATTCCTTTCTCATATCCGGCCTGAACAACCTTTATCGTTTTATAGGCATTATTTGAAGAATAGAATCTGATTTCGGTTTCACGAAATCCTGCAATTACTGAAGAATCAACAGAAACTTCACAAATTCCAGGACCACTGCCTGCTGAAGGTGTCAGCTTTACCCATGAAGCATCAGTACTGGTTTGCCAATTTACATTTCCAGATACTGTTACTAATTCAACACCTCCGTCGGCGTTCATGGTTATTTCACTTTTATCTATTGACAGTGTTGTGACCAGTTCCTCGTCTTCCTTACATGAAAACAAACAAACCGCACAAACCATTAATGCAACGACACTGTTTACTATTTTTTTCATATTCATCTTATTTTTCGTTTCCTTATCCTTAAGTCTAAATATTAACCCAAAGAAAATCCATACATTATTCCAAGTCTAAAGCATCACATCCTCGAATATCCTGAGTAGGATCATAAATAAGGGTATACATACCAGCCTTAATATACGGACATACATCAGAAACATTGATGATTATATTAGGATTATCACTGATATCAAGCGTATATATTAAATATGAAATTGTCTCTGTATCAGGAACCTTTCCGATATTATTTCCACCTAAGAAGAGTGCACGTAAACCAATGTGCTCAGCTATACTTGCAGGCCATTCCTTATACACTCTATTACCTTTGTCATCACGCTGATTACGCAAAGCCAACACTGTAAGATATGAAATATTTGCTGCTCCCCATGGGAAACCTGTCAACTGATTTCCACTCAAATCCAATCCATAAAGATATGGCAAGGTGTGGCCATCAAATGCATCCGGCAGCTTAGACAAACGATTATAAGTCAAGTCGAGTGTTGTCAGCAAATAAGTATTTTTACCGGTCAAATCAGAACTATTAAAAGTGCTTATCTGATTTGCGCTCAAATTAAGCACGTTAAGCGGTGAACCAGTACTAAATAACACAGCCGGGAATTTTTTCAGTTGATTACCAGCCAAAGAAATATTTGCGGTATTAACACCTGAGAATCCTACCAAACCTTCGTCTTTAATCTGATTATATGAGAAGTCAACAGAACCGATAATATAAGGAGACGTCACGTCAAAAATATCCGGAAGATAAGACAGTTTGTTATGTGAGAATGTCAAAGACTCAACATCCTCCATACCACAGAACTTACCACTCTCATCAACATCTATCGTTGCAATCTCATTATAGTCGAAAGTTCCCTGTACCAAATTGACATTCTTTCCGAAAGCAGGCAGTTTCTTAAGTTTGTTGCTGACAAGGTCTATCTTACCCAACTTTTTGAAATTCTTTACTTCTGCAGGCAGTTCCTCCATATTGTTATAGCCTAGATAGAGAATCTGAATTTTCTCCTTAGACGGACCAGTTGCCAAAGCTTTCAATCCTGCAGTAAAATCTGCTCCCTTGATTTGTTTATTCATTGCCATATTAACCTGTATAAGTTCTTTCATCTCGGCAATGACCATTGGGAACTTATCCAAATTCGGACAATTGTATATCTCTAAGTCTGTACAAGCGTCCAACCCCGCCATACCCGGACCTTCTTCTGAAGCCTCAGGCAGTTTCTTAATTGGAGAATTAGCAATGTACAAGACTTCCAATTTCTTTAATTTACCAATAGCAGCACTAATTCCTGAGATCTGATTGGTCAATTCTCCCCACATCACATCTTTCGTCTGAATACCTTTTTTCTGTATCTCAGGATTATATGTACCCTTTATCTTCATAGCCAACTGCAAGGGTTCTGAAAGATCAGCACGAATATCATGGCTTGCCACGTTATCCATATAATCATCACGTATAGCCTTCAAAGCAGAAGGTGTTAACTGACCTTTAAGACTTGTCAGAGGATTTTTATTTTCGTATGTCAGTAAGTCGTTATGTGTACCTAAGGCCAAAGTCTGCAATTCAGTAAGCTGACCAATGGCAGCCGGAACTTCACCTATAGCACCAAAATCACCTATTGAAAGAGATGTGACACGGCCTTTATCGTTAAGAACAACACCCGGCTGATCGCCCCACATATCAACATCTTTATCGTCAAAGCTCCAGTTTGTACCTTTGGGATAATTTTGTCCATTGTATGACCATTGCTCACCATGCATCTTATCCCAGATTTCTTTCAAAGCCACATAATCCTTTATATTATCTGCAGTTTCAAGTATAGTCACCGGTACATCTGCATCTGTTTCTGTATTATCTTCGACTGTAAAATCAGCCTGTTTGAGCACTTCGTCATTATAATACTGCAAAATTGTGTTATTCTTATAAGCGGTATATGACAAAATCTCATAATTTCCAGCTTCCATAATAACCAACGAATCTATCTTACCATAAGAAGTACGATAGCCATTACCGTTACCAGCAAAATCTTCAGTATATTCTACTTCCAGGCCATTAATTGATAATTGCTTTCTTGTATCCTTATTTCTTACCACAAGATTAATCTCGTCAATACTGCTAAAAGGATAAGCTTCTCCGTCCTCTACAGATTTCTTTATAATATTCTTGACAAGGCGGAATTTAACCGTACCACGTGCTATTGCATCCACTAACAGATCTTGAGTAATCAAGCCGCCCGTAGAGATTGTAAACTTTGTATCCTGTGTCGGTTGACCAACATAAATCTGATTTTCAGGTTTATCATATAGATAATATCCCTTTACTGTATATTCGCCCGGAGTAAGTTCGAGCTTACTACTTCTTAGCCCATAAGCTGAATTCTCTTCATTATAGGCATTCAAATCAAGTGTCTGTGAAAATTGCAGATTATCTTGATTGTTTAATATAACTTTAATCTTTGTCGCCTCGTTCAAGTAATCCAGTTGATTGCCGCCCGCACGTGTAGCCATACGCTTGTCATACGATGCGCTTTTGTAAAGCTTGAACTGGACATAACCGTTCTGCGGATTAGATAAGATATCATCATCAGAGCAGTTTGCGGTTATCGCCATAAGTCCTAAAAACAGAAGACAAATCTGCAGCAGTTTGAATGTTTTAATTTTAAAGTTCATAATTCTGAATACATGTTATTTTATTCTTTTTACGGCCAGTCTCACACTGGTTCCTGTAATCACAAGAAAGCTTGAATGAGGGAACCGGCGCGCATAAGGCGCCGGTTTTCTATTTGATTTATTGTACGTTAATAATCAATGCTTTCTTGTTCAATGTGTCTGTTCCTCTGAAGGCCAAAATCATAGACTGATCGGCTGTTAAACTCAAGGTAAAACCAGACTCATCTGTAGTCATTCCTAATTCCCAAGTATCTTTGTTTAATTCTCCTCCTTCAAAAGTCATTCCCGGAACATTAGCGAAATCACTTCCATCCCATACATCAGCAGTCAACATAGGATTAATAGTCAATCTTGAACCTGCAGTAACATTTACAATATAGACCTGACTTTCATCCACAGAGAAGTTACCTACAATTGATTCCATCAGTCCAGTGCCACCATCACCTTGTTCACAAGTCATAGGCTGCCATCCTTGATAAAGCACCTCAAAACCGGCTGCGGCTGTTCCTGCAGCTTCCTGTTTGCAAGCCAAAACTGCATATTTCTCATAATTGGTATTTAAGTCTGAACCATCATCGGTCAAAATAATTCCATCGAAACTACCGCCATTACCCTGAGCCTGTTGATAAGCCTCGTCATAAACTGTTTTGGGCATTGCCAATATATAAGCAGTTCTTTCTGAACCGGAATTTTCTTTAAAGAAATCAATAGTCACATTTCCCTGGCCATCATCTGACAAAGAAACAAAAGAACCGTAATCGTCTTCAATCACATTCATCCAGTTAGCATTCTGCTCAACTCTCAAGACCTTATATTGATTATCCTTTGCCAAGACCTTGAAGTTCAGAGGGAATGATGTAGCACCTACGCCTCCATCGACCATAGAACCTTCTTTCCAATAAGATTGACCATCACCGGCTACTGTCCACCAGAATGCACTTCCATCAATTCCATCTGATACAACTACACCGTCAGGCAAACCATTGAATGAAACCGGAACCTTAACATAAGTATCAGTATTCTGCATATAGAATTTCAGAGTATCATTCAAAGCATTGGCCCAATAGCTCTTAACAACTTCCAAAGTCATCTGAACTTCAGTATTTGCATTACTTCTGATGGGCAAACCTTCTACAACTTCCAACCATTCCGGAGATTCTTTAAGTTCCCAGTTAAAGTTTCCTTTGAATGTAAACATGGCTTTCGCACCGTTGTTTGTATACTCAATCGCGACCGGATGCTCATCATCATATGCTACCCCATCCTGATCTACGATACTTAAAGCCTGTCCCATACGAATCACACGTAAAACGACCTTTGTCTCACCAGACATGGTTAATTTTACGTCAGCTGTATCTGATGCGGTTCCCTGCAACTCATCTGTAATATTCACAGTTACATTCTGCTCGCCGGCTTCACCAGACATTGTAGTCATGTTGTTTGAGAACTTACACCACAACTGGTTTGATTCTAACACCCATGCAGATGAAGCGTTAAAAGTCAAGTTCGTTTCACTACCTGCCTGAAGTGCTTCAACCTTCTGCTCCGGAAACGGAGTTTGCATACCGCCATCACTCTCGTTTTCATCACATGCGACAACGCTGACCATCGTCAAAGCAACAAATAGTGCTTTCTTCATAAAACTAAATGTTTTCATACTCTCTTTTATTTTTAAAGGTTAAACATAATTTATACCTTAATTATGAGAATTTTAATATCCTTGTTTCTTTAAATATTCATATTCCTCATCAGAAATCCATTCTACCACATTTGCATAAGTACCTACCGTACCTATATCTTGCACATAGAATGTCATATATTGCAGGAAGAAGCCTTGACATACATTATAATATGAGATAGTACTTGTTGGCTGCATAACCCGTAACTTGTTGTCTCCCCACATAGCACCTTGGAAAGCATCGGAAGCCTTACCTACAACCTGAGGTTCCATCTCCAGAATCGGCTCCAACGGTTTCTTCGTATTAAAGCTTACCTTTATATCATAACCGTCGAACAAGAAATCTTTTAAGATAATTCCATTCTCATTCTCTGGGTCACGCACGGTTTCCAACAACCGGATTTCTGTATCGCTCATATAATCCGCAAAGAACGTAGAAGTCAGGACTGCATGTCCTACAAAGTCATCGATATTGAAAGGACAAACTTTCACCAATACTACTTTAGTCTCATCACCATAAAGATTCCATATCTTATCTTTTTGTGCGATGAGTTTCAAAGTAACTCCGATTGAATCGGTATCGTCAAATTTATCGAAATGCCCACGAATTTTAACAGCTCCTGCTCTTTCACCAGCCTTAATTGTCACTGTATTAGAGGCTAAATCATAATGCAGTCCTTCTATCGCATTACTTTCCTTATCTATAATTTCTACAGCATAAGTACGGTCATAATCACACGTAGTTGTTGCAACCACCGGTATGTCATGATAGGTATTAGGATCTTGTATCGCTATTGATTGTAAAGTATCAGAAAACATCACATAATCCGGTCCGTCATAAGTAATGGTATCTGAGTCGCACCCAACAATAGCAAAAGCACTCAGTCCGGCCATAAAACCGGTCAGAACCTTTTTTGAAATTTTATGCAGTTTCATTGTTATATAGACTTATAAATCATTATTTGTTACTATCATTCGGTTCGATATCCGCATCAGGCAAATCTATCTCATGCTGAGGAATAGGCCAAACAAACAACGGATTGTCAGCAGTAATTTTCAAGCTACTTCCGTCTGCAATACTTTGTGTCTGCGGCTTACGCTCAAATCCACGTCCCCATCGTTTAAGGTCATTCAAACGGAAACCTTCCATAAACAATTCACGTACACGCTCATCGCTAATCTCGTCAAGCCAGTTATCTTGTGAAAGCATTGCTGATCCGTAGCTTGAATAACGTGCCTTACGCAAAGTTGTCAAATCGTCAGCAGCCTTATTATAATTGTTCAAACGACAATATGCCTCAGCACGGATAAGATATTGCTCAGAAAGGCGGAACACCTTCGGCATACTGACATGCAGAATATTATAATTCTGAATAAAGTCCTGATTTCCGTTATACTTAATTAACAAAGGCCAAGTCAAACCGTGACTAAAACCTGTTGTTGCAGTTCCGAAGAAACTATTGTATCGCAAGTCATTGGCATTATATAACGCTAAGGCATCTGTTCCCGGTACATAATCCGGTCGGTAAGATACGAAGTCATAGTTCAAGAAGACCTGTCCTAATTTACCACCATATGATGTCGGAGTGAAACCAACCTTCCAGATAATTTCTGTAGACTGATCATACTGCCACATGTAATCATAATAAGAATAATTGCCAGTATAAATGGTATTAGCGTCAGACAATACGAACTGCTTGCTGTCAATTACTTCAGATGCCATATCTACAGCACCCTGCCAGTTCTCCATATAGAGGTATACTCTCGCACGAAGAGCAAGAACAGTATAATAAGAGAAATAAACATTATTATAATAAACCTCTGTATCCAATTCGTCATCGTCCGGTTTCAAATAAGCCTCAGCCTTATCAAGGTCGTCCAAGACAAATTTATATGAAGCTTCAAGGGAAGAACGATACAACCGTCCAGGATTAGAATAACTGCTGACCAGTACCACTCCCAGTTCATTTGCAGCCGTTTCAGGATGATATGCCTTACAGAAACATTTAATCAGTTCGGCATAAGCAAGCGCACGCGCGAAATGAACTTCACCTTTATATTCTTGCAACAAATCGTAAGCCTCATCATCTGTCAACGTATTTTCCCATTTGGCTACCTGCTCAAAAAAGAAGTTACAGTCACCAATAACCTTATATAAAGCACCATACACTTTTTCTATATCCTCATCTGTAGGCAGGATATTCCATCTCCAGATGTTTCCATAAACATTGGTATTACCATTAATCGCATAGACCAAATCGGACTGGATATCCGGAAGCAACGTCAAGTTGCCACTATAAAGATAGGCGCTCTTGTAGTCAGCATAAATACCGATTACCGCCTGATTAGCTTCTTCAACATTTCTGATGGCCTGATCTGCCGGTACCGCGTCCGTCGGAACTTTGTCAAGACATGAAGTCGCAGTTACAGCCAGCGCCATGGCTATGAAGCAAACTTTAATAGACCCTATAATTGTTCTCATTGTTTAAAAATTAAGTTCTACACCGAATGTGAATTGTCTTGTTGAAGGGTATTGTGCACGATATATGTTTGCACTCACTTCAGGATCCAAACCGCTGAACGGTGTAAATGTCAACAGATTCTGTCCTTGAGCAAATATTCTCACATTTTCAAGTATCCGGGTGCGTTCCATCCATTTTTTAGGAAGTGAATATGCAACCATCAAATTCTTAAGTCTTAAGAATGAGGCATTCTCCAGATAATGGGTATCAAACTGTGGTGTAACGCCATATCTAGGAATATCAGTTACATCACCCGGTTTTTTCCAACGATTGTAAAGCAAACGTTTTGACTGGTTATAAGCCGTATACAATCCGTTACTCTCTGTCATAATACGGTCATTATTGTAAATCCAGCGATCTGCCATCCAACTGAAGTGAACTGCAACAGAAAGTCCCTTCCAGCTTACCGATGTTCCAAAACCGCCCTGCCATGGTGCAATATAGCTTTTACCTTCGATAAACACACGGTCATCTTCACTAAACACATTGGTTATCTCGCCATCCTTGGTATACCACAAAGCATCACCATTTGCCGGATTAACACCTGCATAACGAACCATATAGAAACCGGTAACCGGTTTACCTACAGCATACATTGTAACATTGTTGTCCACATATTCTTCAATACCATTATAAAGTTCTGTCAACTTATTCATGTTATATGAAGCATTAGCGTAGACATTCCATACAAGATTTTTATTACGGATAACATCCACATCTGCAGAAAGTTCCACACCTCGGTTCACCATCGCACCGACATTATCCCAACGTGCACCATAACCACCGTCAGCATAACTTACAGGCACGCTCATCAACATGTTTGTTGTTTTCTTATTATAAAATTCTGCCGTAAAATTAATACGATCCAAGAAGCCTAAACGCAAGCCTACATTGGTAGTCCACAGTTTCTCCCATGTCAAGTCTTCATTTCCTCTTGAGGATGGCACAAGACCTGTCGTTCCCATATAATTTACATTACCGCTAACCAACGCCATATGTGTATAGTTAGATATGGAAGAGTTACCGGAAGTACCCGTACTGAAGGTCAACTGAGCATTAGACAACCAATCCAAATCCTCCATAAAAGCCTCGTGACGGATATCCCACATTGTACCAATAGACCAGAATGTTGCCCAACGATTATCCTTACCGAAACGAGATGACGCATCACCACGAAGGGAGAAATCCGCATAATAACGTGCATCATAATTATACTCGCCTCGTCCGAAGAATGACAGGAAGCCATATTCCGATGTCGCATCGCTCCATGAGCTTGCATATGAACCGGATGTCAGATTTGTCAACGCATCGTTTGTCTGTCCGTCAGTCTGTACCGTGAAAGATTCATCATGATAATTAACGCCTTCCTGACCAACCAACAAGTTTATACGATGGCGTCCGTCTATATCAAAATTATAGTTTACTGTATTGGTTACCGTCAATGTCAGATCATCAGAAGAAGCACGACCAGCAGCTCCGGAACCGTTATTCAGACTATAACTTGGGAATGACTGCATGAAGGAAGTGGCATGTGCATAATCCACACCGAACTGAGAACGGATAGTCAACCCCTTCATAGGAGTCAGTTCAGCAAATACTGATGATATTAACTTATAAGACTTATGCTGTACCGGATTCTGGTCCATCCACTCAATAGGGTTAATACCACTTCCGGTCCATGTACCATCATTGGTGGAAGCCAAAGAGCCATCCTTATTATATGGATTCCAATATGGCATCATAAACATAGCGGCTGAGATAGGAGCATAAATGGCATAATTACCATCGACAGCCTGCTCAATCTCTTCATAAGCCATAAGTGTATTAGTACCCAGCTTAAGCCAGTCTTTAGCCTTATGTTCTACATTGGTTCTGATATTGTAACGGCTGAAGGTTGAACCTTGAGCAATACCGTCTTGATCAAAGAAACCACCAGACACATAATAATTAGTCTTATCAGTAGCTCCACTGACATTCAGCTCATAACTCTGAAGCGGAGCATTATTATTGTAAACCTCATCAAGCCAGTTCACATCTGTATTGCGAATCGTATTATAATAATCATCACCCAGGTCTTGTCCGACCTCTTTCTCAAAAGCAATACGTTCTGCAGTATTCATCAAATCCCAGTTATCACCAGCCAATTGAGAGAAACCCCACTGTGCAGTGAAACCGATTTTAGCTTCACCGGCCTGTTTTCCGCGTTTGGTAGTAATCACAACTACACCGTTAGCAGCACGCGCACCATAGATGGATGTAGCGGAAGCATCCTTTAACACACTTACCGACTCAATATCGTTCGGACTGATAGCATTAAATGTAGAAGCCTCTACCGGCACACCGTCAAGAATAAACAACGGTGTTGTTCCGGAATTAATTGAGTTAGTTCCTCGAATTTGGAATGAAGAAGCACGGCTCGGCTCTCCAGATGCCGACACAACAGACAAACCTGTTGCTTTACCTTGCAAAGCCTGATCAAAACTTGCTGCCGGTACATTTTCAAGTTCTTTTCCACCAACAGAAGCTACAGAACCGGCAATCGTACCTTTTTTACGAGTACCATAAGCAATAACCACGACCTCGTCAATCTGCTTATTCAGATCTTCCAGTTCGATGGTCAAAGCCGGAGTAGATGGTGTAACTGTCACTTCTTTGGTTTTCATTCCCACGTAAGTGAATACTAATACGGTTTTCTGTCCTTTTAGTTCTATGTTGAATTTACCATCAAGATTGGTTATCACACCTTGTGACGTACCTTTCTCTCTGACCGTAACGCCCATCAACGGCTCTTTATCGACAGCTGAAATCACTTCACCTGTAACACGAAATGCCTGAGCCCAAGACGAACCTACTCCACATATAACCAAAAAAATTAACAAAAGATAGATTCTTTTCATTTCTTCAGGAGTGTAAAATAGAAAATTGAATGATATATTTGGTGATAATTGGCCGCAAAGTTAGCACTTTTTATTTAAAATTAGTACAAATAGAGGCAAAAAGTTTTAAAAAGGCAGTTTTTTAACTTTTAACACTTAGCAGCAATTACAGTTTGATTTCGCATTTCTATACCTCAAAAGCGTAAAATTATAACATAAATATAACCTAAGAATTACTTACTATATTCTATTAAACCACGCACTAACTACTAAATATTAAGCAACTTAACGCAAACAATAAGAATTATACGATTTAACAAGAAGCATTTTTATGTAAAAAAAACATCTATACTTAAAAAAACAATACAGATAATATCTTTTTTATCACATTATTGCCTACATACTATCTTTTTAAAATAGAATCTTAATTTTTATAACACTTTTCATCATTCACGCTTATACTTCCAAGCTGAAAGTTTAACTTACATTTTATTTAGATATAAGCAATCATGATTTTCTCTTTTTTTTATACAATACATCAATTTTAGCTGTACCTTTGTATCCGATAAACTAATCACCGACTTATGGAAAAGCAGAATATCAGTAAAATTCAGGTTCGTCCCCTTCAAATAGAGGACTACAGCCAGCTTGCCCAGTCTTTTCATCGTGTTTATGCTGATGGCAGCGATGTATTTTGGACACATAAACAAATTGAAACCCTATTGCACATCTTCCCCGAAGGACAGATTGTTACTGTTGTTGATAACAAGATTGTAGGATGTGCACTTTCTATTATTGTGGATTATGACTTGGTAAAAGGCGATCATACTTATGCAAAAGTAACCGGACAAGAAACATTCAGCACACATAATCCTAAAGGTAATATTCTATATGGTATAGAGGTTTTTATACATCCCGAGTACCGCGGCATGCGTCTGGCCAGACGAATGTATGAATACCGCAAGGACCTTTGCGAGAAGCTTAATCTTAAAGCCATCATGTTCGGCGGACGTATACCTAATTATCATAAGTACGCTGACAAAATGCGTCCTAAAGAGTATATTGAGCAGGTACGTAAGCGTGAAATATTCGATCCGGTACTGACCTTCCAATTATCTAATGACTTTCATGTACGCAAGGTCATGACCAATTATCTGCCCAACGATGAGGAATCACGCCATTATGCCTGCCTGCTTCAATGGGACAACATCTATTACCAACCACCTACCGAAAATCCCATTCCAGCCAAGACGAGTGTACGCGTTGGCCTGGTACAATGGCAAATGCGCAACTACCATTCAATTGACGACTTATTCGAACAGATTGAGTTTTTCGTTGATGCAGTATCAGGCTACCAGAGCGACTTTATTCTCTTCCCCGAATATTTCAACGCACCTTTAATGGAAGAGTTTAATCACATGAGCGAATCACAGGCGATACGTGGGTTATGCTCTTATACAGACGAAATACGCGACCGATTCATCAAACTGGCCATCAGCTACAACATCAATATTATTACCGGAAGTATGCCTCATCAGCGTGAGGATGGTCTGTACAACGTAGGTTTCCTTTGTCGTCGTGACGGAACCTATGACATGTATGAAAAGATACATGTCACTCCCGAAGAAATAAAAAGCTGGGGACTGACCGGAGGCAGCCAAGTCAGAACATTTGAAACCGACTGTGCAAAAATCGGCGTTCTGATCTGTTATGACGTTGAGTTTCCTGAGCTATCCAGAATCATGGCCGATCAAGGCATGCAAATCCTGTTCGTACCATTCCTTACCGATACACAGAACGCTTACTCGCGTGTACGTGTTTGTGCGCAAGCCCGTGCCATCGAGAATGAATGTTTCGTGGTCATCGCTGGTAGCGTGGGCAATCTGCCACGTGTACACAATATGGATATTCAGTATGCCCAATCTGGTGTATTCACACCGTGCGACTTCGCCTTCCCTACTGATGGCAAACGTGCAGAAGCCACCCCTAACACAGAAATGATTCTAGTTTCTGACGTTGATCTTGACCTGCTCAACGAATTGCATACATACGGCAGTGTACGTACGCTGAAAGACCGAAGAAAAGACTTATATGAAATCAAATTCAAGAAATAAAATAATAATCTTACCTTAATACAAAAAGAGGTGTCCGGAAATTCCGGATACCTCTTTTTATTTAAAACTATTATTAAACACTTTTTTCTGCGTACAACCAGCAAAGCTTATACTAGATGTGAGATAAGTTCCTCACGGTCGCCCGGCAACAAATCAATAACCGGAATCTCAATCATTGTGTAACAACCCGGCTGCTGTTTCATTGAAGCACGTGCCACACAAACAAGAACCTGACCAGTAAGAGCCGGATTGTTGATATGCATATTAAACTCGAACAACTGATTCTGAGTCTTGCCGGAAACACCCTTACGCGTTAAATTAACGCCATGTCCCATATCCAGCAATTCGTCTACACAAGGTACTTCAATAACATGTGTTTCGTCATTGACAAAGTAGGGGTCATTCTTTATAGCTTCAGCTACCTTTGCAAATTCATACCCCTCCTTCACTTCAATATATACCATACGACGGTGAATACCTGTACCAGTCGGAATGGTCATTGACAAAGCAGCCTTCACACCTTCGACTGCCTTCACAGCTACAGTGTGTCCCATACTCATACCCGGACCGAAGTTTGTAT
This sequence comes from uncultured bacterium, assembly GCA_905214795.1. Taxonomy (GTDB): domain Bacteria; phylum Bacteroidota; class Bacteroidia; order Bacteroidales; family Bacteroidaceae; genus Paraprevotella. The sequence continues at coordinate 305,071 of CAJMNM010000001.1, forward strand.
AGGTAATCCCCTTCGGAGCTATCGCCTGCAACATAGCACGAACAATAGAATCACTTCCCGGATCCCATCCGGCAGATATAACAGACACAGCATTACCAGCCTTCGCGCTTTCGTTCAGCGAACGGCGCAAATCGGTAATCTGAGTATGAATGTCAAAACTGTCGACTGTATTGATACCCAACGAAAGAATATCCTTAGCATATTCTTCTACCTTACGGGTTGGAGTTGCCAAAATAGCTACATCCACATCCTTCAATTCACGAATATCCTTTACTACTTCATATTTTTCCAGTTCTTCAGGTTTGTTATCTCCACCCTGACGACGCACAATACCAGCGACTTCAAAATCAGGGGCAGCCTCCAGGGCCTGTAATGCGTAATGGCCGATATTTCCATATCCCACTACTGCTGCTCTTATCTTTTTCATCCTTAAAACGTTTTTATTGATATGTAGTTTTTAAAGTTCATTTTGAAACATCGGATCCCATGCCGGCAAACGGACTGGTTTCATCTTCAGAATATCCAATACTTCTGACGGACAGTACTTTTTATTGACTACCACACGGAACATGTATTCGTTAAACCATTCATCTGTCATTATCAGATGTCCCTTATAACCAGAATTCGCACCCCAGCTATTTTCTACCATCCACTTTATCGGCTTATCATTCTGATCCAAATCCACAGCCATCAATGTCATGGCATGAGTACTTCCACTGTCAAAGCTCTGAATACGCTGTTTCTTATTCATTCCAAAAGTTGTTCCGAACAGACTTGCATAATCATAATTATTCAAATCCAATGTACCTTTTTCTATATTCAGGAACTTACCCACATCACAACTGAAATACATCATTGTACTGTCTTTCAGACTAGCTATAGCCATCTTCTTGATTTCCTCTATCGGCAGATTAATATAAAGCCAGTTGTGTCCGTCATAAACATGGCGGTCATAATCAATCTCATATACCTTATTATATGGACGTGAAGGGTCATTCATCAGCATCACATAATTAGCATTCAAATCCTCACCGCCACAAACTTCCTTGTAGAAGCTTTGCGGAGTATATTCCTTCAACTCGCCTACAATCTTACCGTCCTTACGCGGAGCCCATTTGAAAGTCTTTACAGGCTCACCGTATGCATAAACCAACATGCGGTATACTGTCTTCATCATCTCTACTTTCTGCTGCTCCAACTGCTTTTCTGACTTACCTGATTCTGCAAGATCCCGCAACTGCAATCCGTATTCACGCAGTTTACGTTTCAATAACGATGCAAATTCAGACGTATTATCGCTGCAATAAGTCTCTGCCATCACCTCTTTAGGTACAACACCATACTTAGCAAACAAATCCGACACACCCGTAAACTGACCGCCATCGCTCAACGGATTGCGGAACAACCATTCCACCATCTTATCGTCCATCGGTTTTTTACGTGTGTCTATCACACCTTGCAAGAACAAGTTGCTTTTCTCTAACTGGTCATAGAAAAAGGTATAAACCTGAGAAAACTGGAAATTACTCATTCCTGTCTTAGCCATTACCTGAGAACGTAAAACGTTCATACCTGTAAACAACCAACAACGTCCGCTTGACTGCTGGTCGGTAATACCCGAGCTATTGACTTTCACACTAAACCATGTATCAGGCTGAGCCGACTGAGCAGCGTTCTGAGACAGTTTTTTAATAGGATTCACATTAAGCGCATTACGAACAGCTTTATCTGTTGCACTATTTTGGTAACTCTCTGAGAGTGTGTTCAGCACCTCTGGCGTCAAAGCCTGCTGAGCGAACATGACACTACTGCCTAAAAACGAAATTAAACACGCTGTTATTCTCTTCATTGCCTTTTTATTTTAATAAACGCTTGATACACTAAGCTTATTTTGTACGACAAAAATACAACAAACAACACATATTTATTACGCGACATCTGTTTGGTTAATCTTTTTTAAGAAAAAAGCATATTAAAAACAAAAGGCGACTTACTGTCCAAACATGCAGTAGGTCGCCTATATATATCCTTATCAATCGTTTATTTAATGTATTCTGCCCAATCAGTCAAACGCATATCTCCTTTTCTTACAAGAGTATCATGCATAGCAAAGGCAGCCGACAGACAATGATGAGTATGACCGCCATAACGTTCTGCATACTTCAGGTAATCACGCAACATCGGACGATAATCCGGATGTGCCACCTTAATCATTTCCTCAGCCTTCTCCATCGCACATTTTCCTCGCAAATCTGCTACACCATATTCCGTAATCACAGCATCTACGAAATGGCTGGTATGATCAATATGCGAACAGAAAGGCACAATACTACTGATAGTACCTCCTTTGGTTGTGGACCCACAAGTAAAGATACTCAAATACGCATTATTTGTAAAGTCAGCAGATCCTCCGATTCCATTCATCATCTTTGTGCCGCAAATCTTAGTAGAATTCACATGACCGTAAATATCTGCTTCAATAGCGGTATTCAACGAACAAACTCCGATACGGGCAATAACTTCAGGAGAATTAGAAATTTCAGAAGGACGAAGTACAAGTTTATCCTTGAAAAAGTCCATGTCATCATAAATACCCTTCAAGCAGTCGTTAGTCACTGTCAACGAACAGGCAGAAGCAGACAACACGCGTCCTTCGCGCATCAATTGAACCGGAGCATCCTGCAAAACTTCGGTATAGATACTGAAATTAGGCACTTCGGGACATTTACCCAAAGCACCTAACACCGCATTGGCGCCACTGCCCACACCACTCTGCAAATTCAAGAAAGTTGGTGGAATTTTTCCGTTCTTCATGTTATCCAACAGAAAATCAGCCACATTCATACCAATTTGTGTAGTGATGGCATCCGGGTCCTTAAACGCACGTGCCTCATCAGGTATATCACATTCTATTACCCCGACAACCCTGTCTGCATCCACTTCCACATAAGGCTTACCAATACGGTCATTAGCCTTCATAATCATAATCGGTCTGCGATAAGGCGTTTCTTCCAATTCATAAACATCATGTATCCCCATACAGCTTTTACTGTGAAAAGCATTCAGTTCCACAATGATGCCTTTCTGAGCCAACCGGCAGATTGTCGGGCTGATACCGCCTGCAGCAGTCAGATAAATGTGTGCCTTATTACCCACCAGTTCAATTTCACAAGCTTCTATGATAGCCCAGTCCACCTTACCAAGATACCCCTGGCGAAGCTGCGAAGCCATATTGGATAAATTCAAATCAGAATAAGAGATTTCATTTTTGTTCACATGCGTACGGAAATCCTTATTCGTTGTATAAGGCGCACGGAATTTAATTGCATGCGAATTAGCCAACATTCCGTCACAACTTTGTCCTGTAGACGCGCCTGTGAAAATATTAATTTTAAACTCCTTGCCTGCAGCATGTTCCTGCTCTGCCTTCTTAGCTATCTCAGCCGGAACACATTTTGGAACACCGGCCGGTGTAAATCCACTCAAACCTATGGCATCTCCATTTTGAATCAGTGAAGCCGCTTCTGCAGCTGTAATTTTGTTGAATCTCATAGAATCGGTTAATTATATTATTTTGTTAGTTGCTACGCACAAAGTTAGTACTTTTTTTTAAAAATATGTCACGATACGTAACGAATTCATTTTTCTGCTCTTTTTTACACTTTACTTCTATTTCTAACGAGCAAGAATCGTTACCCGTTATTTTTCGATGCAAATTTTCTAATCTTTCAAATTCTTTGAATATAAAAAAATCCAATAATTCAATGTGTTAAGGTCCTTATATTATACATATATTTTTACTTACAGAAAAACGATTTACTTTTTATAAACCTATCAAAACTTTTATTTTAAATCTATAAATCAACAAAATACAACTTTAAAAGATAAAAGGGAATCTCACGACTCCCTTCTACTAAACTAAACCTTAACTATGAAAAAATCTAATGTTTTTTATCTTTCACAAAATTCCTAAAAAATTTAAATATATCAAATAATCATCACAAATACAATTTATTTTTTAACATTTTTTACTATTAATAAGTTTATCTTGCAATTCTTTACAGATTATAGATTGCGCCTATATAAGTTAAAATAGCTATCTTTGCAGTCAAATTGCAGCAAATAATGAAAAAGCTCTTTATCGAAACCTACGGTTGCCAGATGAACGTGGCAGATAGCGAAGTCGTAGCTTCCATCATGGGCATGGCGGGCTACGAAACTACACAGACATTGGATGATGCCGACGCCGTATTTCTAAACACATGTTCTGTACGCGACAATGCAGAACAGAAAATCATCAACCGGCTGGAGTTCCTGAATGCCATGCGCCGTAAAAGACAATCGCTTATCATCGGTGTTCTCGGATGTATGGCAGAACGGGTAAAAGAAGAACTTGTTACCAACCATCATGCGGATCTTGTTGTGGGACCAGACGCTTATTTGACTCTTCCCGATTTGATTGCACAGGTAGAAACCGGACACAAAGCCATAAACGTAGAACTGTCTACCACCGAGACCTACAGAGATGTCATCCCGCAGCGTCTTTGCGGACCGCACATTTCCGGTTTTGTCAGTATCATGCGTGGCTGCAATAATTTTTGTCACTATTGCATTGTGCCTTATACCCGTGGACGCGAACGCAGCCGAGATGTGGAGAGCATCCTTAACGAAGTACGCGATCTCCGCGACAAAGGATACAAAGAAGTCACATTATTGGGTCAGAACGTCAATTCTTACATGTGGACAAACAATAACGGTGAAACCATAGCCTTCCCGCAATTACTTCGTATGGTAGCCCGCGAAGCTCCGCAAATGCGTGTCCGCTTTACTACCTCACATCCCAAAGATATGAGTGACGAGACCCTTCAGGTTATTGCTGAAGAACCCAATGTATGCCGTCATATCCATCTGCCCGTACAGAGTGGAAGCACCCGTATTCTTAAACTGATGAACCGTAAATATACCCGTGAATGGTATCTCGACCGTGTGGCTGCTATTCGTCGCATTATTCCCGACTGCGGCCTTTCCACCGATATATTCTCAGGTTATTGCACCGAAACGGAAGAAGACCATCAGGCCTCTCTTTCTCTCATGCGCGAATGCGGATACGACAGCGCATTCATGTTTAAATATTCTGAACGACCAGGCACCTATGCCGCCAAACATCTGAAAGATGATGTCCCTGAAGAGGTTAAAATCAGAAGACTGAACGAACTTATCGCTTTACAGAATGAGTTATCAGCCGAAAGCAACAAACGTTGCGAAGGTCGCACCTACGAGATTCTGGTAGAAGGCGTCAGCAAACGTTCGCGCGACCAGCTTTTCGGCCGGACAGAACAGAATAAGGTTGTCGTGTTCGACCGGGGAAACAGCCACATCGGCGATTTTGTCACCGTCCGCATCACAGACAGTTCGTCTGCCACTTTAAAGGGCAAACTTGTTGACAAATCGTCCGATATTACCCAATAATTAACAATCGCAACAAAAACTCATCCCAGAAACATACGAAGATGAAAAAAGGAAAAGCCTCTTTAGGTTTACAATGGTTAACCACAGGAGTCAGCACAACCTTGGTTTTGGTACTTCTCGGTATGGTTATATTTTTTCTGCTGTTCGCCCAGCGCCTTTCCGACTCGGTTAAGGAGGACCTTACGGTTACCGTTCTGATCAGCGACGCCGCAACGCCACAGGATATCAATACGTTCCGTAAAAAGCTGTCCACAGAATATTTTGTCAAGCATCTCCACTACATTTCTAAGGAAGATGCTCTGAAAGAACAAATCAAGGCCATGGGCAGTGACCCCTCGGAATTTTTGGGTGCAAACCCTTTTACTGCATCAGTCGAGTTACATATGCAACCTGCATATTCCAATACCGACAGTCTGGTATGGATCAGTTCTTATCTTAAGCAGCAATCATGTGTGGAGGATGTCATCTACCAGAAAGAACTGGTCGATTCCATCAATCAGAATCTCCGCAACTTGAGCTACATATTTCTGGCTCTTGCCGCACTGCTCACTCTCGTCTCTTTTGCACTCATCAACAACACAGTACGATTGAGTTTGCACTCCGGCCGTTTCCTTATCCGCACAATGAAGCTGGTCGGTGCCACACGAGGCTTTATCCGTCGCCCGTTCATGAACCGTAGTTTCTGGCTGGGGTTGATTTCCGGTGTTCTGGCCAACGCCATTCTTTTGGCTGGTATCCGTACTATGCTGCATTACGACGCCACGGTCGGACAATATATAGACGAACAGATGTTGATTCCTGTCGGAGCTGCAGTTCTGCTTTTCGGCCTGCTGCTAACTTTGCTCTGCACATACTTCTCCGTCAACAAGTATCTGCGTCTCAAAGCCAATGATGTTTATTAACGCATTATCAACATTTTACAATAATAGCCCAATTATGGATAAAAGAAATTTTGCATTTGAAAGAAAGAATTTCATTCTGCTTGCCATCGGTATGATTATCGTAATCATAGGCTTCATTCTTATGTCTGGTTCCGGCAGTGACGAAGGTTTTTTCAACCCAGATATTTTTAGTGTCAGACGAATTAAAGTCGCACCTGTAGTTTGTCTTTTCGGTTTCCTTTTTATCATCTATGCCATTCTTCACAAACCATCTACACCAATTGAAGAAGAGGAAAACAAATCAGATAATCTGATACAGCAATAAAAGACTTTATTTATCCGTTATTATTAAACATAGAACCATACGCAAGCAGCAATGGACATTTCAGAAGCATTACTTATGGGTATTCTGCAAGGACTGACAGAATACCTTCCGGTAAGTAGCAGTGGCCATTTGGCCATTGCCTCTAATTTTTTCAACATGAGCGGAGAGGAAAATCTCACCTTTACGGTAGCCGTTCATGTAGCTACCGTACTCAGCACGCTCGTTATTCTTTGGAAAGAAATCGCATGGCTGTTCAAAGGCATGTTCGATTTTAAGACTCCTGGCATGAACGACGAACAACGCTATGTGGTCAACATCATCATCTCTATGATTCCTGTGGGCATCGTCGGTGTATTCTTTAAAGATACCGTTGAGGATATTTTCGGAAGCGGACTGCTTATTGTAGGTATCTGCCTGCTATTGACAGCCGCTCTTCTCACCTTCTCATATTTTGCGAAACCACGCCAGAAAGCACAGATTTCCATGCGCGACGCCTTCATCATCGGCCTCGCACAAGCCTGCGCCGTGTTACCTGGTCTTTCACGGTCCGGATCAACCATTGCCACCGGTCTTTTGCTTGGCAATAACAAAGCACAACTGGCTCAGTTTTCATTCCTTATGGTTATTCCGCCCATCCTCGGCGAAGCCCTACTCGACATTATCAAGGGAATCCGTCATGGTGCAGAGGCCGCTACCGGCAGTATCGAACTGCTTCCACTCTCAATCGGCTTCCTGGCAGCATTCATTTCCGGTTGTTTTGCCTGCAAATGGATGATCAACATCGTCAAAAAAGGTAAACTTATATACTTTGCCATCTATTGTGCCATCGTCGGCGCTATCATCATCACCAACCAGCTTGTAGCATAAATAAAGAAATAGACAACGTGAACTTTAAGGAAGGAGAAATTCTGGCTTTCGATAAGCCTTATGGCTGGACATCATTCGCCCTCGTTGCCAAAGCGCGCTATCTCATTTGCCGCAAACTCGGCGTCAAGAAACTGAAAGTAGGCCATGCAGGCACGCTCGATCCGCTCGCCACAGGCGTTCTGGTAATCTGTACAGGCAAGGCTACCAAACAGATAGAAGCACTTCAGGCTCATACCAAAGAGTATATAGCCACCATACGTCTGGGAGCAACGACACCCTCATTCGACCTCGAAAAACCGATTGATGCGGAATATCCCACTGCACATATCACTCCCGAACTGGTAAAGACGGTCTTGTCACGTTTCATCGGCACAATCAGTCAGGTTCCGCCAACATTCTCTGCCTGCAAGATTAACGGCGAACGGGCTTACGATCTGGCACGCAAAGGCGAGGAAGTTCCGCTCAAAGCCAAGACCTTGGTTATCGACGAACTTGAACTGTTGCGTTGCGACCTCCCGGATATCGAAATCCGTGTGGTCTGCAGTAAAGGCACTTACATCCGTGCCCTGGCACGCGATATCGGACAGGCTCTGGAAAGCGGTGCCCATCTGACCGCACTCCGACGCACCCGATCAGGGGAAGTCCGCGTAGAAAACTGTCTTCACATCGAAGACTTTGCCGACTGGTTAGACAAACAGGATATCGAACCGGTCACAACCGAAAACAATTAATTATACACATTATAAGAAAGGCATCACATCATGAAGCTATCACAATTCAAATTCAAACTGCCGGAAGACCAGATCGCGCTTTACCCGGCACGCAACCGCGACGAATCACGGTTGATGGTACTTCACAAAAAAAGCGGTGACATCGAACATCGTCAGTACTTCAAGGACATTTTGGACTACTTCGACGACAAGGATGTGTTCATTTTCAATGATACGAAAGTCTTTCCCGCACGTCTGTACGGCAATAAGGAGAAAACCGGCGCCAGAATCGAGGTATTCCTGCTTCGCGAACTGAACGAGGAACTCCGTCTCTGGGACGTACTCGTCGACCCGGCACGTAAAATCCGTATCGGCAACAAACTTTATTTCGGCGAAGACGATTCTATGGTCGCCGAAGTCATCGACAACACTACATCAAGAGGCCGTACACTCCGTTTCCTTTACGACGGACCGCACGATGAGTTCAAGGCTGCCTTGTTCGCTCTCGGAGAGGCTCCGCTGCCCAAACACATTGTCAACAGACCGGCCGAACCCGAAGACATGGAACGTTTCCAGTGTATCTTCGCCAAACACGAAGGTGCGGTTACAGTTCCGAGTTCCGGTCTGCACTTTTCACGCGAATTAATGAAACGTCTGGAAATCAAAGGCATCGATTTCGCATTTGTTACCATGCACTGTGGCTTGGGTAATTTCCGTGAAATTGACGTAGAAGACCTAACCAAACATAAGATGGACAGCGAAGAGATGTTTGTTACAGCTGATGCCTGCCGCATCGTCAACGAAGCCAAGGATGCAGGCCACAAGGTTTGCGCCGTAGGTACTACCGTACAGCGCACCATCGAGACAGCAGTTGGTACAGACGGCCACCTGAAAGAATTTACCGGCTGGACCAATAAATTCATCTTCCCACCTTATGACTTCAGCGTAGCCAATTGTATGGTCGCTAACTTCTACATGCCATACAGCACCCTGCTGATGCTTACAGCAGCCTACGGTGGTTATGATTTGGTCATGAAAGCTTATAAAGAGGCGCTCAAAGAAGGTTACCGTTTCGGTACTTACGGAGACGCCATGCTCATTCTTGAAGATTAAAAACCAATGGCATTACTTTATCTCGGGCTTGGCAGCAATCTAGGCAACCGCAAGGCCATCCTTCTCCAAGCCATTGAAGAACTGAAAAAGCGGATAGGCACTTGTCAGCGCCTGTCCGCTTTTTATGAAACCGCTCCCTGGGGATTCCGGTCTTCCCACACATTTCTCAATGCCGTAGCGGCTTTTTATACAGAGCTGTCACCCGAACAGGCTCTGTTTATCACCCAGGATATCGAAAAGCATCTTGGCCGGACACATAAAAGTCATGGTGGACAATATGCCGACCGCAGCATCGATATTGATTTGTTGCTCTATGATAACGTTATTCTTGACGCTGACTATACAGCCGACAACAGTCATACGGTTCATCTGACACTTCCACACCCGCTTATGCATGAACGCCTTTTCGTCATGGAACCACTTGCTGAAATCGCGCCGGACGGAATGCATCCCGTCCTTCACAAGACATACAGTCAACTGCTGACCGAACTTCAGACTCCAAAAGACTGATACATCCCGTCCGCCTGTAAATCATATGCCACTACACGTCCTTGCTCAAGAGAACGCGGCACGTCTATCAGTCTTTGGTTACTGCTCCCTCTGAACAGCAAACCGGTATCTCTCCGTGCCTCCACATAGGGCCCGTCTACCAATACATCAATCCATTTCAGCAGACCGCTGCGTCGCGGGTCTTCCACCAATCGTTCAAACAGATACCCGGTGTAACACCATATGTTTTTGTTAGTCTCTTTCTTTATGGCCTGAGCCAGTTCAGTGAAGCCTTCCGGCTGAAACATCGGGTCGCCTCCACTGAACGTCACATCGGCAAATTCATCCTCTCGCACCACAGCCATAATATCCTCCGTTGTCATAGGCTTACCATTACCTATGTCCCACGACTGCGGATTATGACACCCTGGACAGGCATTCGGGCAACCGGCCGCATAAATGGTCGTTCTGAAGCCCGGACCGTCCACAATGGTACTTTCCTGTATCTTTATGACTGAAATCATCTCTAGAACGCTTTAATTGTGCCTTACACGGTCATTCAGTTCCGCCAGCTTGGCACGGTTCCAGCGATCTGTTGTTCCTACCAGATAACCGGTTATACGCTGCAGGCGGTCAATATGAGTACCGCCACAACGCGGACACACATCCAGGTCGGCCGAAGCATCTTCATAACCACAGTCCAGACAGCGGTTGCGGTTGTGGTTCACCGACCCATAACCGATATTATATTTATCCATCATGTCTACCATACGCATCACTGCCTGAGGGTTATGTGTGACATCACCGTCCATCTCTACGTAGAAGATATGTCCTCCACGCGTCAGGTCATGATAAGGTCCTTCCACCTCCGCCTTATGTTTGGCACTACAGGGATAATACACCGGTACATGATTGGAGTTCGTATAATAAGCACGGTCGGTTATTCCTTTCAGCACACCGAAATCTTTTTGGTCAGCCCGTGTAAACCGCCCTGCAATACCTTCTGCCGGCGTAGCCAATACACTGTAGTTATGCTGATATTTCTCCGAGAATCTGTTTGCGCAATCTCTCATGTAGCCCACAATACGCAGTCCCAGTTCTTGAGCCTTTTCATCTTCACCATGATGTTTCCCTACAAGAGCCACCAGACACTCTGCCAGTCCGATGAAACCTATACCCAGCGTACCTTGATTGATTACCGGCTCTATGGTATCGTTCGGCTTCAGACTTTCGGCTCCGTTCCACAATGAACTCATCACAAGCGGGAATTGCTTGGCCAGTGCTGTCTGCTGAAACAACAGACGCTCGTGCAACTGGAGTGCGGTCAGTTCCAACATATGGTCAAGTTTCGCAAAGAAAGTGTCTATACGCTCCTGCTCCGATTTAACAGACATACATTCAATAGCCAGTCGCACAATATTTATGGTCGTAAACGACAGATTACCGCGGCCGATTGAAGTCTTCGGTCCGAATTTGTTCTCAAATACCCTGGTCCGACATCCCATGGTAGCCGTTTCATACAGATAACGTTTCGGGTCGTCCGCCTTCCAAGCTTCATGTTGATTGAAAGTCGCGTCAAGATTGATAAAATTCGGGAAAAAACGACGCGCTGTCACCCTGCAAGCCTCACAGTATAAATCATAATTACGGTCTGTCGGCAGATAACTGACCCCTCTTTTCTTTTTCCATATCTGAATAGGGAAAATCGCAGTTTCACCGTTCCCCACACCCTCGTATGTACTTTTCAGTATCTCCCGGATAATGCAACGCCCCTCTGCCGAAGTGTCCGTCCCATAATTAATGGAACTGAACACCACCTGGTTTCCGCCTCTCGAGTGTATGGTATTCATATTATGTATAAAGGCTTCCATAGACTGATGAACTCTGGCCACCGTCTTGTTGACAGCATGCTGTAACACACGCTCCTTTCCGCTAAGCCCTTCAAGCGGACGAACCAAAAAATCGTCTATCTGCTGTTCATATAAATCAGAATAATCATTTCCGGTAAACCGCTCCATCTCCTTTACCTCTTCCACAAATGTGGCTCTCACATAAGGTGCCAGGTAGAAGTCAAAAGCCGGTATGGCCTGACCGCCATGCATCTCGTTCTGCGCGGTCTCCATAGAGATACAGCCTAATATGCTGGCTGTCTCAATCCGTTTGGCCGGACGTGACTCACCGTGCCCTGCAGAAAAACCGTTCTTCAGAATTTTGTCCAACGGATGCTGCACACAGGTCAGACTCTTGGTAGGATAATAATCCTTGTCGTGAATATGGATGTAATGATGCTGCACAGCCTCTTTCACCTCCTCGCTCAACAGATAATCGTCCACAAAAGGTTTCGTCGACTCACTGGCAAATTTCATCATCATTCCCGCCGGCGTATCCGCATTCATATTGGCATTCTCACGCGTCACATCATTCGATTTGATGTTGATTATTTCCAGAAACATCTCACGTGTCTTGGCCTTTCTGGCGATACTGCGCTTGTTTCTGTAGGCTATATAAACCTGAGCCACATCTTTTCTGCGGCTTTTCATCAGTTCCACCTCTACAGCATCCTGGATTTCTTCCACGGTCATCTGCGATTTTCCACGATTGGTGATACGCTCACTGATAAGGTGAATCAGATCTTCATTCTCACCCTGAGCAGTATGCACCATAGCTTTACGGATTGCATCCGAGATTTTCTGCGCATTAAAGCCTACTATACGCCCGTCGCGCTTTACAACAGTCTGAATCATAACGTCCGTTTTTGTCTTTCGCCACATTCCATTTAAGAATGCCGCGAAGCATAATAAAATTCTATGTCTATGAGAAACTAACTTATGACCGTCTCCCTTCTACCCGGGGATAAGATCACTCACGCACAGGCAGGTCTTCTGGCTTTCTCTTGTTCCGCTCCTTCCCGTTTCGTTATACCGAAACAGTGGATTGCACATGCGGAACGCAATAAAGAGATTCACAGCAGCGGGTTCTGTCCGGGATTCTCACCCGGTTCCCTTTTCATCCTTCCGTCCGTCCGGACTCAAGGACACCTGTACGGCGCAAAGATAAGTGTTTTCAACCGCCTCGCCAAGAAAAACACCCGTTTTATTTTTCCCTTATATCATAAACTGCTCAGCCTGAATCACAAAAAAACAGCTTGTTTCTGTAATAAACATTTGTCTTACAGAAACAAGCTGTCGTATGTCAGACAGACCGCTCAGGTCCTATTATTTTCTGTCTTTATAGTTTTTCAGACCGGTTTCAAGGAAGTCTACATACTTGTCTACATCCTCGTCATAAGAATAAGACTTGTTCACCGGTTTACCATTGTTGTCCAACAATACATAGAACGGCTGCGCATTTGCGCCGAACTTCATACGCTGCAGATAACTCCACTTGTCACCTACCGTACGCAACGTACGCTCCTGACCGTTCTCGGTTATCTTGATATGCTCAGGCAGAGGTGTCTTGTCATCCACATACAGCGTAATCAATACATAGTCATTATTCATGATGTCAGCTACCTTCTGGTCAACCCATACAGCCAGCTCCATCTTACGGCAGTTCACACAACCATAACCGGTGAAGTCAATCATAACAGGCTTACCCTGCTGACGGGCATAAGCCATACCGGCATCATAGTCTGTAAACTGTGGTTTAACCTCATTCTCGTAAAGGTTAAAGTCCTGAGTCTTCATTGGCGGTGAGAATGCGCTGATGGCTTTCAACGGTGCACCCCACAGACCCGGCACCATATAAATGGCAAAGGCAATGGAGAACAAAGCCAGGAAGAAACGTGTCACACCGATGCGACCATCCTCATCCTCATCATGCGGGAAGCGGATTTTACCCAACAGATAAAGACCAAGAAGCGCAAAGATTGCAATCCACAATGCCAGGAATGTCTCACGGTCAAGAATATGCCAGCCATAAGCCAAATCGGCAACAGACAAGAACTTCAAGGCAAAAGCCAGTTCGACGAAACCGAGACATACCTTCACACAGTTCATCCAGTTACCGGACTTCGGCATCTGCTTCAGCCATGTGGGGAACAAGGCAAACAGTGAGAACGGCAAAGCCAATGCGATGGCAAATCCCAACATACCGATGGTCGGAGCCAGAATACTACCCGTTGAAGATACTTCAACAAGCAGGAAGCCGATAATCGGACCTGTACATGAGAAAGAAACCAATACAAGCGTAAATGCCATCAGGAAGATGCTCAACAAACCGGTTGTTGATTCAGCCTTACTGTCTACAGCATTACTCCATGAAGATGGCAGCGTAATCTCAAACGCACCGAAGAAGCTGGCAGCAAAGACCAGCAACATCAGGCAGAAGAAGATATTGAAAATGGCATTGGTTGAAAGCGCGTTCAAAGCACTTGCTCCGAAGATTCCGGTAATTACCAGACCCAACACCACATAAATAACTACAATGCTGATACCATAGATGAATGCGTCGCGCACACCTTTTTTCTTGTCTCCCGAACGCTTCAGGAAGAAACTTACTGTCATCGGGATAATCGGCCATACACAAGGAGTCAGCAATGCAACCAAACCTCCCAGGAAGCCCAAGAGGAATATCATCCACCAAGCCTGTGAAGTTGCATTTGAAGCCGATTCGCCAAAAGCGGCCAAATCGTCTATTACCGGCGCCCAGTAATCGCTCACGCCGGCCAGCGCGCTGTCATTCTGCTGTACTGTTGCCACATTGGCCATACTGTCTACAGCCATGGTATCCACAGCAACCATTTCTTCCTTACTCTCTGCTTCTTCCTGCTCCTTAACGTCCTTATCAGCAGCTTCAGCAGCTTTGGCTACTCCCTTACCAGAATAAGAGAATTCAGCCTGTGAGGGCGGAATACAGTTCTCATCGTTGCATGCGCCGTAATTCAGATAACCCTTCACAGTATAAGTCGGCCCTGTAATACGCATTTTCTGCGTAAAGGAAGCCGTCCCTTCCATGTAGGTCACATCCATCCCGAACATCTCATCAAATTTCTTGATGACATGTCCCGTCGGCTTAAGCTTTCCTACCGGCTCTGCACCTTTGATTTCATCAAACTCAACCGTTGCGGCAGTCGGCCCTCCACTGGCAATATCAGTAGAATAAACATGCCAACCGGCCTCAATCTGGCCCTTGAACACAATCTCAAATTCGGAATCAGACAGTTTGTTCTGACTCACGGTAAACTTTACAGGATTCTGCATCTGCGCAAAAATCGGCAGGAAACAGAAAAACAGTAAAAGTGAGGAAAATAATTTTCTCATGACAGATAAAATCTATGTAAGTAGGTGCAAAGATATACAAAAATTAATCTAATCAGTTAATTTTGTGCGTTTTTAACCCGTTTTTACGTTTCCGAGGGAGACTGAAGAAAAGAATTTATTTAACAGTTCAGTTCATTCTTATTGCGCACAGCAATATTATATTGCTGTTACTCAGAATATTTAAAACGAAACAAGGAAGAAATCTGTTAAAAACAAAAAGAAAAAATCTGTCAGAATTATTTTTTATTTTGCACAATAAAATATACACAGTCTAAATAGCACGACTATTCCCCGCTCTAATTTCCTTCTATATACAAAAAGGCATCCCGCAGAACGGGATGCCTTTATAATCAATATCCGTAATTCTAAAATTACAACTTCGGACCAGCTGCAACCAAAGCCTTACCAGCTTCGTTACCAGTGAACTTAGAGAAGTTCTTGATGAAGCGGCCAGCCAAATCCTTAGCCTTCTCTTCCCACTTGCAAGCGCAATCGTAAGTGTCACGCGGATCAAGGATCTTCGGATCAACACCCGGCAATTCAGTAGGAACAACGAAATCGAAGTAAGGAATAGTCTTAGTCGGAGCAGACTCGATAGAACCGTCAAGGATAGCGTCGATGATACCACGAGTATCGCGGATAGAGATACGCTTGCCTGTACCGTTCCAACCAGTGTTAACCAAGTAAGCCTTAGCACCGGTCATCTGCATCTTCTTAACCAACTCTTCAGCATACTTAGTAGGATGCAAGCTCAAGAAAGCAGCACCGAAGCAAGCTGAGAATGTCGGAGTCGGTTCAGTGATACCACGCTCTGTACCGGCCAACTTAGCAGTGAAACCAGACAGGAAGTAGTACTGAGCCTGTTCAGGGTTCAGGATTGATACAGGAGGCAATACGCCGAATGCATCAGCTGACAGGAAGATAACCTGCTTAGCGTGAGGACCCTTAGAAACCGGCTTAACGATATTTTCGATGTGATAGATAGGATAAGATACACGAGTGTTCTCAGTTACGCTCTTATCAGCGAAGTCAATCTTACCATCTTCAGCAACAGTTACGTTCTCCAACAAAGCGTCACGCTTGATAGCGTTGTAGATATCCGGCTCAGACTCCTTGTCAAGGTTGATAACCTTAGCGTAGCAACCACCTTCGTAGTTGAATACACCTTCGTTATCCCATCCGTGCTCGTCATCACCGATCAACAGACGCTTAGGATCTGTAGAAAGGGTAGTCTTACCTGTACCAGACAAACCGAAGAAGATAGCAGAGCTCTTGCCTTCCTTGTCAGTGTTTGCAGAGCAGTGCATTGAAGCGATACCACGCAATGGGTTGTAGTAGTTCATCATAGAGAACATACCCTTCTTCATCTCACCACCGTACCAAGTGTTCAGGATAACCTGTTCCTTAGTAGTCAGGTTGAATACAACTGCTGTTTCAGAGTTCAAGCCAAGTTCCTTGTAGTTCTCAACTTTAGCCTTAGAAGCGTTGTAAACAACGAAGTCAGGCTCACCGAAGTTAGCCAATTCCTCAGCTGTCGGACGGATGAACATGTTGGTTACGAAATGAGCCTGCCATGCTACTTCAACAATGAAACGCACTTTCAGACGAGTACCTTCGTTAGCGCCGCAGAATGCGTCAACTACGAAAAGGCGCTTGTTAGAAAGTTCCTTAGCAGCCAAATCCTTCAATACTGTCCAAGCCTCAGGAGTAACAGGCTTATTGTCGTTCTTATACTCGTCAGATGTCCACCATACAGTGTTCTCAGAAGTTGCATCCTTAACGATGAACTTATCCTTAGGAGAACGACCGGTGTAGATACCTGTCATTACGTTAACTGCGCCAAGCTCAGTCTCTTTACCCTTTTCATAACCTTCCAAACCTGCTTTGGTTTCTTCTGCATACAATACGTCGTATGACGGATTGTGAAGAATCTCAACGGCACCAGTAATGCCGTACTTACTCAAATCAATATTTGCCATTTCTCTTTAAGATAAAAATTGGTTATTATTTATAAGTTATAATATTTTTCAGTCCTGATTCCGACTACAAAATTACGAAGTTTTGCCTGCAAATAAAACTTTTACTGCAATTATTTTTCTTAATTCGGCCCTATATTCCGTTAATTTTCCAAAAAGCGTTTTCAGAACTTCATAATTGCTAAACGGACTTTACATTTTATCACTTAAACATCCGATTTGCTTGCATAGTATATGATACTAAGCGTAATAACAATGTAATAAAATCTGCATCTTTCCGTCAACCGGTACACTCTGATTCTTGTTCAGCGGCCTCGCCGGAACAAAAAAAACAAGGGCACACCGTCTGCTACGGCATGCCCCAAGTGATAAATTGTAACCTACATTCCGGAAAGTTATTCTTTCACCTCCCAGATATCGTTGGTATAGAGAAGTTCCTCAAAGTTATGATACGGCTTCTTGGCCTTGATTTCCTCAATCTGCTCATTCACCGCGTCATCATAGGTCGGTGCCTCTACGTCACGGATTACGCCGAGCGCAATCGGGAAGTCAGGTCCCTGCATCAGCGCCAGCTTCAGGTGCAGCGTGTTGTCCTCACAATGGGCGTCATGCACCAGAATATCCTTTTCCGTTACGCCGTTCTCGCCCAGTTTCACTACTTTCAGGCCGAAACCTTCCTGCACCAGACCATACTCGTTATTCTCACCGAAAAGCATCGGCTTGCCGTGTTCCAGATAAATGGCGTTCTTGGCACGGCCTTCCTTGGTATAAACAGACTCATGCGTACCGTCATTGAAAATCACACAGTTCTGCAGAATCTCACATACAGAAGCACCCTTATGAGCATGTGCGGCTTTCAGAATCTCTACCGTACCGGCTGCGTCGGTCGCCACCGCACGGGCAAAGAAATGTCCTCTCGCGCCAAAGCAAAGCTCAGCCGGATTAAACGGATCTTCCACCGTACCGTAAGGTGAAGACTTGCTCACAAAACCACGTGGCGATGTCGGAGAATACTGTCCTTTGGTCAGACCGTAAATACGGTTGTTCAGCAAAATCATGTTGATGTCCACATTACGGCGGATAGCATGAATAAAGTGGTTACCACCGATAGCCAGACCGTCGCCGTCGCCCGAAATCTGCCATACGCTGATATTCGGATTGGCCACCTTGAAGCCAGTGGCAATGGCTGCCGCACGACCGTGAATGGTCTGCATGGCATAGGTATTCATATAATAAGGGAGACGGCTAGAACAACCGATACCGGAAATCACCGCTGTCTCGTGCGGTGCCACGCCTATTTCGGCCATGGCCTTGTGCAATGAAGCCAGGAAAAAATGGTCACCACACCCCGGGCACCACCGTGGCTGCCCTTTCTTATAATCTTTCGCTGTATATTCGCTCATTTTTCTTCTTTCTTCAGGGTTAGACTACTTGTTGTAAATTTCGTTGAAGGCATTAACCAGTTCAGCCACTACAAACGGCTGACCCTTTACCTGATTAAACTGATATGGCGCAAAACCGTCCACCTTCATACGCAGGTATCCTGCGAACTGGCCCAGGTTCTGTTCAGCCACTACCACCTTCTTATAACGCTTCATCACCTCAGCCGTATTGGCCGGCAGCGGATTGATGTATGAGAAGTGAGCCAGAGCCACCTTCTTGCCGGCGGCAATCATCTCGTCCATTGCCGAGTGCAAGTGTCCGTAAGTTCCGCCAAAGCCTACAATCAGCAGTTCGGCATCATCGGCACAACCTTCAACCTCTACATCCGGAACCGGAATCTTAGCCACCTTCTCAGCACGCAGACGGCACATCAGATCGTGATTTTCAGGATCTGTACTGATAGCACCCGTACGGCCATCCTTCTCCAGTCCACCCAGAATATGTGTATAACCTTCTTGTCCAGGTATTGCCCAGTAACGCACCTGATTTTCAGGATTACGCTGATACGGCGTATAGTGTCCGGCCATTTCCGGGGTCACATAAGGCGGTTTGATATCGGGATATTCGGCCAGATTAGGCAACTTGAAGGCTCCCGAACCGTTTGCAACGAAAGCGTCGGTCAGCAACACAACCGGTGTCATGTGCTCCAGCGCCATCTTGCAGGCATTGTAAGCCGCGTCAAAACAGTTGGTCGGCGAAGTAGCGGCAATAACCGGCATCGGAGACTCACCGTTACGTCCGAACAAAGCCTGCAACAAGTCTGTCTGTTCGCTCTTGGTAGGCAGACCGGTTGACGGACCGCCACGCTGTACGTCAAGAATCACCAGCGGCAATTCAGTAATCACAGCCAGATTCATGGCCTCAGACTTCAGGCAGACACCCGGCCCTGAGGTAGAAGTCACGGCCAATGCGCCCGCAAAGGCAGCACCTATTGAAGAGGCACATCCGGCAATCTCATCCTCGCATTGCACCGTAGTCACGCCAAGGCTCTTATGCTTAGACAGTTCATGCAGCACATCGGTAGCCGGCGTAATGGGGTATGAACCCAGATAAAGGCGCAGGCCGGCCTTCTCGGCAGCGGCAATCAGACCATAAGCGGTAGCCTTGTTACCCATGATATCCATATACTTGCCCGGCTTCTTCACCTTTGATTCAATCTTATAAGTATGAGCCACAGATGCGTGCGTGTTGGCCCCATAATCATATCCCGCCTGTATCACCTTGACATTAGCCTCAGCCACAGCCGGTTTCTTGGCAAATTTCTCACGCAACATGCTGAAGGCAATCTCGATGTCACGCTGGAACAGCCAGCACACCAGTCCGAGCGCAAACATGTTGCGGCATTTCAATATAGCTTTGTTGTCCATGCCCGAGTCAGCCAGACAATCCTTTACCATCTGTGTAATCGGCGCGGCAATGACATCGTTCTTGATGCCCATCTCCTCTATCGGGTCATTGGTTTTGAAGGCAGCCTTCTCCAGGTCTTTTTCCTGGAAACTGTCCGTATCAATAATAATGCAGGCTGTCGGTTTGGCAAACCTGTACTGTGTTTTGAGCGCTGCGGCATTCATAGCCACCAGCACGTCGCACTTGTCACCCGGCGTAAACACCTTTCCGGCACCGATATGCACCTGAAAGCCCGACACACCGGTAAGCGAACCCTGCGGGGCGCGAATATCAGCCGGATAATCCGGGAACGTACATATATCATTACCTTCCGTAGCTGAAACGGTAGAGAAAATGTTACCCGCCAGCTGCATACCGTCACCGGAATCTCCGGAGAAACGAACCACAACCTGGTCCAGCTCCTTTACTTCTAATGATTCTGCCATATCTGTTTATTTGGTTTTATGAATTTATGTTGTCTTTTTACCCTCGAACATCGCAAAGTTCGTAAAGAATTGGCAAAAAACAAAATATTTTGCTGCTAAAAATAGCCTCAGGCGTAATATTTGTTATCAAATACACGTTTTTTGTAGCAAATCTTAAGTTTGTAAAGCTTTTCACATTCAAAATGCCTGTCCCAAGCGCCCCCGAAAGTTTTTTGGGCATCATCTTTCATTTTTCCACGTAAAAATATTATCTTTGCAGTCTTGCAGGCAAAAATCAAGCCTTTACATTTATCTGCCCCTGTAGTTCAATGGATAGAACTACGGTTTCCTAAACCGCCAATCCGGGTTCGATTCCCGGCGGGGGTACTTCCTACCCGCTTCTTCTAACCGAAGCGGGCTTTTTTTATGCCTGCCGCCATGCGACATATTCCTATATATAAGAAAGCCGAACGCAAGTAAACCGTACGGCAAATAACCGCCGGTTACCCCGTTAGCAAAATAACTCAATCTCATTTACAAGAATAAATTTCTTTCTGAAAAGCTGCATAAACAGGCCGATATACGATTATTCAAACTTGCCTTTCGTCAGTTCCTCTTTCAAGAAAGCGAACACATAATAGTAGCTTTGATAATAGAAATGCGTCCGTTCATCCATTATTTTCCGATAAGTTTCCGAATTGAATACTGTGGCAAGCGCCTCTTCCATTGTCATGCCGCTATATTGTTCAGTCAGCAAGACGGCAAGGTTCTTTACCATATCCGCCATCATTTCCGTTTTCTCGCTCATATCCTTTTCAACAGTTTAATGGCACGTTCCGTACCGAAGAAATATTGGAAAGTTACTCCTTTCATGTATTGCAGATTGCGCACAAGCGTGGGAAGGTCTATCGAACGGTTCTCGTATCGCCACAACTGTACGCCGACCCGATCGTTAGCTATTGGACCGATTACCACGTCATATTCATGTACAGGCTTTCCAGTCTGATTATTCCGATTTAGCAGGATAAATTTCGCCCATTCTGCAGAATAGCCGTCGAAACGGAGCACACTCAAATCATTCAAGGCATTGTCCTCAACAAGATAGCTTTGTACAATAGGGCTGCCAATCTCCAACTGTTCAACTTTTACTTGTGCCATGCTCAAAGCCTGCTCATAATCTGCAGATAGGTAGAATCCACGTCCGAAATCTTTGTTCGGTTTCGATTTCAGTAAATCTATCCTATCGAAATCCCTGTTTGTCCCATGATAAAGTTTCATACCAATGCCCCTCCATGACGATGACAATATTCAGCAATGTCGTCCACCATCGAGGCAAACGACTGTGTATGCACATATCCGTAGTTGCGGTCAATGAAATCTATTCCTTTATAACGACTCAGGTAGTTGAAGGCCTGTTTCATCGTTAGTCCGTACTTGCGCCCGAACTCAAGAATGAAGATGACCGTCCATTCCAGTTTGTCCTTTATATTATATTCCATTATAATATTCCTTAGACCTTTTGGACAAAGATAGCAAAAGGTGAGCGCAGAGACAAATAAAAACATAGTTTTTGATTTGTACTATGCCGAACCGCCTCCTATCTTATCCAAAGATAGCAAAAACCGTTGTAAATCTGCACGAAAAGCAAGAGATTTATTGCCCGTTAAAAGAAAATCATTATTAGCTTCTGCAACCTAATATTTTTCATTTCTCAAAAAAATAATATCCGGGAATCTGCTTCAAGACACATTTCAATAAATACATGACAAAACTATGCTTATCTCCGAAAGTCAAACAGTTCACATTACTTCTCATAAATCCATTCATAATCGAACATTTTTCGATCTTTTCATAAGCTAGGAGGCAGCTCGGCATAGCACAAACGTTAAAAACTGCGTTTTTCGTTTGTCTCTGCTCTCGCCTTTCGCTATCTTTTCATAAGACAGGAGGCGGCTCGGCATAGTGCAAACGTTAAAAACTGCGTTTTTCGTTTGTCTCTGCTCTCGCCTTTCGCTATCTTTTCATAAGACAGGAGGCGGCTCGGCATAGTGCAAACGTTAAAAACTGCGTTTTTCGTTTGTCTCTGCTCTCGCCTTTCGCTATCTTTTCATAAGACAGGAGGCGGCTCGGCATAGTGCAAACGTTAAAAACTGCGTTTTTCGTTTGTCTCTGCTCTCACCTTTCGCTATCTTTGTATAAAATAGGATGCGTCTTAGCATAAAACTCAAACAAGTTTGGCTTTCTGCCTTCGACTTTCGCTATCTTTGCACCACGTTATTAAAAAAGAACAATACATCACATGAACAGCAAGACTAAAGGCTATGCGTTAGGTATCATCGCAGCCGCCACCTACGGTATGAATCCGCTTTTTGCCCTTCCACTGTATGCCGACGGCATGGACACCAACTCTGTCCTCTTTTTCCGCTACCTGTTTGCCATCATCATCGTTGGCATCATGACCCACATGCGCGGACACAGCCTCAAGCTGACCCGTCGTGAGTTTCTGCCCGTAGCCGCCATGGGCATTCTGGCCGCCCTGTCCTCGCTCACGCTGTTCATGAGCTATCATTATATGGCCGCCGGCATCGCCTCAACCATCCTGTTTGTCTACCCCATACTGGTGGCTCTCATCATGACATTCTTCTTCGGCGAGAAGCTCACGCTGCAGACCATCCTTTGCATCACGCTGGCCCTGTTCGGCATCGGACTGCTCTACAAGAACGAGCAAGGCGATACGCTCAACGCCACCGGCATCGCCTTCGTCATGGCCTCAGCGCTGTCCTACGCCATCTATATCGTCGGTGTCAACCGTCCGTTGCTCCGCCAGATTCCCACGGTACGTCTGACATTCTACGTATTGCTCTTCGGCGTGCTGCTCTTTATCGGCACCACCCACGGCTGCACCACACTCACGCTGCCCACCCGCTGGTATTATTGGCTCAACCTCATAGCCCTGGCCGTTTTCCCTACAGCCGTCTCCTTCTTCTGCACCACACTGGCCGTGCAGTACATCGGCTCCACACCTACCGCCATTCTCGGCGCCATGGAACCGGTCGTAGCCGTCATCTTCGGTGTCACCCTCTTCGGCGAGCCGTTTACCCAGCGCATCCTTACCGGCATTGTCGTCATCATCATTTCCGTTACCCTGGTGATTGCCGGCAGCAGCTTCACAGCCGTCCTGCTCCGCTTCCGTAAGCTTTTCCCGCGCATTCGCCGCCGTAAATCGTAAGTTCATCCTTACATTCCACAACCTTTTTTTCTTTTCCTGTCCCGGCCACCCGATAAGTGACCGGAAGCGTCTTTTTTCTGCTAAATGTTACCACATCCGACCAAAGGCCGCCAAAAGCAACCGAGGCGTTTTTGGCCTGCCGTATCTTTGCAATGTCATCCGGAAGACAAACAAACATCAGTTTAACCTTTAAAAGCAAAGAACCATGTTACTTTACAAATTAGTAGAACGAAGAAATCCGCAAGCCCCCGAGATGCCGGCCAAGTTTTACGCCAAACTCATCTGGACAGGAAATGTCACTACCACCGATCTGGCCAAGCGCATCAGTGCCACCTGTACAGTTACCTATCACGACTGCGTGGCCGTACTCTCCGCCCTGCGCGAACAAATCATCTATGCCCTTCTCGACGGTAAAAGCGTATCACTCGACAAGCTGGGCACGCTGAGCGTCTCGCTCAAAGGCGAAGGCAGCCAGACTGAGAAGGACTATAAGATTTCCATGTTGAAACAAGTCAGAATCAATTTCCTGCCCTGTTCCGGCATCAAGCACGAAATGGAGCTCAAAAACGCCGATATCGTGTTCAACAAAATGACCACACAGGAGAACGCCGTAGAACCCTAACCATCATTCACTTCATTATTAACCTTAAAATCTAGAAACCATGTTACTTTACAAAATCGTAGAACGCAAAAACCCACAAAACCGTCAGGATCCCGGCAAATACTACGCCACACCGGTATGGGCCGGTAAAATCACCACCGAAGAACTGGCCCGCCGCATCTCATCCTGCTGCACCGTCACCCGTCACGACTGCCTGGGCGTACTCTCAGCCATGCAGGAACACATACTCTATGCGTTAAAGGACGGCAAGAGCGTCACCCTCGACGACCTCGGCACCTTCAGTCCGTCCATCAACGGTCTGGGCAGCGCCACCCCCGAAGAATATGAGACCAACCTCATCGAGCGCGTCAGAATCAACTTCCTTGCCGCTCCGGGACTCAAAAAGGCCTTCGACCTTAAATACAGCGACCTGCAGCTGCACAAAATGGCCGAACAGACAGATGCCGCCGATACCGACGACGAGCAGGGCGTATAACCCGCTTCAAGGAGAACAGTCCGGCCCTCCGGACTGTTCCCTTCCTGACCAACTTCATCCAATAACCTTTTTCTAATACCACATTACAATGAAACACAACCGTAAACCCAACCGCCACAGCACAACAGACCGTCCCGTGTTCAGGAGCTACACCACCGGCACCGTTTCTGTCGACTCCACCGGGCGTCATGGTCCACACACCCGCCTCTCCGTCAGAAACAGCCGCACCACCATACAACGCCCCGACCTTGACCGGCTCACCATCCGGACCCACAGCCTTGTCAGCATCTACCACCTCGACAATACCCCCGACAACGACACGCTGAGCCACCTGGCCGAAGGCGATGACAACTGAAACATCTGTTTCTTCTATGTCCGGATACCTTATATTCCGGGCATTTTTATATCCGCACAAAACATATTCGTAACATCCGCCTCTCACTCTATAAAAAATCTACACATCAGAACTAAAATAACTTCACATTAAGAATCTGCATATTAACTATTTTCAGTATATTTGCTTCAGAGTTTACATAATTATATTATACAGTACTGCCCTACATAAAAAACATACTCTACTTTAACTAAATATATTTATAAACGAAACCTGTATAATGCGTATGAAAAAACATTTACTACGCCTGACAGCCTTTCTTTACACTGTCTTATGCGCCGTCAGCTCCATGGCCGACGGAACGTACGGAGAAAACATTACATGGCGAACTGTTGGCGACACCCTTTTCATCGAGGGCACCGGCCCCATGATGGAGACAACCGCTTACAATCGCCCGTGGAAAAACCAGACCAACAAAAGAGTTGTCGTTGTAGGCGAAGGAGTTACATCCGTTTCCGCATCCGCCTTTTCCGACCTGATCGGACTAAGAAACGCCATTCTTCCCGGGAGTCTCAAAACAATCAACTCCTCCGCGTTTTACAACTGCACTGCTCTTACCCAAATTAATCTGCCCGCGTCTTTGGACACTATAAACAGTTCCGTTTTCGGGAAATGCGGGAAACTGACCAAAATCATTCTTCCGCCAGAATTGAAATACCTCGGAAACTACGCATTCAGCAAATGCTATGACCTGGACACATTAATCTGCCTTGCTACCACACCTCCCGAATTAGGAAGCGCCGCCTTTTCCGAGTCATACTTCAGCAACATCAGCGTACCCGAATCTACAGAACGCGCTTACGCTCATGCCTGGGGAACTGAGCACACCTACAACACACTGAAATTTGAAGGCGGACATGCCAAATACCAAGATTACAAATGGGTATACCGCGACGGTATCATGGACATTATAGGCCAAGGCAAGTTACGGGTAGACGACGATATACGCTCCCGTTACGGCAGTGTTACCACTACACTGAATCTCAGCGAAGGTTTCACCGCTATTGAAGGCATGGGGCTTGCCGGCTTCTCTGCCATCAGTCAGATTACCATTCCTCAAAGTGTCGACTCACTGGGCGGCAGTGTTTTCGACGGTTGCAAATCTCTGGAATCGGTCATTCTTCACGACAATATCCACCACATCGGCACCTTCCTGTTCAACGGTTGTACCAGTCTGAAGAGCGTGACATTCCCATCCGGTATAACAACCATCAAGCAATATACGTTCAAAGACTGTGAGTCGCTCGCCACAGTGAACTTTCCATCACAAGTCACCCAAATAGAACGCTATGCCTTTCAGGGCTGCACCAGCCTCAGCGATATCACACTGCCAGACGGCATCCGTTATATCGGGCAAGGTGCATTTTCCGACTGCACGGGTTTGCAGCACATCACCTTGCCGGCCGAACTAACCAAGCTGGAAGCCATAAGCTTCAACAATTGCTCCAGTCTCACAGAAATTGTCATCCCCGACAAGGTAGACACCATCTGCTATGCAACGTTCGACGGCTGTACGGCACTTCAGTCCATCACGCTTCCGGCAAGCCTTCGTGAATGCCAGGAAACTTTCAATAACTACTGCCCTTCACTCCAGCACGTCAACTACAAAGGCACAGTCGACCAATGGAGCAACATCAACTTCAATTTTTACAACAGCACTCCGGTATGCCATGCGCAAAGCCTTTATATTAACGGTACTCTGCTGACCGACATCATACTTTCCGACACCACCCGTACCATTAAAAACTACGCATTCGGTCTGAATACCGCCATCAAGTCACTCACGCTGCCGGCTTCGGTTGAATCAATAGGAGAATATGCCTTTGCCGAATGTAGCGAATTAACTACCATACGGTGCGAAGGCACCACTCCGCCCGTTCTGGGCAGAGATGCCTTTTATCGGGCCGGCATCAAATATGTATATATCCCCGAAGGTACGGAATCTCTTTATGCAGGCGCCTGGGGCGACCAATACACCTACATCAGCCCTATCAGCGGTTCATTCGGGAAAGACATCACCTGGCATCTTGTCGACAGTGTGCTGACAATCAGTGGCTCGGGCGCCATCCCCGATACAATCAGAAAAGAAACTCCATGGTTCGACTATGCCAAAAGCATCAAGACCGTCATCATCGAGCCCGGAATTACAGCCATCGGCACCTATGCATTCGGCTATATGGACAATCTGGAGAGTGTATCACTGCCATCAACCATACAACAAATCCATGGCAGCGCCTTTTTCGAGTGCGAAAAGCTGAAAGACATCACCCTTCCTTCAAGTCTGACCTATCTGGGCAGTTATGCGTTCTATTATTGCCAGTCACTGACGTCCGTCAATATCCCCGAAGGCATCACCGCCATCGAGCCATACACTTTCTACAAATGCAGCAATCTGACACACGTTGAATTACCCCAGCACGTCAGTGCCATCCGCTCCTGCGCTTTCTATGACTGCACCCAGCTGGCCGACATCAACCTGCCCGCCGGCCTGACAGAAATAGGAAGCCAATGCATGCACCAGACAGCATGGTATAACGCCCAGCCGGATGGCTGCCTTTACTTTGGCACGCTTTTATATGCCTTCAAAGGTAAGGCCGCACAAGACGAGACAGTGGTTATCAAAGACGGCACAACCGAGATTTGCGCTTCAGCCTTCAGCGGGTCAAACGTTCAGTATGTAAGCATCCCGTCCAGCGTCACCCTCATAAATGACGGCGCCTTCAGCGGCAGTTCATTGAAACAGATTACCGTTCCCGGCACAGTAAAACGTTTGGGCGACGGCGCGTTCCAGGGCTGTACCGATATGACAGAAGCCATTCTGGAAGACGGAATCACCCGGATAGGCGAACGTCTTTTTGCCGAGTCCAAATACCTTCAGTCTGTACGTCTCCCGTCAACTATCACCCATATTGACAACAACACATTCTATGGCACAGACATCAGAGAAATCAACATACCCGAAAATGTGACCGAAATTGATACTATGGCCTTCTACTCCTGCCAGAATCTGACCAGAATTGTCATCCCGAAAAATGTCAGAATCATCGACAATATGGCATTCAGCAACTGTAACAACCTGGCCACCATCATCATTCAGGCTACAACACCACCCGAACTCTATATGAGTTTCGAAGCCATCGCTTTCGACTTCGACCTTCAGGTTCCGGCCGAAAGCAGAGCCCTTTACGAGGCCGTCCCGGAATGGAACACTCTGCTGCTTCTAAGTTCAGGCACCATCACCGGAACCTGTGGCAACAACCTGACATGGGAACTGTATAAGGGTACACTCACCATCAACGGTGAAGGCGAAATGAGCAACACCGATTACGGATGGAAAAGATATCAGTCTTATATCAAGAATATCATTCTCGACGACCGTATCACTTCTATCACCGACTATGCGTTCAATGCCTGCAACCGGTGCGACTCACTTCATCTGCCGGCAGCCTTGCAACATATTGGCAAGAGCGCATGCGCATACACGAGAATCAAAACGATTACCTTACCCGATCAGACCATATCTGTCGGCGAATCAGCCTTCCAGGGTTGCAGCAGCCTTAAATCAGTCACATTTAACGACCGGTTACAAGAGATTGGACACTCTGCGTTCTACAGTACCAGTCTGCAGAGTCTCACCCTTCCTGCCAACCTTAAAGCAATAGGCAACAACGCATTCTATATCAATTCAGACCTGACCCAAATCACGTGCAACGCCGTCACCCCTCCGGGCATCGGCAACAACATCTTCGGCTACAAACCTAAAATTGAGAATGTCATCGTTCCTAAAGGCACAGAAAGCGCATACGCCATGTCCTGGGGTACCGGATTCAAATATAACGGGCTCGGTTTCTATGGCAACACCATCGGCAACAGCCTGCAATGGCTTGTTTCTCCTAACGAACAAACCCTCTATATTACCGGTACGGGCAATGTCCCCGACTATTACTCATACAGTTCTTCACCGTGGTATACATACCGTTATCACATTCACAATCTGAAGATCAGCGAAGGCATTACCCGAATTGGACAGAACAACTTTGCACATCTCAACAATCTGACAGAAGCCACCATACCTTCTACTGTCCAGACGATAGGCGGCTCCGCTTTCGACAGCACACCGCTGAAACGGCTCACCGCGACAGCCGGCGACCAACAGCTTAGCATAGACAAGACCGCGTTTACCAATACCGCGCTCGACTCTGTCGCTCTCCACCGCCCGGTATCCGACTTTGCATTCTGTCCGACA
Organism: uncultured bacterium; assembly: GCA_905214795.1. Classification (GTDB taxonomy): domain Bacteria; phylum Bacteroidota; class Bacteroidia; order Bacteroidales; family Bacteroidaceae; genus Paraprevotella. The sequence continues at coordinate 334,382 of CAJMNM010000001.1, forward strand.
GCACAGCTGCGCCATCTTATCCTTTCTGCCCTTCAGGAAACACTGCCTGACGGTCTGCTTTCACAATCCGCTCAACTGGAAACTCTGGCCATACCGTTCCCCGGTGCCGGCAACAGCAACAACTTCGGCACCTTCGGTACACTGTTCAGCGTAACATCCTCAGACAACATGACCGGAATCATACAAAAGAACGAACTGAATCAGCAAACCACCTATTATATCCCCTCCGGATTGACAAAGGTAACCATCCTCGAAGGTTGCAAACAGATTCCTTACGGAACGTTCTACAATTGCGCCATGCTCCACGAAGTGGAATTACCGGCAACCACTGAAGGCGTCGGCGACGCGGCATTCTTCGGCTGCAGCGGTCTGACCACTCTTCGCGTAAAAAGCGCCCTGCCGCCTACTGCCTATGAAGCTTCGGCTTCGGCAAGCGGTACTTTTACAGGCATGAACATGTTCAAATGTAATCTCTACGTACCATACAATGCCAAGCAATACTACTCCATTGCCCAAGGCTGGAAAGCGTTCTATTACATAAACGAAGACACCGCCCCAATCGTCATTACCGTTCAAAAGAATATTGATCGGGCCGGAGAGATTGTCGGCATAACCCAATACAACTACGGCGAAACAGCCAGTCTCGAAGCCATCGCCCACACCGGCTACAAATTCATTTGTTGGATGGAGGCCGACACGGTTCTGTCCTCACAGGGCAAAATAGAATTTACGGCAACCGGTTCACGTTATCTTACGGCCGTATTCCAGTCTGTACCCAACACAGGAGACATCAATGTAACCCCAACGTCCGACAAAGTCAGCCTGTCATTCGCCGCTATACCTGAGGCACACTCCTATGTGCTTGAAATATATACCGATGAGGCCATGACCCAGCTATTCGCCACAATACAGATGGATGCCGACGGCAATATTGTCAACGTTAGAAGCGTACGCAGCCTGATTACCCTCACTGTAGATCAGCTTACCGCGTCAACGGACTATTACTATAAGGTCAACGCTTTAGACGAAGAAGAGAATACCATCGTACAATACAGCGGTTCATTCTCTACAAGCGAGGCAACCGGTATCATCTCTGCCGAAAATGAGGCAATCGATATTACCATCCGTCAGAACACCATCCACATCAGCGGTTACAACGGTCTGATTCTGATATATCACCTGGGCAGCGGAAACACTGTTTACAAAGGTTACAATTCAGAAATCAACTTACCTCAAGGCATGTACCTGATAAAATGCGGTTCAATGGCACGAAAAGTCCAAATCAAATAAGGTAATACTTTTCATATTAATGCCCGAATCCTATGTCGGATTCGGGCATTTTTTGTATACCCCGATCTCATATTTTCATAAATCTGCTCCTGCTCTTATACCTATTTTAATATAAGCAGAAGGATTCATTTTGTCAATACATTTCATAATCGGTTTAAAAATCCCACTTTACCGCCCAAAACGCATACGGTTACGAACTTTTTTCCCTACGGTTACGAATCTCATCCTCCACGGTTACGGACTTTTTTCCGCACGGTTACGGTTACGCCCGTAACCGTATCAAAATAAAATTCCGCACGGTCACGGATTTTTTCGTAACCGTACGCGTTTTTTCACGGTCAATAATCACTACATTTTATCCAATAAGGAAACAGCCTGACTGCCTTTGATAACCGCAAGTCACTAGCAATCAACCAACTAACATATAAAACACTGATTTTTAAATACAAAACGCCAAAATCGGTCACGGTTACGAACTTCATCGTCCACGGTCATGAATTATTCGTAACCGTAAGCGTTCAAAAAGATTGCCATTGCAACAAAAACAATCAAACACAGATTGTACCCTCAGACATATTGTCCTGAAAAATTACTTCTCAAAACAAACAACAACTGATTATTTTACTTACATATCCAATTTCTATATAAGAAACGGGATATCATGTGGCAAAGATATTGATTTTTAATTAGAAGAACAAAGGAATGTAAGAATTTTAGTTGAGATTTTAAATTGTTATAGTTTTGATGGGAAAATTCAGTGTCACGAATTTGTTTGCTAAATATTTGATTATAAGTGTATCGCTGTAATATCCCGTTTCTTATATAGAAATATGTATGCTCAAACCGGATAATATTCTTAGG
>CAJMNM010000002.1 GCA_905214795.1 uncultured bacterium
AAGAATGAAAGTTTATCCCAATACCCTCTTTGAAAGACGATTTTGTTATCTTTTTTCTGAAAATAATAGGATAAAACGCAGAATAAAGCGAATTTGAGCATTCTCACTGACGGTCAGAGGGTTTGGCTTCGGGTGGCACGGAATGACATAAGGGCGGAAAAACGGATTTGGGCGGATTACAGCAATAGATGCACTTCCAAATCATTACCCAACACCTGATGCACATTTAACACTAACGGTCTCTATTTCTGCGTTCTGCGTAGGTTTACATTCTGCCTTTACAACTCCCATAAACTAATTTTGCACCAAACAAAAAGCAAGGATTATGAGGAGTACTTTCAAGACCGTCTTCTATGTAAACGGAAGCAAGGAAAAGAATGGAATTGTCCCCATCATGGGACGGGTTACAATCAACGGGACTATCGCACAGTTCAGTTGCAAGCAGCGTATCTCCAAGGATTTGTGGGATGCTAAAGGCAACAGGGCGAAAGGCAAGAGCCGCGAGGCGGTGACGGTGAACTATGCGCTTGACAACATCAAGGCGCAGATAACGAAGCACTACCAGCGGCTTTCCGACCGTGAGGCATTTGTCACGGCTGAAATGGTACGCAACGCCTATCAAGGCATCGGCACGGAGTATGAAACATTGTTACGAGCCTTTGACAAGGAGAATGAGGCGTTTGCCAAGCGGGTGGGCAAAGACCGCTCCAAGCGTACGTACCAGAAGTACCTGACCGTCCGCAAATACGTAGCGGAGTTTATTAAGAGGCAGTACAAGCGGACGGACATGGCGATGAACGAATTGACGGAGGATTTCATCCGTGACTACTGCCTGTACCTGCGAAACGAGGTCGGGCTGGCGCAATCGTCCGTGTGGATATACTCCATACCGTTGAAACACATCGTCACCACGGCGCACTACAATGGCAAGATACCGAGAAACCCGTTTGCGATGTACCACGTTGACCCCGACCACAAGGAACGAGGCTTTCTCACGGAAGATGAAATTCAGGCGTTGAGTACAATCAGTCTGGACAATCCCAACTTCGCATTGGCGAGGGATTTGTTCCTGTTCGGTTGCTGGACTGGCATCTCGTTCACGGACATCAAGAACCTGACCACCGACAACATCGTTGAGATGAATGGCGCATCATGGATTGTGTCGAAACGCCAAAAGACGGGCGTACCGTTCCAAATCAAGCTGATGGACATCCCCATGCAGATAATCAGGCGTTACGAGCCGTTCAGAAGAGACAAGCGACTTTTCAACATCGGCTCGCTTGACATGGTGAACAAACGCATCAAGGCTGTGGCGAAGAAATGCGGGATAGAAAAGCCGGTTTCATTCCATTTGAGCCGCCATTCATTCGCTGTTTTGGCATTGAATTACGGTATGCCGATAGAGAGCGTGAGCAAGATTTTGGGGCATACGAATATAACCACCACGCAAATTTACGCGAAGGTGACCAACGCTAAACTTGAAAACGACATATCCGCCTTTGAGAGCAAGATAAGCGGACGTTTCGTCCTATAACGCACAGTCTATGGAACGGACAACAATCACGATGGACGGGTGCGGCAGGATTGCCGTGCCGTCCGATGCCGCCAACGTGTGGATGAACGAAATGGAGTTGGTAAGGCTGTTCGATGTAATCGCCCCGACACTCCGTGCCGCCATCCGAGCCGTGTACAAAAGCGGAGTGCTGAAGCCTTGCGATGTGGAAAGGCGCATCAGACTTCCCAACGGTTATTGTGCGGAGGCGTATGCCCTGCCAATGGTCGTGGCAATCGCTTTCCGTATCAACACACCCAATGCCGCAAGGGTACGCAACGCCCTGTTGGAAAGGCTGTGCTTGCGAAAAGACAGACAAGTGCTATTTTTCTTTTCGTCGCCAAATGTTTTGTGAACGGGTTTGTTGAACGGTTGTTTAGGTCGTATATTACAGAACATCAATGCGTTATCTTCACTTCTCAATAATTCAAAACTTTCAGACTTGCCTGCAAGTCTGCCGGAATACGGCATGGTAATTTGCATGAGTGCTATTTATTATTTTGATGAATTGATGAAAGTATATATAAACATAAAGAATAACAGCGGTTTACATCCTCATCAAACTCTCAACAAAAGGATATGGCTGATGAAAAGAGAAAACGGACACAGCCTTACTCATCGCTTTTCTTTTGACAAGCGGTTTGATGAAAGAATGTTGAGCATGTATCGCTATGACTTTTAGTATGTTAAGTCGCCCATTCATCAATTCATCGGATTTTCATTCATCATCAAGCCTGCTGTGGAAGCAACGGAGGTGAGTATCGCCATCCGCAGGCTGGCCAGACGGACTTCCGTTCTGCCGACCGACAAGGGAAAACCGACACCGCCGCAGGCTTTTGGGAACAAAAGCCATAGCTCATTATGGCGTTTTCTTCACGCACCGCTGACGCTCATGCTAAAAACTCCCCAATGAGCCAGTGGGGTTGCCCCCTGAACGCCCCCGTTTGCTTCCGAAAGAAGCTGCGAGCAGTCCTTTGAGTTGCCCAAAGTTTATGAGTTGTTTTAAAGTCTGAACTCTGTTTTTATGGTAGCAAGTTTGTGTTTCGGGCATACCGAAGTTGTTTGCTATCATCCCATAGCGGGAATTTATATACATCTTATTTTTTGAGCCTGATTTTTTCGTGATAGAAATAATTTACGATGACAGGCTTTCCTTTTTCCGAGCGTCCGTAAGGCAAATCGTTCACCCGATAGGGAAATCCTTGCGTCTGTGCATATTGGGATATGTCCTGCTCCAATGCCTGCCAGTAATCAAGCCTTTTCTTGTTGTAAATCTCATCGTATAATGGGAAGAGTTCGGGATGCTTCTCACGGATATATGCCATTATCTCTCCTTTGAATTGTCCGCGCAGGTTCAAATTTTCAAGCCATATCAAATCGGCATATCCTTTCACTTCCTTGATAATCGTCTTTACATCGGTTATTCCCGGAAATATGGGCGAAACGAAACACACGGTACGGATGCCTGCCTCATAGACTTGGCGCATTGCTTTCAGACGGCGTTCTATGCTCACGGCGTTGTCCATATCCGCACGAAACTGTTCGTTAAGCGTATTGATTGACCAAGACACTGTTACTTTGGGAAAACGTTTCAACAGGTCGAGGTCGCGAAGGACGAGGTCGGACTTCGTACATACCATAATCTCGGCGTTGCTTCCGCGCAGTTCTTCGAGCAGCCTGCGGGTACGGCGGAATTGTTCCTCATAGGGGTTGTAACCGTCCGTCACGGAACCTATCACGATGCGCTCACCGTCATATTTGTGCGGATTGGCTATCGGTTTCCAGTTCTTCACGTCCAGAAACGCGCCCCACGGTTCTGTATGCCCGGTGAAGCGTTTCATAAACGATGCGTAGCAATACTTGCAGGCGTGAGAGCATCCCACGTAAGGATTGACCGAATATCCTCCGACTGGCAGTGCGGATTTGGTCATAACGCTCTGTACGTCTATTTCCTTGATTGTTTCAGTATTCATTGTATGCGTTTGATAAATTGTTCCGGCAGTTCCTGAATCATCCTTTCTTCACCCATTATAAGCAGTAAATCCTCTTTCATAAATACGGGGATTCCTTGCGCTTTGGCTTGGTCGGCAATGTGAAGCACCCATTCGAGACGGGAATCCACTTTGCCTTTCCGATGTCCCGTTTCCGTGCCTATGACAACCCAATCGATACCCGCGAAGTCTATCTCTCCGATTTCGTCAAAGATAGGTTCAAAGGTGACGTGGTAATGTTTGGCCTTGATATTTCTTTTCAAATCTTCTAACCTTTTTTTCTCGGAACTGCGCGTGACGGTCACGCCCATCCAGACATTTTCGTCATCCGTAGAAAAACAGACCTTATCCGGACGTTTCGTAAGAAAGATATAAGCGTGTTGCGGATTGCTTTTCATTCTTCCGAAAATCTCCGCGTTCCATTCAGGCTTCCAATCGGAGAAGTCGCTCATTCCGGTCATCAGCCATACGTGAGGTTTTGGAGTGTCGATGATGTGTAGCTTGCGCCCCATATATTCGGGTACAGAAAAATCGTCCGTGATATGGAAGCGGCGACAGTTATTACGGGCATAGCAGTAGCTGCACCCTATTGAGCAGCCTATCACTATGTTCATATTCTTTATCAGCGATTTGATGCAAACACTCATAACGTAATGCTCTCCCCATCTCCCGGCATAATCAGTCGGTTCATATCCACTCCGTGGTGGCGGGCTTCGTTTCGCAGGATTTCGCGTGTTGTCTGGCAATGGTCAATAGCATCCATGTGTACGGCTATCAGTTTGATTTGTGCGGGGAGCGTGTCGAGCATCGCCATCACTTCCTGTTCGTCGGGGATGATGCAGCCGTCTGTCTTGGAAAATTCGGGGAACACCGCACCGCCGCTGTTTACAACGATATAATCAGGGCGGTATTTTTCCACGGTTTCAAGGATGCACGGTTCCCATTTGCAGTCGCCCATTATATAAATGGTCGGAAGTCCCTCCGCCATCAGCACATAGCCCGACACGGGTCCCATCATCTGGCCTATCTGACCGAAACCGTGATGACCCGTGGTGCGGTGGATGGTCAGGTTGCCTATTGTCTTGCTCTTTTCAATTGCTTCTACATTTGTAAAACCATCTTGCACGAGGGTTTCCTTGTCTTGCGGCTGGGTGTAGAAAGGGATGTCTTTCGGCAAATGTTGTTTCACGCTCGGTTCATAATGGTCAATGTGGTTGTGTGTGAGCAGTACCATATCCACGCCCTCGGTGATTTCGCTGATGGGCATTACCAGATGCACCCTCGGACTTTTATACACGCCGAGAGCGGATTGCAGGGTTCCTTTGTCGGCAAATACGGGGTCAACAAGGATGGTGTGTCCTGCATAATTGATTTTCAAGGTGGCGCTGCGCACCAACCGGATAATAGCTTTCTCGTTCATAATGTTACGCTTTTATGATTTGTCGGGTGCAAAGTTCGGAAGATTCCCCTGATGCCTCTATGCCTTAAAAAGAGAAATATATGCCATTTTGATAAAAGAATGATGTATATTTGCAGAAAGCAAAGAACAAGAGCGATGAAAACGATAACCAACCCCGAAAGACTGGTCAGCGTCCCGTTCAGCAAGACACGTTGCGGCGTGGACTTCTACATCAACACAGGCGAGAGCAAGGACATCTGTGGTGTCTTGACCGAGCACCGGACGTTCAAGACGGATTTTTTCAGTTTCTATTTCTTTCGCCGCGCCAATGGCTATGTGCTGTTAAACTTCCGCAAAATAGAGTTACGGGACGATATGGTGCTCCTCCTGTCGCCGCACCAGCAACAGGAATGGCACGTGGACGAAGCGGAACTGGACTACACCTTTCTTATCTTTCGCGAAGACTTTATGCGCACGTTCATCGCCGACAAGTTCTTCGTCTATCGCCTGCTGTATTATTATCAGACCGACACGCCACCGTACCTGTTTGCCGCGCCGGAAGAACTGGCGGAATATATGCGCTTCTTGGGGAAGATAAAACAGGAGCTGCTGCATCCTGTGGCAGACACTTACAACCTTATCGTATCTGTGCTTTACTATCTGTTGGTGGTTATCAACCGGGCATACGCCAAAACTTACCGTCTGCCGGTCGAAGTGCCGAAGAACAATTATGCCTTCCAATTCAAAGACCTGTTGGAGAAACATATCCGCGACATGCAGCGTGTTCAGGAATATGCCGATATACTCCGCGTGAGCCGTATCACTCTGAACAATTCTGTAATGGCGCAGTTCGGCGTGTCCGCCACCCATCTGCTCAAACAACGCTTGTTGGAGGAATTGAAAAACGAGCTGTTGTTCTCCGACCGCAACGTGAGCCAGTTGGCGGACGAGTTCCACTTTTCCGACCCCAGCCATCTGATGCGCTTCTTCAAGCAACAGACGGGAAAGACATTTACGCAATATATCACGGACTACCAAAATGGAATATACGAATGAAAAGCAAGAAAAAACTTTATAAGACTTGCACTCCTATCCTCTTTTTTTGTATTTTTGCAGTCGGCGAGAGTTTTTAGGTGGAAATACACCGCATATCACAGAATTAGCAACCGTTGCCAAGTCATTACCTCACTCTTTGAGAAAAGCTTATAAATAGCTTGTTTCTAACAGATTCCTATTTGTGTATCGAATTTTTTCTGAAAATCACTATCTTTGAAAAATACTAAGAATTTTTATTTGGATAAAATAACAATGATATGTTACGGAAAATAAGAATAACCTTGGCGGTTGTGTTTTTCTTTTTGATTACGCTGCTGTTTCTTGATTTTACAGGGAGTATACACAAATGGTTTGGGTGGATGGCGGAGATTCAGTTCCTTCCGGCCGTGCTGGCCCTTAATGTGGGTGTAATAATATGTTTGGTTCTTCTTACGTTATTGTTCGGCCGTATTTATTGTTCTGTAATCTGTCCGTTAGGAGTGTTACAGGATATTGTAGCTTGGTTTTCGAAGAAGATAAAAAAGAACCGTTATAGTTATTCTCCTGCATTGTCATGGTTACGATATGGTGTGATGGGGATATTTATTATTGCACTGATAGCCGGTGTGCATTCTTTTGTATCTTTGCTTGCGCCTTATAGCTCATACGGACGTATTGCAAGTAATTTGTTTGCTCCGATATATCAGTGGGGAAATAATCTGTTGGCTTATATGGCGGAACGGGCTGACAGTTATGCTTTTTATGAAACGACAGTATGGCTGAAAAGTCTGCCCACTTTTATTCTGGCTTCTGTGACGTTGGTAGTGATAATTATCTTATCCTGGAGAGGAGGACGCACTTATTGTAATACAATCTGTCCGGTGGGTTCGTTGCTTGGTTTGTTGTCACGTTATGCTTTTTTAAAACCTGTCATTAAGGTTTCAAAATGTACGAATTGTACTTTGTGTGCCCGTAATTGTAAGGCTGCGTGTATAGACATTAAGAATCATCAGATAGATTATAGCCGTTGTGTAGCGTGTATGGATTGTTTGGATAAATGTAAACATCATGCAATTATTTATATTCATCCTGCAAAACAGAATATAGTGCCCAAGGGGCAGAATCAAGAGAAGAATGGTTCGCGTCGTGCTTTTTTGTCTGTTTCGGCTTTGGCTGCTTCTACAGCAGTATTAAAGGCGCAGGAAATGAAAGTAGACGGTGGTCTGGCTGTTATTACGGATAAGAAAAAACCGCAACGTGAGACTCCGATTATACCTCCGGGTGCTCAGAATGCCCGCCATTTTGCACAGCATTGTACGGCTTGTCAGCTTTGTGTGTCTGTATGTCCGAATGAGGTCTTGCGCCCAACAACGGATTTGATGAAATTTATGCAGCCGGAGATGAGTTACGAGCGGGGATATTGCCGGCCGGAATGTAATAAATGTTCTGAGGTCTGTCCGACAGACGCTATCCGTTTAATTGATTTGGCGGAAAAATCATCAATTCAGATTGGTCATGCTGTTTGGATTAAGAAGAACTGTATACCGTTGATTGACGGTGTGGAGTGTGGTAATTGTGCCCGTCATTGTCCGACCGGCGCTATCACGATGATACCTTCTGATGCCAATAATGAAAAATCGCTTAAAATCCCGGCGGTAGATGTTGAGCGTTGTATCGGCTGTGGGGCTTGTGAGAATCTTTGTCCGGCACGTCCGTTCAGTGCCATTTATGTAGAGGGACATGAACGTCATCGTATTATTTGATTAATTTAATTATTCAGAAAAGTTATGGACGAAAATAATCAGCATAAAAATATTTCACGGCGTGAATTCTTAAAAATAGTGGGAATCAGTACTGCTGCAACCACAATGGCTTTGTCGGGGTGCCGTCCTGAAAAAACTGATTCTGCCGGGAAACAGGTACAAGGTGAGATTCCTACCGATAAAATGACAATGCGTGAAAATCCGAAAACAAAGGAGAAAGTATCTCTGTTGGGTTATGGATGTATGCGTTGGCCGACATTGCCGGCTCCGGAAAAGGGCGGTAATGTGATAGATCAGGACGCAGTTAATGAGCTTATCGATTATGCGATGGCTCATGGTGTGAACTATTATGATACGTCGCCTGTTTATGTACAGGGGTGGTCGGAAAAGTCTACGGGTATAGCGTTGAAACGCCATCCTCGTGATAAATATTATGTTGCGACAAAATTATCGAACTTCTCAAATTATACGAGAGAAAATTCAATAGCGATGTATAACCGTTCCTTTAAAGAATTGCAAGTGGATTATATAGATTATTATTTGTTGCATTCTATAGGGAATGGTGGTATAGAGATGTTTCGTGACCGTTATATTAATAATGGAATAATCGATTTCCTAATGAAGGAACGGGAGGCAGGACGTATTCGTAATCTTGGCTTTTCTTTTCATGGTACGAAAGATGTTTTTGATGAAGTGCTTGCTATGCACGATAGTGTGCATTGGGATTTTGTTCAGATACAATTGAATTATCTGGACTGGCATTATGCTTCAGGGAACAACGTCAATGCGGATTATCTTTATGGTGAACTGGAAAAGCGCCATATACCAGCTATCATAATGGAACCTTTATTAGGCGGCAGACTGTCTAAGTTGCCGGAACATTTGGTGGCAAGGGTCAAGCAACGTGAACCGGAAGCCAGTGTCGCTTCATGGGCTTTCCGTTTTGCAGGTTCTTTTCCCGGAGTGCTGACTGTGTTGAGCGGTATGACTTACATGGAGCATTTGCAGGACAATCTCAGGACTTATTCTCCGTTGGTTCCGTTGACCGATGATGAGCGTCTGTTCCTAGAACAGACTGCGGATTTGATGACGCAGTATCCTACAATTCCATGTAATGACTGTAAATACTGTATGCCATGTCCTTATGGTATTGATATACCTGCTGTTCTTTTACATTACAATAAATGTGTGAATGAAGGTAATTTGCCAACCTCAAAACAAAATGTGAATTATCAGAAAGCCCGTCGTGCGTTTCTGATTGGTTATGACCGTAGTGTACCGCGTTTAAGGCAGTCCAGTCATTGCATCGGATGTAACCAATGTGTGTCACATTGTCCTCAAAGTATTGATATCCCCAAAGAATTACATCGTATAGACCGGTATGTAGAACAATTAAAGCAGGAAACGTTATGACGATGGATGATTTGGTAGAGGTGTTGCATAAGGGGAAATATACATTAGCAGTCTGTAAAGGGGATGAGGTCCGTACATTCTGTCAGCGTGGTGTTTCCGATTTGGCAACTTTACTTCGTGATGAGCCCGGTTTTTTGAAAGGTGCTTTTATTGCTGATAAAGTTGTTGGTAAGGCTGCCGCAGCACTAATGCTTAAAGGGGGAGTCGTACGATTGCATACTGATGTTTTGAGTAAGCCGGCATATGATTTGTTTATCAGAGAGGGGTTTCCGGTGGAGTATACCTGTTTGGTGTCTCATGTGGAAAACAGGACGAAGAGCGGTTGGTGTCCTTTGGAGCGTCTGTGTTTTGATAAGGAATCAATAGATGATATGGTGGATTCAATCTATCAGTTTATAACATTATAATATTGAGAGTATATTAAACGTATTTATAAAATTATTAAAAACAGGTTGTTATGTTTGGTTTAGGAACGCAGGAAATCATATTTATTGTACTTGTTGTATTGTTGTTCTTTGGCGGGAAAAAAATACCAGAGATGATGAAAGGTTTAGGTAAGGGAGTGCGGAGTTTTAAAGACGGAATGAATGGTGTTGATTCGGATGAAGAGAAAGAGCAGAAGAGTCAGCCGAAAAAGGAAGAACAGAAGAATGACTGATAAAGAACGACATGATGAAACCACACCGGTTGAAATGACTTTCTGGGATCATTTGGATGTGCTTCGTGGTACATTGTTCCGAATGGTGGTTACTGTTTTGTTGTGCAGTGTGGTTGTGTTTTGTTTTAAGGAACAATTGTTTGCGGTTATTCTTGCGCCTAAAAATGATGATTTTATTATATACGAGTTATTGCGTAGGCTGAATGGATGGTTGGCATTGCCGACAGATGAAGGTTTTTCGGTACAGCTGATTAATACAGGGCTGGCCGAACAGTTTAAGATGCATGTCAGTACTTCTCTTTATGTGGGATTTTTACTTTCGTCGCCTTATCTGATTTATTTGCTGTTCCGTTTTGTTTCTCCCGGTTTATATGTTAATGAACGGAAGTATTCGATTAGGGCAATAATTGTAGGTTATATCATGTTTTTGTTGGGAATGACATTGTGTTATTTTGTGATATTTCCATTTACATTCCGTTTCTTAGGAACTTATCAGGTCAGTGCAGATGTAGTAAACATGATAACTTTACAGTCTTATATGGAGACGTTGTTAATGATGTGCTTTTTGATGGGAGTCTTATTTGAATTGCCTGTGCTTAGTTGGGTTCTGGGACGTCTGGGGATCCTTTCTGCAAGTTTTATGAAGCGTTATCGTCGTCATGCCATAGTTGTTATTCTTGTTATATCGGCCGTTATTACACCTACTTCGGATGTATTTACATTGTGTCTTGTAGCTTTTCCTATTTGTCTGTTGTATGAGTTAAGCATTTTCTTAGTCAAAAAATAGTCAGGTTAAATAAAAGTGGCATTACATTTTTTACTTGTCTTTTTGTTAAAAATAACCTTTTCTTGATTTGTTTGGCACAGAATTTGCGACTTTAATCTTGAAAGAATGATAGAACGGAGGCTTTTATAATGAGAGGCAAGAATATTATTATGAATTTTACGCATGCTTATGAAGAAGAAAGTTTTCTTTGTAGTTCTTATTTTCAATGGATAGATTGCACGCATTTGCACGGTGTGGATTGCTATTGTGATTCCGATGGTGTAAAGCAACTAAATAAAATAATTGAAGATTTTTCTCCTGAGGGTATTCATTGGATTGATTCTGGGAATTACCATTATCTGACTAAATTTTGGACTGATAAAATAAAAGAACCGTTTTCGTTGATTGTTTTTGATCATCATCCTGATATGCAACCTCCGCTTTTTGATAATTTATTGTCATGTGGATGTTGGGTTCGTACGATGCTTGATACGAATCCTTGGTTACGTAATGTTTGCCTTATAGGTGCATCAGAGAAACTGAAAAGTGAAACGAAAGGTTATGGTAAACGATTACTTTTTTATAGTGAACAGACATTGCGACATGTTGACTCTTGGCGTTTATTTTCGGGCTTTTACTTGAATGAGCCCGTTTATATTTCTGTTGATAAAGATGTGTTGTCACCGGATTACGCTACAACAAATTGGGACCAGGGAAGCCTGACACTTTTTGAACTGAAACGTTTGCTTAGCATTATTTTGCAAAACGAACGGGTTATCGGTGTTGATATTTGTGGTGAAGCTCCTGTTGTCATGAACTCATTTATTAATAAGCTGACTGCTGAAAAGAAAAATGAAAGAACAAATGAAGAGTTATTTGCTCTTTTGGCCGAAACTTAGAAAATGTTTTATAAAGGTTTAGAATATCAATAAATAGTATAATCAGAGGATATGTAATAAACCTTTTATTTTAAAAATGGGATGTTGTTTGAAGTAATTTCTTTAAAGCGAGGAATTGATTTACCTTTATAAGGTATACGTTCAAAAAATTCTTCTTCAAAACAACAATGATATTTTTTATCACTCTGAAGTGATTGATAGATGACAGATCTGGTTCCTGTTTCGTTATTAAAAGCAGTATGACATATCTTATAATAATCACCTTTATAATATTTGAAATATCTGTCTATTGTAGGACGGGTTTTTTGAAGCATCTCTTTGATAGTGGGAGCTAGTATTTCTTTCACATTATCAGATGACATGGTGTGCTTTCCTTGAAATGTATGGCTTATGCTAAAATATTGTGAAAATACATCATTGAAGTCAGCAATAGAATCTTCTGTACCAAAAAGCCCCCAAACACGTTCTTTATCGAACTCATCGTAGAAATGAAACTGTAAATCTTCTATTTGTCGGAATTCCTCAATAAGCTGTTCGGTTACTTCATATTCGGTTTCACCGTTCTGACGTGGGCATTTATATTGTGAAATGCCAATTCGTGGTGATAGAAATTCTGACATTTTAAAATATGGATTGATTAGCAGAGCAGGAATACCTTCGAAACGTACAATTTGTTGTGCGTAGAAAGCACCACAACTGCTACCAACTATCAGGTCGGGACATTTACGTTTGCATATTAAACGTATGATAGAGAGTGCAGAAATTGGTGAGAGTGGCAGGTCCGGTGATATGATATCAGCCGTGCCTGCCAATTCTTCTCTTAAAGTATGTGCTATTTCACATTGTCCACCAGATGTAAAACCGTGAAGAAACAAAATTTTTTTGATATCAGGCATACAATGTATAGAGTCCATTTTATAGAAATGTCATTGACTATTTCTTATTTTTCTTTAATGCGTATCAATGCGTTGGAGATAATAGCAGTTAAACCTCCTGTAGTAATTCCTGATGAGAATATGTTGCGTAAAGTGTCTGGTAGCTGGCATAGAATTTCCGGTACCATTTCTACGCTTAATCCAAGTGAAAAGCTTAACGCAATAACCAACGTTGCTTTACGATTGATATTTTGTGAGGATATAATTCTTATGCCTGCTGAAGCTACTGTACCAAACATCAGTAAAGTAGCACCGCCTAAAACCGGTTCTGGCATGAGTGAGAATATCAAACCTACGGCAGGGAAAAGTCCAAGGAGAATTAAAAAACCGGCTATGTAATAGCCGACGTATCTGCTGGCAACTCCGGTGAGCTGGATCATTCCGTTGTTTTGTGCGAATACAGAGTTTGGGAATGAATTGAAAACACCGGCCAGCATGGAATTAAAGCCATCTGCTAAGATACCGCCGGACGCGCGCTTAACAAATGTTTCGCCTTCAACAGGTTCACCGGATATAAGAGAGTTGGCTGTAATGTCACCATAAGCTTCAATGGCGGTGATAAGGTAGATTAACCCTAAGGAAATAAAAGCCGACCAATCAAAAGAAATGCCATATTTAAACGGTATTGGTATATTAAAGCCACCATAACTTTGTACAGCGGAGAAATCTACCATACCCATGAACCATGCAATGATATAACCCACCACTAATCCGATAACGATAGAACTCATACGTAAATACCGGTTTGAACTGCGATTGAAAAAGATGATGAGAATCAGGACTAAGGCTGCAAGTCCGACATTTTGCATACTGCCGAATGTACCTGCTGCTTTTGCTGCTTCTCCACCACCGCATGCGGTAATACCGACTTTGATGAGGCTCATACCGATAAGTGTTACAACAATGCCGGAAACAAGCGGTGTGATAATTTTACGTGTATATTTTAAAACGCGACTGATGAGCATTTCAACTGTTGAGGCAGCCATGCAGGCCCCAAATATAACGGGTAGTCCACCTGTTAGTCCGGCGGAAATAATAGGACCAATAAAAGAAAAACTTGTTCCTTGGATACACAAAAGTCCGGTACCGATACCGAAAATACGTTTACATTGGATAAATGTAGAAATACCTGATGCGAACAGGGCCATAGAAACAAGAAAACTGGTGGTCTCAATATCAAGCTTCAAGGCACCGGCAATAATAAGTGGGGGAGTAATGATTGCCACAAATATGGCAAGCAAATGTTGAAGGGCGGCAAACAGGGTCTCACGTAAGGGAGGACGGTCGTTTAATCCGTAAATAAGTTCATGTTTTTTTACTTCAGTGGCTGTGGATTTTTCCATATTTTTCTGTTTTTGAATGAATGTTTCTTAAATCAGTTGTTAATAACTGTTGATTTTAGCGGGCAAAGTTACAAAAAAATGAGAAATATAATGGTTTGATGTGACGTAATTCTAGAACTTTGATTTGTATGACGTGGTTTTTATGTTTACCTTTGAATAAGATAGAGGCTGTTCGACATGTTTCAATCTGAAAATGTTGTTCTTATTTGTCTTTGCATTTATCTTTTTCTATTTTTGAAAGATTTGTATATGTATGTTTTTGCATCATTATAAATTGCTCAGTAGAAAATTATGATATTATTTATAAAACAATTTAATTGAAATGTCCATAATAACTATATCTTCTTTAAATGAACCCGGTATAGAAGTATTCAGTAAACTGACCGAAGCACAGTTGCGTAATAAAATTGATCCGGATAATGGTATATTTATAGCTGAAAGTCCGAAAGTGATAAAAGTCGCTTTGGAGGCCGGTATTAAACCTTTATCAATATTGTGTGAATATCGGCACATTACGGGAGATGCGTCAGAAATAATCAAACATTGTGGTGACATACCAGTGTATACAGGAGAACGAGAATTGCTTTCTCAATTAACCGGATATACATTGACACGTGGTGTGTTATGTGCTATGCGGCGTCCTGTTATATGTCCGGTAAAAGATGTGTGTGCGAATGCGCAACGTATAGTTGTGATAAAAGGAGTAGTGGACACTACAAATATAGGTGCGATTTTCAGGTCTGCTGCAGCTTTAGGAATAGATGCCGTTGTTTTGACGAGAGATTCATGTGATCCACTTAATCGTCGAGCAGTACGAGTATCCATGGGATCTGTATTTCTGTTGCCATGGACATGGATTGATTCGTTGGATTGTCTTCATAAATTAGGTTTTCGTACGGTTGCTATGGCATTGACAGATAAGTCTGTTTCCATTGATGATCCAAGATTGCAGGCTGAACCGAAATTGGCAATAGTGATGGGGACAGAAGGAGATGGGTTGCCTTATGATGTAATAGAACATGCTGATTATGTGGCGCGTATTCCCATGTATCACGGTGTAGATTCACTTAATGTTGCGGCTGCTTCTGCTATTGCCTTTTGGCAATTACGCAGGCATTGATATATTCTTGATATTATGTCTTATATATTATAATGTTAATATTTTACAAAAATATACGTTCAGGTTTTACTTATTGATTTGTATATTGTCTTATTAATAAAAGAAATAGATGGATCTTATTTATTTGTGAAAATAAGTTCTGTTGAACTTCTGGATAGAAATATGATTTTAGAGTATTAACCAATATTCAAGTCAAGAAAATGAGAACTTTATTACTTGTGTTATGTTGCTGTATGCTGTTTTTAGGAGGAAATACAGTACGTGGGGCTGTTCCGCATGATAATTGTAGGTTGACAGAAGTTGCACAGCATAGGCCTAAACAGCATAAACCAAAACATCATAAATACAAAAAGAAATTACCACCACCGCCACCTCCTGTTCATCATATTAAGTACAGACCGGCGCATTGTGTGCCTTTTTATTATCGGAACGCGCCTTATTTTTACGCCAACGGCATTTTTTATAGAGAGGCCGGGCGTTTGGGATATGAGATAATAAAACCGGTCATAGGTATGGTAATACCCGTAATGCCTGCACGAAAGATGAAGAAAGTCCGTGTTAAAAACGAGATTTTATTTCTTTATGACGGTGTGCTTTACAGAAAAATATCTACTCCCAAAGGCATACATTTTGAGGTGAGAGGATTTTTATGATTTTTTAATAATATAGTTAGTTAAAATGATATTTAAATAGGATTTTCAAAATGTTCAAATTGCTTTAATAGCAATATTTATCGATTATTCTAATGGATTCGTATGATATATAGAATAGTATTTAAAGTTGGTTCATAATATAATTGTATACAACTTCAGATAGTTTTGCAATAATCTGTGAATTATTCTTTTCGGTTTCTTCAGAATCTTTTATGAAAATAGCTATTGTGTATTTGTTTCCGTCAGGAAGCAATACGAACCCAATATCATTGAAACCTATGATCTGGCCGTTTTTATTGCGGTCTCCCGTACCGGTTTTATGACCGATGACTGCTTTGCTATGGAGTAAAGGTTTGGCCAGACGGTCTTTACCGGTTTGACATTCTATCATGGTTTTCATTAAGAATGTTTGATTCGCGGTATCAAGTATTGAATCTGAAATAAATATGTTTAGAAGGCGTGCGGCCTCAAGAGGAGTTGTCCAGTTCTGATAACAGTTTTCCACATTATTATGCATATCCGCTTCTGTAGCGGATATGGAAAACTGTTCGAGGCCGAGTGAGCGAATATAACGGTCTGTATTTTTAGTGTTGGCAATATATTTAAACAGAATGTCGCAGGCGTTATTATCGCTTTGTTGCAAGGTATAGGTGAGCAGTTCTTTGAGAGACATGTTAATGTTTCCTTGCGGATATTTATCTCGAAGTGGACTGTAAGTATTTGTTTTTAAATCAGATTTATCAATAAGGATAGAATGGTCAAGTGTAATGCCGCAGCGTTCAACTTGATGAGCGATAGCCAATGCCTGATGGAATTTGTAGACGCTCAACATCGGATAATGTATATTGTTGTTGACCAGTACAGTGTCCTTCCCGTTGAGTAAAACAGCGATGCCAATCTGTGCTTTTTTATGACAAATAATACTTTGTAACTGGTTTTCTAAATCAGTCAGTCTTTTTTGTCCCAATATAGGTGTTGTGGTTATAAAGAAGTATATCAGAAAAATAGAATAAATATTTTTTCTCATAGTATGTCGTTGTGTATTTATTTATGGTATTAAATATAACTTCAGGTATTGATGAATTTTTCCTGATATGTGCGTGAATGTAAAAAATAAACCGTGTCAGAGTAATCATGACACGGTTTTTTTATAGTATGCCGCACCGATGATGTGATGAAACTCCGAGCTAACAAGATTTGAGCGCTCGCCATCTTTGTAATCCACCGGCAATTAAGCTACCCGAAGGCGTGGCCCGCCATTGATGGTCGAAGCATTCTCGGTTTTCAGAATAAATTGATGAGTATCCCAATCTAACCGATGCGGCTTTATTATCGTATTACAAAGATATGAAAAGGTCTTTTAATATACAAGTAAAATACGTAATTTATTATTTTTTTTCATCGGGAGATTGTGGGTTTGTTGTGAATGATTATCTTTGTGTCTGTACTTATAAAAAACACAAGACACAACGCTTATGAAACTACAGTTTTCAGTTGAATATTATACGCAGTGGGGCGAAAGCGTAGGTGTGGTATTGACGTTAATTGACATGAAGGGACGCAAGAAGTCTCAACGCTATATGCTAGATACGTCAGACGGTCATACTTGGCGCGGAGAAGTTTCTGTCACAGAGCAATCGATAAAGGCTTTTTATTATTATTACGGTCTGTATGAAGGAGAAAGACTTTTGCGTGCCGAATGGAATGTTGTACCACGATATTTTAAGGCGGATTCGACAAAGAACTTTATTTTTCCTGATTCATGGAGAGATGTTCCTGTAGCCTCATATTTATATACGTCTGCATTTACAAAATGTATTTATCCAAGACATATCGTAACAGATGAGTTGTCTTATTTTAACGGCACTTTGTTATTGAGAGTTGATGCTCCTCAGCTGAAAGACGGTCAGGCATTGGCTATTTTAGGAAATCAGCCGGCATTAGGTGATTGGAATCCCGATTTTGCTTTCCGAATGAAAGAAGTAGCATTGCATGAATGGAGTGTTACTTTGAGTTCTGTAGGTATTTCCTTTCCAATAGAATATAAATATGTTATTATTGATGCCAAAACAGGTTCATTTATAGAATGGGAAGGTGGCGACAATCGTGTACTTCCGGTTACCGGAGTGGCCAAAAATGATGTCCTGGTCATTTCAGACTCTCCTTTACGTGTACAAGAGAATAAGTGGAAAGGCGCAGGAGTTGTAATTCCCGTTTTTTCTTTACGTAGTGAAGGTAGTTGCGGCGTAGGTGATTTTGGTGATTTGAGTAAGATGGTGGATTGGGCTGCATTAACAAAAATGCGGGTTATTCAAATCTTACCTGTTTATGATACGACAATACATCATAATTGGTTGGATTCATATCCTTATAACAGTATCTCCATATATGCTCTTCATCCCCAATATATGGATTTAAGGCAATTACCGGTAATTCAAAATAAGGAATTCTTAGAGGGCTTCGAGGAAGAACGGCTGCGATTGAATGCATTGCCTCAGGTGGATTATGAAGCTGTTCAAGACTTGAAAGAGCAGTATATTAAATGTGCTTTCTGGCAAGAGAAAGAGCAAATTCTGGCTTCAGACGATTTTATAACATTTTATAAACAAAATGAAGACTGGTTGATGCCATATGCGGCCTTTAGTGTCTTGAGGGATAGATATGGAACTGCAGATTTCAGTACGTGGCCGGAATATCAGACTTTTAAAGCAGATGAGATTTATGCTTTCTGCAAACCGTCGAGTCCATATTATAACGATGTGGCGTATTATTATTATATACAGTATTATTTACATAAGCAATTGTTGTCTGCTTGTAATTATGCACGTTCTAAAGGAATTATTTTAAAAGGTGACATTCCAATAGGCATAAGCCGTTATAGTGTGGAAGCTTGGGTTGAGCCATATTATTTTAATCTGAATGCCCAGGCCGGAGCGCCGCCTGACGCTTTTTCTGTTAATGGTCAGAACTGGGGCTTTCCTACTTACAATTGGAAAAACATGCAGAAAGACAATTGTCAGTGGTGGGTACGTCGTTTTCGTAAAATGGCGGAATATTTTGATGCTTATCGTATTGACCATGTTTTGGGATTTTTTAGAATCTGGGAAATACCCGAAGATGCGGTTCATGGCCTGTTAGGACAGTTTTCACCGGCATTGCCCATGACAGTAGATGAGATTGAAAGTTATGGATTGCGTTTCAGAAAAAAATATTTTACGCGTCCTTATATATCCGATTGGGTGCTGGATGAGATTTTCGGTGAACGGGCAGAGGAAGTCAAGAATACATATTTGAACGCAAGAGGATATGATTGGTATGAAATGAAGCCGGAGTATGATACTCAAAAGAAAGTCCAAAAGGCTTTTGAGGGGTGTGAATCTTCTGAAGATATCGCATTGCGCGAAGGTTTGTATTCATTAATAAGCAATGTTCTTTTTGTAGTCGACCATAATGATCCCGAAAAGTATCATCCCAGAATATCCGCGCAGTCTGATTACTTTTATCAGGTGTTGAGCGGATCGGAAGAAGAGGCTTTTAACAATCTCTACAATCACTATTTTTACCATAGGCATAATGATTTCTGGTATGCTCAAGCCATGCAGAAATTACCGGCTTTGATAGATGCGACACGGATGCTGGTATGTGCGGAAGATTTAGGAATGGTGCCGGATTGTGTACCTTGGGTGATGAACAACCTGAGAATACTCACATTGGAGATACAGACAATGCCAAAGAAACCAGGTTTAAGATTCAGTCATCTTGAAGAGAATCCTTATCCAAGCGTCGCGACCATATTCACTCACGATATGCCTACTTTGCGTGGATGGTGGGAAGAAGATTATGAGCAGACTAACGCATATTTCCATGACATCTTGCAAAAAGACGGAGATGCGCCGAAAGTTATGCCCGGGTGGTTGTGCGAAGAAGTTGTGGCCAGACATCTTTATTCTCCGTCAATGCTGTGTTTGATATCATGGCAAGACTGGATGTCTATAGATGACGACTTGCGGTATCCTGATGTCGAATTCGAACGTATAAATGTGCCGGCTAATCCGCGGAATTATTGGCGTTACCGTATGCATCTGACATTGGAATGTTTGATGGCTTGTGATGAATTGAATGAAAAAATCAGACTATTAATAGAACATAGTGAACGAGACCGATAGATTTTTCAATGAAGTAAATTTTACTGCAACCGGGATCATTTTTCATGTTTGGTCACCGGATGCGGAAGAAGTAAGACTGGACTTCTATACAGATGCGTGTTGTGGTACATCCTGTAGGAGCATAAAAATGAAATCTCAGCATGACGGGCGGTGGCAGGCATGTCTGCCTTTGGATGTGAAAGGCTTGTTTTATACTTTTTGTGCCAAGGTCTCAGGTGTGTGGCGCGAGCCTTCTCCGGGACTTTTTGCTACAGCTGTAGGCGTTAATGGAAAAAGAGGGGCAGTAGTGGACTTACGGGATACGAATCCCGAAGGTTGGGAAGAAGATCAGCGTCCTCCGTTTGTACATCCGGCCGATGCGGTCATCTATGAAATGCATCATCGTGATTTTTCGGTTTCTGCCGATTCTGGAATACGTTCTAAAGGAAAGTTTTTGGCTTTGACCGAGGCGGAAACTTATTCCATGAATGGTTCTGCTACAGGATTGTCACATTTGATAGAGTTGGGTGTGACCCATGTTCATCTGCTTCCATCTTTTGATTTTGCTTCAATTGATGAGGCCCATCCTGAAAAGGCTCAGTATAATTGGGGATATGATCCTTTGAATTATAATGTTCCCGAAGGGTCTTATGCGACCGACCCTTTTGATCCCTGTTGCCGTATCCGTGAGTTTAAAAAGATGATTATGTCACTTCATCAAGCCGGTTTACGTGTGGTGTTGGATGTCGTGTACAATCATACATATACCGTAGGGGGTAGCAATTTTGAACGTTTGGTTCCCGGATATTTCTTCAGAAAGGATTCTGAAGGGAAATGGGCGGATGGTTCGGGTTGTGGTAATGAAACTGCCAGTGAACACGAATATATGCGCCGTTATATGTTAGAGAGTGTAGCTTTTTGGCGCCGTGAATATCATATTGATGGTTTCCGGTTTGACGTTATGGGGTTACATGATATAGAAACGATGCGTCAGATAAGAGATCTGCTGTATAAGTTTGACCCTTCCATGCTTTTATATGGTGAAGGATGGTCTGCTCGTCCGGCAGCAATTCCCCGTGTTGATTGCGCCTTAAAAGATAATATGTTTCAGTTGCCCGGAATAGCGGTTTTTGGCGATGAACTGCGTGATGGTATACGCGGTTTATGGACAGATTCTTCAGATGGTGGGTTTTTGGCCGGAAAATCAGAGGCGGTAGAGAGTGTGCGTTTTGGTATTGTCGGGGGCGTTTTTCATCCCCAGATTGATTATTCCAAGATTAATCATGCATCTAAGCCTTGGGCGTTGTCTCCATGGCAAATGATAAACTATATAAGTTGTCACGATGACTGGTGTCTGACAGATAGGCTTGCAGCTGTATTCCCAAAACTTTCTGTGTCAGAACGCTTACGTCTGTATAAATTAGGAGAGACAATTCTTTTTACATCGCAAGGCATTCCTTTAATGTTTGCGGGTGATGAATTTTTCAGAAGCAAGCACGGTGAGAACAACTCGTATAAAAGTTCTGATGAGATAAATGCAATATCGTGGAGTAATAAAGATATTTACAGTGACTTGTTCCTTTATATGTGTGGATTGATTCAGTTGCGTCGTCAATATGCTGTTTTTCGAATGCGTACGGCTGAGGAAGTTCGTCGGAATCTGACTTTTCTACCGTCAGTTCCTGGTGTAATTGCATATTCTTTGACAGAACATTCAAAGGAAAGGAAACATATTTTTTATTTGTTTTTTAATTCACAGGCTAAGCCGGTGATTGTCACTGTGCCATTGGCAAAGTACAGTGTGATTTGTCACGATGGGAATATATCTGCAGAAGGTTTAGGCTTGGCTGATGGTGGACAGATGCGGGTAATGCCACACTCTGCTTTAATTTTAGTTACAGTGTAATTCGCTCATGTTCGAAAGCTTTTCTGCTAATCTGTTTTTCTGAATCTGTCCCTATAATAGGGATGTTACAGGGCTATGTTCTTTTAAAAAGAGTTCATTATACCTTTTTTCAAGATTCAAATAAAAAGATTAATTTTGCAACGGATTTAAAAAATGCATTTTAAAACATTATATGGTAGCAGTAGAAGGACTTGCCGTAGAGTTTGGTGGAACTACATTGTTTAGCGACATTTCTTTTCAGATTAATGAAAAAGACCGTATCGCTTTGATGGGTAAAAATGGTGCTGGTAAAAGTACATTGTTGAAAATCTTAGCTGGTGTCCGTCAGCCAACCCGAGGAAGGGTTGTTGCCCCAAAGGACTGTGTAATTGCCTATTTGCCACAGCATTTGATGACCGAAGATAAACGTACAGTTTTTGAAGAAGCTTCATTGGCGTTTTCTCATCTGAAAGCAATGGAACAAGAGATTGAGGCAATGAACAATGAACTTGCTATGCGGACGGATTATGAAAGCGATTCTTATATGGCATTAATTGAAAAGGTTGCTGCCATGAGTGAAAAGTTTTATGCCATTGATTTAACTCATTTCGAAGAGGATGTAGAAAAAACCTTATTGGGATTGGGATTTGAACGTGAGGATTTTAACCGGCCAACAAGTTCTTTCAGTGGTGGCTGGCGTATGCGCATAGAATTAGCTAAACTGTTATTGCAGGATCCAGATGTATTGCTTCTGGATGAGCCGACAAACCATCTTGATATTGAAAGTATTCAATGGTTGGAACAGTTCTTGACAGAAAGTAGTAAGGCTGTTGTTGTTATAAGTCATGACCGTAAGTTTGTAGATAATATTACTACACGTACGATAGAAGTGACAATGGGACGTATTTATGATTACAAGGTAAATTACAGTAAGTATCTTGTTCTCCGTCAGGAACGTCGTGAACAACAGATGAAGCAATATGAAGAACAGCAGAAGATGATACAGGAAACGAAGGATTATATCGAACGTTTCAAAGGTACATATAGTAAGACTCTTCAGGTACAGAGTCGCGTAAAGATGCTGGAAAAGCTTAAGTTGGTTGAGGTTGATGAAGAAGATACTTCCGCGCTTCGGTTGCGTTTTCCGCCGTCACCGCGCAGTGGAAATTATCCGGTTATAATGGAGAATGTAGGTAAATGCTATGGTGATCATCGTATTTTTGGCAACGTTAATCTGACAGTAGAAAGAGGAAATAAAATAGCTTTTGTGGGACGGAACGGCGAAGGAAAATCCACATTGGTAAAGTGCATTATGGGAGAACTGGAGCATGAGGGATCCTTGATGTTAGGACATAATGTGCAGATTGGTTATTTTGCCCAAAATCAGGCTTCCTTGCTCGACGGCGAGCTTACTGTTTTTCAGACAATTGATGATGTGGCTAAAGGTGAGATCCGGAATAAAATCCGTGATTTACTTGGGGCTTTTATGTTTGGTGGAGAGGAGAGTACGAAGAAAGTCAAGGTACTTTCCGGTGGAGAGAAAACACGTCTGGCAATACTGAAACTTTTGCTTAATCCTATCAATCTTTTAATATTGGATGAGCCGACTAATCATTTGGATTTGAAAACTAAAGATATATTAAAACAGGCACTTATCGCTTTCGACGGAACACTTATTGTAGTCAGTCACGACCGTGATTTTCTGGACGGACTGGTAACAAAAGTTTATGAGTTTGGTCATGGAAAGGTGCGTGAACATCTTTGTGGCATATATGAGTTTCTTGAGACCAAAAAGTTGGAAAATCTTCAAGAGTTAGAAAGAAAGAATAAATAAACAACTGTATAAAAAGACTTTTTTGGGCTTAATTTGAACTTTTTATTCTTTAAAGCTTAAATAGATTATCAATAATCACTATTTTTGTATGTTGAGAATATGCGAGATGGTGTATCTTAATGTTTTCATAAAAAATATCTTAAATACATTAATCAAAACAACAATATGAAACAGTTTAATAAAGTATTGGTCTTAGGTTCGGGTGCATTGAAGATCGGACAGGCCGGAGAGTTTGACTATTCAGGATCTCAAGCTTTGAAAGCTTTGCGTGAGGAAGGCATTCGTTCAGTGTTGGTAAATCCAAACATTGCGACGATTCAGACTTCAGAGGGTATTGCCGATCAGGTTTATTTCTTACCGGTAACACCTTATTTCGTAACTGAAATTATCAAGAAAGAACGTCCGGATGGTATTTTACTGGCATTCGGAGGACAAACTGCGTTAAACTGTGGAACAGAACTTTATTTAAATGGTGTTCTGAAAGAATACGGTGTAAAGGTTCTTGGAACTTCTGTTGAAGCGATAATGTACACAGAAGACCGTGATTTGTTTGTTAAGAAGCTCAACGAGATAGAGATGAAAACTCCGGTCAGCCAGGCGGTTGAGAATATGGAGGATGCTTTGAAAGCAGCCCGCAAGATTGGCTATCCGGTAATGATACGTTCGGCTTATGCATTAGGAGGCCTTGGTAGTGGTATTTGTCCTAATGAAGAAAAATTTATTGAACTGGCTGAAAGTGCGTTTACTTTTGCTCCACAGATTCTTGTAGAAGAATCTTTAAAAGGCTGGAAGGAAATTGAATTTGAGGTCATTCGTGATGCAAATGACCACTGTTTTACCGTAGCCAGCATGGAGAATTTTGATCCGCTGGGTATTCATACCGGTGAATCTATTGTCGTAGCGCCTACTTGTTCATTGACAGACGAACAAGTGAAGATGCTTCAGGATTTGTCAAAAGTCTGTATCCGTCATTTGGGTATTGTGGGTGAGTGTAATATTCAATACGCTTTCAATGCCGAGACAAACGACTATCGTGTGATAGAAGTAAATGCTCGCTTAAGTCGTTCATCAGCTTTGGCATCCAAGGCGACAGGTTATCCTTTGGCTTTTGTGGCAGCAAAGATCGGATTAGGCTATACGTTGGATCAGATTGGTGAGATGGGTACACCAAATTCAGCTTATGTTGCTCCGTCACTTGATTATTTAATCTGTAAGATACCACGTTGGGATCTCACTAAATTTGCAGGAGTATCACGCCGTATCGGTTCAAGCATGAAATCGGTGGGTGAGATTATGTCTATAGGCCGTTCATTTGAAGAGATTATTCAGAAAGGTCTTCGTATGATAGGACAAGGTATGCATGGTTTTGTAGGAAATGATCATGTACGTTTTGAGAATCTTGACGACGAGTTGGCTAATCCTACAGATTTGCGAATATTCGCCATTGCTCAGGCGCTTGAGGACGGTTATACGATAGACCGTATTTATCAGCTGACAAAGATAGATCCTTGGTTTATCGGTAAACTGAAGAATATTGTAGACATGAAAGCTAAATTGCAGACTTATGATAAACTTGAGGATTTGTCTGCAGATTTGCTTCGCGAAGCTAAGATTCTGGGATTCTCAGATTTCCAGATTGCACGTTTTGTTTTAAAGCCAGAACATGGTAATATGGAGAAGGAAAATCTTCAGGTTCGTGCTTACCGAAAGAAATTAGGTATACTTCCGGCTGTCAAACGTATCAACACTGTGGCGTCAGAACATCCTGAACTGACAAACTATCTTTACTTTACTTATGCCACAGAAGGTTACGATGTGAATTATTATAAAAATGAGAAGTCTGTAGTCGTTCTCGGTTCGGGCGCATACCGTATCGGTTCATCTGTGGAATTTGACTGGTGTTCGGTTAATGCAATTCAGACTGCCCGTAAGTTGGGTTATAAGTCAATCATGATTAATTATAACCCCGAAACGGTTTCTACCGATTATGACATGTGTGACAGATTGTATTTCGATGAATTGTCTTTTGAGCGTGTGCTCGATGTCATCGATTTGGAGCAACCTCGTGGAGTGATTGTTTCTGTCGGTGGTCAGATTCCAAATAACCTGGCAATGAAACTTCATCGTCAGTCTGTACCTATTCTTGGTACGTCACCGGTTTCTATTGACCGTGCGGAGAATCGTAATAAATTCTCGGCAATGCTTGACCAGCTTGGAATTGACCAGCCGGCATGGCAAGAACTGACGAATATGGAAGACATGCATGCTTTCATAGAAAAAGTTGGTTATCCGGTTTTGGTTCGCCCGTCATATGTGTTGTCTGGAGCTGCGATGAATGTGTGTCACAACGAAGAAGAACTGACACGTTTCTTGCAAATGGCAACAGAGGTTTCTAAGGAATACCCGGTTGTTGTTTCACAGTTTATGCAAGAGACCAAAGAAATAGAGTTTGATGCGGTGGCACAAAATGGTGAAATCGTAGAATATGCTATTTCCGAGCATGTTGAGTTTGCCGGTGTACATTCTGGTGATGCGACATTGGTATTTCCGGCTCAGCAGATATATTTCTCTACAGCACGGACCATTAAGAAAATCAGCCGTCAGATAGCAAAAGAACTTAATATATCAGGTCCTTTCAATATTCAGTATCTGGCAAAGGGTAATCAGGTTAAGGTGATAGAGTGTAATTTGCGCGCTTCTAGAAGTTTCCCGTTCGTATCTAAGATCTTGAAACGCAATTTTATCGAAACTGCGACAAAAATCATGCTCGATGCGCCATACAGTCAGCCTGATAAATCTGCGTTTGATATTGACCGCATTGGTGTTAAGGCTTCACAGTTCTCTTTCGCGCGTTTGCAGAATGCCGATCCGGTATTGGGCGTAGACATGTCTTCAACTGGTGAGGTAGGTTGTTTGGGTGATGATTTTAATGAAGCTTTGCTTAACGCATTGATTGCTACAGGTTATAGAATACCTCAGAAATCAGTAATGTTCTCATCAGGAGCAGCCAAGTCAAAAGTTGATTTGTTAGATGCAAGTAAAATGCTTCAGTCTAAGGGATATGAGATTTATGCAACTCCTGGCACTGCAACGTTCCTGAATGAAAACGGTGTAGAGGCAGTAACGGTTCATTGGCCGGACGAGAATCCTTCAGCTGAAAATAACGTGATATCTATGATTGCAGCTCATAAGTTTGATTTGATAGTGAACATTCCTAAGAATCATACCAGTCGTGAGTTGACAAATGGTTATCGTATCCGTCGTGCCGCAATTGATCATAATATTCCATTAATGACAAATGCACGTTTAGCAAAAGCATTTATTGAAGCTTTCTGTCAAATGGGTATGAAAGATATTCAGATTAAGAGCTGGCAGGAATACAAATAAAACATTATTTTTACCGTTTGTGATACATGTTAGAAAGAGGGCTGTTTTAAAATGAAGTGCCCCTTAAAGGATTTAAATGTCTTAAAAATTTATCTTATAGATGAAAGAGTCCGGTTTCGTGCCGGACTCTTTTTTTGATTATATTTGGAGAAAAATGTGAATAAGAATACTTATACTTTAAATTAGTATGTTAAAAACTGTTTACATCCTTCACCTCCTTCACAATGTAATGTAATATACTGAATCATATGTGGTTATGTGTGAATGGTTCACACTTCACATCCTTCACCTGATGCCTTTTTGTGAAATATAGTCAACTTGGATTTTGCTTGTCTAATCTTACGATTGTGAAGTATTTTGTAATAACAATAATTTAGACTATTTGTTTTTAAGTGTTAAAAATATGCGCTTTTGAAATTTTTATTTACATATTGACGGGTGGGTACGGTTGTGAGTTTTTTCGTAACAGTCCAGAAATTTCTTTTGGTACTGTTACCGTGATTACCGTAACCGTTCAGGATGGAGTTCATAAAGTGCAGGATCAGATTCGTAACCGTATACAAAAAGATTCACAACCGTATCCGTTTTAATATCTAATATGTTAATTAATATTAAAATAACATATCTTAAAGGAGAAAACCGTGAAGCATTATGAAGGTCACCCCTTCACATTTAAGTAGGTTATTATCAAAATATTATTAGTGAAAGTGAAGGGGTGAAGGATAAAACTGAAAAAATACTTTTTAGGGAAAGATGCTGGGAACATTCATCATTTTTTGGGGTAATAGGAATTTGTTGATGAGTTGTTAGGCTAATATTAGTAGGAGAAAGATACCAAAATAAAAAGTAAACCACATACGTTGTTAAGAATTTTTGTTTTGAAAATATTTTTTTGGAGGAATCTCATTTTATACGTAAGTATTTTTATTCCGGACAACGTATACAAGACTAAGTTAAGGTATGAAATCATAATATATAATGAAGAAAACTTTTTATTTGTTGCTGTTGGCTCTGTCAGTTGTCTGTGGGGAACTTGGTGCCTGGCAGAATGAATGGGAAAATCCTACCGTGTATGAATGGAATAAGGAAAAACCGCATGTAGGATTAATATGGTATGAAAATGAGGAAGAGGCCAGAACGACTGAAATGTTTGACTCTCCGTGGTGTAAATTGTTGAATGGTAAGTGGAAATTTTCTTATTCATCTTGCATCGAAGAAAGTGATAAGGATTTTTATCGGCTGGACAAGGATGATTCAGCATGGGCCACAATAGATGTACCTTCAAATTGGGAATTGAAAGGTTTTGGCGAGCCCGTTATCCGGAATATAAAATATGTGTTCTCAGCCAATCCGCCATATATAGATGTACCCAATCCGGTAGGAACCTATCGGACATATTTTACGGTACCCGAAAACTGGCAGAGACGGGAAATATTGCTCCATTTTGGTTCTATCTCCGGTTATGCGCAGATTTATGTTAACGGAAAGAAGGTGGGCATGACAAAGGCTTCAAAAACTCCGGCTGAGTTTAATGTAACTGATTATTTGAAGCCGGGAAAGAATTTGTTGGCAGTGCAGGTTTATCGCTGGCATGACGGAAGCTATATGGAGGATCAGGATTTCTGGCGCTTGAGTGGTATAGAGCGTGATGTATATTTGCAGGCTTATCCTGAACTTACAGTTTGGGATATGTTTTTGCATCCAGATTTGGATAGTCGGTATAAAGACGGACTTTTCAGCGCAACGGTAGATTTGCGTGCTTTTTCCGGTTCTACGACAAAATCCGGTGATGTGGAGCTGAAACTTGTTGATTCGGACGGAAAAACAGTTTGGAGACAGAAAAAGGCGTTTAACTTGGAAGGTACAAATAAAACGTTAGGTTTTTCCGGAAAAATCAGAAATGTGAGAAAGTGGAATGCTGAGACACCAAATCTTTATGATTGTGTCATAACGCTTTGGAACGGAGAAGAAAAAGCGGGAGTGGCGCTTTCTAAGGTTGGATTCAGAAAGATTGAGATAAAGAATGCCAAACTGCATGTTAACGGTGTGCCTGTGTATATCAAGGGTGTAAACCGGCATGAACATAGTGATTCATTGGGTCATGTACAGACACGTCAGATTATTTTGGATGATTTGAAGCAGATGAAAAAACTGAATATTAATGCCATCCGCACATGTCATTATCCTAACCATCCTGATTTCTATGATTTATGTGACCTTTATGGCTTTTATGTAGTGGATGAGGCTAATATAGAAACCCATGGAATGGGGTCTGTTCCTTATTTTAAAGATACTATTAACCATCCGGCCTACCGTGAAGACTGGTATGCCGTACATGTGGACAGGATTGACCGAATGGTGAAAAGAGATAAAAATCACGCTTGTATTATTGGTTGGTCGTTGGGTAATGAATGTGGTAACGGAAAAGTATTTCATGATGAGTATAAACGTCTTAAGGCTTATGACCCTTCACGGTTTGTTCAGTTTGAGCAGGCATGGGAGGATTGGAATACAGATGTGGTTTGTCTGATGTATCCGGCTTACGGACGTATTGAGGCTTATCGGAATTCCGGCAAGAAGCGTCCGTTTATCATGTGCGAATATGCTCATGCTCAAGGTAACAGTAACGGTAATTTTAAAGACCTTTGGGAGCTTATTTATGACAGTCCGAATCTGCAAGGAGGTTTTATTTGGGATTTCAAGGATCAGGGCTTCAAAATGGTGACAGAGGACGGGCGTACATATTGGATGTATAACGGTAAGATGGGCAGCCATAAATGGCTTGAGGAAGGACAACAGGAATGGAATACAGGAACTGATGGCATATTGTCGGCCAATGGTTTGCCGAAGCCACAAGCTGAAGAGGTAAAGAAGATGTACCAATATATACATTTTCAGGATAAAGACATTGATAATGGGGTGATAACAGTACGTAACCGGCATGATTTCCTGAGTACGGACGGGTATGATTTTATATGGCAGCTGTACAGTGACGGTACAAAGATAAAAGAAGGTAAGTTTCAGGTCGCTGTCGAACCGCATCGACAAAAAGATATCCGTTTAGACTTGCCGGAATTGAAGAATGACGGGAGTGAGTATTTTCTGAATGTTTATGCATATACAAAAGAATCAGAAGGACTGTTGCCGGCACATTTTGAAGTCGCAAAAGAACAGATGGCGTTAGGCAAAACGAGTTTCTTTGATAAAGAATCGGACACGGAAGGCAAACTGGAGTATAAGTCGGATGGTAAGATCTTGACATTCAGCTCAGGTGCAGTATCCGGTGTTATTGATTTGAAAAAAGGCATGCTGACTAAATACTCTATTAATGGAAAAAGTCCTCTGAAACTTTATCCCGAACCGGCATTCTGGCGTGCTCCGACAGACAATGATTTTGGTAACAAGATGCCTTGGGTGTGTGGCGTATGGCGCACGGCTCATATCAACCGTAAGGTAAAACATGTTGAGGTCGGTAAACAGACGTCTGAAGGTTTGCCTGTGAAAGTAGAGTGGGAGTTGACAGATATTCAGGTACCTTATGTAATGGAATATCTGATAAGAAACGACGGTTCGGTGAAAGTGACCGGAACAATGAATATGGAGGGTAAGAGTTTGCCAGAGTTGCCCCGTTTCGGTATGCGTATGGAGTTGTTTGCTGATTATGATAATTTGTCTTATTATGGTCGCGGACCACAGGAAAATTATACAGACCGTTGTTCTTCATCCTTTATCGGACGTTATGACGATAAGGTGGAAAATCAATATTATCCTTACAGCCGTCCGCAGGAAACAGGCAATAAGACAGATGTACGCTGGTTGTCCTTGGTTGACGAGAACGGTACAGGGCTGGAGATTATCGGTGTTCAACCCATAGCCTTTTCAGCTTTACACTTTACACCCGAAGATTTGGATCCGGGACTCACGAGAAAGTTACAGCATACAATAGATGTGATTCCACAGAAAAATGTATTTTTGCATGTGGATCTGAAACAACGCGGATTGGGCGGGGATACCAGTTGGGGCATGTTCCCTTATAAACAGTATCGTTTGTTGGATAAGATGTACAGTTACAGTTATATTATTCGATTAAAATCTGGTCTATGAAACTGAAATTGCGGAGAGTTGTGTTTTTAGTATGTCTGTTGGTGACCGCCTATGTACGAGGGGAGGGAGCCGACAGTGTGAAAACAGCTTATATTCCTGTAGAAAAAGGAACGTTGTATTATGAGGAATGCGGACACGGCTCTCCCGTTATTTTAGTGCACGGTCATTCTTTGGATCATCGTATGTGGAATGACCAGTTTTATGAATTGTCGCAAAGGCATCGTGTGATTCGTTATGATCTCAGAGGGTATGGGCGTTCTTCATCACAGATTGAAGGATTTCAGTTCACACATGTTGAAGATTTGGTGGCACTAATGGATTCGTTACATATCAGTAAGGCACATGTAGTAGGTCTGTCGTTGGGCGGATATGTGGGTGCCGATATGTTGGGATGGTTTCCTGAGCGCATGCTGTCTGCTTTTTTAGCCAGTGGTAATGTCCGTATGTCGAAAGGACCGAGTGAGCCGATGACAGACGAGGAATCGCGTCAGCGTGACCGGGAGATTGCTGAACTGAAACAGCGTGGAGTGGATGTGATGAAAAAAGAATGGTTTGAAGGCTTAATGAATTCCGGTGGTAGTCAACGCGAACGAATGCGTGAATCTTTATGGCAGATGATTGACGATTGGGATGCGTGGCAGCCTTTACATAAAGAGGCACGTGTTGTGGCCGGAAAAGATGCTTTTGAGAAACTGAAGATAAACAGACCGGATGTGCCGGTGATGGTTGTTGAGGGACGGTCTGAAGGTAATCGCTTCCCCGAGCATCCGGAAATATTAGATTATCTGCCCAATGGGCAAATACAGATATTGGATGATTGCGGACATATGATGAATATGGAGCGCCCTGAAGAGTTTAATGTTTTGCTAAACGCTTTTCTGGATAGAATAGATGCTGAAATCGGACAATAACATGTGATTTGATAAATTTGCGGGTATGAAGGCAGGTTTTGTAATGACAGCAATGTTGGCAACGGTTTTAATGTTTGAGAGTTGTCACTCACCGAAAGGATGTTTACAGGATAAATATGACTTTTCTCCGTTGGATTCTATAATATCAGGATGGATAGATAAAGATTATTATCCAGGGGCTGCAATTTGTGTTGTGCAGGATACAACTGTATTATTTCGTAAGTCGTATGGTGAGGTAACTTCTAAAACGCCAATATATGTGGCTTCAGCAGGTAAATGGGTAGCTGCAGCGGTAATAGGAGTCGTGGTAGACCGTACTGATTTATCGTGGGATGATATGGTTGAGAAATGGTTGCCTGAGTTTAAGGGTGATCCAAAAGGAAAAATAAAGTTGCGTCAACTTCTTTCACATACTTCCGGCATTCGTCCTTATTTGCCGGAACCTAAGATTGATAATTATAATCATTTGGATTCGGCAGTGGCAGAGATTCTTCCATTAGATACGGTGTTTGCTGCAGGATCACGGTTTGAATATGGCGGATTGGCAATGCAAGTGGCCGGACGTATGGCAGAAGTGGCTTCCGGGATGGAGTTTGAAGCATTGTTTCAAAACTGGCTGGCCCAACCGTTAGGGATGGTGGCCTCTCATTTTACTCCTATCAATACAGACGGCGGGCATGCTCCGATGCTTGGAGGAGGTTTGTGCACAACGCTTGAAGATTATATGCGTTTTCTGAATATGATCAGTCATAACGGCATGTATAACGGTAAAGAGATTTTGCGTCCGGAAACCGTAAAGGAAATGCAGGCTGATCAGGTTGGTAATGCGAAAGTGGGTGAAGGAGAATTTGTAGAACGTGCGTTAGGATTGCATCATCAAGGAATTTACGGATTGGGTGAATGGCGTGAGATGATAGATGAAAATACAGGAGAAGCTTACCGTATCAGTTCGCCGGGGTGGGCTGGTGCGTATCCTTGGATAAATAAGCGTGAAGGTATATATGGCTTTTTTATTGCTCATGTCAGCGGGAGCAGCAGCAAGCCGGATGGCTTTTCATCTTTTTATGGCAGTCCGGTAATAGCCAATACTGTATCAGAGATTATTTCGGAGAAATAAAGTTATAATAGATGTTGTTATCTCTTTCTGAAATCTGCCTTAATCAGACCTCAGAAAGAGATAATTTTTTCAGATTGTTATGAGCTTTTCATAACGTGTGTCCTATTTCCTGTTAATACCGTGTTTTTGCAGATACTCAGATGGTGTACAGTGTTCAATCTTTTTAAATGCGGCAAAAAATGATGAACGTTTGAAGCCACAGGTCTCAGAAATCGCTACAGCTGTATATTGGCTGTATTTTTCGTTGGTAACACGATGTTTGAATTCTTCAACACGGTATTGGTTAATGAAATCAAAGAAATTTTGATGAAGATATTGATTAAACATTTGTGAAAGTTTTGTAGGTGTACAGTCTACCATTGTAGCCAAATCTGTGATACGCAGATTGGGATTGGTATAGGCTTTTTCCTGTTCCATACATTCTTTGACTTTCTTATATAATGCTTTATATTCATTCTGGTTCATTCTGGATTTTTCATACATGGCCTGTAGCTTGGCTTCGTGTTCTTCCTGTTTCTTTTTCTCTTCTTGTTTAATTAAGGCTTGTACTGCATTAGCAGAAGCTATTTCAGTATCTAACAGATGTTTTTTAAGCAGGAGATTTTTTAGTTTAAGACGTTTTTTCCGAATGACTTTAATTCGCCACAACGTAATGATGACAAGAATCAGAAAAAATACCTCCATATAGAATACCAATGAAGGGTATATTGAGATTGTATATATAGTCTCTGTTTCAGGATGACCGGCCAGTCGAATCTTTAGTTTATGTGAGCCTAATGGCAGATTATTGAATGTAAGAATTTCGCCGTCAATACAAGATTGATATTCCTTTTCATCCAACTTCCATTCGTAATATCTTCCTTCGGGTTTTCCATAGTTCAGTAATAGAGGCTGAATTTCTAATTTTTGACTTTTGAAGTTCCATGTGAGATGCAATTTCTGGAACTCTAATTGGCGTTGAACAACGGTAGGAGATGCTTGGATATTTTCTATATATATTTTGTTAAGAACTATTTTCCCATTAATCTTTTTGTGGATTTTTTTTAGATCCTTAGATGTTAGATAAACTAATCCTTTTGTATTGGCCATCCAAAATGTGCCGTCCGAAGTTTCTTGAAATTCATTTCGGTTGAATTTAAGAGATGGTAGATTGTCATTTTCGTTGAATTGACAATAGTTATTTAAATTTTTATCTAATAAAAACAATCCTTTGTCTGTTCCCATCCAATATGAGCCTTGCCGGTTTTCTGTAATAAAAAAGATATTTCCGATGTTTAGCTTTTGATATAGATTTAATGTTTTATATTCACTTAGGTCTGATTTTGAACGAAATACTGAAGATTCAGATACGGCTAAAATGTCACCGTTACGGCATAAATTGAATGTAAGATTGGCTTCATTGTTAAAGTAATTTTTAGGAAAATCTCTAGATTGTATAGTT
Organism: uncultured bacterium; assembly: GCA_905214795.1. Classification (GTDB taxonomy): domain Bacteria; phylum Bacteroidota; class Bacteroidia; order Bacteroidales; family Bacteroidaceae; genus Paraprevotella. The sequence goes on from CAJMNM010000002.1 coordinate 34,352, forward strand.
TGGGTAAGAGAATCATATATTGCAAGTTGGTACATGGTACCAATCCATCCTTTTCCAGTCAGATCAAATACTATGTCGCAAATATACGTATTAGGTAATTCTGAATTTCTACTGGTAAAATGTTTGACTATATTAAAATTTGTATCAAGAATAAATATTCCCATATTACTACATGCAAATAGCCATTTATTTGCTAATGGTTCTATTCTGCTAAAATTAGCATTTTCTATTAACTCATTATTATTAAGATGTTTTAGCCGTAACGTTGTAGGATCAAGAATACTTAATCCTTTTTCGTAAGTGGCAATAACAAAATGGTTACCAAAATATTGTATATTGGTTACTGTGCGTCCTCCTATCTCTTTAGGTGTGAAATGTTTGATTATTTCACGATCTTCAGAAATGAAATAAAGTCCATCACGTGTCCCAATAGCTTTATCTTTGTTATGAATGCGCAAACTTCGTATTTGTAGATTTTTTGTATCAAAGTCTTTATATTTATATATATGGAATAAAGGGTTGTGATTATAATTATAACACATTCCGTCTGAAGCGAATCCAAACCAACTGATATTAAGCTCTTTATCGTACCAAAAAGTGTAAACAGCGTTGCTTGGTAAAGATAAATCTGTTGTATTTGTTCTATAGGATTTTATAATATTGTTTGTTTCTGTATTAAGAATGTAAGCTCCGTTGCCATCTGTTGCGACATATAATAATTTATTTCCGTCTGAATTAAGGTCGCAAATAACAGGACAATCCAAATCAATATATTTTTTTGTGGATTTTGTTTTTAAGTCAAACACTAATAAGCCACTGTTACGAGTACCTATATATATATTATTTTGAATTCTGCAGATACATTTTAGATTTCCTGTTAATAGTTCCTTACCAATTCTGTATTTTTCCAGATTTTTTGTTTTAATGTCGATATGAATTAAGAATTCGTTACTGCATAACCAAATGCCGTCTTTTCCATCATCTGTGATGTCATTAACTATATTATTCTTAGAAATAACACTATTTTCAAAAGAAATAGCTTCTGCTTCTTGTGGATTTTTGTAAATCCACAAGCCGTTTGTACTACCGACAAATATAGTTGATTTTGTTTTTTTTATGCAATTAACATAACCAACTTGAGTACATACCTTTATGCAAGATTGTTTGTTCGGATCAACGAGATATAGTCCTTTGCTTGTGCCAAATAGAATTTGATTGTTTTCTAATTCCACGATGTCTGTAACTGCATTTTCAAGTTTCGGGCTATCTATATAAAAATAAGTAAATGTAACGCCGTTAAATCTACAAATTCCGTTAAAGGTTCCAAACCACATCATTCCATGGCTATCTTTATAAATTTTATAGACAGTATTGCTGGGCAGCCCATTTAAGTCTGTGATGTGATTCAATATTGGTGAGCCAACAACTTGATTGGTTAGGGCAGTTATGAATAGGAATAAGAATATAATAGTAATTCGAAAGTGTTTTTTCATTTTATATGTGATTGCTGTTAACGTATACAAAGTTATTGTTTTTTATGAGTGATAACAAATTGTTACCTTTAAATTTTATATATTTTGATAATTATTTTTTTACGTCTAATAACCTTTTTAATACAAATATTAGTCCACCCAATTTTTATGGACTTTGTATGATGCTTTGTATAATGTTGATATATAATATTTTAGATGCTTTATTGTGCGATTGGATGTTGATGGACTAATAGAGGATTCTTGTGGCTTGTTTTTTTTGTTTTTAGGGTATAATTTTGTTTTGTGAGAAATCGAAATAACCTTAAATATATAATTACCATGGAAAATTCAATAAACATTCAAAGACAGACTATCGTTGATGAGGCATATCGGAAATACCGTGAGATGTTGGTTGTTTATGTAAATAAGCGGATTCATGATATGGAAGACTCAGAGGATATTGTGCAAGATGCTTTTATAAAGATATTGAATATAGAAGATATGATTTGTGAAACTACAGTTAAAAGTCTTGTGTTTACTGCAGTTCAGAATTTATTAGTTGATCGTTTGCGTAGGCGAGTTCGTAAATCAAAGGCTTATTCTTATCTTTATGATTGTTCAGCTCATAGTGTCGAATCAACAGAACAAAAGATAAATGCAAAGAATATATTAAGTATAGAATGTTTAAGAATGAATGCTCTTCCACCTGCTTGTCGTAAAATTTATTATATGAATAGATTTAAGGATATGACGGCTGATGAGATTGCTCAAGAATTATCTTTAAGCCGTAGGACAGTCGAGGCTCAAATATTTAAAGGACGAAAAAGAGTACGTACATATCTAAAAGCAGTTGGTGCCATGTGATGAATTCAATTATAAATGTTAGAGAAATAAATATTATATGAGAAAAATTCGACTTTATATATGTCTTTTGTGCGGAATATTATCAGTGAATATTTTTGCCAAAAAGACAGATTTATTGGATGAAATAGTATTTGGTTCTAGTGCTTCAGAGAAGAAACATAGTTTTTCTTCTGTTGAGAGTAAAATAGTGCAAGGAGGAATGGGGGAACTGGCCAGAATATTAATGCCGGTAGATGGACAACGTGTTGAAGGCGGGAATATGACTTTTACAATGAAAGTCGACCCTCAAAAACAAAATTATTTTACTGCACGTTTTTGGGGGGGGGATTATGGTAACAATAATATATTGATATTGTTTTGTGAGGGTAAGCAAATAGGTTATCGTCATCTTGGAGACTATGACATGTTAGATATCTCTAATGAGGATTTACCTTATCCGGGCAGGTTTATCTATACTACTCTTCCGCTTCCTTTGAGTATGACTAAAGGAAAAAAAAGTATTGAATTAAGCATACATTCTACGGGATTTATCGCACGGTATGGAGATTCGTTTGACAATTACCAAAAAAAGATGGTAAAACCTTCAAAACCGATTTATAAGGGGTATACGCATACTGTAAGATGTTTTCAACCGCCTAAAAAAGAGAAACAAGGTATGAAACCTCAGCGAGTTGTACGTGAAAGTCCAGGAAAAGAGGTAATGGAAGAAGTAAAAGCCTTTGTAAACAAGGCACTTGATAATATCATGCGAAAAGAACAATGGAATCAGGATGAGGCTTGGATGTTGTCTTATGCCTATCATGAACCTTGGACTGTGGCTTTTCAAAACAAGAAGGTTGTCAGTAAAGTAATTGATACGGCAGACCGTTATTATGGTCAGTTTGAGCAATCGCCTAAATCGGTTTACGAGGGTTCATGGGTGACAATTGGGCCACTTTGCATTGCACTGAATACATTTGTTCCAGAAATTAGAAAGGTATGGAACGAGAAGATGGGCAACGGGAAAACGAGAAGGGAAAATTGGTCAGCTATGTGTAAGGCTTGTGTAGACTATGCGAAATTTAATAGGCGGTCATATACCAATCAAAGCATGATTGTGGATTTATACCTATATAGTGTAAATCGCATGTTATCAATATTATCACCAGAACAAGCTTTACCTGCTTATCAGACTTTGAAGTTTCTTTATGAGTCAATGGGAATAGTACCTTGGACGGGTAGTTTGAAACCAGATGGAACACCTTCAATGCCTTTAGGAGATAATTATTATCAGTTTTCAAAAAACGGCTTAAGTAAGGAATTAGGATATGTGGGCGGATATGGCGAGATTTTGAATTGGATGGTACATATTTATGAAGTGACAGGAGAATGCGGACAAACAGACACACGTGATCCGCTTATCCGCGAACAGATGCTTAAAATTATGCGTTCAAGAAGTCATTTCCGTTATCCTACACTTGATAATGAAGGATATACAGTTATGAGAGGTGAATCTGTGATAGGGTGGCGCGACCATGGATCTTATCCGGCAGGTATTATTTATGGAGAACGTGGTTATCACCGAGAGGGAACTCCGATAATGGCAGCAGCTGCAACTTTAGATCCTGAAGCTGTATCTTATGCACAGCAGATGATGGAGGATAATCAGTTTTTTGGAGTCGTGAAAGAAAAAATGAAAGATAGAAGTTTGAATTCTGTTTATACGTTGTTGCGTTTGCCAGGAGAGTATGAACTGATTATGAAACAGCCTCGTTATCAGAAACGTTTACCTATGACGCAGAATATGCCGGATGTGTTGTTTACAGACGAAGAGGTTGGTGTTGTGGCATTAAAGAATGGGGAGGATATTTTGTATACATCTTTATATTGGCGTGCGAATTTTGCTATTAATTTTTTAGCAAGAGTACATTATATCACTCCAGAAATGGATAGAATTGCAACTGTTTTTGAAAACGTACAATATACACCGAGTGGTTATACGTACACTCGTCCAGAGCGCAACAATCTGTTTTTCTCACCGGCCCGCAATTTTTATCCAGAAGTGAAGTCTGCCCATACAGGTGAGCAATTACCTATAGCTAAAATACCAGACGGAGTTGATTTTAAACCAGGACAAGAAAGTGTATATGCTGGAAAAGGTGACTTTTATACATTGCATTATGGAAAATATTTTATTGCGATGAATTGTTCGAAAGATAAAAGTTATGAGTTTGACGTTCCTGAGGGAAAACAGGTCATCATGTTTCCATCAAAAGATATTATTACTTCACAAAAATTATCTGTAAAACCTCAATCAACAGTAGTTTTGGTTATTGAATAATTTTAATTGATACTATTATGAAAAAGAATATATTTTTTGTTGTTTTTTTGTGTATATCTATATGGGGATATGCACAAAATTTGATAGCTCCATTTGCTCACCCTGGTTTGAATCATTCTCAAGCAGATCTTGATAGAGTGAAAGAAAAAGTGTTGGCTGGTGAACATCCGTGGATTGACGGTTGGGAGGTTATGTGTGCAAATAGGGATGCTCAATCCGATTTTGGTCCAAATCCAAGTCCATCTTTGGCAGGTGCAGATGGAGTTAGGCAACGAGCATCTCGTGATGCAACAGCTGCTTATTATAATATTTTACGTTGGTATGTGACGGGAGATGTCAGTCATGCAGAATGTGCGGTGAATATATTAAATGCCTGGTCTGAAAGTATTCAAACTGTTGTTACGGGTGAATTATTTATGTTGCCGGCATGTGATTTTATGAAAGCTGCAGAATTGGTGAGACTTTATCCCGGATGGAAAGAGGAAGATCGAGAACGTTTTGATAAAATGGCTCGTGATTATATTTATCCGGCTTGCCGGGACTTTCGTGGAGTTCCTGGGACATGGCCGGGATGGGATGGACCGGCAAATACTGCATGCTTGTATATCGGTATTTATCTTGATGATGCAGAAAAAGTAAATGATGCCATAGAATATTATAAAAATGGTAAAGGAGGAGGCTGTATAACAGAAGGTATAGTATTTGATGGACAACCAGTGGAAATGGGACGTGACCAACCACATGCTGCTATCGGTATAGATTCATATGCTGACTTTTGTCAAGCTTTATGGAATCAAGGATTGGATATGTTTTCATATCAGGATAATTTACTTTTAAAAGGATTCGAATATTATGCACGATATAATCTGGAGTTTCCTGTAGATTGGGAAGCGATAGATTACCATGGACATAAGTTTTATTATCCGGCTCCGTCAAATAATGCACCATATTCTATGCCTAATAATAGGGTATTGGCGAATGAGTTGATTTATCATCATTATGCAGATCGTAAAGGAATGGATGTGAAGGAATTGCGTACAATGCTTCGGCTTAAGAATGTGGATATTCTGACAGGTACGATGTATACATTCTCAGATACGACTACGGTGTATGCTCCCTTACCAACACCAGAAGTGCCTTCTGGCTTGACAGCGACAGGTGGTGTCGGACGAATAGATATAGATTGGGAGCCTTCTGCTTTGAGATCAGCTAGTGGATATGAGGTGCAGCGTTCGAACTCTGCAGAAGCTGGCTTTGAAACGGTAGGAAGTTGGACTGGAAATGTAACGACTTGTTATGCTGATAAAGATATTGAACCCGGAAAGACTTATTATTATCGGGTGAAAGCGACAAACCGTTCTGGTGACAGTGAATGGAGCGAAACTGTGGAAGGAAAGGCCGTGACAGGATCTATTACGAACTATCTGTCCGGTTGGACGCAATGTGATGTGGGTAAAGAAGACTGGATGATAGACGGTTATACAAAATACGATGCGGTAAATGGTAATACTTTTGAATTAACCGGTGCAGGAAGAGATATTTATGATCCAAGTCATCCAGAAGGAAATTATACTTATACTGCCGTAAATGGCGATTTTGAACTGACAACCAGAATATATGACGGTGAACAAGATGCAGGTGAAATAAAGGTGAAATTTGGGATTTCTGTAAGAGAGAATACAACAACATCATCTCAGAAAATACTTTTTTGGATAGGTGATAACGGTGTTCGAAATACCCATTTCATTTGGCGCGGAACTTCTGATGGAGGAGGTTGGATTGATGGTAGCGATCATACATGGATACCGGTATGGTTGAAACTTAAACGTCAAGGCGATACTTTCGAAGCGAGTGTTTCTGATAATGGGGAACGTTGGTATGTAGTTGGATCATCAGAGATACCTTTCCCTGAAAGTTGTCTCGTAGGACTTTGGGTTTGTAGTGGCGCTTATTTGCCGGAAGGCTATACCGCTGGTTTTGATCATGTTACTTTGCAATGTCCTGAAACCGTAGTACCGGCAATGCCGACACAGGTGAAGGCAGAGGCTGCAGGGAGTACATCCATTCAACTTTCATGGAAAACCGAAGGGCTGGTTTCTGCTGTCAAATTGGCACGGGCAACTTCTGCTGACGGTGATTATGAGGTGTTGACGTCGAAACTGGCTACTACGTCATATATAGATTCAGATTTGGAACCCGGTACAACTTACTATTATAGAATATGGGCTGCGAACGGAGCCGGTGACAGTGAAGAGTTTGCAACGGTTTCCGCCGTTACCAACGAGTTGTCCAAACCGGAATCTCCTCAAAATATGGTGGCATATTCAGGAAATGGATATGTTCATTTGTCATGGTCTTCTACAGGTGAGAAAACGGGATATTACCAAGTGAAGCGTTCCTTGACACCATCAGGGCCTTATACATTGATTGGAAGAGCTATGCAGAATAGTTATACTGACATGCGCGTGGCAAATGGTGGCACATATTATTATGTGGTGTCTGCCATGAATGCTGTGGGTGAAGGGGATTTGTCACGAGAAGTAACGGCAACTCCGCAATACGGAGATTGTTTATATTGGCCTTTGGATGAAGGAACAGGTTCTGAGGTTGTAGATGTTTGGAACAGTCAGGTTTCAAAACTGATGAATAACAGTAGTTTTGTTTCAGGAAAATTCTTTTCCGGTATTCGTTTGAATGGTGGATATATGAATTTGCCAAACAACGTTACAAAAAATTGGAAAGATTTTACTGTATCAATGTGGATTAATCCAGAAAGAGTTGATAACTGGGCTCGTATCATTGATTGTGGTTCAGGAACGGAAAATAATTTTTTCATTACGGTTAAAGCAGCTCAGACAGGTGCATTGCGATATAGTATAAAATATAATGGAGGAACGGAACAGCAGATAAATACAAATTTTACTCCTAAAACGTCCTCATGGACACATATTGTTTTGACGCAGAAAGACAATTTAGGTATACTTTATGCAAATGGAGTAGAGATTGGAAGAAATGAGAATCTTACAGTAAGTCCTTCTATGTTAAATAGTACAAATCAGAATTATATAGGTAGATCTGCTTATTCTTCAGATCCTTATTATTATGGAATTGTTGATGAATTTAGGGTCTATGATTGTGCCCTTGATACAGATTTGGTTAAGACTTTATACCAGATGTCATCCCAACAGATTACCTTTAAAGAAATGGACGAGAAGAAAGTAGGAGATGACGATTTTGTTCCAGAGGCTTCAGCCTCTTCTGGTCTACCGGTTTCTTTCAGCAGTGAAGACGAAAGTATAGCAGAAGTACTTCCGACAGGAAAGATTCGTCTGTTGTCGGAAGGGTTAACAAAGATTACAGCTGAGCAAACAGGAAATCTCTCATATGCAGCAGCAGTACCCGTAAGTCAAATATTGAGTGTTCAGAAAGGCGATGCCGTAAAAGAGGTAATGTCGGATGGTGCTCAAATAGAGATAAATGTAAGCAACGGCGTTATTCATCTGAGTTTGCCGGAGAGTGATGAGAAAGAGAGAGAGGTTTGTTTGTATAATCTGAATGGCACGCGTTTGAGAAGAGTGTCAGCGGGGAACCTTGATAGTTTGGATATTGATGTGAAAGACTTGTCTTCAGGTGTCTATCTGATGGAAATATCAGCAAAAAAGAGCTCGATGGTAATTAAAGTCGTTTTATAACCTTAGAAAATACCAAAGTATGTTTTTTAATAAGAATGTGACAGTGCTGTTGTTGGTACTGTTAGGGATTAATGTAACATCTGTTTTTGCACAAGAGCATATAAAAATAGATTTGCAGAAAAGAGGTGCTGAAGTCTCACCGACCATGTACGGTATCTTTTTTGAAGAAATTAATCATGCTGGCGACGGCGGACTTTACGCAGAACTGGTTCAAAACCGAAGTTTTGAAGAAGATGAGATTCCGGAAGGTTATCGTGTAGAAGGCAATAAACTTATTCCTGCACCGGAAAAATATCATCTTACAGGAGAAGTTCGTGAACGTTCATATGAATGGTATAACGGAAAAATAAAGGCATGGAATCTTTTGACAGATAAAAAATCTTCGGCTTCAATGCGTTTGACAAAAGAAAATCCCAAATTTGTTTCTGCGCCAAATAATCTGGAGGTAACGATAACTGATGCGTCATCACCAGTGCAACTAGTTAATGAAGGATATTGGGGGATGGGGATTAATCGTGATGAACGTTATCATTTGCGTGTTATTGTACGTGTGGCACCTGATTATAAAGGAACAATAAAAGCAAAACTGTTGTCTTCATCAGGAGATGTGTTAGCTCAGACACCACTGAGGTTCTCAGATGATGGAGAATGGTGTGATGTACGCCAAGTCATAACAGCTGGTAATACTGATGATCGCGCTGTTTTGGCGTTAGAGTTTGACGCGCCTGGAAAAATATGGTTGGATTATGTGTCTTTGTTTCCTGAGCAGACTTATAAAAACAGACCAAATGGATTGCGCAAAGATGTGGCGGAAATGCTCGTGGGACTCAAACCTACTTTTTTCCGTTGGCCGGGGGGATGTGTGGTTGAAGGTATTACACTGAATAATAGGTTTGAATGGAAAAAAACACTGGGTGATCCGGCTGCACGTCCAGGAGAATACAGTACATGGGGTTATCGTTGTTCTTATGGTTTTGGTTATTATGAGATGCTTCAGTTTTGCGAAGATATTGGGGCAGATGCCATGTATGTGTGCAATGTAGGCTTGGCGTGCCAGTTCAGAATGGGTGACGCTTGTCATGAGGATCAGATTTCATATTATATAGATGACTGTTTGGATGCAATAGAATATGCATTAGGAGATACAGATACAGAATGGGGAGCCCGAAGGGCTGCCGATGGTCATCCGGCGCCGTTTCCTTTAAAGTATGTTGAAATTGGCAATGAGAACTGGGGACCTGAATATGACCGTCGTTTTGATATGTTTTATAAAATTATTAAGGAAAAGTATCCTCAATTGACTTTGATATATAATGAGATGCCCGAACGAAACGGGCCTATGCAGATTTCAAAGACTGATATGATAGATCCTCATTATTATGTTGATCCGGATTTCTTTTTCCGAAATGCCACACTTTTTGATGATTACGAACGTGGTAAATATACGGTATATGTAGGCGAATATGCATGTAACAGAGGAGTAGGTGGCGGAAATATGCTGGCTGCACTATCCGAAGCTGCCTTTATAAGTGGAATGGAGCGCAATGGTGATTTAGTAAAAATGACTTCTTATGCTCCTTTACTTGAAAATAAGAATAATCGTAAATGGTCGACAAATCTGATATGGTTGGATTCAAAACAGGTTGTCGGGCGCGGTTCGTATTATGTGCAAAAAATGGCAGCAGAAAACAGACCGACCTATAATGTCTCTAACAGTAAAAGCTTGACAATACCGGATACGGCTACATATAAGGCCGGACTTGTCGGTTTGGGATCTTGGTCTACTCAGCTTGAATTTAAGGATATGAGCGTAACAGGAAAAGGGATTGGTCATGTGGATCTGTCAAAATATTCAAAACAGAAAGGTAACTGGAACTGTTCAGAAGGAGTGTTGTCGCAGACTTCAAGTGAGGCAGGTACATTATATTTACTGAAGGGTATAGACAGTAATGATTATACCATGGAATGCAAGGTGCGTAAAACAGGCGGAAAAGAAGGCTTTATGATTTATTTCGGAATGAATCAAGGAGGGCAGGACGGTTATGTCTATAACATAGGCGGATGGAATAATCAAAAGGCCGTTTTACAGCAGATGACAAACAGTAACCGATCGGTTATATTGGCAGAACGGCAGAATTATCACATGGATGAAGGTCGGTGGTATAATGTCAGACTAAAAGTTTCTCCCCGTAAAAGTGAATTGTATGTGGATGGTGAACTTGTGTTGTCACATGTTCCGGCTCCTGTGCCTTTACAGTTTGTTTCTTCTGGTTATGAGGAGCGGTCTGGAGAGGTTATTCTGAAAGTAGTCAATGCTGCAGCTGCACCATATTCAGTGAAATTTCAGATTGATGGTGGAAAGGTGCAACGTGACGGAAAGATTATTACTTTGCATGCAGATAGTCCGTTGGAAGAAAATTCGTTTGAAGAGCCTTATAAAATTTATCCCAAAACGGAAACTTATGAGGATTTTGGAAATGTTTTCCAATATGATTTTCTTCCGTTCTCATATACTGTTTTAAGGATGAAGGCAGATAGGTAAAACAGTATATTATTAAATGGAAAGTATTAATCATTAATAATGATAGCGAAATATGATGAGAATAGAATTAATCGTTTTAGGATTAGGTTGTGTTTGCATGTCGTCATTAGCGCGAGATGTTGAAATGGTGACAACAACTTCCTCGGATCGTTGGCAAGATCAAAAGGTCAAAGTTCTAAAAGGCCAAGCTGTTCAGACAGATTATTATGTATATACTGATAGTTTGATGCAGAAAGTAGATGGCATGGGTGGTACTTTCAATGAGTTGGGATGGGATGCTTTGCAGTGTCTGAATGAAAAAGACAGGACAGAGGTAATGAGTTCCCTGTTTTCAGATGAAGGTATAAATTTTGCTTTCGGACGTACACCGATAGCTTCCAGTGATTACGCTTTTGCTTATTATTCATATGATGATGTAAAAGATGATTATGAGATGCGTAATTTTAGTATAGGACGTGATCGTTATACATTAATTCCATATATAAAAGAAGCACTTAAAATACGTCCTGATTTACGGCTTTGGGCTAGTCCTTGGTGTCCGCCTACGTGGATGAAAATTAACGAACACTATTCATTGAAAAGCCAGGGTGTAAATAAAAACGGAGACGGACACAACAGGCTAGATCCGCGGAGAGCTACATTTATCCATACAACCGGTTTTAATATGCAGGTTGGTTATCTGGAAGCATACGCGCTCTATTTCTCAAAATATATTAAGGAATATAAGAAGAACGGTGTAAATATAAGTATGGTGATGCCGCAGAACGAGATTGCCTGGCAGCCGGCTTGGCCTTGCTGTACATGGCGTCCGGAGGATTTGGCTATTTTTGTAGGAAAATATCTTGGTCCACAGTTCAAGAAAGACAGTCTTGATACTGAAATATGGTTGGGTACAATTAATTTTCCTGATCCGGATTATGTTCGCACATTTTTGAAAGATAAAGATGCAACGTCATATATTAAAGGAATTGGAATACAATGGACCGGTAAAAAGGCTCTGCCCACAATCTCTAAGGAGTATCCTCAATATACTTATATGCAAACAGAAAATGAATGTGGTGACGGTGAGAACAATTGGTCTTCTTTGGAACGGACGTGGAAGGCTATAGTACATTGTTTTAATCATGGCGTCAGTTCATATATGTATTGGAACATGGTTTTAGATGAGACAGGAAAGAGCAGTTGGGACTGGTCGCAGAATTCATTGGTACGTATCAATCGTCAGACCAAGAAAGTAGATTATACGGATGAATATTATTTGATGAAGCACATTTCACATTTTGTTCAACCAGGCAGTTGCCGACTAAAGGTTTCAAAAGAAGATAATATGTTGGCATTCTTGAATCATGAGGGAAAAGTTGTTGTGGTGGTGTATAATCCCGAGAAAAAAAGTGTGACCAGTACGCTGCAGGTAGGGGATAAAAAAATTGAATATGTATTGCAGCCCCTTTCTATAGCAACATTGGTTTGTGATAAATAAATCTTTATGGACTTCCTATTATTGGTCTAAATCAATAACTGGTCAGAAGCATAAGAAGAGTGCCGTTTTATGTAAATATGAAGTCAAATGAGAGAAGGAATATCAATATTCTTATTGTCTTTGTTTCCAGTCTGCACATTGCAGGCACAAGGAATTCTTGACCGGGTTGTATTGGGAGATGAACAAAGTGAGAAGGCGCATGGCTTTGTCACTTACTGTCCATCTTACGTCTCCACAGTAGAGGGACTTATGGGAGAAAGTGCAAGGGCATGTCTGCGTTATCCTGATAATCCCTATGCGGGAAAATATAAAGGTATATATGGCGGTGAATATCAGGTCGTTCTGAAGGTGGATGGAACAGCACAGAATTATCTTACAACGCGATATTGTGGTAATGATACAGGATTTGAGATTCATTATACTGCCGATGTTGACGGTAAACAACTTTCTAATGTCGGCAGTTCTTTAGTACAGTATTCTACAACTCCCAAGGCGCCTGGAGCTTTTCTTTATAGAACATATGCAATACCAAGAAGTGAAACAGACGGAAAGTCTGAGGTTGTAGTTCGTATACGTAGCAAAGGCCGTTACTATCAATATGGCAAGCCTGGGCAGTTCGAAACCTATCAAAGGGTTTTGGATCAAGATATGCCACCGTTGTATGCACTTTATACGCATACCAATCCAAGCATAGACGTTCCGGAAGATGAAGTTCAAGGACATATAATCGCTTATTCAGAGGCGCCGGTAAAGACCGGTGTGGAGAAGGATTTGTCTCGTTTGAAGGCTACAGCTATAGAGAAAGAGACAGAACAACTTTCCAAAATATTGTCCAATACCAGTTATAATAATAAAACAGCTGGAAGTATTTTATTGTTGGCTGCAGCATATAGCATGCCACAATATCCTGTCGCATATAAATCATCTGTAGTAGTCGAGAAAATTAAATGGGCACTCGATAACATGGTCAGTCGCCATTATGATGGAAGCATAACGGCAAACAGTGAGTGGGGTGGAGCTTTTGGTTATCACGGTTATGCCATTTACAAGATGCGTGGAGAACTTGGAGACGAATGGCTTGACGAGCGTGTGGATTTGGGAAATGGGATCAAAACGCGGCGAGAGCAATTGATTGAATTGATTAAACTTAGTTTTAATCATGGTGCTACAGACCGCCGTATGCTCAGCAATCAGGTCGCATGGGCCACAACTCCGGTTTATGGAGCCTCATTAGGTTTGTATGCGTTGGATTCAGTCCGTTTTGCCGAATATCCCAAAATAGGATTGCGTATTGTTCGTGAGGCGGCAGGATTGGAAGAGTTCACCAACTCGGTAACAGATCTTGAACAGGAGCAGCCAAAGTTGGGCGATTCTTCTGATGTCAATGGCAGATGTGGTGCCCATTATAGAATGATTACCTCGAAAGGTGGCGGACATGAATTCCCCGGATGGGTCTGTCCTGGATGTTACGGTTATTTGTGGCAGAATTTTATTGAGATGTGGGACATGATGCGACATGATCCTTATTTAAGAGGAAAAGATGGGTTTGATACCGATTTCTTGGCTCGTATTGCAGATTACGAAAGATTAAACGCAGCTTTGTCTTATCCATCTGTGGATGCAGACGGCAACCGTGCGATGCTATGTCATTCCGTGACATGTTCCAGAATAATACGAGAGCCAGGGTATGTTTATTATGGAGATGTTACTGTAGCCGGACTGACTGGTGATCATGAACTTCTAGGACATGCATGGCAAGCTTATGAAGACGGACAACATACATGGGCGACACCTGCTGTCGATAGAGTGTACGGACTATATACTCCTCAATCCATTGATACACTCATGGCCCATATGGACAGCAGAGAGAAACTGGCTTTTACATCAGGCGAACCTGATACGATTGTTTCGGATGAGGAAAATGCGATGGTAGCCTTTAGCCATAATGGAGAAATCTATTATGTTAGTTTTGCGGCAAATATGGCACAACATATCTCTGGGAAATATACAGTGGCTACCGGATTCGTTCCGGATAGGACCGAATTCTATCCGAGTGGAGTGACATCTACGGTCCAGACAGAGCCATATAATTCTGCTCATAGAGTAAAGTTTCCTGAACATCCGTTGCTGGCAGGTTGCGGAACTGTTGTCCAGTTGCCTTCTTATTGTCATCAAAGCGGAGTGTATAGTGACAGACAGCCATACATGGACTTTTATCAATTGTGGTATGATAAATATCTGATAGGTATGAATACCGGATTGTATGATGATGCGTCGTATGACATTGTTGTGCCAGAGTCCTTGAAAGGAAAAACTGTTTATAACCTGACCACGAGACAGAATGTGACTCTTAGTGATAGGCTGTCTGTGCCGTCTGGTACGACTTATATCTTGTTTGTTGGAAAAGCTCAACCGGAAGCTGGTTATGTAGCTGAAGAAAGTTCGGCCAATGTGGCTGTTCTTTCCGAACGTGTTGATGAGTTGACCGCTTTTTTGCATCAAATAGGAGACAGCGTATCTTTGAGTGGAACGAACATTATAGGACATTATCCGCATGATAAGTTTACGGATTTTTGGCGTGAAGTAGCCATTGCCGGATATGTAGTTAATAGCGGTACGATGTCTCAGCATAGAGTAGACAGCATACTTTCATCTTTAAATACAGCTTATGAGAATCTGATAGCTTCCTGTTACAGGGGAAAAGGTATTGTAACTGTTCCGGGAGGTATTCATTTTGACAAGGCAATGAAGCAAGGTGGTCAATTTTCTCTCAGTGGTGAAGGTACAGCTGTAAGTTCTGCTCAGAACGGCGCATATTGGATGATTCCTGTAAAGGCGGAAAAAGCGGGGGTGTATACCTTTACGGCTAAAATATCGACAATGTGTACATCTTCCGAGTCACCCACGGTGAATCTAACATTACTTGATCCTCAGACCTATAATGAGGATTCAGGAAACGATGTTTTGGGTAATCGGAATTTGCTGAAAGGAAAATTGCCTGATGAATATTATACATATACGTGGGATGCTTATATGGACGAGGGCGAGACGAAGATTCTGAAACTTTCAGTGTCGGGCAAGGTTTATTACGTTTCTGTGGCACAGATTAGTCAACTTTCTGTAACTTTACGCGATTTTTCCGCAGAAGATTATTCTTGGCTGTTTCAGATTCCGGCTGACAATGAGGACATGCAGAGTGCCTTTAAAAAGCAGTTTTTGGGACAAGATGATAAATCGCCATGGAGTTTTATGGTTTATGACACTCAGAACGGAACGTATTCACCCTTTGCGAGAGTGGATGATGAGTCTCCTAAAAATATGGGTATAGATACTTGGTATAATCGTGATGAATGGCTTTTCATAAATAGTGAAGGCTATGTGCATCCGCTGGTTGAGGTATCTCCGGCAGTGGTGTTTACAGCGCCGTCAGACGGTATGTATAATGCAATGACAACAGTTCAGCGTCAGGAGCATAAGGTGGATAATAATCTTTATTGCAGATATCGTTTCTTAAAGGGTGGTTTAGAAAACAGCATTTCTGTGCCTAAAGAGGATTTTATGTTTGAGCTTCCGTATGGATATAAAGATAACAATGTCCCGGCCAGTATAAATTTTTATGTGAATATGAAGGCCGGAGACGCCATGACGTTTGAGGTGGAAGCCTATACAGCAAACCGTATCTCAAGCGGTGGAACGACGTGGCAGAAACTTGTTGTCTCACGTGTGCCGGATGATATGGTTACACAGTTGAGACAGACATCAGCGGGTGACATTTATGATGTGTATGAGGCTGATGACGTCTGTGAACTGAAAGCTGGAGATATACCAAATCAGTTTGAGTTACGAATTGTTAAAAATGGTGTGTGGATTAGTGCTTGTAAATGTTTAGATGCAGAGATATATTCTATTTCCGGAAATAAAATAATGAATGTGTCGATAAATAGCATTCCTCTGTTTGTGAGGCTTTTAAAAGGTATTTATTTGGTGAAAGTCAAAAACGGAAGTGTAGCCAAGTTTCATATTTAATAATCTGAAGAAAAATTTTTATGTTGTTTTTAAAGATTTGTCGTAAGTATTTTGGGATGTTGTGACGTAGTAGATTTATGAAATGAGATAATAATCTTAATTTATTAACAATTAAATTTAATGCTTATGAGTTTTAAACATTTACTGTTTGCATCTTTATTGATGTCTGCAGGGACGGTAGCAGCTCGTGATGTGCATGGCGTTAACGGGTATTATAACTGGACTGCAGCCCAGATGGAGGCGGATGCTAATATCCAATTTGGTCCGGAAGGCTTTAAATGGGCACAGTGGAATCCTTCTTATGTCTATGAAGGCGATTACCTGAAATGGCGTTTAGGTGTGCACAACACTACTTTTGAACCGGAAAAAGGAGGTTTCCAATTCCGTTCACGTATCGACTGGAGAGAAAAAATTAGTGGTGATGGATTCATGACCATGACTCCGCAGTATCCGGTGTTCGTGGCGAAGATATCTATTCCGATGCAGACCAATGCGACGAAAGGAAACGCTAACAACTGGTGGGCAGAGTTTTTCTGGCATAACCCTTATACAGGACAGCAAGATTTTGATATGCCGCATGATGGCGGTGGCGGTTTTTGGGGATTTGCTAAGGCTTTGGATGTTGTAAAGGCTGCTTGTCCGTGGCAGAAAGATGAGTTGGGTAGAGATTCAGTGTATCTGTATAACAGTGACAAGAATGATCCGACAGTTTCTATTCGTTATAATGGTGGAGACAAGACGGCACAGCCAAATGATACCGTGTGGTATATGAAACGTTTGCCTGTAACATATGATAAGGATAAATGTGAGATTGTGTTTGCTGTCAATTTCGCGTCTATACGTGATAGTTCTCAGTTGGCTCTTGAGACAAGACGTTTGATTGACCGTGTGCCTATCAAAATATCTCACTTCTCTTTAGGATGTATTACCCGTGCTGATACGTTATATGTAGAGTTGGACGAAAATGGTGATACAATTTCTACTCGTACAAAGACATTAGATGAAGTTCCGTGTGTATATGTAAAATGGATAAAGACATATCCGTCAATGGACGCTGTGATAAAGAGTTTGACAGAAGAGAACAATTGGGGTGACGGACCTGTTGAAGATCCACAGAAGAGCGTTCTTAATACAGCTCTATATAAAGCAGAAGTTGTTATCCGCGAGTTTGTAAACTATGACGGTGATGCAAATGACAAATATGCGGCCTTAAATCAGGCTCAGAAAGAGGCTAATGATGTATATAATAAGGAAGGTGCGACTACAGACGAATATGTAGAGCAAATCAAGAAGTTGGAAACTGCAGTGGCCGATTTCTATTCTGTTGTTAATCCGTCAAAAGATTTGGTATATAATTATGTACGTACTTCAGACGCGACAACTTCTCTGTATGCGTTAAGCGAAGAAACTACTAAAGATAATTATACAGGTCGTTTGTTGGCATTGGGCGCAAATGAAGGTGCGTTGCCTTTGACTTTTGTTCCTGTTGGTGAGTCAAATGGACAGGTTGCTTATAATTTAAAGAGTACTGAAGGTACTGTAGTACAGTGCACGGATGGAACTTTGATGTTGGTTAAGAATGCAAGTGATGCAGCTGCATTTACTTTTGCAGATCATGATGGTTATGGATTATACGATATGAAGTGTGGTTCATTCTATTATTACAAGTCTGGTTATGAGTTGAAATGTGTTGATGCATTCCCTGATACAGATTATGACGGCATGCAGCCATATCTGTTCCAGATAGAAGATGCGCTTGCAAGCTATAATCCTTCAGATGATGAAAAAGCCGATTTGTTTGAAGCCTGGGAATTTAACGGTGAGCCTGAAGAAGATCCTAGTACAAAGGGTGAAATCAATGGAGTTCCTTTGGTGATGAGTGAATATGGACAGACTTTCATGCTTGATGGTTGGCGTATGCAGCGTTGGAGAATGTGGTCACGTGTAAATAAAGGTGTTTATCAAGCTGATAATGGTGAGGAACTTAGCTGCTTGAAGTTGACAGCTTCCGAGACTTATGATTCTTTTGATGGTACATCTTTAGGTAGTGAAACTGTTTATCCTGCTACTCCGTCTATGCGTCGTGAGGGAGGAGAGTTTACAAACTTCTATGATCGTGATCCGGCCGGTGGTGTACGTGATGACTCTTATCTGATTAATTTTAATCCGGGTGTACGTCGTTATCTGGCAATTAAGTGTAAGGGAACAAATCCGGAGATCACAATTGATGTGTTTAATTTCCTGAGCAAACCAGAGACAGCTGCAACAGATTTCAGATTGAGTTTGGAAAATGCAGAAGTTAAGGGTGATGTATATTACTGGGATTTGTTGAAATATATCAGTGTAGGTAAGATGCCTTATGTTGGACAGTTCTTCAGTACAATGGGATTCCAGAAAGACGATGCGCTTTATATTGACTGGATTCGTACATTCGAGAGCGTGGATGATATTCCAACTGAAAGCTTTGCAACTGCTGTTAACGACGTTAAGGAAGATAATGGTGAGCTGAAAGTCTTTGTAACCGGAAATACAATTAATATCTTCACTGAAGAAAGCGGAAATATTTATACCGTAGACGGTATTTGCGTGGCCGAATTTAATGGTACTGCCCACGAGACTGTTCAGCCGGGTATCTATATCATCCGTGCTGGAAGCGAGTCTAAAAAAGTTATGGTTAAATAATATCAGGGTTCTTAAACAAATGTTTTAACACTCCGGCGGAATTTGTATATCAGATTCCGCCGGATTTACGTTTATAAAGGGGCAAAAACGTATATATTTTTAGTATCTTTATGATGTCTAATCGGTATTCATAAATATTATGAGGCCTGACGATAAATGATATGTTTTTTAGAATATAACCTTTTTAAATGTAAAACACAGATTATGAGAAAATTATTCTTCCTGTTTTTGTTGGTCGCAACATTGTTGCCGACGTATGCGGTACGTTCGTTTACGCTGAATCTTACTCCCGACGGTGCAGCACAATTATTTGCCTTTTTACCGGATAATCCATCAGGTAGAGCTGTTGTTGTGTTGCCTGGTGGTGGATATTCTCATCTTTCCATGAATAATGAAGGAGTCGATTGGGCACCCTTTTTCAATAGTAAGGGCATTGCCTGCTTTGTTTTGAAGTATCGTATGCCTAAAGGTGATTTGAGCATTCCTGTAGGTGATGCGGAACATGCTATGCGTATGGTCCGTGACTCGGCACAGCAATGGCGTATCAATCCATATGATGTAGGCATTATGGGATCGTCTGCGGGAGGACATCTGGCTTCAACGTTGGCTACGCATGCCCAATTTGAAGCCCGTCCGGATTTTCAGATTCTGTTTTATCCGGTCATTTCGATGAACGAACGTGAGACACATCGCGGATCGGTAGAAGGATTTCTAGGCACACATAAATCGGACCCGGAAATGGTGAAACTTTATTCAAATGACCAGCAGGTACGTCGTCATTTGACACCTCCTGCCATAATCCTTATGGCACACAATGACCCTGTTGTTCCCCCTATAACAAATGGTATTGCTTATTATTCAGCTATGCAGCGTCAGGGAGTGCCTTGTGCTCTCCATATATATCCCGGAGGTTGGCACGGTTTTGGGTTTAATTCTTCTTACTCATACCATGAGCAAATGCTGGCAGATATTTCGTCTTGGCTTGACAAACTTCCGTCACACAAGCCCGAACAAATCCGTGTGGCATGTATTGGTAACAGTATTACAGATGGTTTTGGTATATACATGCCGGAGGATAACGGATATCCTGCTCAGCTGCAAAAGATGTTGGGTGAAAAATTTTATGTGAGAAATTATGGCGTAAGTGCACGTACGATGAATTGGCAAGGACGTTTCCCCTATATGAATGAACAGGCGTGGCGCGATGCCTTGGCTTTCCGTCCTAATATTGTAATTGTCAAATTGGGTACCAATGATGCAAATCTGGTAAACTGGACAAAAGATCATCGTGTCATAAAGGACCAGTTAGAACATGATTATCAACAAATGATAGATTCATTGACAGCTTTACCGACTAAGCCTCAGATTTATTTGACTTTTCCGATAAAGATTTGGAATAATTCGTTTGGACTCAACGATTCTTTGTTAACGACAGACATTATTCCGTGTATAAAGAAAATAGCTAAGAAGAATAAATTACCGATAATAGACATGTATAAGCCTTTTAGTGAAAATACGGATAAGAGCTTATATTTATCAGATGGTGTTCACCCCAATGAGAAAGGATGCCGGAAAATGGCCGAATTGGTTTATGATGCCTTGAAAAAATGAAAGGAATTCGATGGAGGAATAAATATAATCTATTGATAGATAAGAATATATTAATAAATATTTTTCAGTAATCTTATAGTTAATTCTTTATTTGCTATCGCAGCCTGTTTTTTGAAAAGAACTCCATTATTGATATAACGTTTATCAATGACGGAGTTCTTTTCTGATTTTATTTGAGTTTACATTGTTTACATTTTATGTCTCCTTTTTAGTGCGTATTTTTAACATTTTGGTGTAGTTTTCCTTTTGTTTAGTAACTATCCGTTATGTTGTGTTTCGTGCGGACTGGTGTTTGTTTATCCATTTCTTGAGCTTTTTCTTTTGCAGATTCTGCTAAAAATGATACCATATCGAACTGTATATTCTTGCAGAATATTGATGATAATTTGTATTAACATACAATATTTCTTTTGTTTTATAATGTTTTGCATAAATATAAGGCTCTTTAGTGGCGTTTCCCATATATTTCATCTTTCTGGTTTTCCTGTTTTTCGGGCCCGAATTTCTCAGACACGGAAATTCCGGAAAATTTTCTCGGTATGTACTTATATCTTCGTTTTTTATTATATTGTTGAAAATCAGTGTATTATACGTCTGTTAGGCTCTTTCCTATAATGTTCCAGATTTTATTCCTCACATGCTTTGGGATTTCAAAAATATGTTTTTGAATGTTGTAATGTAAATATTGATTACTTTTTGGGACACATGACGTTTACGCAGCTTAAAACGCATACGGTTACGAATTTTCCCGTGACCGTGCGGAAATTTTATTTGATACGGTTACGGCTGTCACCGCAACCGTGCGGAAAAATATTCGTAACCGTACGGGATGAAATTCGTAACCGTATGGAAAAAAATTCATAACCGTATGCGTTTTGAAATCCCAAAAGCTTTATTTTAGGAATCAAATTATGAAAAAATAATACATGCATATGTTTAATGTGGTGATAATTATTAATTTATGTGTTGTTGAATTTGTGGTTTTGTTTACTTTCTGAGAAATGCCTACGGTTACAGATTATTTGTCCACGCTTACAAAATAATTTCTAACCGTATCCGTTTTCTGCCTTTTTCGCTTTCTATTCCTATTCCGCCCGACGGAGAGGTTAATGATAATGTATAGAATTTTCAATATCTGATAACAAGTGCTTTATTTTTATTATAGAAAGTCTATTGTAGGATAAAGTGAGGTGTCTGTGCAAAAAAGAGAGCAGATAATTAATAGCCGTTTGTTAAAGTAGAATGACTGAATATTTTACATTTTCTATAACTTCTTATTGATTAATATTGTATAAAAGTAGTCAGATTCCCCTTGTATTGAATGCTATAAATAATATGAGAAATGCGCAGATGAGCATGGTTGGCAGAATTCTGCTCAGAAAAAGCGCCTAATAATGAGCTACCGGCTGTTTCTTGATTTTATTTCACGTTAATTTATTATTATAGTTAGGAAAAACTGATGTAATATAAATAAAATATCAATAATAAATTTTATCTTTACCTATTGTAAAAGATAAAAATTGTAATTTATGATTATTACAAATATTTTAGATACAGATTTATATAAGTTTACTACCTCATATGCTTATATTAAACTTTTTCCTTATGCGTTAGGGACATTTTCATTTTGTGACCGTGAGAATACTGTTTATACAGAGGATTTTCTGGCAGCGGTGCGGCATGAACTGGACAAACTGGGAGGAGTTTGTCTTACAAGTGAAGAAAAAGATTTTATGGTAAGTCATTGTCGGTTTATACCGCCGGTTTATTGGGAATGGCTTTCTTCTTTCCGGTTCGAGCCGTCTAAGATAAAGCTTTCTCTTGACGAGCAGCACCATTTACAGATGGAGGTTACGGATTACATGTATAAAGTGACTTTATACGAGGTGCCTTTGCTGGCGATAGTGTCTGAGGTGAAAAACAAGTTTGAGCATCATGAAGCCGATATGGATGTTGTGGTTGAACGATTGGCGCCAAAGATTCAATTGTCGAATGAAAACGGCATGCCGTTTTCTGAGTTCGGAACGCGTCGCCGTTTTTCCAAGAAAGTGCACGAGACTGTTATTCGCCAGCTGAAAAAGGAAGCCCGTTATTGTACCGGCACATCAAATTGTTATATGGCCATGAAGTATGACATGCGACCTATGGGAACCCATCCTCATGAGTGGTTTATGTTCCATGGCGCGCAATTTGGATATAAACATGCCAATTACATGGCTTTGGAAAATTGGGTAAATGTTTATGACGGTGATTTGGGGACTGCACTTTCTGATACTTATACTTCTGAATCGTTCTTAAGTAATTTCAGCCGTAAGCAGGCAAAGCTTTTTGACGGTGTGCGTTGCGATTCCGGTAATGAGTTCCTGTTTGTAGATCAGCTGATTGACCGCTATCGTGAGTTGGGTATCGACCCGACTACGAAAACGATTATTTTCAGTAATGCGCTTGATTTTACAAAGGCTTTAGATTTGTATAATTATTGTGAGGGGCGTATCCGTTGTTCTTTTGGTATTGGTACTAATCTGACAAATGATACGGGATTCCGTCCCGCAAATATCGTAATGAAGCTGACGAAATGTAAGATGAACGTCAACCAGCAATGGCGTGAGTGTATAAAGTTGTCCGATGATTCAGGCAAACATTTAGGCAGCAGTCATGAGGTGCAGGCTTGCTTACATGAATTGCGTCTGACAGAAATAGATTAATGTAAAATTACCACCGGAGTTTAAAATAAAATAGGCTTCGGTGGTAATTTTTTTAAAGAGATTTCTTTCTTATGGAAATCATAAAATGGTAATTGTTACTTTATAGCGAGTATCTGTTCGCCGTGTGTTTTGGTCTTTACTTCTTTGGGTGAGAAGATTTTTTCGATAATTCCGTCCTCATTGATAATGAAGGTTGTGCGGAATGTACCCATATATTTACGGCCACACATGGTTTTTTCTCCCCATACACCCATAGCTTCTACCAGCGTTTTGTTTGTATCTGCAATCAGAGTGAACGGCAGTTCGTGCTTGGCTATAAACTTCTGGTGAGAAGCTGCGCTGTCAACACTGACACCAATCACCTCGTATCCGGATTCGCGCAATTCATTATAGTGGTCGCGTAAGTTACAGGCTTCGGCTGTACATCCGGGAGTATTATCCTTAGGATAGAAGTAGAGGATAACTTTTTTACCTTTATAGTTGCTAAGCAAAATTTCTTGTCCGTTCTCGTTTGTTCCCAATACTTCGGGAGCTTTTTCTCCTACATTCATGTCTTAATTCTTTTAGTTTAATAATGGTATGGTTAATCTGTTTGTCAGTTCTTGTTATGGCTACTCCAAATTGTCAATGGTGTCATTTATGAAATCGTTAAACGGTTTCATTTTGCGGAAAACCTTTTCTGTTTGTTCTAACCAGTCGGCCTGACGGAAAAAATCGTCGTTTACATTATGACATACAGAATAGTCCTTTGGACGTAAATAATCCGGATAAGGGTAGTCCTTGGGAAAGCCTTTGGGCAAGGTTTTAAGATGGTTCTCACCGATAATCGGAAAACAGGTCTTAAATTCTTTTTCCTCAACGATTTGTCTGAACGTGTCGGTTTCTTCTACAATTGATTCGCGCACGGCTTTAAGAATGGGTGAGGGCAGACACCATGCTCCTCCCGCAAGCAGACAATTGCCGGGCTCAAGATGAAAATAATATCCGCTGTGAAATGACTTCTTTCCATGGGCGTTGATATAAGCTCCTAAATGACGCTTATAGGGGGATTTGTCTTCAGAAAAACGTGTATCCCGATAAAATCTGTATGTGCAGTCTTTTACCTGAAGGTGAATGACGGTTTTGTCGAAGCCGGCAATGCGAAGAATGATTTGTTGAACCATCTCTTCAAACATCTGTCTGGCTTTATCGTAACGTTCGCGGTTGGTGTTGAACCATTCACGGTTGTTGTGTATTGCGATGTCTTTTAGGAAATCAAGAATGAAATCGATATTGTTCATCTTCTTTTTAATAATAATCTTAAAAGCAAAGATACAAAGATAATGTGAGATACACGGGCAGGATGGGATTAATCTTTGTTATGCTGATTTTTTTATAAAAAGAGAATAACTTCAAAATCTCTTTAATTTAAAGTATAGATTTTGAAGTTATTCTTTGTTTTATTTGATGATGTAACCTCTGAATAATCCTTTCTTAAGGTCCGGCCCGAAATAGAAACCGGTTTGTGTGGGTTGGTTGTAGGCAACATTCTGGGTCGCTATGCTGATACGATAAACCGGGTCCTCAACAAAAGAATGAAAACGATATGGTGTTTCTGTGGTGGAAACGTAAAGCCGGAGCGATGTATTGTCCGCGCTTCTCATCAGTACTTCTTCTCTCCAGTCTCCAACGATGTCGCCTTGAAGGGCCGGTGTGGCTTTAGTGCCATTGTTGCTTTCGCATCCTTCCATTATTTTAACCGGACGGCAAGTTTTATTTTGCCAATCGTATTTGCTGATTACATTCTTGTCGAGCAATTCTCTTAATAAATCGCCGTCCCACCAAACGGCCATATTGCTTGAAAGGCCTGAAACTTGTGTGGCAATGATTTCTCCATGAATATTTCTGATACCTCCGGAGGCCTGAGACCACATTTCCGCTCCTTTGTTGGTAGGGTCGATATCGGCTGCCATGCAGCGGCCTACGTCCCGGGATGACGGTGTCTGGAAAATGACTTTGCCGGTGGCCGCATCACGAAAAGAAGAGCCGTCTTTTTTGTTTTCATGACATGCCCAAACCTGCAACCTGGGGCTTTCGGGGTCGAATTGGGTAAGATGTATGGCGTCGCCATGTCCCATTCCTGTTGAGTAAAGTCCTTTTCCGTTATGGTCAAATGTGCATGAACCATAGACTATTTCATCGCATCCGTCTCCGTCGATATCTGCAATTCTTAGATTATGGTTACCCTGACCCGCATAATTCTGACAGCCGGGTGAATTGCTGTCAAACACCCATTTGTTTTTCAGCTTTTTCCCGTTCCAGTCAAATGCGGCCACCACGGTGCGGGTATAATATCCTCTGCACATGATAAGGCTTGGATGTATACCGTCAAGGTATGCTACTGCTGCTAAGAACCGGTCACTACGATTGGCCCGATTGTCTCCCCATTTGTTGACATCTCCTCTTGGCGGAATGTAATCAATGGTGTTCATGGCTTCTCCTGTCAGTCCGTTGAAAATGGTCAGATATTCATTACCTTTTAGAATGCGTCCTTGATTGCGGGGGACGCTGTTTCTTTTTCCGGACTGTTTGTTTGCGGCATTGGATTTGTCTGTTGGTTCAGATATTCCGGTTTCCCGATAGTCAGCGGTGGCATCACCGATAATGTTGCCTTTACCGTCAATTGTTCCATCCGATGTTCTCATCGCGACTTCAGCTTTTCCGTCTCCGTCAAAGTCAAAAACCATGAATTGTGTGTAATGGGCTCCGGCCCGAATGTTTTTGCCTAAATCAATGCGCCAAAGTTTCTCGCCGTTTAATCTGTAGCAATCAATCAGTACGTTTCCGGTATATCCGTCATGTGCATTGTCATGTGAGTTTGACGGGTCCCATTTTAAGATGATTTCATAGTTTCCGTCACCATCAACATCACCAATCGAGGCGTCGTTGGGAGAATATGAATAAACATCTCCGGCCGGTGTCGTGCCGTTTTGAGGTCTGTCTAATGGAATATTTATATAGCCTGTTGCCGCATTGTCCGGCAGTTGGTATGATGCGCCTTTGTTTTTATATTCAATATTGTTGACAACCGGACAAACGGTGTAAACTGCTTGGGTATTATTCTTATAGGAGGTATCTTTGTAAAATGTGCCTGTACCTTCGGGAGCGTGGCCTATCAGAATACCATTACGGTAAATGTTGAATGAGGTTTCAATCGGATCGGAAGAAAGATACCTCCATGATATGGCTACTGTTGTTGAGTTTTCTTTAATGGCGACGACTCCTCGTCCGGGTTTCTCAATATGGATTTTTTCTAAGTCATATCGTGGTTGTGCTTTGCATATCGTCGAGATACAGCAAGTAACGGTAAGTAACCAGGTTGTGAGCTGTTTCATGGCAGATGTAAAATAATTGTTTATATAATAAAGATAGAATTAACGTATATATGCGTTTTAAAAATTTAAGTTTTAATATCTTGTATGCTTGTTTTATGTCTCCCCTTTAAAAAGGATGATTTTGTTGCGTTTATAAATGAAAAGTGCCAAAAGCAGATGGCTTTCGGCACTTTTTCTATATGATTGGTCTTGTTTTTAGAAACTATAATATACTCCAAGAGACAATGCATTGTCAAATGTAAATCCAAATCCCGGCTGGTATGCACCAACAACATAATCGTCATTAGCAGAATAACCGAGGAATCCTAACTTGGAAATTAAACTCCAATTGTCTGTCAGATTAATCTTGATACCCGGACGTAAACCGATAGAGAATGCAGTTTCGCTGTCTTTCCATCCTGTTACTTCACTTCGTGAATTGTGGTTACCGATAGCTACACCAATAGCACCTTCACAGAAAAGATCTACTTTGTCATTATTGAAGAATGAATAACGTGCGTATGGATTGAAACGGAAAGCAAATGCGTTATCACCTTCCCAATCTTGTAGGTGACCACCAGAGAATCCTACTTCGATACCAGCAGCCCATTTATCGTTAAAATAATAGCCAACTTCAGGAAGCACATTCCATGTTGTTTCGTTCTTTGGACCACTGTTGTCACACCATACACCAACACTACCGCCTACATAAACTTGAGCTTGGGCAGATACGAATCCAGCTATCGCCAGAATCGCAGATAAGAATAATTTTTTCATAATCTTCATTTTTATGATGATTTAAGACATTGGTAAAGGTACGGCTTTAACTTATAAAAACAAATATTTAGAATGAAAAAATGTGATATCTGTGATTATTTAACAGAATTTTAAGAGATGAATTTGTCTTTTTTAAAAGATTTGAATATGTTTGTATTGACTTTAACTTTTAATTTTTAACTAGTATGAAAAAGATTATTATGTCAATCATCGTGATAGCGATGTGTAGTATTTCTGCTTTTTCTCAGAATGGACCAGTAAAAGGGAGTTTTGGAACAGAAGTCCAGTTTAATCCTTTTGATCAGAATGGCGAGATGTTTAAACTTGATGGGTTGAAGTTCCGTTATTTCCTGACTGACAAGGACGCTTTACGATTAAAATTGGGATTTGCTTTTGGTAAGCAGAAATTGGACAGTGATGATATGTCGGGTTATGCAAAGTCGGGTGATTTCAGTATTGGATTAGGATATGAACGTCATTTTAGACTTTTGGAGCGATTGGATTTATATGCTGGTGGTCAAATCGGTTATATAAGACATTTTGCTTCTGCAGAGACTGAAATGCAAGTGATGGATGAGACTGTAACCACAGAATATAAGAATATGATCCCTGGTGACAACGGAGATCCTGTTGATATTGCTTATAATGGACTTAATCTGAGCGCCTTTACAGGACTCGATTTTTATGTATATAAAGGTCTTTATATCGGTACTGAGTTGGGATTATATATTGATACAAATAAGACGAATGAATATGAGTATCATGTAAGCAATCAGAATCCGGTGAAAACAGACGAGACTGTTAGAACTACAAGTATTAAATTTAATATAGAGCCGACAATCCGTTTGGGATGGACTTTTTAAGAGTTAGTTGGCGGCGAAAATGAAATGAATATTTATTGTTCTGGAATTTGATTAAATTATAAATCCCGAAAGTTTAATTATATTTTTACTTTCGGGATTTTCTTTATAAAGTTATTTATATAGTTTTCTGTCAGAGACGTTTTTTGTCAGTTTTACATATTTTTATGTCGGTTAAACAATAATTCTTAACTAACGATTCTGACATTAAAAATAAATTTTACGACATTTGTTTTGCCATTCTTGGTATAGCTTAAACCTTGCTGAATTGTATAAGTTTTGCCAATAGTAGCATGTGCAGGGTATTGTCCGATGTTGAATGAGAAACTTCCGGTCTGGAATTCAGAGAAGATAATGGATGAACCACCATAGTTAACAATACGCCCTGTGCTGTCGAACCAGTGTCCATAGCCATTTGCTGTTGAAGTGGTAGTATTGTTTCCATCAGAACCTATTCCGAGAAATTTAATAGATTTATTGGCTAAGCCATCAATTATTTCTTTTTGGCTAAGACCAAGTGCAGAACAAACCTTGTCAATGTCGTTGATAGGTTGATTGACGTAGCTGTGATTATAACTGTCGTATTTTAGGTCTATATTATATGTCAGGGTTTCATTGTGCCCTACATAATCTTCGTCAAATTCAAATTCACCAAACAGATTGGTGTTCTCAAAACTGACTTGGTATGGCCATTGTTCGTCGTTGCTGGCATCGTCGTCCCAAGGATGGCGCCAATGAGAAGTGGGGGCTCCGCAGACTACGAACCATAGATTTGTACAGTTTTCCGGAATATTGAGTTCTGCGAATCCTTCTTTATCAGATTTCATTTCTCCGTAAGTGCGTGTGCCATCTTCAGATAAAGCAACAAAACCATATCTCCAGCCTGCATTTTCTGTTTTGATAGCACGATATCCCTTTGATCCGGCCAATCCTTTGAAGTTTGCTTTTACTGTTGTTCCACTTTCCGGACGGTTTAGCTTAATGATGTTATATCCGTAGTTCTGTGGACAGAAGGCAGAATCGACTTGCCATGCGCCTTCATCGTTCTTATGTAAATTGCAGACCTGTAATCCGATAAAATTCTTTCCTCTCTCACGTAGGGCCGGAATGTCCCATGTCGCAAAACGTGCTGCACGGTCGTACATTTCTTCGTTGAGTTTTTCTTGTGTGATTCCTGTCAGACGTTTGTAAGCTTCAATGGGATCTTCAGGCTTGTTTGAAAGTCGCCATAGTTTTCCGATAAAGTCTTCGCCATGCAGGAAGCACCAATAGTCCTGATCAAAAAAGAAATCATAGCGTGGTGTTTCATGTAAAGGATTGTAGAATGTCATCTTGCAATAATTCGGAAAACGATAGTCTGTGAACTGTTGGTCGGGATAAACTTTAAATCCTTGCCATTGTGCACAAGATTCCCAGTATGCATTGCCGCCACTTGCATTATCACCATAACCATAACGGAAGCCATGGTCCAATCCTTGGTCACAAGATGTCTGATATTGGAAACTGTGGCCTATTTCATGAGCAATAGTATGGCCGACCGGTTTACAAGTGCTTGGATTCACCCAAAGTGCGCCTATCACATCATCGTATCCCGAACCGGTTGCTAACCATTCTGTCTGGTATTTCAGATAGATTTCTATTTTATATTTATCTGTATTTGAACTGCCGGGAATGACAAATCCCAGCTGATTGGTATATACATCGAAGAAATGTTCTGCTTTTTCCAGTAAATCATCTATGTCTACTTTATATGAACCGGGTGACATGCTGGGATCGGCCCCGAATCCAGGCTCCCAAAAAACGATAAAATGCTCGGATTCTTTGCTTCTGCTCCAACACCAGTTGCTGGATTCTGAATTGAAATTATTGTTGCGTAATTCGTTCGGGATATAGATTTCTCTATATAAATCTTTTACGCTTATATAATCCATATCTACGTAACGAATGGTCTTTTTGGTTCCATCAGAAAAGAATATTCTGAAGAGTGTATTGCTGGAGGTGATGCTGTCTATTGTTGAGATGTCATATTTACTCCGGTTGTTGTCTTCGTCAACAACCCACATATAATGTTGTGCGTGTGCAACAGCAGATATGGCTAAGCCACATAGTATAGTATAGATTTTTTTCATCTTTTTTGCCATTTAACGGTTTGATTCCCTATTTTCAGAATATAGTTGCCGACGGGTAATGTTTTAATATCGATATCTGCATATTTATTGTTGGTGTGACTGGTTACAGGATATTTCATTCCGTTTGCGGAATATAATTCAATTGCTGCAGATTCGACGATATTGCTAACTCTCAGGGTCTGATTGTTTATTAAATTAATGTGAAGAAGAGGTTGGGTAAGAGTATTTACATTAACACTATTGGTGGCATAAAATCTATCTACATCTGTAAATGCAAAACTTTTATCTGCTACCCATATTTTTCCGTCGTTGAATTTTAGTGTTAATCCTTCTGAAGGAATTGTACAGGTAAAAGCCGTACCATTCAGTAGTTCTATTATGAGGTCCTTGGCTAATGCAGGAGTTGTGAAACAGCTATATATAAGCATTGCTCCCGCGAGGATTTTTGTTCTTGTATTCATATAGTATTAGGTTGGAATTTAAGGAACGTTTGATAAGAAAAGAACCATAATCCCACAGAAGAGTAGGATTGTGGTTCTTTTTATAGGATGGTCTTATTCTTTAGATGCTTATTTGACCGGCATTTTATCAATGCGCTTTTGATGACGTCCGCCTTCAAAGTCGGTAGCAAAGAATTCGTCCATGATTTTTCGTGCCATATCCGTATCGATGAAACGTCCTGGCATGACCAATACATTGGCATTGTTGTGCTGACGGCACAAGTGTGCTATTTCCGGTATCCAGCTCAGACCGGCACGGATACCTTGATGCTTGTTCAGAGTCATGCTGATACCTTCACCGCTGCCGCAGATAGCTATGCCCGGATAGCATTCACCGTTTTCAACGGCTAATGCCAACGGATGAGCAAAGTCGGCATAATCGCAACTCTCTTCAGAATAAGTACCGAAATCTTTGAATGTATATCCTTTTTCGGTCAGGTATTCCTTAACGAATTGCTTCAAGGCAAAACCTGCATGGTCTGAAGCCAAGCCTACAACCTTAACTTCCATTAGAACATGGATTTAACCTGATTGTAGACATTCTGTGCTGTAAAGCCGAGCTTCTCATCAAGCACTTTATAAGGTGCAGAGAAACCGAAGCTTTCCAAGCCAAACACTTTACCGTTTGCACCGACCAGACCCTGAAGATTTACAGGAAGTCCGGCTGTCAAACCAAAGATTTTTGCTCCGGCAGGCAGAATGCTTTCCTGATAGTCTGTACTTTGGCTACGGAATAAACCTTCTGACGGACAGCTGACAATACGTACCTTCAAACCGTCATTGCGTAACAAAGCAGCACCGGCAACCAATGTTGATACTTCTGAACCGGAAGCAACAAGAATGACGTCAGGATTCTCATCAGAACCGGCAACGATGTATGCACCTTTTGCAGCCTGGCTGTAATCATTTCCGGCAGGTAACATTTCTATGTTCTGACGTGAAAGAATCAATGCAGACGGGGTATCCATGTTTTCCATTGCCAGTTTCCAGCATGCAGTAGTTTCTTCTGCATCAGCAGGACGGAGAACCAGCATTGAGTTCTGGCCATGGTGGTTTTTCAGTTTTTCCATCAGACGGATCTGAGCTTCTTGTTCAACAGGTTCGTGAGTAGGACCATCTTCACCAACGCGGAATGCATCATGTGTCCAGATAAATTTGACCGGTACCTGCATTAAGGCAGCAAGACGAACTGCCGGTTTCATATAATCTGAGAATACAAAGAATGTACCGCATGCAGCTATAACGCCGCCGTGAAGCATCATACCGATGCAGCAGCAAGCCATTGTCAACTCTGCAACACCGGCCTGGAAGAATGCACCGCTGAAGTCGCCTGATGTAAAGGCATGGGTTTTCTTCAAGAAACCATCTGTCTTATCAGAGTTAGAAAGGTCTGCAGAAGCACAAATCATATTGGGAACTTGTTCTGCCAATGTGCTAAGAACGGTTGCAGACGCATTACGTGTAGCATCATTTGCCTTTTGCTGGATTGAAGCCCAGTCTACTTTAGGAGCTGCGCCGCTGAACCATTCTGCCTGTTGTGCTGCTTTTTCAGGGTTAGCTGCAGCCCAAGCCTTCTCTTCTTCGTATCTGGCTGCAACAATGCCTTTAAGCTCTTCTGCACGTTTAGCATATAATTCTTTTACGTCATCGAATATTACAAACGGATTTTCAGGATCTGCGCCAAGATTGATCATGGTGTTCTTGTATGCATCTCCACCTAATGGTGCACCGTGAGTTTTGCAATTGTGTTCGTAAGATGAATTGTCATCCTTACGTGCGCCTTTACCCATGATACATTTACCGATAATCAAGGTAGGACGTTTTTCTTCCGCTTTTGCAGCTTTTAATGCTTCGCGAATCTGATCGCAGTCATTACCGTTGATTTCAATAACATTCCAACCCCATGCACGGTATTTCATACCGGTATCTTCGGTCATGACATCTTTTGTTTCTGTTGAAAGCTGGATGTCATTAGAGTCATAGAACATGACAAGGTTGTTTAGGCCAAGGTGGCCGGCAATACGACCACTACCTTGAGAAATTTCTTCCTGAATACCGCCGTCTGAGATGTAGGCGTATATAGTTTCTTTAGCAAAAGTGGGGTTCCCTGTACGTGCTGCAAGGAATTTAGCTGCAATAGCCGCACCTACAGCAAAAACATGGCCTTGTCCAAGAGGGCCTGAAGTGTTTTCGATACCACGCATTACGTCAACTTCAGGATGTCCTGGAGTAGGAGAGCCCCATTGACGTAATTGCTTCAGTTCGTCGAGTGTGAACTTTCCAATCAACGCGAGTTGAGAGTAGAGCATAGGAGCCATATGACCTGGGTCGAGGAAGAAACGGTCACGGCCGACCCATTTGGGATTTGACGGATCGTACTGTAAAAATTCAGAATACAATACGTTGATGAAATCTGCACCACCCATCGCACCACCGGGATGGCCTGATTTTGCTTTCTCAACCATTGAAGCAGCCAAAATACGGATATTGTCGGCTGCGTGATTCATTACTTGTTTGCTATTCATATTATTAATAATAGTTGGATTTGAATGCTTTCTTTATAAAACGGCGGATTGTCGCCGGTTTCCTTATTGGTAAGTATTATTTTTTATTACGTACGGCTGCTTCTTCAATAGGGAGACAAGCCTTATAGTTTTTAATATATGCATTGAAGCCAGCCACATCTTCCGGAGTTGGCTTGATTTCTATACCGGCATCCCCGGAAAATACCTTTTCATCAAGGAAGTCGGCAAGAGACTGTTTCTTGTCGTTGTGTACAAGATAAGAACCCAGCAATGCAATACCCCATGCGCCGCCTTCACCTGCTGTTTCCATTACAGAAATAGGTGAGTTGATGGCTGCGGCAAGTATACGCTGTCCAACGCCCTTAGTCTTGAAGAGACCGCCATGGCCGGTGATACGATCGACTTTGATTTTTTCTTCATTGAATAAGATATCATTACCAATCTTGAGTACACCAACAGAGGCATACAGGTGAGCACGCATAAAGTTGGCCAGGGTAAATTTGTCATTGGCTGAGCGTACAAACAAAGGTCTGCCTTCTGCCATACCCGTAACAGGCTCTCCTGAAATATAATTGTATGAAATAAGTCCTCCGCAATTTGCGTCGCCTTTCAATGCGTTGTTATACAGTTTACTGTAAATCTCGTTCATGTCAACAGGTAATCCCATCAGTTCCTGATATTCTTTGAACAGATTGACCCAAGCATTCAGATCTGATGTACAGTTGTTACAATGTACCATGGCCACCAGGCTTCCGTCTGGAGTGGTTACCATATCAATCATTTCATAAGGTTTTGACAAATCTTTCTCTAAAACAATCATTGAGAAAGAAGATGTTCCTGCTGATACATTACCTGTACGTTGCTTAACTGCATTGGTTGCAACCATTCCGGTTCCGGCGTCACCTTCGGGAGGACATACAGGAATGCCGGCTTTTAAGTGACCTGATACGTCAAGCTTTTTAGCGCCTTCGGGAGTAAGGAAGCCTGCGTTTTCGCCAGCCAACACTGCTTTAGGCAGGATGTCGAGCAATTTCCAGCTATATCCTTTAGGAGCAATCAGTTTATCGAACTTGTTGACCATTTCTGCAGAATAGTTCTTTGTTTCCGGATCGATAGGAATCATACCAGAAGCGTCACCGATACCTAATACCTTCTTGCCGGTGATCTGCCAATGAACATAGCCCGCAAGCGTTGTCAGGAAGTCGATATCCTTTACGTGCTCTTCGTTGTCAAGAATAGCCTGATAAAGATGTGAAATACTCCATCTTAAAGGTATATTGTAGACAAATAGTTCAGATAAAGCGGCTGCAGCCTGTCCTGTATTGGTGTTTCTCCATGTACGGAACGGAACAAGAATCTCTTCTTTATCGTTAAATGCCATATAGCCATGCATCATAGCACTGATACCAATCGCAGCTAAAGATTCTATTTCTGTGTCATAAAGTTCCTTGACATTAGCACGCAGATCTGCATAACAATCTTGCAATCCGTACCAGATAGCTTCAATGCTATATGTCCACAGACCGTCTACCAATTGGTTTTCCCATGTATGGCTACCCTGTGCTATAGGCTTGTTTTCTTCGTCTATCAAAACAGCTTTGATTCGGGTTGAACCGAATTCAATACCAAGAATGGCTTTACCAGCTTCGATGGTTGACTTAGCATCTGATTTCATATTAATAAATCTAATTAAGTATAATAATGAAAGTAATAATAATGAATCAAAAGTGCCGGCCAATCATATGACAGGCCGGTCACTTTTAATTATCTCAAGCTAAACAAATTTAGCAAAGGGCCTTGTTCAGCATATAATAAACTTCGTTCATGCGAAGTTCCTTCTTGAAATCGCTGATTGTGGTATCCTTACCGATATGAACCATTTCGATACCTGCAATTTCAGCATAGTCTTCCCAATATTCAGCTGTCAGATCGTATGAGAAGCAAGAGTGGTGTGTACCACCAGCCAGAATCCATGCACCAGCACCAATCTCGAAGTTAGGCATAGGTTTCCATAAAGCTGAAGCTACCGGTAACTTTGGAAGTGGTTTCGGTTCGATGCACTCTACATCGTTTACAATCAGACGGAAACGGTTTCCGAGGTCTACGACTGTAGCTGTACATCCTTTTCCAACTTTTGAAGTGAAGACAAGGCGTGCAGTCTCGCTCTTGCGGATACCAATACCCAGGAAGTGAACTTCCAGACGGGGCTTCTTGGCTGCGATCAGCGGACAAACCTCCAGCATATGTGCCTGAAGGATTGAGCTGTTTTCTCCATCAAAATTCAAAGTATAATCTTCCAAGAAAGAGCAGCCGGTAGGCAGACCCTGATTCATAACCCATACAGTACGGTACAATGCTGCAGATTTCCAGTCACCTTCAGCACCAAAACCATAACCTTCAGCCATTAAGCGCTGTGAAGCCAATCCTGGGATCTGATCGAAATAGCTGCCGTCTGTCTGGCCAAGATCGTCGAAGTTGGTAGTGAAACCTTTTGCACCTTTATCTTTCAGAATAGCACGTAATGCAAGTTCAGCCTTTGCAGAATTCCATACTTTCTGATAAGCTTCAGTAGATTTGTCTTCTAAGGCTGCATCGTGGTCATATTCATTGAAGTAAGTCTTAACAAGAGCGTCAACATCAGCGTCAGCCACATTCTTGTGATAAGCCATGAGTTCGCTTACCGGACAGTAATCTACATGATAACCCATGCGCTGTTCTGCTTCAACCTTATCACCATCTGTTACGGCTACGTTGTTCATCTGGTCACCGAAACGGATGATAAGCATATCTTGAGCATCAGCCCAACCTGCGCAAACACGCATCCATACGGCAATCTTATGTTGAGTTTCTTCTTCTTTCCAGTAACCTACAACCACTTTGCGACGGATACGCATGCGAGTGCAGATATGACCGAATTCACGGTCGCCGTGAGCAGACTGGTTCAAGTTCATGAAATCCATATCCATGGTATCCCAAGGAATTTCTTTGTTGAACTGAGTGTGCAGGTGAAGCAAAGGCTTCTTTAATTGTTGCAAACCATGAATCCACATTTTAGCTGGTGAGAAGGTATGCATCCAAGTAATTACACCGATACATTTTTCATCATTATTGGCAGCCTTGAAAATATTTTC
Organism: uncultured bacterium; assembly: GCA_905214795.1. Classification (GTDB taxonomy): domain Bacteria; phylum Bacteroidota; class Bacteroidia; order Bacteroidales; family Bacteroidaceae; genus Paraprevotella. Next base: position 71,021 of record CAJMNM010000002.1, read on the forward strand.
AACTTCTTTTGAAGAGTTTGCTGTGCCTTTATATACGACCTTTACAGGGAGTTTTCCTGATTCGTTCAAACCGTTTACCATTTCTGTTGAATGACCGTCAACTGCTACAACTGCGTCACCTCCGTACAAGAGCTGAGCTCCTGTAACGAACCATACTTCATACTGATCAAATACGTTCATAGTGTTTGAATTTTAAGTTTGTTTTTAAAGATTGTTATACTATAATTTTTATTTTATTATTTCTTTTTCTGACCGTAGTAGGCGTTAGGACCATGTTTACGGTTGTAATGTTTCTCAATGAGCAACGGATTCATTGTTGTGTCAGGATTGACCATGAAAGAAACAAATGCCATCTTTGCACACTGTTCCATGACTTTGGCATTGTAGACTGCATTGGCAGGACTGGTTCCCCAACTGAAAGGACCATGGTTCTTAACCAATACGCCCGGAGTATGGTCAGGGTTGATTCCTTCAAAGCGTTTAACAATGACGTTACCTGTTTCTAACTCATATTCACCTTCCACTTCTTCTTTTGTCATATCTGTTGTACATGGAATGGCTTCATGGAAATAATCTGCATGAGTGGTACCAATGTTTGGAATGTCCTTGCCAGCCTGTGCCCATGCTGTGGCATAAGTAGAATGGGTATGAACTACTCCCTTGATATTTGGAAAAGCTTTGTAGAGAACCAGATGGGTCGGAGTATCAGATGAAGGATTCAAATCGCCTTCTACAACTTTTCCAGTTTCGAGGTCAACAACGACCATGTCTGAGGCTTTCATGTCGTCATAGTTTACTCCGCTTGGTTTGATGACAACAAGGCCTTTTTCGCGGTCAATACCAGAAACGTTACCCCATGTGAAGATAACCAAACCTTGTCTTACCAGATCAAGATTAGCCTGAAATACTTTTTCTTTGAGTTCTTCTAACATAATCTTTATAATTTAAAATATGGATCTTCAAGATAAGTTTTATTATTATATCTGTATAGATAGGCTCCTCGTTTTGAACCTGTTTTATCTATAAATTCCGTTTTTTCAATAAAAGGCATATCTTTAATACGCTTTCTGAAATTACGTTTATCTATTTCTCTACCAAGAATTGCTTCATGAAGTGTTTGAAGCTGACTGAGTGTAAACAGAGTGGGGAGTAAGTTAAAGCCAATAGGTTCGCGTGAAACTTTTCGTTTAAGTATGTCGTGCGCTTTTTCAATCATCTCTTTATGATCAAAATATAATTCAGGAAGGGTTGTTATATCTTCCCAATATGCGTTGTTTTTGTGGCTTAATTCATGATTGTATTTATCTACATCTATGAGGGCATAATAAGCAACAGAAATTACTCGTTCTCCCGGATCACGGTTTATGCTACCAAAGGCACCGACTTGTTGCATGAATACATTTTTAAGGCCGGTCAGCTCTGTAAGAACACGTTCGGCTGTTTCGTCTACACTTTCATTTTCCTGAACGAAACCTCCCATTAATGACCACATACCCTTGAATGGCTCAAAATTGCGTTGTTGGAGTAATAATTTTAATTTGCCATGCTGGAATCCAAAAATAATACAGTCAACAGCCAGCAGGAATTTAGGGTTATTATTGTAGAATAATGTCATATAAAAAGAGTAGTGTTGTTTGCTTGAGATAAGGTTGTTTTTATTATGGACCGATATTGCATTTTGCAATATCGGTCATTTGACTTATTTCTCTATTGAGAATTTATAGATGCAATGGCTATAATAAGTTTCGCCTGGATTTAAGAATGCAGACGGCCAGTTTGGCTTGTTTGGAGTATCCGGATACTTTTGTGTTTCCAGACAAATTGCAGCTCGTTGGTTATAAACAATACCCTTTTTACCACTTACGCTACCATTCAGGAAATTACCTGTGTAGACCTGAATTCCTGGTTCGTTGGTATAAACTTCCAAACAGATACCTGTTGACGGACATACAACTTTAGCCGCAACTTGTGTTTCATCACCTTTGGTGTTCAGACACCAGTTATGGTCAAATCCATTAGCGAATTTAATTTGTTCAAAATCGGTTTTGTTGATATCCTGTCCGATGGCGTGAGGAGCTGTAAAATCCATAGGAGTTCCCTTCACGCTAAGAATCTCACCAGTTGTCATGAAAGTAGAATCAACTGGTGTGTAGTTGTCTGCATTGATGTAGAGAATATGGTCAGTAATGGGTTTGCTCGGGTCGCCAGCCAGATTGAAATAAGAGTGATTTGTCATGTTGATAACAGTCTTCTTATCTGTTGTGGCTTTATATTGGATATCAATGGCATTATCACTTGTTAAAGTATAAGTGACAGTAGCTGTGACGTTGCCTGGGAAGTTGGCGTCGCCATCGGGAGATTGCATAGTCATAGTTACTGTTGTGTCATTAACCTGTTTGCCTTCATATACCTGATACTGCCATCCCTGTGGACCGCCATGCAAACAGTGACCGTAATTGTTGGTTGGCAGTTGAATGGTTTTATCGTCTATGGTAATTTGTCCTTTGTTGATGCGGTTTGCATAACGTCCAATTGCAGCACCAAAATCGCTTGGAGTATTGATAGAATCAATATAGTTTGCAACACTATCGAAGCCCAATACAACATCACGCATAGTTCCTTCTTTATCTGGAACCATAATGGAAACAATACGTCCACCAAAGTTTGTGATGCATACTTCCATTCCGTTTTTATTGGTTAATGTATAGAGGTCTGTGGATTTTCCGCGAACTTCTGATTTAAACTTTTCAGGATTCAGGCCTGATTGGGTTGTTTCACAACTTTTTTGGGTAGGGCTACATGCAGCTAAAATAGCTGTGGCTATACTTGCACAAATGGTGGTGCCTTTAAAGTTTCTCATAATATTTATATATTTAATATTTCAATCGTGTAAAGTTACAACTTTCTTCCACAATCCAATTGCAAATATATATGTTTTATGGCATATAGTGTAGTAATAACACTTGTTTGTTATTCTGTTTGATGTTATAAAATGTTAAACCTTTGAGGGCCATATAGTTTGCAATGTTTTTATGTGACTGCTTTTTCTATAAAAATTATTTCGTTTTTATTCTCCACATACAATATATTGTTATTCAAATTAATAGAACCCCATGGTGAAGAGATGAATGCAAAAAAATATTCTTTAAAAGGACAGTATGTGGGCCAATACACAGGAAAAATATTCAGGAAAGAATAATCTTTGTATAATTTACATCTTGTATATGGGATATAGTATGATTGGGAAATAAAAAAAGAACGCCTTTAAGAGCGTTCTTTTTTTTATTTAAATAATCAATATATTAGCAAAGCTTTCTTGAGCCGTCACCGATGACAACATCAATGATAACAGGTTCTTTTCCGAATTTAGCTTTATATTTAGCTTTAACTACCTTGACAAAATTGTCATACAATTCATCGCTGACAAGGTTGATAGTACAACCACCAAAGCCACCACCCATGATACGTGAACCGGTTACGCCTTCTTCTTTTGCGATGTCGTTAAGGTAATCTAATTCCGGACATGATACTTCGTATTCTTTGCTCAAGCCATAATGTGTTTCATACATCTTCTGGCCAACAGTTTCGTAGTCGCCTTTTTCCAAAGCGTCGCATACAGCAAGCACACGTTCTTTTTCTCCAATAACGTATTTTGCACGCATAGCATCTTCTGCGCTGACTTCGTTCTTTACTTCGTCGAGCATTGCATAATCTGCATCGCGGAGACTCTTTACTTCTGGATGATGGTTAGCTATAGCTGCAGCAACTCTTTCGCAACTGTTACGACGGTCGTTATAAGGAGAACCTACCAACTCGTGTTTAACGCAAGAGTTAACAAGTACAAGTTTGTAGCCTTTCGGGTCGAATGGGAAGTATTCAAATTCACCACTGCGGCAGTCTAAACGCATCAAACTTCCGGCTTTGCCGTGTACAGATGCAAACTGGTCCATAATACCGCATTTCATGCCTAGATATTTATGTTCAGTAGCCTGACCGACTTTAGCCAATGTCATTTTATCAATTTTGTTGTCACCGAACATGTCATTTAATGCGAAGGCATAAACACTTTCAAGGGCAGCAGAAGAGGACATACCAGCACCGAGGGGTACATCGCCGGCAAATGCTGTGTTGAAACCTTCAACAGGTACACCAAGAGCCATCATTTCGCGGCATACACCAAAAATGTAGCGTGCCCAGCTTGCCTTTGGTCCTGCTTCATTATCTAATGAGAATTCTACGTAGTCCTTCAAGTCGATAGAGTAGGCACGTACGTTTCTTGTGCCGTTGGGCTTTAATTCAGCAATCATGCCTTGCTGTACGGCTCCTGGGAATACAAATCCGTCATTATAGTCTGTGTGCTCGCCAATCAAGTTGATACGGCCCGGAGAAGCATAAACTGAACCTGTTGTACCGTCGAAGTGCTCGATGAAGCGGCTTCTTACATCATCTATTGTTAATTTCATAATCTATTTATTTAATGGTTAATAAAAAGAAGTCTAAAATTATTTTTTAATTTAAACCAACTCTTGAACCTTTCCAGCAGAACCAGATGATATAGAGATAGTAGATAAACATCATACAGATTGCTGCGCCAACGCCTAAAGCTGGATTGTCAACAACAATACCCATAAGAGGCATCAAAGTAGCAGCACCGATAACACCCATGTTGATGATACCGCTGGCTGCTTTGGTGTGAGGTCCGAGTTCTTGTAAACCGAGATTGAAAATTAACGGCCACATTACTGAGTGGAACAAACCTGCTGCTAACATTGCGTATACACCGGCCATACCTGGAAGGATGAATGAAAGACCAACGCAAGCTGCGCCACCAAATAAACATACAGTTAGCAAAACGCGTGGTTGGTACTTACTAAGAATTGCTGCACCAATGAAACGTCCTACCATCATACCTCCCCAATAAAGAGGTAAAAATTCTGTAGCATTTCCAGTCAAGTCAGGATTAGCTTTGAAATATGCGGGTAACATTGATGGAATACCAATCTCAACACCCATGTACATAAAGATAGCTAAAGCGCCAAACCATACGTGAGGGTATTTAAATACGCTGGATTTGTATTCACGTACTTTGCCTGATTCAGCGGCTTGTTCTCCTTCTTGTATGTTAGGAAGTTTAAGGAAAGCAAGTATAATACAAAGTACAAATGTAAAAATACCTAAGCCAAGGAATGGGATGGTTACATCTTGACCGCTAAGTTGGTCTTCGGATTTGTTGCCAATAATGAAATATGTGATAAACATAGGAGCAACGGTCGTTGCAACAGAGTTCAGAGCCTGACTTAGAGTCATACGGAATGCGCCTTTTTCCGGTGCACCCAAAACCATAACATAGGGGTTTGCAACAAGTTGCAGCATTACGATTCCTAAGGCAACGAAACACATGCTGGCTAAGAAAATGTTGTAGATGGTTGACTGTGAGGCATCGAGGTTTGATGATATACCTGCGTAGTTGATAACAAATCCTAAGCCAACTACTGCCAATCCTAATACCAATGTCATTTTATAGCCAATCTTATTCATCATAAATGCGAATGGGATAGACAGGGCATAAGCTCCATAGAATGCAGTATTGACAAGCTGGCCTTGTGCATCCGTTAAATCGAATGTTTTTTTACAAAATTCGATCATGGAATTGTTCATGGTTGTCACGAATCCAATCAGGAAGCAGACAATAATTACTACCGTCAAGGCGAACGTGTAATTCGGTTGTTGTTTCTGAGTCATTTTAATAAATTCTTTTAATGGTTTTTTGAATATTTATTTTTAGTTTTCTTATTTGTCAATACCGAATTTATAGATTGTTTTTTGAGTATAGATTTCACCTGGTTTTAATACTACAGATGGGAAGTGAGGATGGTTTGGTGAGTCTGGAAAATGTTGTGCCTCGAAGCAAATAGCGCTTCTGCGTGGGAAGGTTGCTCCGTGCTGGCCTTTATAACCATCGGCCCAATTGTCAGTATAAACCTGTACAGCGGGTTCTGTAGTATAGACTTCCATTGTACGTCCACTTTCCGGTTCATAAATTTTGGCAGCGAAACTCAATTCGCCTGGTTCTTTTTTGTTGAGTACGAAACTGTGATCATAACCAGCTCCGTTTTTGGTTTGCTCGTCATCTGCGTCAATACGCTCTCCAATTTCGTGAACCGTGGTGAAATCGAATGGTGTACCTTTTACGGAACGGATTTCTCCAGTAGGAATAGAAGTGTCGTCAATAGGAATATAAAAGTCTGCATTAATTTGGCATTGCAGTTTTTCGATAGTTGGAGTAGGATTGTTAATACCGGCTAAACTAAAAAAGCCGTGACTAGTCATATTAACGATGGTTGTTTTGTCGGTAGTTCCTTTATAGTCAATGGTTAATTCGTTATCATCAGTGAATGAATAGATAACGGTCATATCAAGTGTACCAGGGAAGCCTTCTTCGCCATCAGCTGCTATATAATGCAGTTTTAATGTTTGTTTGTCTGTTTGTTCTGCGTCCCATACGCGAGCGTGAAAACCAGTCGGTCCGCCATGCAGGCTGTTGGGGCCATTATTGATGGTTAATGAATATTCTTTCCCTTCAAGTGTGAACTTGCCTTTGCATATGCGGTTGCCGTAACGTCCTATGAGTGTGCTTAAGAATGGTTCAGGACTGTTAATGACATCTGTGATATTATCATGTCCTTGTATGACATTAGCCATTTTCCCGTTTTTATCGGGTACCATAATTGCAACTATTGCGCCTCCATAGTTCGTAATAGCTACTTCACAACCTTGGGCATTTTTAAGAATAAATAGATTTGTTTTTTTTCCTTGAATTTCGGTCTGAAAATCTTCTTCTTTCAAACCGCTGATATTGCTTATACTCATTCCTTTTTAGATTTAAAGTTATTCTATTATCATGCAAATTAAAAAAAAATCTTTCTTTCTGCAAAAGATTTCTAGAAAAAAGATGGCATGAAAATGGCGCAAATGAATATTTTGTCAGTTTTGATGATAGAAGGCAAAAAAGTCTGCAACGATAAATGTACTTCCACCGATAAAAATGAAATCATTGGGGGATGCATTTTTCATGGCTTCGTTAAAGGCTTCCCTAACACCTGAATAACATTCTCCTTCCAGTTTGGCTTCAGCTGCGGCTCTTTGTAGATCTTTTTCATCGAGAGCGCGCTTTACGTTCGCTTTGGTAAAATAATACCGTGCCTTGTGGGGTAATAAGGTGAGAACTGTATGGATATCTTTATCATTAACCATACCTATTATAATGTGAATGGTACCGTTAAATTCGCTGATTTGTTGTGCAATATATTGTATGCCTCCAGGGTTGTGACCGGTGTCACAGATAATAAGCGGATGTTTTGAGATAACTTGCCATCTGCCTCTTAATCCTGTAAGCTTACATACGTTAAGAAACCCAGTTCTGACATTTGATTCATTAATATTGTAATTTATTTTCTTTAATTCTTCAATAGCAGTCAGAATTGTGTTCGTATTTTTTTCTTGGCATAGCCCTGATAACTCACCAGTTAGCTCTCCATAAGTTCTTGTGTTGTATATACGATTGAAATCTTTTTGTTCCGATGATATAACAATAGGATTATCTTCGGCGAAGATGATCGGAGCATGAGCTGCCTTCGCTTTTTCTTCAAAAACGCGCCGGGTTTCTTCTACAGTTTCACCTATTACTACGGGAATTCTGCTTTTAATAATACCGGCTTTTTCACTTGCAATTTTAGTTAATGTATTACCAAGAAATTGTACGTGGTCAAAACTGATATTTGTAATAATGGAGAGGTCTGGGTGGATTATATTTGTGCAATCAAGACGACCGCCAAGTCCGACTTCTATGACAGCGACATCAACTTTTTCCTGTGCAAAATACAAGAAAGCCATGGCTGTTGTAAGTTCAAAGAAAGAGGGATGAAGAGGCTCAAAAAAATTACGCTCATTTTCAATGAACGTAATAACAAAATCTTCTGGAATCATCTTACCGTTGACACGTATACGTTCTCTAAAATCGGTAAGATGTGGTGACGTATAAAGACCTACTTTATAACCTGCAGATTGAAGTATTGCAGCAATAGTGTGGCTGCATGAACCTTTACCATTTGTACCACCTATATGAATGGTTTTGAAGTTTTGGTGAGGATGTCCAAAATGTTCATCCAATGCTTCGGTATTATATAAACCTTCCTTATAGGCTTCTTTTCCTACATTCTGAAAAAGTGGTACACAATTAAACAGGTAGTCAGTTGTTTCTTTATACGTCATCATCAGTTGATAGTATTATTCAAAGTAACTTTTGAATTTTCTGAAAATCTTTTCTTTGATAGATGGATTCGGGGCAAAATTTTCACTTTTTTGCATACTTTCAAGAGCCTTTTTTTCTTCTCTGTTCAAAGTTTCTGGTACATATACACTGATGTTTACAATTAAATCACCGGTACCATATCCATAGCCTTGTACTGCAGGTAGTCCTTTACCGCGTAAGCGGACAACTTTTCCTGGTTGAGTGCCTGGTTCTATTTTGATTTTTACCTTTCCGTCTATAGTCGGGATTTCTGCACTACCTCCCAATGCCGCAGTAGGTATGTCGAGTAAGAGATTGTATATTAGATTATTGTCCTCACGCAATAATTCCTTGCTTGGTTCCTCTTCAATATATACTTGAATGTCGCCCGGAACACCGTTGCGTCTGGCAGCATGTCCTTTTCCTGGAACGTTGACAACCATTCCGTCAGCTACACCTGCCGGAATTTTAACTTCGATGACTTCTTCACCATCGACTACGCCTTCACCTCCACAGACTTTACATTTATTTTTAATAATGGTTCCTTCCCCTCCGCATGTAGGGCAGACACCTTGAGTCTGCATCATACCAAATATGCTTTGCTGTGTTTTAACAACATAACCATTACCGTGGCATGTCGGACATGTTTCAGTCGCATTGCTGCCTTCTGCTCCGCTTCCATGGCAGTGGGTACAGGTAACTTTCTTTTTAACTTTGAATTTCTTTGTTACACCGGTTGCGATATCTTGGAGGTTCAGACGAACCTTCAAACGAAGGTCACCTCCGCGGAATTGTGGCTTACGGGCACGTCCTCCGCCAAATCCTCCGCCAAAACCGCCGAAGCCATGTCCCCCGAAAATATCACCGAACATGGAGAATATATCATCCATATTCATGCTTTGACCGCCAAATCCACCTGCACCATGTACACCTTCTGGACCAAACTGATCATACCGTGCACGTTTTTGTGGGTCACGTAATACATCGTAAGCTTCAGCCGCTTCTTTAAATTTTTCTTCGGCTTCCTTATCACCCGGATTACGGTCCGGATGATATTTGATAGCCATTTTTTTATATGCTTTTTTTATTTCATCGTCAGAGGCTGTTTTAGATACCCCTAATACTTCATAGTAATCACGCTTTGCCATAATTCTTTACTAATTTAGATTCCTACAGCTACTTGTGCGTGGCGTATTACTTTCTCGTTCATGGTATATCCTGTTTTTACGCAGTCCAGAACTTTGCCTTTCTGATCTTCTGATGCAGCTGGTATTTGAGCAATAGCTTCATGAAGATCTGTATTGAAATCAGCCATTTCTGTATCGATTTTCTTGACGCCCTGTTCGTTAAGAATTTTATTGAATTTTTGGAATATCAGTTCAACGCCTTCTTTTACAGCTGGTACATCTTCTGCTTTATCCATATTTTTTAAAGCACGTTCCATATCATCGAGGATGGGTAAGATGGCGGTTATAGTTTTTTCTCCACCATTTAGGATAAGTTCAGCTTTTTCTTTTAATGTACGTTTACGATAATTGTCAAACTCTGCCACCTGGCGAAGGTATTTGTCTTGGAGTTCTGCCACTTTGGCTTCTGCAGCTGCCAATTTGTCTTCGACAGTTTCTTCTTTTTTTTCTTCAACTTCTTCTTTTGAATTTTGATTATCCTGATTTTCAGAATTTTGCTGAAGAACTTCTTCCTGTTCCATCTTTTCTTCTTTAATATCGTTCTGTTCTTTCATAATTGCGTAATTTTTATAGTATTTATATAAGGAGTTATACAAATACTTTGCCAACGTCATGTTTTTTGTAGGCCTTTTTTAATTACCGTACATCTTTACTTTCAGTTCTTTGATTCTTTCGTCTGATATATATTCATCATATTCCATCATCTTGTCAATTGTTCCGTTTGGAGTCAATTCGATGATACGGTTGGCTACGGTTTCTATGAATTCATGGTCGTGGCTAGAAAATAAGATGTTACCTTTGAAGAGCTTTAGATTATTGTTGAAAGCCTGTATACTTTCCAAATCAAGATGGTTGGTAGGAGTGTCTAGAATCAGGCAGTTCGCGTTTTTAAGTTGCATACGGGCAATCATGCATCTCATTTTTTCTCCACCAGAGAGCACATTGACTTTCTTTAAGACTTCCTCACCAGAGAACAGCATACGTCCAAGGAAGCCTTTGAAATATACCTCATTACCTTCTCCGAACTGGCTTAACCAATCAACCAAGTTAAGATCGCTTTCAAAAAATTTGGTATTATCTAATGGTAAATAGGCTGTAGTAATGGTTACTCCCCAGTTGTATTTACCAGCTTGTGCCTTACGGTTGCCGTTGATAATTTCAAATAATGCTGTCATGGCACGGGGGTCACGGCTAAGGAATACTATCTTATCGCCTTTTTCAACTGTAAAATTAATGTTGTCAAATAGAACAGTACCATCATCGGTTGTTGCTTTTAAACCCTGAACCTCGAGAATTTGGTTTCCTGGTTCACGTTCCATTTGGAATATGATGCCAGGATACTTACGTGTAGAAGGACGTATTTCTTCCACATTAAGTTTTTCAAGCATCTTTTTACGGCTTGTAGTTTGTTTGCTTTTAGAAACATTAGCAGAGAATCGACGGATGAATTCTTCGAGCTCTTTCTTCTTTTCTTCAGCTTTTGCTTTCTGATTCTGTGCCTGTTTTAAAGCTAACTGACTTGATTCATACCAGAAACTGTAGTTTCCTGCGAATAATGTTACTTTACCGAAGTCGATATCGACAGTATGTGTACATACAGAATCAAGGAAATGGCGGTCATGACTAACTACAAGTACAGTATGCTCGAATTCAGATAAATAGCTTTCCAACCATTGTACAGTATCAAGGTCCAAATCGTTGGTTGGCTCATCAAGCAGAAGATTATCAGGTTCTCCAAACAAAGCTTTAGCCAGCATAACACGTACTTTCTCCTTACCACTGAGGTCACCCATCAGCGTGTAATGCTTGTCTTCCTTAATACCCAGACCGCTTAAAAGGGCAGCAGCATCGCTTTCTGCATTGTAGCCGCCTAGTTCTGCAAATTTTTCTTCAAGTTCAGCTACTTTGATACCGTCTTCATCACTGAAGTCTGCTTTTGAATACAGAGCATCGCGCTCTTTCATGATATCCCATAAAACAGTATGTCCCATTAAAACTGTGTCAAGAACAGTGAAAGCATCATATTTAAAGTGATCCTGACTTAAGACAGAGAGTCGTTCGCCGGGGCCAAGCTCAACACTTCCTTTTGTGGGGTCCAGTTCTCCGGATATAGCTTTCAGTAAGGTGGATTTTCCTGCACCGTTTGCACCGATAACACCGTAGATGTTACCGTTAGTAAATTTCATGTTAACGTCTTTGTATAAGACTCTTTTACCAAATTGAATAGCAAGATTTGATAGCGTTATCATATAGCTTTACCTTAAAAATTTGTGCAAAGGTACAAAAAAAAAGTTATCCGTTTAAGCTTTCATCACAAAACTGTAATGGTAGTAGGTTCTTGACACCAATTATTTCATATGTTTTTTCTGTTCCGTATAGTAATATTCTTATTGTATGATTGAAACGTATCTCTGTTTCCAACATGACCTGCAGGCAAGCTCCACAAGGCGTAATGGGAGTTCGAAGATATTTTTCATTTGTATAGGCTGCGATGGCCAGTTCGTTTACTGCCATATCGGGATAATTGGCATTGGCATGAAATAAAGCGGTACGTTCAGCGCATAATCCAGAAGGATAGGCTGCATTTTCTTGGTTATTTCCGGTTATAAGTGTACCATCAGCGAGACGTATGGCGGCTCCCACATGAAATTTAGAATACGGTGCATAGCTGATTTTAGCTGCCTGCTTGGCTTTTTCTATAAGAATCTTATCTCCTTCAGATAGTTCAGTTTCATTAAGAATTCTTATTCTGCAAATAATTTCAATGTCTTTCATGGTGCAATGGTTACCATTATTAGAGGTTAATAATATACAAATATAATGAGTCTTTTTCTATATTATTAAAAAAGTAGATAACTTTGTATAATATTATATATTAATAATAGTATGAATCTTAGGCGTATTGTATTAGTCATATTGGGGTGTATTGTATTGTCTGTTTATGGGCAGGTGACAAATTCACAGTATCTTCGTTATATTGATAAATATAAAGAGATGGCAGTGGATCAAATGTTGCGATATAAGATTCCTGCTAGTATCACTTTGGCTCAGGGCTTGTTGGAAAGTGGTGCTGGGACTAGTACTTTGGCCCGTGAAGCGAATAATCATTTCGGAATTAAGTGTGGTGGCTCGTGGAAGGGGCCTTATGTGTTGAGAGACGATGATGCCAGAAATGAAAAGTTTAGGAAATACCGAAGTGTGGCAGAGTCATACGAAGATCATTCCTTATTTTTGAAACAGCCTCGTTATTCTTCTCTTTTTAAGTTGTCTCCTCGAAATTATAAGGGGTGGGCGCATGGTTTGAAACGTTGTGGGTATGCTACAAACCCTAAATATGCTAGCTTGTTGATAGATTTAATTGAGCGTTATGATTTGAGTCAGTATGATAAATGGAAATCTGTAAAGTCTTCGTATGATTATAGTGATGATGAACTGTCCTATAATGAGGGGACCTATCCAGCACATCTGGTTTATCGTAATAATAACAATTATTATGTGATAGCTAAGTCTGGTGATACTTTTGATATGCTTGCTGCAGAAACAGGTGTGTCAGCTAGAAATATAAGAAAATATAATGAATTACCGAAAGACTATGTAATTAAGAGTGGAGATGTATTGTATCTTGAACGGAAAAGAAAATATGCATCAGATGTTTATAAAGGTCGGCCACATATAGTAAAGCCAGGTGAATCAATGTATTCAATTTCACAGAAATATGGAATACGTCTTGAAAGCTTATATAAAATGAATAATCTTCCGGATGATTATTCGGCTCGTGTAAATGATATATTAAGAATTAGATAAAAAATAAGTTGTGAAATGAGCAATGTGTTAGGGGGGACGCTAAGATGGATTCTCATAGGTGTTTTGATGCTTATGGGGTTGTCCGTATGTGCCCAAAATGAAAACCGGACAATTGTTGTTTCTAAAATAGATTCTATTGATTTAAAAAATGTAGATACTAAAACCGAGGGTGTTCAATTAGAATCATCTTGTGAAGGAGAATTTGCAGATTTGAATGCAAGGGATGATAGTGTATCTAAAAAGGCAAGATTAAATTTTTCACGTTTATATATCCCACGTCATACGATAGCTTATTTCCCGGAATCGTATTATGGGGGATGTGGTATATGGGATTTACATGAAGGACTTAATGCAAATGTAGGGATGTATGTAACAACCTCATTTGGTCGTAATCGTTTTCCTGGTGTCGGATTTGGTGTGGGTGTTTCCACTATGTATGCTAAGATGTTGACCAATCGCTTGTCTTTAGCAGCAGGGGGATTTTACAATCATTTGGTATGGGGTTCTAGTTCAATAAATCAGGTCGGACTTAATTTAATGTTAGGTTATCAGTTAACAGATCGTTTAAGTGTTTATGGTTATGTGAGCAGAGCTTTTACACCGTCAAATATTGAAACGTTAATACCTGTTTTCCCGTATCTTGACTGTTATGGTTCCAGGTTCGGAGCAATGTTTCATTTTAATGTGAATGAACATGTGTCTGTATCGGTATCGGTGGAAGAATTGCGACGTTGATTGTATGAAATATGATTTGACGTAAATTCGAAATAGAATTAAAATAGGAATTTTAAAAAGGGGGTAATATTGCGTACGCGCGCCCATGCGTTTTCCCTATAAGGGTATTTTTTTCGCTTTTCTGCCTTACTCCTTCACAATGCTATTCAAATGACAGACTGACAGAATGTTAAGTGTGAAGGACTATCCTTCACATTTCCTTCACCGGTTCTTCACATCCGGTGGGATTGTCTTAAACGCATACGGTTATGAGTTTTTTTTCGTACGGTTACGAATTTAATCCTGCACTTTATGAATTTTTTTCCGCACTGTTACGGTGATGCCCGTTACCGTATCCGAACATTCTTCTGCACGGTTACAGTTTTTGTTGTATTGTTTTTGTAAGAATTTCTTAACTAATACAGGGTGTCTGCTCTCTTTTTTGATTTATTAGGCGGGTTGGTCCTCAGAAATGAACAAAAGACGGATTTAAACCGTCATGTGAAGGATGTGAAGGCTAGTCCTTCACACGTATTATTCAGACAGTAAGTGCGTTACGTGGTGTTGTGAAGGGGTGAAGGACTTTTTGTGTGAACTTTAAATGGTTGATATTCTATGTGGTTGTTTGGCTTCAATAAAAGTGTTTTTATGATTTTATGTCAACTCTCGTCAATTTATGGATTTTTGACAGATTCAATGAGTCTGCATATTTGTGTCATTGTATTCTGCATGTTTTGTTCTGCTGATTTCTTGTTCATTGCATTTTCAAGGTTGATAGGTCCGGGAGTTATGGAAAATACAGCACGGAATCCTGCTTTGTTAAGGTCTGAGGCTACAGCTGGGTCAATTGCACCGGCGATTAATATTGTTGGTATCTTGTATTTGATTCCATAGCGTAGAATTCCCATTGGTACTTTGCCGTGTAAAGTCTGAATATCTGATTTTCCTTCACCTGTAATAAGTAGGTCCGCATCTTTAATCAGATCTGCAAATCCTATTGTTTCGAGTAATAGATCAATTCCTGCTTTTAGTTTGCAGTTGTGTGAAAATGCTGTAATACATCCGCCTAAACCTCCGGCAGCTCCACTTCCGGGAATGGCTGAAACATCAGATCCGATGGTTTGTTGGAATATTGTATTGAGATTTTTAAGTCCTTTGTCTAATAGCTCAACCTCGGCTGGGGTGGCTCCTTTTTGAGGAGCAAAGATATATGCAGCACCTGACGGGCCATAAAAAGGATTGTCTACATCGCAGGCCACAGTTATGTTTGCTTCGTGAAATGCAGGGATTAATTCGTCACAACAAATCTTGGAAATACGAATCATATTTTCTCCGTTGCCGTGTAAGCATTTGCCACTCTTGTCATAAAATTTAATTCCTAATGCTTCTAACATGCCAAGACCGCCATCGCATATGGCGCTACCGCCTAGTCCGATAATAAATTGTCTGAAGCCTTTTTCAAGTGCATCACGAATCAGTTCTCCGGTACCGTAACTTGTAGTTAGTAGAGGATGGCGTTCAAATGGTGATAATAATGTGAGTCCATTGACTTCTGCTACTTCTATAACGGCTGTTTTTTGGTCACCAAGAATGCCATATCTGGTGGGTATTTTTCGCATGATTGGGTCATGAGCGTACAGATTGATAAATTTTCCATTTGTAGCTTGTATTAAACTATTTAGTAATCCTTCGCCGCCATCGGCTACTGCTATTTTCTTGATTTGTGCTTCCGGCCAGACTTTTTTGATGCCTTTCATAGCTGCAGTGGCAGCCTCTGTTGAACTGAGGCTGCCTTTAAAAGAGTCTATGGCGAGGATTATTTTCTTCATGAAATATTGATTATGATGATCTGTTTGATTATACGATTACAACTGTGACGTCCCGTGCTCCATGAGCGCCGATAACAAGTGCTTGCTCAATGTCTGCTGTTTTAGAAGGGCCGGAGATGAATACTCCATATCCATAATCACCAGTGTCTATGCGCCTATATGCTTCGTGCATATTGTTTACAATGTTGTGTCTGTCAAGAATGATGACTAGTGCTTCGCTGATAAAATATATTGTACGTTGTTCTACATCCTGTTTTATCCATACAGCACCGTTTTCGCATACGCCAATTTGTCCTTGAAGTATTGCAACGTCTGTACCGTCAAGTTCACCTGACGATGTAACGTCATCAGGATGGTACGTTGCACACGAAACGGATACTTCCCGATTTGTACAATTGAAAGTTTTTGCTACCGATGCAATACGTTTGGCGTTGGGATAAAGCCGTTTGATGATACCGTCAAGATTTTCATTTTCTTTTAGTACGATAGCACGTCCTCCGACTTGAGGCATAATTTCACAGAATGTGTTGACGGGATCTGCATAAGTGATAGCCTCTTTTTCAACATTTGATAAGTCTGGCATTTCATATTGTTTATGTGTATTACGTCGGATGGCTTGCAATATATCTTCTCTGCTGCTCATGACTATTTAACTTTGTTCTTCTTCCACATTTCGTTAAAACTCTCTTTTGCAAAGACTGGCATTTCATGTGCTTTTCCCCAGTCATTTAATGCATTATAAACAATTCCTCTAGGTAAAGCATTGGCTACATGGGCTTCGTGTAGTGCAAAATTGAACAGGGCTGGGCGTTCCATAAGGAATTGCATGCCACTAGACATGATTTTTTTTGATTTATTGGCTACTCCAAGTGGCTTAAGTTGCTGACGCCAACGATAGATCTGATCTGCAAGATCAACTTTGGCCGGACAAACGTTTTGGCAAGAATAACAAAGTGAACAAGCTGATACATTGTCATGATAGGTAACAGGTTGTTTAAGCATGCCTAGATTTATACCAATTGGTCCTGGTATGAAATACGTATAGCTATAACCTCCACTACGGCGGTAAACGGGGCATGTGTTCATACAGGCACCACAACGCAAACAGTTAAGTGTTTTAACGTGTTCGTCGTTGGCGAGGATTTCTGTTCTGCCGTTGTCTACAATAATGATATGTAATTCACCTCCATGCCGTGGTTTGCGGTAATGGGATGTATAAGTTGTTATGGGCTGTCCGGTAGCAGAGCGGGCAAGTAAACGGGTGAATACACCAAGAGACCGACGGTCGGGGACTATCTTTTCAAGTCCAAAGGCCGTGATTTGAAGCTTGGGTTGAGATGTGCCCATATCTGCATTGCCTTCGTTTGTACAGACTACACATTCGCCTGTTTCTGCCACTGCAAAATTGGTTCCTGTCATAGCTGCTTCTGCATGGATGAATTTTTGGCGGAGATTTTTGCGGGCTGCATGTGTCAGGTATGTCTGATCGTTGTTGCCGGGGTCTGTTCCCATCTCACGTACAAACAGTTCTCCAATAGCCTCTTTTTTTATGTGTATTGCAGGTAGAACAATATGGCTGGGTTTTTTATGCATTAACTGAAGAATTCTTTCTCCGAGATCGCTTTCCACTGTTTCTATGCCTTTAGTCTCAAGAAAGTCATTCAGTTCGCATTCTTCAGCCAGCATGGATTTGCTTTTGATAAAATGTTTTACGTGATGATTCTTTAAGATCTGATATACAGTTTGCCTGTATTCTTCTGCATCTTTAGCCCAATGTACAATAGCTCCGTTCGCTTTTGCATTTTCTTCGAATTGCAGAAGAAGCTTGTCTAGATGACTGTTTGTATATTGTTTGATGGCGCATGCCATATCGCGAAGGTGTTCCCATTCGGGAATAGAATGGCTGAGCTTGTCTCTTTTGGCACGTACCATCCATAATGTTTCGTTGTGCCATGCTGCTAATTTTTCATCTTTAAGAAATTTAGTAGCAGCTATTGAATGTTTTGTACTCATAGGCCAGATGATAATATTTCAACTATATGGATTGTTTTTATTGGATATTTTTCTCTAGCTATAATACCAGATTGGTGCATGAGGCAAGAACTGTCTGCCCCGGTAATATATTCAGCTCCGGTGTCCATATGGTGTTTTATTTTGTCTCGTCCCATTTGAGCGGAAACAGCGGTTTCTTCTATGCTGAACATTCCGCCAAATCCACAGCATTCATCTGGGTGTTCAGGTTCAACTATTTCAATACCGTCGACGAGTGATAATAAATCACGTAGTTTGTTGTAATATGGAATGTTTAATTCACTAGGGGAGGAGAGATGCATCAGTCGTACGCCATGACAGCTGTTCTGTAAGCTCACCTTGTGTGGAAAGTGTGCTTTTAGAGATTTCGGGCGGATAATATCGTGGATAAATTCACAGATATCGTATATTTTTTCTTCACTGGAGCAGCGATGTGCTTTTTTTGCTAAAAGATTACCGTAATGGTCGCGTACAAAAACAACACAACTTGCTGATGGTCCGACAATATAGTCGTACTTTTCAAAAAGCGTATCAAAACGTTTCGCTAATTCAGTTGCTTCATTTTCAAATCCTGCATTTGCCATTGGCTGACCGCAACAGGTTTGGTCAAGTGGATACTCAACATCTACACCGAGACTTTTAAGTAATTTATAGGATGCAACTCCCACCTGAGGGTATACTGCGTTAATGTAGCACGGTATGAATAATCCTACTTTCATTTGATTTTTCTATTTTGGGTTTATCATACAAATTTATTTGATTTCTTTGAATTAATATAGTTGTTTTTGGGTTAAAATATTAATTATTGTTTATTTTTAATAATAAAAAAGGAGCTGCAGCCATCTCGGCGCAACCCCTCCAAAATGAGTATAAATTATTTCTTTAACTTTGTGCTGTTGTTACATAATTCCTTGTGCCATCATGGCGTTGGCAACTTTCATGAAGCCTGCTACATTGGCACCCTTTACATAATTGATGTAACCGTCAGATTGAGTTCCATATTTAACACAAGATTCATGAATGCTCTTCATAATCTGATGTAGACGGGCGTCAACTTCTTCTCTTGTCCAACTTAATTTTAATGAGTTTTGAGACATTTCGAGACCTGATACAGAAACACCACCTGCGTTAGATGCTTTGCCTGGAGCATAAAGTAATTTCGCTTTTTGGAAGATATGGATTGCTTCTGGGGTAGAAGGCATGTTTGCACCTTCTGATACCGCAATACAGCCATTGTCTACTAACTTTTGTGCGTCTTCGCCATTGATTTCATTTTGGGTGGCACTTGGGAGCGCAATATCGCATTTTACTCCCCATGGACGTTCGCCTTCGAAATATTGGCATCCAAATTTTTCTGCATATTCTTTAATACGTCCGTGGCGTACGTTCTTCAAATCAAAAATGAACTGAAGTTTTTCGGTAGTGATACCATCCGGGTCATATATGTAGCCATTGCTGTCAGAACAAGTCACAACTTTAGCTCCTAATTCTATGGCTTTTTCTATTGTATATTGTGCTACATTACCGGAACCTGATACAACACAAACTTTGTCTTTAATGTCAAGACCACGAGTTGCCAACATTTCTTGTAAGAAATAAATGTTACCATATCCTGTAGCTTCTGGACGAATCAAAGAGCCGCCGAATTCCATAGCTTTGCCCGTTAAGGTTCCAGAGAATTCTCTTGCAAGCTTTTTGTACATGCCAAATAGATAACCAACTTCGCGTCCGCCTACACCTATATCGCCTGCAGGAACATCTGTTTCAGGGCCGATGTATCTCCATAATTCTGTCATGAAAGCTTGACAGAAACGCATGATTTCAGCGTCTGATTTACCGGCTGGGTTGAAGTCTGAACCTCCTTTTCCTCCACCCATTGGAAGTGTTGTTAATGAGTTCTTAAATGTTTGTTCAAATGCGAGAAATTTTAATATTGAAAGGTTTACTGAAGGGTGGAAACGCAAGCCGCCTTTATACGGACCAATAGCGTTATTATGTTGTACACGGTAACCCATGTTTGTTTGTACGTTGCCTTTGTCGTCTACCCATGTTACACGGAATGAATAGATTCGGTCTGGAATACAAAGACGCTCTACCAAATTTGCTTTTTCGAACTCGGGGTGTTTGTTGTATTCTTCTTCAATCGTGCTTAATACTTCTTCTACTGCCTGGTGATATTCGTTTTCTCCAGGAAATCTCTTTTTTAAATCTTCTAATACTTTACTTGAGTTCATAAGTTTGTGTATTTATTGGTTTGCTTTTTCTTGTTTGTGCTGCAAATTTACATAAAAGTTGTAGTTTTGCAAATTTTTATTTCAAAAAAATGCAATTTTGATGATAAAAATATGATTTTTCTTTGTTTTTGTTGTAATATTAAACTTTATGATTACTATTTGTGTTTGTGTATATGTATCCTTTTCTTCTTTATATATATAATATGGTAAGTAAAAATTAGTATTTACTTTCTTTTTGTTAATTGTGGGCGGATAAAATAAAAGCAGGTAATATGGTTACCTGCTTTTGTTGTCATTAGAAAAAATATTATCAGTAAAAGACGTTTATTGGTAAGGCGAAATAAAGCTTGTGGTCAGCTCTTTTTTCCATGTGTATTTTGTCTTCTCTTGCAAGCCAGCCAATGGCTGCGAAAAACTCTTCTAATGAAAGTCCGGATGCTTCTTTTAGTTCGTTACATTCCCAAAGTTTGTTGCTGTCTAACAAATGCCAGATAATACCGGCGTTGGTTCCAATTGTTCGTTTTTCCATAATTATTCTTTTAAGGAGGAGTTAAGGCGGTTTATATTCAGAAAGCCGTCCTTTTATGCAAAAGTAGCGAATAGGATTAAACAAACAAGAATGCGATTCTCTTTTTTGCTAAAAATAATTATATTCAGTAATTTTTTAACGTTTTATTTTGTTTTGATGCATCAGTATTACAAAATTGTTGCCTGATAGACAGAATGTCTTGTTGTTTTAGTAGTAGCGTGTGTGTTAGCTGATATTTGAACTTTTTTGCTCTTTTTTTCGTATGTTACGGGGATTTTAGTTATGAAATAATAATCGTATCCTTTTTATTTAAATATGAAATTTAAAGGAATATTTAGGGGTATTCTGCTTATAACTGATTTTTTTATCGTAATTTTGTGCATTTAAAAGAGGTAATAGAAATGTTTAGACGAATAAAGCGGAACTGGGTTGTGCCTAAAGGGGTGGAACCGACTGAGATGGATAAGAAAATTTTGTCTTTCCAAAATCGGGGGTGTTTGGTTCCGACGCGAAACTTGATTAAAACGCCGGAGCAGATAGAAGGAATCAGGCGAAGTGGTATTGTTAATACCGGTGTATTGGATCTTGTTGCAAAGGAAATTCATGCGGGGATGAGTACACAGGAAATTGACGATATGGTGTATGATTATACTGTTAGTCATGGAGCTATTCCGGCACCTTTGAATTATGAGGGTTTTCCAAAAAGTGTGTGTACCTCTGTTAACGAAGTCGTTTGTCACGGTATTCCTAATGATTGTGAAATTTTGGAAGAGGGAGATATTATTAATGTTGATGTGTCAACTATTTTAGACGGTTATTACAGTGATGCTTCCAGAATGTTTGTAATCGGTCAGACAACACCGGAAAAACAGAAACTGGTTGATGTGGCTAAAGAGTGTTTGGAAATAGGTATGCGTGCTGCTCAGCCATATGGATTCGTTGGTGATATAGGTAATGCGGTGGAAAAACATGCGAAGAAGAATGGATTTAGTGTCGTTCGTGATTTGTGTGGTCACGGGGTGGGATTGGAATTTCATGAAGAACCGGATGTAGAGCATTTCGGGAAAAAGGGGACAGGTATGTTACTCGTTCCTGGAATGGTATTCACAATCGAGCCTATGATTAATATGGGAGATTGGCGCGTGTTTGTTGATGAAGAAGATGGATGGACGGTGGTTACGGAAGATGAATTGCCAAGTGCGCAGTGGGAACATACTTTCTTGATGACAGATAACGGATTGGAAATATTGACATATTAAATCACTTCTTGGATTGAAATTAAAGAATAAATGGAAAAAGATATTATTATATTAGGTATAGAATCTAGTTGTGATGATACATCGGCTGCTGTAATTCGTAATGGTGTGCTGTTAAGTAATGTGACTGCCAGTCAGGCAGTACACGAGGCGTATGGTGGCGTCGTTCCGGAATTGGCATCTCGTGCTCATCAGCAGAATGTAGTTCCAGTTGTAGATCAGGCTTTAAAACGTGCGGGTGTTTCCCGTTCGGATTTGTCTGCTGTCGCTTTTACACGTGGCCCGGGTCTGATGGGGTCATTGTTGGTCGGTGTGTCTTTTGCAAAAGGTTTTGCGCGTTCTTTGGGCATACCTTTGATTGATGTAAATCATTTGCAAGGTCATGTGATGGCTCATTTTATTAAGGAGAATGAGAATGATACAGATCAGCCGCATTTTCCGTTTCTTTGCTTGTTGGTTAGTGGCGGAAATTCACAGATTATTTTGGTTAATGCCTATAATGACATGAAGGTGTTGGGGCAAACCATAGATGATGCAGCGGGTGAAGCTATAGATAAATGTTCCAAGGTGATGGGGCTTGGTTATCCGGGTGGTCCTATTATAGATAAACTTGCTCGGCAGGGTAATCCTAAAGCTTATTCTTTCTCAAAACCGCATATTGAGGGCTTGGATTATAGTTTTAGTGGCCTGAAAACATCTTTCTTGTATTCGTTGCGTGATTGGCTTAAAGATGATCCTGATTTTATAGAACATCATAAGGAGGATTTAGCTGCTTCGTTAGAACATACAATAGTAGATATATTAATGAATAAATTACGTTTGGCTGTTAAACAGACCGGCGTAAAGGAAGTAGCTGTTGCCGGAGGTGTTTCTGCTAATAATGGGTTGCGTAATGCATATCGTGAACATGCGCAAAAATATGGGTGGAGAATATTTATTCCTAAATTTAGTTATACGACAGATAATGCTGCAATGATTGCCATAACAGGATATTATAAGTATCTGGATAAGGATTTTTGCAGTATTGATATGCCGGCTTATTCGAGAGTAACATTAAAATAAAAATAAAGCTATGAATGTAGAGTCTAAAATTATAAGCAGGGAAATTAGTCCCATATTGTGGAAAGCAGGTGAAAGCCTTTGTACGGCAGAAAGTTGTACCTCTGGGCAAATTTCAACCGCAATAACAAGTGTACCTGGTAGTTCGACTTATTTTAAAGGTGGTGTTATTTGCTATACCAATGAGATTAAAACCAAAATGTTGGGTGTGCCGGAGGAGCTGATTGCAGAAAAAGGTCCGGTTAGCGAAGATGTGGTTCGTGCAATGGCAGAAGGTGCATTGAAAGCTATGGAGACAACATATGCTGTGGCAGTGACAGGGTATGCAGGGCCCGGCGGTGGAACTGAAGCGCCTGTTGGTACAATTTGGATAGCTGTGGGAGATAAGGATGAAATGATTGTAGAAAAGTTGGAAGGTGACGAGGGACGAGATATGAATCTTGCAAAAGCAACTTTAGTTGCACTTCAACTTTTGTTGGATTTGCTTAAAAAACGTCATCCATTAGAGGAGGAGTGATTTTTTGCTTAAAATACTTGTAAGTTTGGATTTTAAGTATTAATTTTGCACTCTGTTTGAAGGAAGCTAGTAGAAATTAACAGAAAGGAAGATAGAAATGTCTAAGATTTGTCAAATTACCGGTAAGAAAGCCATGATTGGTAACAACGTTTCTCATTCTAAGCGTCGTACAAAAAGAAGCTTTGATGTGAACTTGTTTACAAAGAAGTTCTACTATGTAGAGCAGGACTGCTGGATTAGCCTGAATATCAGTGCGGCAGGTTTGCGTTACATCAATAAGGTGGGACTTGATGCTGCGTTGAACAATGCGGTAAAGAAAGGCTATTGTGATTGGAAAAGCATTAAAGTAATTGCTTAATTAGGAGGAGAAACACTTATGGCAAAAAAAGCTAAAGGTAACAGAGTGCAGGTTATTTTGGAATGCACTGAAATGAAGGAGAGTGGTCTTCCTGGAACTTCACGTTACGTGACCACAAAGAATAGAAAAAATACTCCTGAGAGATTGGAACTTAAAAAGTACAATCCGATTTTGAAAAGAATGACTGTTCATAAAGAAATTAAATAATAGAAGACTATGGCAAAAAAGACAGTGGCAACGCTTCAGACTGGTAAGACAGATGGACGTTCATACACTAAGGTAATCAAGATGGTAAAGAGCCCGAAGACAGGTGCTTACATCTTTGATGAACAAATGGTTCCGAATGAAGCTGTAAAGGATTTCTTTAAGAATTAATTTAAACCTTGCAGAATATAGAAAATAATATGTTCCCTTCCGCTTATATGACGGAAGGGATTTTTTGTATCTATCAGTTCGTGAATTTCAAAAAGTTATGCTATCTTTGTAAATCAATATAAATAAAGCTATCGCATGGGAATATTCAGTTTTTTTTCCAAAGAAAAGAAAGAAACTCTTGACAAAGGACTCGAAAAAACCAAAGAAAGTTTTTTCGGTAAGATTACAAGGGCTGTAGCCGGCAAATCAAAAGTTGATGATGAAGTGCTGGATAATCTGGAGGAAGTATTAGTGACGTCTGATGTCGGCGTTGACACTACATTGAATATTATCAAGCGCATTGAGGATCGTGTCGCACGTGATAAGTATGTAACGACAAGTGAACTTAATAAGATTTTGCGTGAGGAAATTGCTTCTTTGTTGACAGAGAATAATACTGAAGACACTGAAGGTTTCGAATTGCCGCAAGGGAAAAAGCCTTATGTCATCATGGTTGTCGGTGTTAATGGCGTAGGAAAAACAACAACGATAGGAAAATTGGCCTATCAGTTTAAAAAAGCCGGAAAAAAAGTTTATCTAGGGGCGGCAGATACTTTCCGTGCAGCTGCGGTAGAGCAACTGGTCATTTGGGGTGAACGTGTTGACGTTCCAGTCATAAAACAGCATATGGGAAGTGATCCGGCTTCAGTAGCCTTCGATACATTAAGTTCGGCTGTGGCAAATGGTGCGGATGTTGTGCTGATTGATACGGCGGGACGTTTGCATAATAAAAAAGGTCTGATGGATGAATTGACTAAGATTAAACGTGTGATGCAGAAAATTGTACCGGATGCCCCTCACGATGTGATGCTGGTGCTCGATGGAAGTACAGGTCAGAATGCGTTTGAACAGGCTCGTCAGTTTACATTGGCTACAGAAGTAACCAGTATGGCCATTACGAAACTTGACGGAACGGCAAAAGGCGGTGTCGTAATAGGTATATCCGATCAATTTAAGATACCGGTACGTTATATTGGTTTGGGTGAAGGTATGGAAGATCTTCAGCCGTTTAATAGAGTTGAATTCGTAAATTCTCTTTTTGGAGAGAAATAAGGGTGTGAAATAGAGAATTTAAATTTAAAAAGAGATTATCTTGCGAAAGAATACAGTAGATATAGTGACTTTGGGGTGTTCAAAGAATCTTGTCGATTCAGAGAAACTCTTGCGCCAGTTGGAGGCAAATGGCTATAAAGTGACTCATGACAGCAGCACGCCGAAAGGAGAAATTGCAGTTATTAATACTTGTGGCTTTATTGGCGACGCCAAGGAAGAAAGTATTAATACGATATTAGAGTTTTGTGAAGCTAAGGCTCAAGGTCGTTTGAAAAAACTGTTTGTGATGGGATGCCTTTCTGAACGTTATCTGAAAGAACTTCAGGAGGAAATACCTCAGGTCGATAAGTTTTATGGAAAGTTTGATTGGGAGCAGTTGTTGACAGATTTGGGGAAGGCATACCATACAGAATATAAGCTAGAACGAAAATTGACAACTCCGTCTCATTATGCTTATCTTAAGATTTCTGAAGGCTGTGATCGTCATTGCGCTTATTGTGCGATTCCTATAATAACAGGCAAGCATGTGTCGCGTCCAATGGAAGAAATAGTCGATGAGGTGAAATATCTTGTCGCGCATGGCGTTAAGGAGTTTCAGGTTATAGCTCAGGAGTTGACCTATTATGGTGTAGATATATATAAAAAACAGTGTCTTCCAGAACTGATTGAACGTATCGCGGATATTCCCGGAGTAGAATGGATTAGATTGCATTATGCTTATCCAACGGCTTTTCCAAAAGATTTGTTACGTGTGATTAGAGAACGGGATAATGTGTGTAAATATCTGGATATTGCTTTGCAGCATATCAGTGATCCGGTGTTGGAACGCATGCATCGTCATGTGACAAATGCTCAAACGCGTGAATTAATACAGATGATGCGGCAGGAAGTACCAGGCATTCATTTACGTACAACAATGATGGTGGGATTTCCGGGCGAGACCGAAGAAGATTTTAATGAGCTTCTTTCTTTTGTAAAAGAAGCTAGGTTTGATCGCTTGGGGGCTTTTGCTTATTCAGAAGAAGAAGGAACCTATTCTGCGGAACATTATGAGGATGATGTGCCGGAAGATGTCAAACAAAGTCGGCTTGATAAATTAATGTCTGTACAACAGCGAATTTCAGCTGAACTCACGGCAAAAAAAATCGGGCAGGTTTTTAAAGTGATTATAGATCGTATTGAGGGGGATTATTATATAGGACGTACTGAATACGATTCACCCGAGGTTGATCCGGAAGTCTTGGTGTCTGTGAGTGAGGGGGATTTACAAATCGGTCATTTTTATACAGTTCGTGTAACAGATTCCGATGATTTTGATTTGTATGGTACAATAGAAAAAGAAAACAATGAACAATAAGGAGTTTATATCAGAATTGGCTAGCAGAATGGGGTATACAACTAAGGATACTTCAGCTGTAATGAGTGCGCTTGTTTCCGAGATGACCGATTATCTGGAAGATGAGAAAGTTATTGCCATCCAGAATTTTGGTATGTTCGAAGTAAAGAAGAAACTTGAACGCGTAGTGGTCAATCCTGCTACACAACAACGTATGTTGGTTCCTCCTAAATTGGTTTTGAATTTTAAACCCAGTCCTACTCTGAAGGAAAAAATGCAATAAAGCCTTTGCCCATGGAAAAGAAAATATCACTTCAGGATCTTTCAGAGAATTTGTCGTCCCGAAATGAGATGCCGCGTAAGGATGCAGAGCTGTTTGTACGTTCGGTATTCGAGATTATAGAAGAATATCTGAAAACGGACAAAATGGTCAAGATAAAGGGATTAGGTACATTCAAGCTTGTTTCTATGGACAGCAGAGAAAGCGTGGATGTCAATACAGGTGAACGTATATTGATAAACGGATATGTAAAAGTATCATTTACTCCCGATCCTGTATTAAGGGACGAAATCAATAAACCGTTTTCACAGTTTGAGACGGTGATGCTGTTTGATAAAACAGACCTCGCAGAATTGGAAAAACTCGACCAACAAACTGATGAGGCATTGACAGGTATCGATTCAGATACTTCAGAAGAGCAAAATGTTTTGTCGGAAGAATATTCGGATGAGGTATCATATAACTGCTCAGAGCAAGGTACTGGCATAAATCTTACTGAACAGACAGATATAAAAAAAGAGGAGTCGATAACAGATATATTGCCGGAGGAGACATCTTTGGTAGATGACGTATCAACGGAACAAATCAAATCAGAACAGCAAGATGACAGTGTACAACGTTATGCGGCTGAACAGATGTCCCCTGAACATATTTCTTCAAAGCCGGTTGAAGCGGTTTCCAATCCGATTAAAGAATCTGTAGAAGCAGGACAGGATTTATCTTCTCCTATGCATGATGTCGATTCTTCAGCTTCAGAAAGTGGAATCATTTCAGATGAATCAATTAGTCCTGAAGTATCCGCAGTTCAGAATGAAGTTATTGATGATACGGAGCATGGTAACGTCTCATATGGTGAAAGTTCAGATGATAAGCACACTCAAAAGAATCCGGACACTGTGAATGTAGAACATTTACATGCCGATTATCAGCATGTAAATGAACAGCATGCTGAAGAAATGGAAATAGATCATCAGCGTGTAAAGTCACAGACAGCCGGTACCCAGCATGTAGATATGCAGAATGTGGAACATCAGACCATAGAAAATCAGCATATCGTTCAGATGACGGGCGATCACCGGTCACGTAAAAGATACATACCGCCTGTTTGGGTCATTATTTTAAGTGTCCTGATTGTCTTATTGCTTATGTTAGGCAGTTATTTTGTTGGATATTATCGATTGTTGTGTCCTAGCGGATGCGAAACAGTTGCTTATGTATCCCGTTCTGAAGTCGTAAGCGATTTGCCGGTTATACATCCTCAAGACAGTGCCAAGTCCGAGACAGACTCTAGTGTTGTGATAAAAGAAACAAGTGAGTTGATAAAGAAAGACTCTGTGGAGTCTCGTCCGGTTGAAAGAGCGCAGAAAACAAATGCTTCAGTAAATCATACTGATGCTGTTTCCAAGGAGGCAGCTTCAAAGAATATTGGACATTCGTCTGTTCAAAAGAAAAAACCGGCTTCAATCTATCCGCAACTCCCAGGAGGAAAATACGAGATTATAGGTACACTTGCTACGCTTCGTCTCAAAAGTGGTGAAACTTTACGCAATCTTGCATTGAAGTACTACGGTTCAAAGAATTATGTACCCTATATAGTGATATATAATAAAATAGAGAATCCTGACATAATAGCTGAAAATACAGAGATAAAGATACCCGAATTACGTAGAAAAGAGGAGTAAGGCATTCAAAAGTTTCTTAAATTCATATTTAGGAAACTTTTTTTAATAATATTATATTGCCTGTCCATTTCAAAAAGAGTAATTTTGAAACTCGAAAAAATAAATATACAATTTAAAATTTATCAATATGGCTGAAGCGATTGATATTCGCGAACTTAATGAACGCATTGAAAGACAGAGCGCGTTCGTGACAAACCTGGTTACAGGCATGGATCAGGTTATTGTGGGACAGAAACATTTGGTAGAATCACTTTTAATTGGATTGTTGAGTGATGGTCATGTGCTGCTCGAGGGTGTGCCCGGATTGGCTAAGACTTTGGCAATTAAGACACTGGCTTCTTTGATTGACGGAAAGTTCAGTCGTGTACAGTTCACTCCCGACTTGTTGCCGGCCGATGTGATAGGTACAATGATGTATAGTCAGAAAGAAGAAACATTTATAGCCCAGAAGGGCCCTATTTTCGCTAATTTTGTGTTGGCTGATGAAATTAACCGTGCTCCGGCCAAGGTTCAGAGTGCATTGCTCGAAGCTATGCAGGAGCGACAGGTCACTATCAGTAAGGAAACGTACAAATTGCCTGAACCTTTCCTTGTTCTTGCCACTCAGAACCCGATAGAGCAGGAAGGTACCTATCCGCTTCCTGAGGCTCAGGTAGACCGTTTCATGCTTAAGGTGGTTATCGACTATCCGAAAATTGAAGAAGAAAAGAAGATTATCCGTCAACAGATTAAGGGTGAAAAGACAGTGGTGCGTCCAATCATGTCTTCTAAGGAAATCATGGATGCCCGTGAAGTTGTTAAGCAGGTTTATCTGGATGAGAAAATCGAGCAATATATAGCAGACATTGTTTTTGCAACCCGTTATCCTGAACAGTACGGTTTGAAGGACCTTAAAGGCTATATAGAGTTCGGAGGTTCTCCGCGTGCTTCCATTAATCTGGCATTGGCGTCACGAGCATATGCTTTCATTAAGCGCAGAGGATATGTCATTCCCGAAGATGTGCGTGCTGTGGCACATGATGTGTTGCGTCATCGTATTGGTTTAAGTTATGAGGCCGAGGCCAACAATGTGTCTAGCGAGGAAATTATCAGCAAGATTCTGAATAAAGTTGAGGTACCTTAAATCAAGTTGAATGGATACGAACGAAATTTTCAAACGGGTCCGTCAAATCGAAATCAAGACACGTGGACTTTCCAACAATATCTTTGCCGGTGAGTATCATTCCGCTTTCAAGGGAAGAGGTATGGCCTTTTCCGAAGTGCGTGAATATCAATACGGCGACGATATCCGTGATATTGACTGGAACGTGACGGCGCGTTACAACAAACCGTTCGTCAAAGTCTTCGAGGAAGAACGAGAACTGACGGTCATGTTGCTTATAGACGTGTCCGGAAGCTTGAATTTTGGTACGGTAACCCAGACCAAACGTAATATGGTGACAGAGATTGCGGCAACGCTTGCATTCTCTGCCATACAGAATAATGATAAGATTGGAGTCATTTTCTTCTCGGATAGAATAGAGAAGTTCATTCCGCCAAAGAAAGGTCGCAAGCACATTTTGCGTATTATCCGCGAATTGCTTGAATTCAAACCGCAGAGTATCCGTACGGATGTAGGGCAAGCTGTGGAATATCTTACCCAGGTAATAAAGCGTCGTTGTACGGCCTTCCTTATGAGTGATTTTATAGATCAGAAGAATTTCTCTACAGCCTTAACGGTTGCCAACCGCAAACACGACGTCGTGGCTATTCAGGTATTCGATCGCCGAATGGCCGATTTGCCCGATGTCGGACTTATAAAGGTTTGTGATGCTGAAACCGGTCATGAGCAATATATTGACTCTTCAAGCCGGCGGGTACGTCAGGCTCATCATGACTGGTGGGTCAAATGTCAGCGTCGTTTAGACGATATGTTTACCCATAGCAATGTTGATTCTGTATCTATCCGTACCGATCAGGATTATGTGGCATCTTTGATGACGTTGTTTGCTAAACGAAATTAGAATGAGGTCAGAACGAATGAAAAAATGCGATAATATATTGAGAAGTCTGGGCATTATCTGTGCTGTAATGATGTCAGCCATGCTTTCAGCTCAGGTAACAGTTGATGTTAAGATTGATTCTTTGGAACTATTCGTCGGACAGCAAACCGGTATTACGCTGGATGTCAGCTACGATGCCAAGTCAAAACTTCAGATGCCGGCTTTGAAGACCGGAGACCAGATAGTTCCGGGGGTAGAGGTTGTTGATGTGCTTCCTGCCGATACTCAGCAGCTTAACGAAGGCGTACGTCGTATGATATCTCAAAAATACATTATTACGTCCTTCGACTCCGCTTTATATTATCTTCCGCCTTTTGTTGTAAAGGTCGATGGTAAGGATTATCAGTCCAAGAATCTGGCTTTGCGTGTGTTGTCCATTCCTGTGGATACCGTGCATGTTGACCGTTTTTATGGTCCTAAGGAAATTATGGATGTGCCTTTCTCCTGGGAAGACTGGTCTGACATTTTCTGGTGGTCGGTTCTGTTACTTGTATGGGTGTTGGTATTAGGCTATTTCTACATCCGTTATCGTGATAACAAGCCTATTGTCAAAATTATAAAGTTTGCGCCTAAACTTCCTCCACATACCAAAGCCATGCAGGAGATAGATATTATAAAAGCTGAAAAGTCATGGGCAAAGGAAGATTCAAAGGAATATTATACTAAACTGACAGCGACTTTACGAAGCTATATCCACAGTCGTTACGGATTCAATGCAATGGAAATGACCTCTTCAGAAATTATTGAGCGTTTGCTTGAAACCGGAAATGAGGAGGCGCTTGACGAATTGCGTTCTTTGTTCGTAACCGCAGATCTTGTCAAGTTTGCGAAGTATAATGCTCAAATCAACGAAAACGACCGTAATCTTGTACACGCCATTGAGTATATCAATCAGACCAAACAGGAAGTCGATCCTAATCAGAAGAAGGAAGCGGAAGAAATTACTGTTGAGCAGAAACGTAGCCGTCGAACCATTTTGCTTATGCGTTTATCTCTAGGCGTAATGACTCTGGTGGCAATTGGCGTTTTGGCATGGATTGTCCGTTTGGTCTATATGTTGGTTGCGTAATATTAAAGAACTATGGTATTTGCAAATATTGAATATCTGTTTTTACTCTTGCTGCTCATACCTTATATTATATGGTATGTGCTCAAGAACAAGAAGAAAGAGCCGACGCTGCTGGTTTCCGATACTACGGCCTACCGGTATGCGCCGCGCACATATAAATACTATCTTATTCATGCGCCCTTTGTTTTGCGCCTGATTACTTTTGCCATGATTATTCTGGTATTGGCTCGTCCTCAGACCTCCAACAGCTGGAAGAATACTCAGGTAGAGGGTATTGACATCATGTTGGCAGTGGACGTATCAACCAGTATGTTGGCCGAGGATTTGAAGCCGAATCGTCTGGAGGCTGCCAAACAGGTCGCTTCCGAGTTCATAGCAGGGCGTCCTAATGATAATATCGGACTGACTATCTTTGCGGGTGAGGCTTTTACTCAATGTCCTATGACAACCGACCATGCCGTGTTGCTCAATCTGTTTAAGAGTATTAAGACCGATATTGCCCAGCGTGGTATGATTCAGGATGGTACAGCTGTCGGTATGGGTATAGCCAATGCCGTATCACGCTTGAAAGACAGTAAGGCAAAGAGTAAAGTTATTATCCTGTTGACCGACGGAACCAACAATATGGGAGATATCTCACCGATGACTGCCGCCGAAATCGCTAAAAGTTTTGGTATACGTGTTTATACAATCGGTGTCGGTACAAACGGTATGGCGCCTTATCCGGTTCCGGTTGCAGGCGGTGTGCAGTATCTTAATGTACCCGTAGAGATTGACACCAAGACATTGGCCAATATAGCCGGAAAGACCGACGGCGAGTTCTATCGCGCCACCAACAATAAAAAGTTGGAAGAGGTATACCAGGCAATTGACAAACTGGAAAAGAGTAAGCTTAATGTGAAGCAATACAGCAAACGCTACGAGGCTTATTCGCTTTTTGCGTGGATTGCGTTGGCAAGTCTGCTGCTCGAAATCCTGTTAAGAATCACTGTTTTGAAGAAAATACCTTAATAACATAGCATTATGTTTCGTTTTGAAGAGCCACTCTATTTATATATGCTTGTCCTGATTCCTTTGCTGGCAGGATTGCATTATTTTACCAATTATATTCGCCACAAGAGATTGAAACGTTATGGCGATGTTGAGTTGCTTAAGGCCCTGATGCCTGATGTTTCCAATGTGCGCCGTGAAGTGAAAATGTGGTTAATGTTAATTGCGCTCGCATTGTTAATCGTCACTTTGGCCCGTCCTCAGTTCGGTACAAAGGTCGATACAAGAAAACGGCAGGGTATTGAAGCCATTATAGCCATGGATGTGTCAAACTCAATGTTGGCACAGGATGTAACACCTAGCCGTCTCGACAAATCAAAAATGTTGGTCAGCAGTATCGTCGATAAGATGACCGATGATAAAATAGGATTAATTGTCTATGCGGGCGAAGCCTATACACAGTTGCCTATCACAAGTGACTATGTATCGGCCAAGATGTTTCTTGAAACCATTTCGCCGGCTATGATTACGACGCAGGGTACAGATATCAAACAGGCTATTGATTTGGCCATGAAAAGTTTTACCCCCAATCAGGATGTCAGCAAAGCCATTTTCGTTATTACAGATGGTGAGGATAATGAAGGTGGTGCGGCCGAAATGGCTAAAGCGGCTGCCGATAAGGGTATCAAGGTTTATGTGTTGGGTGTCGGGTCGCCCCAAGGCGCGCCGATACCGGTATCCGGCAGATCGGACTATATGGTTGACAACGAAGGCAATGTAGTCGTATCAAAGCTTAACGAACAGATGTGCCGCGAGATAGCAGCAGCCGGTAATGGCGCCTATATCTATGTAGACAACAGTTCTTCTGCTCAGGAGGAATTGTCCGGTTATGTGGATAAGCTGGCTAAGAAGGACATGGAAAGTGTGATTTATTCAGAATATGATGAACAGTTCCAGGCGGTTGCTCTGTTGGCTTTATTGCTTTTGGTTGTGGATTTGGTAATAATGGAACGCAAGAATCCTCTGTTCAAGGGCATTAAATTGTTTCGTAAATAAAAATCAGTAAGATGTTACGGATGAAGTTTAAATATATCTTGTTCTGCTGTCTGTGCAGTGTCGTGACAACGGTATGTGCCCAGCAGAAGAACTATCGTGATTATCTCAGGAGCGGTAACAGATTATATAATGACAGCCTTTATACAAAGGCAGAAGTAGATTATCGTAAAGCCATAGAGGCCAATAACCGTTCGGCTCAGGCTCATTTTAATTTGGGCAACGCGCTTCTTCGTCAGCAAAAGCCAAAGGAAGCCATGAAATCTTATGAGCAGGCGGCCAAGCTTGAGACGAATAAGATGCGTCTTTCCAAAATCTATCATAATATGGGTGTCATATTGCAGAGTCAGAAACAGTTTGGGCCGGCCATAGAATGTTATAAGGATGCCTTGCGACGCAATCCGTCTGATAATGAAAGCCGTTATAACCTCGTTTTGTGTCAGCACCAGTTGAAGAACTCGCCTCAGCAAGACCAGAACAAAAACAACGACAAGGACAATAAGGACGGTAGCAGTCAGAATCAGAACAAGGACGACAAGAGCAATAAGAAAGACAAAGAACAAAACAAGGATAAGAAAGAGGAACAGCAGAAGCAACAACAGCAGCAGAAGCAGCAGGATAAGGATAAAATGTCAAAAGAGAATGCAGAGCAGTTGTTGAATGCGGCCATGCAGAATGAGAAAAACACGCAGGAGCGTCTCAAAAAAGCAATGGCACAGCCTCAGCAGAGAAGATTGGAAAAACAATGGTGATAACGAATCAACAGATGGTAATGAAGAAATATCTAATATTGTTTGTCATGCTTGTGTCCTTCGTGTCGGCGCAGGCTGACGTGAAGGTCACCGCATCGGCGCCAGATGTCGTGGTTGCCGGTGACCAGTTCAGACTTTCTTATAAAGTCAATACACAGGACATTTCCGATTTTCAGGCCCCGTCAATCAATGGCTTCGATGTGTTGATTGGTCCGAGCCGGTCATCGCAGAGCAGTTTCCAGATGATAAACGGAAAGACATCGCAGAGCAGTTCTGTTACGTTTACTTATGTGTTGTGCGCCCGCAAAGCAGGTAATTTTACTATAAACGGCGCGACGGTGACTTCCGGTGGAAAGAAATACAAATCCAATTCGGTCAGAATAGAGGTTCTGCCGGCCGGTAAAGGTTCGCAGGGAAATTCACGCTCACAGGGAGGAGACGATGACGATACACGTATGCATACGCAAGATGCCGGTGAACGGATTACGGGAAAAGATTTGTTTATAGCCGTAACAGCCAGCAAAAAACGTGTTTATGAGCAAGAAGCGATTCTGTTGACTTATAAGGTCTATTCATTGGTAAGCCTTTCTCAGCTAATCGGTGATATGCCCGACCTGGACGGCTTCCATACACAGGAGATTGATTTGCCTAAGCAGAAGAGTTTAAAGATGGAACATCATAACGGCCGTAATTACGGAACCGTAGTATGGCGTCAGTATTTGCTTTTCCCGCAGCGTAGCGGAAAACTGACCATACCGTCCATTAAGTTCCAGGCTGTTGTCGTACAGCAGAACAGAAGCATTGATCCCTTCGACGCTTTCTTTGGTGGAGGAAGTACCATGACCGAGGTACAGAAAACCATTGTGGCGCCGGCGTTGACCATACAGGTAGATGCTTTGCCTTCACCACGTCCGGCCAATTTCTCTGGTGCGGTAGGTAAGTTTACGATGACCAGCTCGCTTACTCCGAAGGATGTCAAGTCAAATGACGCCCTTACCTTGCGGCTCACTGTTGAGGGAAAAGGCAATATGAAACTGATGAAGGCACCGGCTGTCAATTTCCCGAAGGATTTTGAAACCTACGATGTCAAGACAACAGACGAGACCAAAACCGGTAGTGGTGGTGTCGGTGGCCGTATGATATTCGATTATCTTGCCGTGCCGCGTCATCCGGGCGACTATACGATTCCGGCGGCTGAGTTCTGTTATTTCGACCCCGACGCAAAAGAATATAAGGTTCTTAAGTCAGACACTTATCCAATCAAGGTTGGTAAAGGTAAGAACAGCGGACGGGGTAGCGATTACACCAACAAAGAGGATGTAAAATTGCTGGCTTCCGATGTACGTTATATCCATCAGGACAATGTGACGCTCCGTCAGCCGGGCGAGGTTTATTTCGGAACACTGGCATGGTGGTTGAGCTACATCATTCCGTTGGTTATATTTATCATACTGGTTGTCGTTTTCCGCCAGAAAGCTATCGAGAATGCCAATGTGGCCAAACTGCGTAACAAGAAAGCAGGCAAGGCCGCAACCAAACGCCTCAAGAAAGCCGGTATCTTACTGAAAGCCGGTGAGCCGTCTGCATTCTACGAGGAAGTGTTGAAAGCCCTTTGGGGATACATGGGTGATAAGCTTAATATCTCTGTTGCAGAACTGAATAAGGAAAACGTCAGTGAGAAACTGAAAGCCCGTCAAGTGCCCGAAGAACTGATTAGTGCTTTCATTGACGCGCTTAATGCATGCGAGTTCGCACGTTATGCACCGGGCGATCCTGCTCAGACTATGGACAAGATATACAAAGAGGCAGCAGATGTGCTCAACAAGATGGAAGGTGCCATCAAACGATAGTAAAAAGTTCCATATACAATATAAACAGAATAGAAAATGAAAAGATATTTGTGTATATTGATACAGTTTATGTTGCTTCTGCCGCTCCATGCGCAGACAAAGGCGCAGGCTGATTCCGCTTATGCGGCTGAGCGTTACGATGAGGCGGCCGCTGTTTATTCGGCGTTGCTCAAGCAAGGTGAACATTCCGATATTTACTATAATCTTGGTAACTGTTATTACAAGACCGGCCGTATGGCGCTGGCCATTCTTAATTATGAGCGGGCGCACCTGCTGTCTCCCTCTGATGCGGATATTCGTTTCAATCTGGACCTGGCACGTACTAAAACAGTAGATAAGATTGTGCCCGAAAGCGAGATGTTTTTTGTAGACTGGTATCGTAGTCTGGTTAATATGGCTGGTGCTGATGCATGGGCTAGGATTGGGGTTGCCGCATTTATTCTGATGGGGCTTTTGGTGATGCTTTATCTGTTCTCCGGTAAGATAGGGTATAAGAAAACCGGCTTTTTCGGTGCGGTAGTAATGCTTGTGGTTGTCATATTCTCCAATATATTTGCATGGCAGCAAAATGAGAAACTGACCAATCGTGATGCGGCTATTGTCATGACAACCTCTGTTATGGTTAAGAGTACGCCAAATGATTCCGGAACCGATTTGTTCGTCCTTCACGAGGGCACTCGTGTAGAGTTGATAGACCAGTCAATGAAAGATTGGAAAGAGATTCGTCTGGCTGACGGTAAGATAGGCTGGCTGAAGACTAAAGACATAGAAGTGATTTGATATGTGGTAACGGCCGGCGGCCGTATTGAATATGAATCCCTAAAGGTGCAATTAAAAAGATGTTAGAGAGTCTCATTGATTTTGACCAGCGGTTGTTGCTTGCGCTCAACGGCAGTCATTCTTTATTTTGGGATCACGTGATGACCGGCATCACCAGTACGGTGGCATGGCTTCCGGTAGGAGCCATTCTTATTTATGTGTTTATTAAGAATAACACCATGCGTGAGATGTTGCTTATCGTAGCCATGATAGCATTGGTTATTTTGGTGGCCGATCAGTTTGCGTCTTCATTTTGCAAACCGTTTTTTTCGCGTTTTCGTCCTTCGCAAGACCCTCATCTGATGTATTTGGTCGATGTGGTTGACGGCTATCGTGGCGGAAAGTACGGTTTTATTTCCAGTCATGCGGCCAATACCTTTGCGGTGTGTTGTTTCGTATCTTTGCTGATACGAAATACATGGATGACTGTGTCTTTGGTGATATGGGCGTGTCTTTGCTCATATTCCCGTATTTATCTGGGTGTGCATTATCCCGGTGACATCCTTTTCGGAGCGTTGTGGGGTATGTTTGTAGGAACCGGTTTTTATTACCTGTTTGTTTATTTGCAGAAGAAAATTATTCAGCGCAAGGATGTTGTTTCCTCGCAATACACGGTGTCGGGATATGCGGTGGCTGATCTTGATTTGTTTCAGGTTGTTCTTTATCTGACATATATCGTATTGGTATTGCGTTCGGTGGTGATGTGATGAAAACAAGGAGGTTTTAAAATGCCTCGGGATATATATGGAAGAGAGTAAATGATTTTTATATTTTCATTTGCTCTCTTCTTTTTTATATGCTTTCTTGTATAAATATTTTATTAAAGCGTCTGAAATGGTAGTTTTATAAGATTATCCTTTGTTGGCATTTATACACCTGTTTTTCAAGTGATATTCTGTTCTTTTTAATTTATTTGCGGATAATTTCATGGCGGATTTTGTGTGTTAAAATGATGTGTTTCTATTGATTTTATTGTATTTGTGTCGTTTATATTTCTTTTTATTGATGATTTTATTTTCTTTAATGAGTATTTTGTGTCTTTATGTATTGTTGTGTAGGCTAGAAAAAACGCGTTTTTCTTTCATGTCGTTAGGCTGTTCAGAAAAACTAAGGAAATATATAAGTTCAGGATATAAAAATCAGGCTATTTTCGTGGCTTTTAAAAAGAATAACTGTAATCAGTTTATACCTTTTCAGTGAAACTTATCTTGCCGAGATGATTAAAATAATTTACATTTATATCTAGCCGACTATATGATTTTTTACTCTCTCTCGGAATACTTTCTTTGTTATTATAAAATGGGTACGGTTATGAAAATTTCCGTAACAGTTCATAAATATATTCCTATACGGTTACGAACTTTTTTCTGTACGGTTACGGGTATCGTCACAACCGTATGGAATGGAATTCGCAACCGTACAGAAAAAAATTCGTAACCGTATGCATTTAAATTTTCGCTTTTAAGACTTTTATCCACTATAATGCACGATTGTTTACGTTTATATTTATAATATGCATGTAATCAGTATGATACAAAAATAATACGGTAAAAAATATTGTTATTAAGAACTTTTTTAACGGTTATGGATTACTCGCAACCGTGTATAAATAGGTTTTGATTTTCTCCGAAAACGCTTTGACGATTTGATACAGCGATTTTCTTATTGTAAATAAAATTTCTATCTGCCTTATAAGCTGGTTAAGAAAAATTAAAACAAAATAAATTCAAGTTCTAAACAATCTTCCCAGGTACTTTCTCAGATTTAGTTTAAAAATGGGCTTTATACAGACACTGAAAAATATAAGTTTTATATAATCTCTCTTAATCATACCTGCTAATTTGTGAGCGACAGTTTATCACGAGAAGTAAAATAACATGTAAAATATAATTTATTCTAAATTAAATGAATCTATTTAATTTAATTGTATGTTTGTTTACAATAAACTGTATGGATTTGTTATAATGACAATGACGGGTTGGAATTCTTTGTGTTTTTTATTCTAATTATGATTATTGTGTTTATAATAAAATGCAGGTAATTTTTTATTTCTTTAGTTCGCTAATGAGAACTTTACATGTGTTGTTTGAATAATTCATGTATTACATGTGGTATATTTTTCAATTACATTTTGAAATCCTTTTGTTTAAGAGATATTGTAAATTGTTTTAATCCTTTTTTATGAAATGTGGAAATGAGACTTTTTTAGTGTCATTTTGATTATAAAAATATAATGTTAATTATTATAAGTTTTACTGTATTTATTGAATTATTTTTATAAGTTTGTATAGCGTGGAAAATTTCAGTTCTGACAGAAAAAGAGTTCTGCTGCCGGACTTGAATATGTTGAATAAAGAGGACTCAAACCTTTTTACAATGAAAAACATCTACTTATTGGGAGCTTTATTATTTGGTTTGAATGTAAATGTGCAGGCTGATGACTGGATGTCGCGATTGCCTGACAGACAACTTGTTTCGCAAGTTTCAATTCCGGGCGCACACGATTCCGCAACGGGAAACGGGGTGTCTTTGGCGACTTTTTCACAATGTCAGGATATAGATGTGGCTTCACAATGGAGTGCCGGTGTCAGGGCTTTTGATTTTCGGCCGATAGTGAAGGACGACCATTTGCATATCAATCATGGAATAGCCGAGACCAATTTGCGTTTTGATGATGCATTGTATCTGTTGCGTGATTCTTTAATTGCTCACCCAACAGAGTTTGCTGTGTTACATTTGCTTTATGCGTCAAATTATGATAAAGATAAGGATACGTATGTAACCATGTTGCGTGAATTGTTGGGACGTGATGACCTGAAAGATTATTTTGTAGAGTTCCGCCGTGACTTGAGGGTTAGCGATTTACGTGGTAAGATGCTTGTTTTAAGCAGGGATCAGTATGCAAGCAAACCTATTACCGGCGGTTTCTTTCAGAATTGGTGCGGATGGTTGGACTGGAATGCTCAGACTGCGGGAACGATAGCAGGGGCAGGTAATTCTGATGATTACAGAAGTAAACTGTATGTGCAGGATTATGCTAATACCAAAGAGGATGAAGGCGGTGTGGCAACTAAGGTTGACGCGATTAATAAAATGCTCGATTTCAGCACTAAACATACAACAGACGATGTTTCTGAAGTTGTTTGGGTATTTAATTTTGCTTCTGCATATCCTGGAAGCATATCAACGGCTTCCGGTTATCGGGAGAATGCCACATATACCAATGCTGCAATCATTGATTATCTGAAAACACATGAGGCAGGTCCGACAGGAGTAATTATGATGGATTATGCCGGTGTGGACAAAAGTCCGAATGTTGAAACGGGTACTTATGAAACAAAAGGCAAGGAACTTATCGATTCGATAATAGCCAATAACCTGAAATTCCAGAAAAGGGTATCGGAAAAGATTTATCCGACATTGCAATCGCGTATAGAGCGTTTGTTTGAAAAGAAAGATGAGGCCCGTGAAGAAATAACAACGGAATATAAGGATGTGGCGCAGGATTTTG
Source organism: uncultured bacterium (assembly GCA_905214795.1). Taxonomy (GTDB): domain Bacteria; phylum Bacteroidota; class Bacteroidia; order Bacteroidales; family Bacteroidaceae; genus Paraprevotella. The sequence continues at coordinate 111,680 of CAJMNM010000002.1, forward strand.
AGGATGACCTGATTGCGTTGGAAGATACTTTGAACGCATTGAAGATTGAGGCTGACAGCTTGTATCGGAACTGGTTGTTTACTGAAGATTATGGTGCAACAGATATTTACAGAGACTATTTGTCTCTTATTAATAAAGTGGTGAGAGAGGCAAAAGAGGCTCAGCAACAATATGAGGAAACGGTTGGTGTGGTATCTGTAGAAACTGATGATGAAGAATATTATGAGATTTACAGCGTGACAGGTGAACGCCTGGAAGGTTTGCGTAAAGGTTGCGTCAATATACTTAAATATAATGACGGAAGAGTCAGAAAGGTGAGATATTGATGTATAAATCGATCTAAGTATAAGTCGGGTTTATATATGGTTTACTGATTAAAACACATATTTTAAATTTGGACGAATAGATTAAGAGTCATGCCAATACGCTGTTTGACGGTGTAAAGGTATGACTCTTTTTATTGATGAGTTAAGGTCTATTTTTTCAAGGCTTCAAACAAAGCGTCCAGTGCAGGCGCAGCACTTCCTTTTTCCTCCAGTAATTGGACAAAACGGCTGCCGATGATTGCTCCCGAGGCATTGGCGTAGGCTGCTTCCAGTGTCTGACGGTTGCTGATGCCGAATCCTATCATGCGCGGATGTTTCAGCTGCATGCCGTTTACACGGTTGAAATAGGATTGTTTCTCGGCGTTGAATTCTTTTTGTGCACCGGTTGTGGCGGCAGAGGAAACCATATAAATGAAACCGTCTGTGTGATTGTCGATAAAGCGTATGCGCTCTTCTGATGTTTCGGGAGTGATGAGCATGATGATTCGCAAATCATAACGGTCGGCTATGGGTTTGTAGTCATTCAGATAGTCCTTGAATGGCAGGTCGGGTAGGATGATGCCGTCTATACCGCAGTCCTGACAGCGTTTGCAGAAGTTCTCGAATCCGAACTGTACGACCGGATTCAAATACCCCATGAGTATAAGAGGAATGGTAACGTCTTGTCTGATGTTTTCGAGTTGCGAGAACAGACGTTTCAGCGACATACCGTTACGAAGGGCTTTGGTTGAAGCGTCCTGAATGACCGGACCATCGGCCATGGGGTCGCTGAAGGGTATACCGATTTCTATCATGTCGATGCCGCGGGCTGCCAGAGTACGGATGGTATCGGCAGTACTGTCGGCTGTGGGATGTCCGGCACAGAAATAGAGTGAAAGGATATTGTGTGTTTTATTCTGGAATAACTGATTGATTCTGTTCATAATTTCTATGTTTTAAAAAGTTTGTTTGTCTGATGTAAGGATGGCTTTTTCGCGTAGTTCACTGATAAAAGCTTTCAAGGTTGTGATGTCTTTCAAGCCCGGTGATGTTTCAAATCTTGAATTCAGATCGATTCCGATGCAGCAGGGATGATAGAATGCATCAAGAGCGTCGGTGGCATCCGGTCCGATACCTCCGCTGAGCCAGAACGGTGTCCGGCCGTGGTAATTGTCGAGAGCAGACCAGTTAAAACGTCGTCCGCTTCCGCCGTAAGAATGACAGGATGTGTCAAACAGAAAGTAGTCGCAGACGGTTTCGTAGGCAGTCGTGTCGGGAAAGGGACCGTTTTCGGGGACACTGAATGCTTTGATGATTGCAACCTGTCGGCTAATGGAATTCAGATACTGACGCAGTGACAGGCTGAATTCCGGAGTTTCGTGGCCGTGGAGTTGTATGAGTGATAGACCAAGACGGGCTATTTCCGCGGATATCAGACTGACGGACGGATTGACAAAGACACCGGTCCGCCGGCTGTATTGTGGCAGATAGTCGGGGGTGATGTCGACAAAACGCGGTGACTTTTCCCAGCATATAAATCCCATCAGGTCGGGACGGAGCTTTTCTACAGCACGGATATTGTCGCCTTGCCGCATACCGCAGATTTTCAGTTTCAATGCTTTCATGACTGTACGGATTGGATGAAGGTTGACAATGTGTCAGCCGGTGAGGTGGTGCGCATGAATGTTTCGCCGATGAGGAAACCCTTGTAACCGGCTTCGCGAAGCGAACGTACGGTGCTCGGTGAGGATATGCCGCTTTCAGAGACCTTAACCATGTCGGACGGCAGACGTTCGGCCAGGTCGAACGAGCCGGCTACATCGGTATGGAAAGTACCGAGATGGCGGTTGTTGACGCCTGTCATATCCGGACTGCAGGAAATATAGTCCAGTTCGTTTTCAGAATGGATTTCCAGTAAAACCTCCAGTCCCAGTTCATGGGCAAGACGTGTGAAAGCGATGCAAGTCTTTAAGTCGAGCGCGGCTGCGATGAGCAATATGGCATCAGCACCGATGAGCCGTGACTCCAGAATCTGATATTCATCTATAATGAAATCCTTGCGCAGAATGGGGCAGTCGGTTGTGGCGCGGGCTTGTTGTAAATCGTCTGTGTTGCCGCCGAAATAGGGACTGTCTGTCAGTATGGAGAGTGCTGATGCGCCGGCAAGGGCATAGCTTTGTGGAATAATATCGGCACGGGCGTCGGGATTGAACCATCCTTTTGAGGGGGATTTGCGTTTGAACTCGGCGATGATACCAGTGGAGGATTCTGCTAAGGAGCAGCTCATTGAACGTCCGGCAAAAGGCGTATCGGCAGATTGGAGCAGAAGATTGACCTGACGGCGAAGAGTCTCGGCCGGCAATATGTGTTTTTGTTGCTCTACGGTCTGACGTTTGGTGGCAATAATATCTTGCAGTATATCTTTCATAAGTCAGTCTGGTTAATGGAAACATAACGATTGAAGATTTCCAGGGCGCGTCCGCTTTCGAGTGAGGTTCTTGCAATGTCGAGACATTCGTCCACCGGTTTGTCGCTTTCGATAACTTTGATGGCAAAGGCGGCATTGGCCAGAACAACGTTTTTCTGGCCTTCGGTAGCTGTATTGTGTAACACGTTGTCGAATATCTTTCTGGCTTCTTCTACCGTTTGTCCGCCATATAGTTCGGTCGGTTTAACAGGGTTGAATCCTAAATCAGCCGGACTGAAAATCTTTTCCATATCGTTGGTCTTTACTTTGAAGTCGCCGGTCAGAGAGATTTCGTCGTAACCATCGATGCTGTTTACTATACCATAACCAATGCCCAGTCTCTCATATACGCTGCTGTAAAGTCTCATCTGGTTAAGGTCGGCCACACCGAGCAACTGGTATGCCGGCCGGCACGGATTGACCAACGGTCCCAGTAGGTTGAAACAGGTGGGAATCTGAAGTAGTTTTCTGACCGGTGCGACAGATTTCATACCTAATGCGAACAGTGGCGCGTGAAGATAGGTAAAATTGCAGGTTTCCAGATTACGACGGATGCGGTCGGTATCTTTGGTGAAGTTAACACCGTGACTTTCGATGACGTTGCTGGCCCCCGAAGCCGAAGTGGCGGCATAGTTGCCGTGTTTGGCTACCTTGTAACCTGCACCTGCTACGACAAAGCCGGCGCAGGTAGAGATGTTAAACGTGTTTTTATGATCACCTCCGGTACCGACAATGTCCAATACTCGGTAGGGAGAGAGATCGATGGGCTGGCCGGTTTCGATAAGGCCGTCGCGGAGACCGAGCAGTTCGTCAACCTTGATACCGCGTACGGCCAGTACGGTGAGCAGTGCGCTGATTTGAATGTCGTTATAGCGTTGGTCCACTATATCGTGTATGATATGGCAGCTTTCCTGTCGGCTGAGGACTTCGCCTTGAACCATTCGTGTGAGTATCTGTTTCATGATGTGTCTGTTTTTATTGATGTTGGATGAAGTTTTTAATGATAAGTTTGCCGTCGGGTGTCAGTACCGATTCGGGATGGAACTGTATGCCATGTATATCCATTGTGCGGTGGCGCAATGCCATGATTTGTCCTTCTTCGCTCATGGCGGTAATTTCCAGACATTCGGGGAAGGCCTTCGGACTGACTACCCATGAATGGTAACGGCCGATGTTGATGGTTGCGGGCAGTCCGTCGAACAAATAATCGTTGCCGAGCAGACGGCAGGGCGTTTGCACACCGTGGAATACTTCGGAAAGATTGGTCAGCTCGGCACCGAAGGCCTCACCTATGGCCTGATGGCCGAGACAGACCCCAAGCATCGGTTTACGACCGGCATAACGGGTGATGACCTGTGGCATCAGGCCGGCTTCGGAGGGAATGCCGGGACCGGGCGAGAGAATAATTTTATCAAAACGGTTCAGTTGGTCGAGCTCGAAACAGTCGTTGCGCAGAACCGTGACTTCGGCGCCGAGCTCTTTAACCATGTGCGACAGATTATAAGTAAAGGAGTCGTAGTTGTCAATGATAACGATTTTCATAGTTGTGGGTATTTAGAGTGTTTGTGCCATTTCTATGGCGCGGCGGAGCGCGCCGAGTTTGTTGTTGACTTCCTGAAGTTCATAGTCTTCGTTGCTTTTGGCTACAATGCCGCCGCCAGCCTGAAACCAGAGCTCGTTGTGACGGCTGACGAAAGTACGGATGGTGATGGCCTGATTCAGACTGCCGTCTAATCCGATAAAACCGATACAGCCTCCATAGGCACCACGGTTGTGCGGTTCGAGTTCACTGATGATTTGCATGGCTCTTACTTTGGGAGCACCGGAGAGCGTACCGGCAGGGAAGGTATCGATAAAAGTCTTGACCGGATTGACATTGTCGTTGAGTATACCGCTGACCCGGCTGACCAGATGAATGACGTGACTGTAATATTGCATGTCTTTATAGAAATCAACCTTGACATCATGGCAGTTCCGGCTCAGGTCGTTTCTGGCCAGATCGACCAGCATGACGTGTTCGGCATTCTCTTTCGGGTCTTCTTTCAAATATTTGGCATTCCGGGCATCCTGTTCGGGATTTCCGGTGCGACGCGTTGTTCCGGCAATGGGATCAATATAGGCCCGACGTCCTTCAATGCGGCAATGGGTTTCGGGAGAGGAACCGAAGATGCGAAATCCGCCGAAATCAAAATAGAACAGATAGGGACTTGGGTTGATGCTCCGAAGAGCGCGGTATAGTTTGAAATCATCGCCTTCGTAATGTTGGACAAATCTCCGGCTCAGTACGATTTGGAATACATCGCCGCGCAGACAGTGTGCGATGCCACGTCGGATATTGGCTTTATGTTCTTCGTCGGTCAGTGTGCTGCTGACATCGCCAACGGCTTTGAAGTCATATGTGACGAAATTGTGATTACGTATGATTCTTTCCAGTTCGTCAAGGTTGTCGGGCTCGCCGTCCTCAAGCAATTCGATAAGGGTCAGTGTGTTATTGAAATGGTCGAATACCATGACATATTTATAAAGAATATAAAGCAAGTCGGGCGCGTCGTCTTTTTCCTGACGGCAGTCTTTTATGTTGACCGGTTCGAAATAGCGGATGGCGTTGAATGACGTATAGCCGTAAAGACCGCAATAGTTTTTCTGTTCGCCGTCTATAAGGATGGTTTTGAGAAAATCGGAAAGGATATGATCCGGACTGTCATTGTGTTTGTCTATGGATTGTATTTGTCTGGTGCCATCGGGAAATTTTGATGTGGCTTCTTCATGATTAAAACTGATGCTGGCTATGGGGTTCAGTGCAATGAAAGAACGGCTGTTGTCGTGGCTGTGGTAATCAGAGCTTTCCATGAGCGCGCTTTGTGGATAGAGGTCGCGAACCTTGAGGTAGGTGCTGACCGGCGTATAAAGATCGCCGAGGATTCTCCGGCTGGCTGTATGATATCGGAATGTTTTCATAATTATATAGTGTAGTGTGTTGTGTTGTTTTTATGTGTATGTTCTTTTATAGTTGTGGTGCGATGCCTTCGTCGTACTGATGTGCCAGATAGGTTTCAATATCTTTATCACCACGTCCGCTGACTGTCAGAACGACAACGTCCTCTTTATGGAATTTAAGTTTAGGTAGCATGGCGAGTGCGTGGGCAGATTCCAAAGCCGGAATAATGCCTTCTAGACGGGTCAGTTCGAAAGCGGCGCGTAGCGCTTCATCATCATTGATAGCCATGACGGTAGCACGGTTTTTTTGTGCAAGATTGGCATGCATGGGGCCAATGCCCGGGTAATCGAGGCCGGCAGAGATGGAATATGGTTCGATGACCTGGCCGTCCTCATTTTGCATGACCAAGGTGCGGCTTCCATGCAGGATTCCTATGGAACCACAGTTAATGGTGGCGGCTGTCTCGCCACTGTCTATGCCGTGTCCGCCGGCCTCGCCGAGTACGATGCGCACCCGTTCGTCATCAAGGTAGTGGTAGATAGTTCCGGCTGCATTAGAACCGCCGCCGACGCATGCCATGAGATAATCGGGATAGTCCCGGCCTTCGTGTTCTACAAGCTGTTCTTTGATTTCTTCGCTGATTACGCTCTGCAGGCGGGCAACCATATCGGGATAGGGGTGGGGACCTACGGTCGATCCGATGATATAATAGGTATCCTGAGGATGACAGCACCAGTCGCGGATGGCTTCATTGGTGGCGTCTTTTAATGTCTTGTTGCCGCTTTCCACCGGATAGACTTCTGCTCCAAGCATTTTCATACGTTCTACATTGACATGCTGGCGTTTGACGTCGAGTGCTCCCATGTAGACCCGGCAGGGCATGTTCATCAGAGCGCAGACAGTGGCTGTGGCCACACCATGTTGCCCGGCACCGGTTTCTGCTATGATACGTTTCTTGCCCATTTGGCGTGCCAACAGAATCTGGCCAAGCGCGTTATTTATTTTGTGTGCGCCGGTATGGTTCAAGTCTTCGCGTTTCAGATAAATCTTACAGCCATATTTCTCGCTCATCCGTTTGGCAAAGTAAAGCGGTGAAGGACGTCCTACGTAATCTTTCAACAGACGGTAATATTCTTTTTTGAATGCGTCGCTTTCCAATATGGGCAGGTAGGCTTCTTTGAGTTGTTCTACTGTACGGTAAAGGATTTCTGGTACATAGGCACCACCGAATTCGCCGTAATAACCTTCGTTGTTAACTTTGTAAGATTCCATGTTTTTATGATTTTAATGTTTGTTTGTTGACTTGGGGATACGAAAAAAGGCTTGCCGTGATTACGACAAGCCTTTGAAAAATACATTACTATAGGGGTTGAATTAAAGATAGTGATATATCATACAAGACTGGCTCCTCACGACCGATCGGGTTCTGAGTAACGCCACCACCAATATGTGTTCTTGCATGTAAACATCAATTCTTTTTTGCTTTTACGAGTTGTTATTTGCTGCAAATATAGCAATAATTTTATTTTCTGTGCAAGAAAATGATAGAAAAAAATAAGAAAAACTTAGAATTTCTTTTTTAATGTCTTTCTTTTGTGACAAAAAACAATCTTAAAATATGGCCTGCATAAAGGGCCATCAGGGATGGCGGGATGAATCCATGAGGAGATTATCGTATTATAGTTTTTTGAGTAGTTCTTCAAAAGAATGACAGATAAAAGTGTCGGCAGCTGTTTGCAAACGGATTTCTGTTGGCGATATGGTTTCTATAAAAGGATAATTCGGGTTGTCAGATGAAGCCACACAGCGGAAACCGTGTCGCATTAATGCGTTGCGTGTCCAATGGCGTAGCGTATCGTCTGCTGCTGTAATGAAAACAGTTTGTTTGGCAGGTATCTCTGATGCGAAATAACCGTGGCGAAGGTTAAACTGAATTTGTGGACGGGAAGGAAACAGATTGTCCATCTGATGGTTTAAAAGAACGTCTTCTGTTACACCGCATACCAGTCCGTTCTCACGTGTCATCAGCCATAGGCGATCCGCCAAGGCTAATGCCTGTTCGATATCGTGAGTGGAGAGTAGTATGGCTTTATTTTCTTTTGTTGCAAGACGGTGAAGCAAATGCATGATTTCTATACGGCTTACTACATCGAGAAATGCGGTTGGTTCGTCGAGCAGGATAAAGGGACATTCTTGTACAAGCGCTTTGGCAATCATCACTTTTTGCCGTTCGCCGTCAGACAGTTCGGATGTATAAGTGTCAGCCATATGGGACAGACCGACATCTTCTAATGCTTGGCGGACAAGTTCCTTATCGTGTCTGTGCAGACGGCCGAAGAAACCTGTGTAGGGTTGACGACCAAGAGCTACCAGCTCGCTGACGGTGAGTCCGCCGGCTTGTGTTTTGTCAGTCAATACTATTCCTATGGTTCGTGAGCGTTCACGTTCGGAGTATGTATGAAGTGGTTGGCCAGCCAGGATAAGTTCTCCGTCGATCGGTGGCTGAGTGGCTGCTAATGTTCTGAGTAATGTTGATTTACCGGCTCCGTTGGCACCGAGCAGGCATGTTAGTTCACCACGATACAGTTTGAAGTTCAGATTTGACTGTATAATTCTGTTCTGTCGTTTCTGACGGTAGCCGATGGACAGTTTTGAACCTTCGATGAATGCTTTTTCAGACATCAGTTAAAATATTGTATTTTACGTTGATGAATCAATACATATATAATTACCGGAGCGCCAAGAATAGGTGTGACTGCGTTTAACGGGATGAGACCGTTTTCGCCCGGTAAAATGCAGATAAGATTACAGAGTAGTGCAACAGCAGTTCCGGTCAACATGGTGACAGGCATAAGAGCGTTATGATTGGATGTACCCAGCATGAGACGTGCCACGTGGGGAACTGCAAGTCCGATAAATGAAATGGGACCGCAAAAAGACGTGGTGACAGCAGTCAGAAGTCCTGTGGCGGTTAACAGGAGATTGCGGACGTGACGTGTGTTGATTCCGAGATTTTCGGCATAGCGCGGACCAAGCAACAGGGCATTTAACGGTTTGATAAGCAGTATGGCTATTAACAGACCGGATAATGTCAGGACGGTGAATGCGGGTAACTGCTCTAAAGAAACTCCGCCAAAATTACCTAGACCCCATATCATATATGAGTGGACACCCTCAGCTGTGGCAAAAAAATTAAGAAGGGAGATGGCTGAGGTAGCAATATAACCTATCATTATACCTGCAATAAGTAGCATGATAGCGTTGCGAAGTAATGTAGAGAGAAAAAGAATCAGTCCCATGACAACGGCAGCACCGAGAAAAGCACCGAGAATGACAGACATAAAGCCGGAAAGACTGAAAGAGCCTGCTGTTAAGGTGCCTCCGCCCGCTAACATAACGAGTGCTACACCCAGACTGGACCCGGAACTGATACCTAGGATAGAAGCGTCTGCCAATGGGTTGTTGAAGGCTGTTTGCAACATTAATCCGGATGCGGACAGGGCCGCTCCACAAAGTGCGGCTGTGATGCATTGAGGAATGCGTGACTCAAGAACAATGAAACGCCAGCTGGCTTTTTCAACTTCATTGCCACATAAAATATCGGCGACAGCTTCGGCCGGAATATGTACCGAGCCGAAAACCAAGCTGGCCGTTATCAGTAAGAGTATGAGAACGGCCAGTGTGATACAGTATATTGATGTTTTTCGGTTCATTCCGCTAAGTTAGTGAAATATCGTGTAGAATCCGCGGTTAAAAGTCCCGGATGCATAATTTTTATTAAATCTTTAAGAATACGTTCGGGATGATAAGGGGTTTCTTCATAAAAAGGTACTCTATTGGTGTTGCAACCATAGATATGTCGTGTTTTGAATGCTTTAAAGTGAGCATAGGGCGAATAATCACGTTGTAGTTCACTATATGTTTTATCTGTTTTCTGATTGTATTTTATAAACCAGAAATCTGCATATTGTCCTTTATTGAATACAGTTTCGAACGATAGGGGGACCGATCCGCTTTGTGGCATATCTGCAAAAATATAATTGGCACCGGCATCGGCAAACAGACGTCCAGTTGTACTATGCCCACCGGGGATATACCATGCTGAGCCGTTTTTGAGTTCTCCGAGAACAGTAGGACGTTCTTTTTGGCTTAAAGCCAGACGTCGCAATGACAGATATGAAGTCTCAATTTGTGAGAACAAACTGTCTGCGGTTTTGCCTACACCATTGAGCCGTCCATAGAAACGTATCCATTCAGCCCGTCCAAGTGCAGACGTTTCCATATAATCGGCACATTCTATAATTGGAATATCAAGTTTTTCCACTCTACCATATCCTCCACTGTTTTCAAAAGGGGAAATCAATAAGGCATCAGGGTGTAACTCAATGAGTAGTTCAATGTCGGGGTTCATACCGTTTCCACAATTGATAATACGTCCTTCATTGCAGCCATTGATGACTTTGTCGAGTTTAATATATTGTAAATCGCATACCCCGGCAATGTGATCGGCAACGTTTAATTCATCGAAAAGTCCGCAATGTACGGATGAAAATATTACTGCTTTTTCAATGGGAATGCGAACTATGGTACCTTCTGGGAGCTGTTTAGGCTGAGGCTTGTTCTTGTCGATAAGAATGTAAGTATGCAAAGTCTTCAGAGTGTCCCACGGATTACGCATGGTTACAACGGTGTAGTCCGAATGGTCTACGATTGAGAGATTTTCTGCGTAATGCATGGTTATGGTGTCGCCTTCCGTATTAAGGGAAGCAGTCTTATGCCTTCCGCAAGCGGACAGGCACAAGACTGCACACAGTATATGGAGATAAAAGAGATTCAGTCTCATTCCACAGATTTATTCATTGACAAAACGTAGGTTTGTAGTGTAATAACCGGTTTCAATAATGTTCAACAGGTTACCGCTTTTGTTAAAGTGATATACATCGTTGAATGAACCGTCATACATTGTACTTCCGATGTAGATATCTCCGTTTTCCGGGTCGGCTGTAATGAACTGTGGATTCGGAACAATATTGATATCAATAAACGGAGTTTCTTGTTTGGTATTTAAGTCATAGATGAATGCTTTTTTAGTTTCCGGCAAGTAATATTCTGCATACAGAATATACATCTTGTCTCCCAAATTGGTAATATAAGATGCATTGCAGAGTGTATCAACTTTATCGGTTGTCGGGTCTATGCACTGCAAAGTCTGATAAACATAGTCTTCCGGGTCAATGTATGGGCTACCTGCATAATTGCCGTTAGATACAAAGTAAACTTTTCCGTTTTCAGCTGTCAGAATCTGATTGTATGGATTAAGCATAACATCTATGCTCTTAATTTTTTCGAATGAAGGAACGTCAATTACAGAAATACTTTTGCCACTGCCATCACCGGTATAGTCTGATTGGCATACATAAAGTTTATGGTTGGCATAAGTCAATCCTTCAGGCTTGCCGCCAAGAGTGATGACTTTGTCGATACTCAGGCTGGTTGTGTCTATACGGGATAATGTACCGTCATAAGCTGTAAAGAACACTTTACCTTCTGCACAGGTGATATAACGTGGAGTAATAGGCTCATTTTCTTCGTTTTTAAGTTCATATGATTTCAGTTCTTTTCCCTGACGGTCAAGAATGACAATTTTTGCTGATGAGCTGCAGGTGACGTAAAGTTTACTGCCATATACACATAAATCTTGTACATCACCGATGCCTTTTCCGTTAGCTTGCAGATAAAGGTCGGCAGATACAGTAGAATCTGTTTTGTTATACCACATGATACTGCCGTTATTGGCGTTGTAATCACCGGTATTGATGACATACGCGCCAGAAGTTTTTATCGGATTTACCGTAGGAGGAGTCGTAAAGTCGTCATCCTCATTACATGCTGTCAGACTACAAACGGCACAAACCGTTAAGGCTAATTTAAACCATTCTTTTTTCATAATAATCATTTTTATAGTTGGTAATTAATAGTTACTTTGTAATTTCTACCTGCCATGGGGTAGAATCTTATGACTTCATAGTTGACATTAGCTAAATTCAGGGCATCTGCTTGGATACGTATTTTGTGCTTGTTCCATTTAAATGTGCGAAAAATCGAAAGGCTATGGTCGGCATATGGCTTAATGCGGTTATCCGGCGTATTTTGTGTTTTGGTATAACGTTCAGAGGCATAATTCAGATTGTAGGTAAGATTGATCCAGGGTGTTTCAAGAGTAGTACTACACCCGCCAGAATGGCGAGGAGTATATGCAATCTGTTGTCTCCATGTCTTATTTGTACGGTCCGTGATGTCCTCGGCATTCATAAAACTGTAATTTCCGTTCAGATAAATTTTCAGATGTTCAACAGGATGGATTTCCATTGCAGCGTTAACATCCAGTCCGATGGTTTCAACTTTTCCGATATTAGACATTCTCCAGACAAACATGGCTGGTACTGCAACAATTTTATCATCTACACGGTTATAATACGCATCAGCTGAAATGCTGAAAAATTCAAACATATTTTGCCATGTCTCAGCCCATGTCAAACCAAAGTTACCTTGTTTGGTTGTTTCCGGACGTAGTCTGGAATTCCCTATAACCAGATAATAAAGATCGTTGAACGTTGGATTGCGGAAAATATCTTTATAAGATGCACGGATACGCAAACCGATATGACTGAATGGCTTCCAGGACAGGCTGACTGCAGGAGAGAGTCTGTGACGGTCTGCTGCCGCTTCGCCTAATTCTACAGTTTCTGTGATATATGTATTGAGTAATGAGCCGGTTAGGGTCAGGTTCTGGTAAGAATATCGTGCAGCCAGTACACTGAGTAGTGTATAACGGCGTGGGTACTGACATTTTATCAGATTGTCACTCAGATAATTGTATGCAAAATCTTGTGAGAAGGACAATTGGAGATTTTTGAAAACTTCTCCCCAAAGAACTGCCGATAAATAGGTCTCGGTCTGACGGTAACGGTTATCCGTAATGCCCGAAGATTCATTGTTGTAATCACGTGTCCAACTATAATTGTATTTTCCCAGAACTTTTAGTTTCAAACGTTTGTCAAAACGATTCTCGTACAGAATTTGTCCGAAGTAATTTTTATCGTATAGCCGTTCTGCTGCGTAGGGATTGTCGTAAATAACGCTGCCGGGAAGACCACGCTCGGAGTCAAATAAATAAGCTTTTATCTTTAAACTTTGTTTATTGGTAATATTAGCATAATAGGTTGCTTCAGCACGTATGGTTTGTATGTCGCTGTTATTACGTTTGCCGTTAATCAGAACATTACCGTTACGCATGGTAAATGGATAGTTGCCGTCAGCACGTAAATAATCACCATACAGTGATAGACTTTGTTTCTGTCCAAGTTTTTGGCAGTAGAGTAGAGACGGATTAACCATGCCGTAAGAGCCTGCTTTTACCAATGCGTTAAGTTGAAAGTTTCTGGCATCGAATAGAGGTTGCGAAGTTTCTATATGCAGTACACCGGCTGATGCAAACAGACGGGCACTTTGATAGATATCGTCACTTTGGCCGATAGTCATGGATAATCGTGATACGTTTGCCAGAGAAAATCTGGAGATATCAACTTGGCCGGACTGGCAGTCGCCAATTGTTACGCCATCATAACTTACTCCTGTGTGTTGAGCACCCATACTACGTACAGAAATAGTTTTCAAGCCACCGATGCCTCCGTAATCTTTAATGCTGACACCGGAAAAATGGCGTACGGCATCGGCAACATCGAGCGCTCCCATGCGTTCCAGTTGAGGCTTCTCTATGGTTTGAAGTGGTGCGGCAGCAATTAAATCCTGTGGGATGCGTTTAGCTTTTACTGTAATATCTGGAATCAGGCGAGTGGAGTCTTGTTTGCTGATGTCCAAATTGTTTTGTGCTGATACATTTATGTGTATCGCACAACCGCACACCATAAAGTATAAGCCTGCAATGTGGCTTTGATACTTTCTGTTCATTCTTAAAAGTTTAATTATAAAATTGCATGATCTTGCTGTTCATTCCTCGAGAACGCAAGCACGGCTTTTTGTCTTGCAGGTCTTCTGACTTACTTCGGTATTGCTTGGCCTTCCCGTCTTTTATTTTATTTAAAAGTCAGTGGCAATGGTAGTTAAGCAAATGCCATAATGAAGCTTACAGCAGCGGGACTGTTCAGGACTTTCACCTGATTCCCTTTTCATTCGCATCCTCGCAATGGAGGTATGTGAAACAAGACGCGACAAAGATACATATATTTTTTAAGCTTTGAAAGAGTTGCTTGTATTTTTGTATTGGATAGGATTGTTTGATTTGTTTTTCTCTTGATAAACACAAGGGGGAAAAAGTCTCTTTTAGTGATAAATACATTTAAGTATCTGGCAATTAATTATAAAAAAACGAGGAAGAAAATTTTCTTCCTCGTTGAATTAATTTTGTAGAGAATATTTTACTTTGATTTTTTATTTGCCTCCACCTTTCCAGAAGTTTTCCAGTTTTTCCTGTTTAGCTTTGGCTGCTTGATATTCTGCATTCTGACGTTCAATTTCAGCATTCTTTTGTTTTACATCAAGAATAGCTGTCTTTAAACGGTTTGCAGAACCTGAGATACTGACATCTTCTTGTGCAGCTTTGTTGCAACATGCAATGGCATCATTGAATCTTTTTTGCTTAGCATATATTTTTGCACGCAAAAGATTAGCTTTTCCTGAAATTGCAGGATTGAAACCAACGGCCTTTTCCAGATAACTGAAAGCTTTCTCGTCATCGTTATTCTTTGTCAGAGCATTAGCGATTTTCAGTGAAATGGCCGCTTTGTTCTGATCTGTAGAGCACAACTCGAGGGCTTTATCGTAATATTGGATTGATTCTGCTACTTTACCTTCTTTAGAATATTTCTGAGCTGTACCGATGGCAGATTCATAGCTAGGTTCAATGTTATATGCGTATTCAGCAGCTTTGAAATAAATGTCTGTATCATCACAATCATTGGCAGATAATAATACAAGTGCAGTTTTCAAATATTGCAGATTGGTTTTGTTTTCTTCAATCTTAGGACCGAATATTGCAATTAACTGTTCACGATTGGCAGCTTTAGATTGAGCGAACATTGTTTCAATATGATTTAATGTCGGGTCATATTGTGCAACTATTTTTTGTGCTGATACAGAGTCGCTGGCTTCATTGGCTAAACTTAACATCTTTTCGCATGCTTCACGACTTTCCATGTAATCCTGTAAGAACTGTTCGCGGAATGCGATGCTGTCAGTCATATACTTTTGATATGAGATTTCGAAGAATTTGTCCAATACGAAACCAGGAACTTCTTTTGCACCGTCTGCGTTTATCAGGTCTATGGCTTCACGAAATCTTTTGTAAGCATTGTCTAAAGAGTAATCGTCAGCTAAACCTACACCATAGTATGCGTAATCGAATGCTTTGCGAGCAAGAATATCACCTTTAGTTGCTCGGCTTCTGGGCTTTGTGAATGAGTTGAGAGCATCAAGATTGGTGAGACGGGTGTCATATAAGTTCATTAACTGGTTGAAATATTCTTTTTTCTTATTGACATCCTGTTCGCTGCATAATACATTTGCTAATATTGCAGCACCATAGGCATAAGTACTTACTTCTGCGCAGGGCGCTTTATCAAATACTGCTTTCCATGGTTCGTATGCACTCTTATAATCTTTTGCTTTATAATAATCTTTATAAAGAACAATATTGCCCAAAGTTCTGATACTGTCTTCACCGTGTCCGATACGATCATATACAGTAGTTCCTTCATATTGGGCAAATGACGGAATCGTCATAGCCGTAAGGCTTAATGCAATAGAAATTTTTTTGAAGTTCATATTTTATATTTTAGGTTTTTAAATTCTAACTCAATTAGTTATAGGAACTTTGGGGTATTTCAATCTTTATTTACCCTTTATTCTCTGCAAAAATACAAAATATTATTGACTTAATTCATTTCAGGTAGCGAAATTTATGTTTTTAGATTTATGCAAGATATAAAATCATTCTATAACATTTCAAAATCATGTAAAAATAGATATAGGGTTATGTGAGTATTCTCATATTTTTTTTGTTATTTTGTGCCATAAAACAAATTAGAATGAATTTAGATAACTTTTATAAGGCGCGTTATGAACTGGCAAAGGTCATACGACGGACAGATTTGATTTTTGCTCCTAAAATCAATCCTGAATGTGAGATTTATCTGAAACCGGAAAATCTTCAGGTAACAGGTTCATTTAAACTTCGTGGTGCTTGTTATAAAATATCACAGTTGAGTGATGAGGAAAAGGCGAAAGGTGTGATAGCATGTTCGGCTGGTAATCATGCTCAAGGAGTTGCTCTTGGAGCATCGCAACATGGTATTAAAGCTTTGATTTGTCTGCCGGAAGGAGCGCCAATCAGTAAAGTTGAGGCGACTCGGCGTTTGGGGGCAGATATTTGTCTGGTTCCAGGGGTTTATGATGATGCATATAATCGGGCAATAGAGCTGCGTGACAGCATGGGATATACTTTCATTCATCCTTTTGATGATGAAAATGTTATAGCTGGACAAGGAACAATCGGATTAGAGCTTTTGGAACAGTTACCCGAAGTCGAGGCGGTAATTGTACCGATAGGGGGAGGTGGATTAATCAGTGGGGTGGCATATGCCATTAAAACTTTGAATCCCAAAATTAAAGTATATGGTGTTCAGGCTAATGGAGCACCAAGTATGTTGCAAAGTCTGGAGCATCATCACGTGGAGCGTTTAAGTAGTGTTGCAACAATTGCTGACGGAATAGCTGTGAAAGAGCCGGGTGAATTGACTTATGATATTTGCAGTCATTATTTAGATGGAGTGGTCACTGTTACTGAAGATGAAATATGTGCAGCTATTTTGGCTTTGATAGAGCAGCATAAACTTATTGCTGAAGGAGCGGGGGCTGTCAGTGTGGCTGCGGCCATGTTCAATAAACTTCCAATTAAGGGAAAAAAGACCATTTGTCTTGTGAGTGGTGGTAACATCGATGTGACGATTTTGAGTCGCGTAATTAATCGCGGTTTGTCTAAGAGCGGAAGAATTTGTACTTTGGTTGTGGAACTTGATGATAAACCTGGACAATTGCTTGAAGTTAGTCAGGTCGTGGCTTCTTTAGGTGGAAATGTTATCAGTGTTCATCATGAAAGAAATGACTATACAAGTAATGTTACGGCATGTCAGTTACGTGTACAGGTTGAGACCCGAAATGCCGAACATGTAAAAGAAATAAAAAAGGCCTTGAAAGATAAAGGCTTGAATTTACTATAAACAAATAATTTTATGAAAGCATTACACACAAATTTGGCGCCTGCTGCTATTGGTCCATACAGTCAGGCTATTGAGGTAAACGGTTTTGTTTTTGCATCTGGTCAGATTCCAATCGACCCGGCAACAGGACAGTTTGTAGAAGGAGGAATTAAGGAGCAGACTCGTCAGGCTTTAACTAATGCTTCACGTATTATGGAAGAAGCGGGTATTGATTTGAGCCATGTAATTAAGACTACTGTATTTTTAGCAGATATGGCTGATTTTGCTGCTATGAACGAGGTTTATGCAACTTTCTTCAAAGAACCGTATCCGGCTCGTTCTGCTGTTGCTGTGAAGGCATTGCCAAAAGGTGCATTAGTTGAAGTTGAATGTATTGCGGCGAAATAAAAATTTAGCTGATAGAATGCAAACTGTCTTTAAAAGGCAGCATCATTATAAAATAAAGGGGGCAGCTTTTGGGCTGCCCCCTTTATTTTATATATGTTAGTCATAACTTTCATAATGAGTGACCTCAGGTTTTTCTATACCGGATAATTCGAATAAAGGACATAATTTTTTCGCTTCTGCTACGAAGCGTTCGTTTTGCATAAGCATACATTCGCATATTATCGGATTGTTCATCCATTGCATGAATCGTCCATGTTTACAATGAATGCATTGTATCATGCCGGAATTTTTAACGCTTGCCATGTTTGTTCGGATTTACCGGATAGAATGTTTCCTTGTTTTGAGAATGAGCATACTGTACCGTCATTGAATCTAGTGTTAAGGATATGATATCAATGGTATCGCTCTTTATCGGTCGATTACTCTCTTTCGGGATATTTAGTAAGACGAGTTTGCAATTATAAAGTTCCCATTTATTATATTGACAGGAATCTTTTTCATTTATTGGTTTAATATCTCCGTTGATTATCAGGTGCATTCCTTTTGAAGAATTACTGGAAGATTGCCAACTGCGCATCAGCTGGTTGACATTTAATGCAATTGCAACACTCTGACTGTCTTGTGAAGTAACAAGTGCATATTGGTCTGTATAGTTAGCTATTTCCCCTAGTATGATTCCGTCTTTGCCTGTTGATTCATCTGTTTTATTGAGTTCCAGCGTATCGCCTTGGTTTGTGATAAATTCAAGGCAACTCATGCCTGTACCTTCGCCAAGATGCCCGTATACTGCTTCATCTGCAGGATAAACGACAGAACTGTCATTTTGTTCTTGGGCGGAACTTTCCTCTTTGTTTTGATTATTTTTACAACTGAAGAATGTTGTGGAGGTAATGCCGCTGAACAATACGAAAAGAATCAGACTTTTTTTCATATTTCGGTATGTTATATGTTTATATATACAGACAAATATACTAAAAATTCAAAAAATAGCATATATATTTAGTTTTTTATTTAATTCGTATAACTTTGTTATCTAATTTTGTGTCGTTTGGCACAGATTTTGATAGGAAAATGATATAAACCATTAGTATTTTAATATGTTATATTGGATTATTTTTATTGGCGTGGCTGTCTTGAGTTGGATAGTTCAAGCGAATTTGCAGAGTAAGTTTAAAAAGTATTCTAAGATTCCCATTGCTGGGGGTATGACAGGACGTGACGTAGCAGAAAAAATGTTACGTGACAACGGTATTTATGATGTGAAAGTGGTTAGTACTTCCGGTTCTTTGACAGACCATTATAATCCACTTACAAAAACAGTAAATTTAAGTGAGGATGTATACGGAACATGTAGTGTCGCTGCTGCTGCCGTTGCGGCTCATGAATGTGGACATGCCGTACAGCACGCACATGCCTATGCGCCATTAAAGTTGCGTAGTGCGCTAGTTCCGGCTGTTTCTTTTGCTTCAAATTGGGTTCAGTGGATTATTTTAATAGGAATGTTTACTATTTATACATTTCCTGGTATCTTATTGGCGGGTATAGCCTTGTTTGCATTGACTACACTTTTTAGTTTTATCACGCTCCCTGTGGAAATCGATGCCAGTCGTCGGGCTGTAAATTGGTTGAGTGAGGCTGGTATTACTAATTATTCTAATCATTCTGCTGCAGTGTCTGCATTACGTTCAGCTGCTTATACCTATGTTGTAGCTGCTTTGGGATCGTTAGCTACATTGTTGTATTATGTGATGATTTATCTTGGTCGTCGCGAGTAATATATAATTTAAATACGATGTGGCTGAGTTTGATTAGTCTTATTGTCGGTATCGTTTTAATTTTGTTCGGTGCCGACAAATTGACTGACGGTGCGACCGGATTGGCACGCCGTTTTAATGTGACAGAGTTGGTTATCGGGTTGACGGTAGTGGCTTTTGGTACTTCTTTACCGGAATTTGTTACTAGTTTTATGTCAACTTTGAAGGGGAGTAGCGATATTTCTATTGGTAATATTGTTGGAAGTAATATTTTCAACGTACTGATGATTGTGGGGTGTTCAGCTTGGTTGGCTCCTATTACTATAAGTAAAAGTACGTTGGCTAAGGATGTTCCGTTTGCTATATTGGCTTCATTGGTGCTCATTGTAGTGTCAATGGATTGTGTACTGGATATGGGAACTCCTGATGTACTTTCTCGCACAGATGGTTTGGTTCTCTTAGGATATTTTGCCGTATTTATGGCCTATACCTATTTTATATCCCGTAATAAGGAAGCTGGGGAGCAAATGCAAAAACAGGCAGAACAAATTGCTCCAATGCCATACTGGAAAATATTGCTTTTTATTGTTATAGGTTTGGCAGGTTTGGTTTTTGGTGGAAATCTTTTTGTTGATGGAGCGTCGGAAATTGCTTTGGCTATGGGGGTAAGCGAAACAATTGTTGGCTTAACCTTAGTTGCAGCGGGAACATCTCTACCAGAATTGGCTACATCTATGGTCGCAGCCCGTAAAGGTAGTTCTGCCATTGCTATAGGTAATGTTATAGGTAGCAATATTTTCAATATTTTCTTTGTAATGGGAATTTGTGCTGTGGTATCTCCTATGAAGGTAGGCAACATCTCTTATTTTGATTTAGGTATGATGTTGGTCAGCATGTTGATATTGTGGCTTTTTTCATTTACCAAACGTACAGTAGAACGATGGGAAGGCGTGACAATGGTGTTCGTTTATATTGTTTATCTCGGTTATCTTATATATAATCTATAAATATAGCAAATAATATTTTTCTTACTTAATAGTGAAAAGGAATGGAGGGGTGAATTTTAACTTCATTCCTTTTTTATTATTTTATTTTCTAATGCCGAGCTTATACTGTGAAATAGATGAAAATCCGGTAAACAATGGTATGCTCCATTATATTTTCACTAATTTTGCATAATATAAACTGTAACCATAATATTTTAGAGGGCAGGAACCGAAATAAATTAGTCGGATATGCATAGACTTTACGAGGAACGATTGGGAACTGACCGTATGTTGCCACTTATTTTTAGGATGGCTCTTCCTGCAGTTGCCGCTCAATTAGTGAATCTTTTATATAGTATTGTAGACCGGATTTATATTGGACACATTCCGGGGATTGGAACAGAAGCATTAGCAGGAATTGGAGTAACAGGTTCTATTATTATACTTATTTCTTCTTTTTCATCCATAGTAGGGGGTGGAGGTGCGCCGCTTGCTGCTATAGCGTTAGGTCAGAATGATCGGGAAAGAGCAGGTAAATATCTGGGGAATGGTTTTGTCATGTTGGTTATTTTCACTTTGTTGACATCATGCGTTACTTATTTGTTTATGGAGCCGTTCTTAATGTTTGCTGGAGCATCAGTTCATACAATAGGATATGCTAAGGACTATCTTTCTATTTATCTGACAGGTACGTTGTTTGTAGAACTATCCGTAGGACTTAATACTTTTATCAATACGCAAGGTCGTCCGGCTATTGCTATGTGGTCAGTCGTGATAGGGGCTGTATTGAATATAATTCTTGATCCTCTGTTTATTTTTACGTTTGGATTAGGTGTACGTGGAGCAGCCTGGGCTACCATCTTGTCTCAAGCATGTAGTGCTTTATGGGTATTGTTGTTTTTGACTTCTACAAAAGCGTCTTTACGGCTTGAACGAAAATATATGAAATTAGATAAGAAAACCGTATTGTCAATGTTGGCACTGGGAGTTTCGCCGTTTATTATGGCTAGTACAGAAAGTCTGGTCGGTTTTGTTTTAAATAGCGGTCTGAATGTTTTTGGAGATATTTATATTAGTGCTTTGGCTATTATGCAAAGTGCAATGCTTTTTGTCAGTGTACCTTTGACTGGTTTTGCACAAGGTTTTGTGCCTGTGGCCAGTTATAATTATGGACATGGTAATAAAGAGCGATTGAAGGAATGTTTCCGGATTGTGGTTAGTGTTATGTTTGCTTTTAATTTCTTGTTTATATTGTTTTTATTATCTTTTCCCACATTGGTAGCTTCAGCTTTTACAAACGATAAATATTTGATAGAAACTGTAGAACGGGTGCTTCCGATTTTTCTTGCGGGGATGAGTATTTTTGGCTTGCAAAGGGCTTGTCAAAATATGTTTGTAGCGCTAGGTCAAGCCAAGATTTCAGTGTTTATAGCTTTGCTTCGCAAAGTTTTTTTGTTAATTCCGTTAGCTGTTGTTTTGCCGCATTTTATAGGGGTGAAAGGCGTATTTCTCGCAGAGTCAATATCCGATGCTACAGCAGCTGTCTGTTGTACGGTTATATTTGCCATACAATTTCCAAAGATATTGAGAAAGATGCATCAAATAAATTAGGCTGTCTGATATTGTGATATTTTCGTGTTGTGGTAGTGATGTTATGTTTATAAAAACAAGTCTGCTTTTAGGTCTGTGTTTTATCTTCGGCTTCTACTGAATATACGTCGAAAATTTCTCATGACACGCATACCTAAAACGACACCGTCATATACAGCCATTCCTTGATCGATAATATTAAAAAAAGATTCCATCTTATTGTTTGCTTTAGGAGGAGCAAACAATGTTCTTGTGGTATTCCTGATGTTTTCGTTGCAGATCTGTATCTCTTTTCTAAGCTCAGATTTACGGTTGTGGATATATGCCAACATGTCATTTTGGCCTGCCGGTTGATTAGTTGTTGTCATGTTCATCCTTTTTAATGAATAATTTAACCATCAGTCGTGCTGTTGGTTGGAACACCCAGGTTTCTCTCTTATAATAAAATATAATGCATAAAAGTAGACAGAATACAGCTATAATACCGAATCCTAATGGCATACTGTTAAGTATATCGCTTAAATACCATGCTATGGCGAATGATAAAAAGAATAACACCATAGCGCCTAGGATTAACATAATTGTGATGCTGATAGTAGCAGATATGATAACAGTCAGTTTCTCTGCTGTATCCAACTTGATATACTCTTTCTGGAGTTCAATGTATTTTTTGAACTCCAGAAAGAGCCTTTGCATGTTTTCTATGTTCTTGCTGCTTGAAAACATATCGTGAGATTATACTTCTTCTACAGATTTGATTTCGTCCGCAATTTCATCAACCAAAGAATCCATTTCTTTACGATTCAGTCTGATGCCGCGTTTACGAAGAGCTTCTGCAATTTTATCACGAGTTTCTGTACCCTTTTCAGGAGCATAGAGAATACCGATTGCTGCACCAACGGCTGCGCCGCCAATGAATGCTGCTAAAAAACTTAATGCTTTCATAATACTTGGTTTTTTATTAGTTATGCTTCACTACAAAGATATAAATTTTTTATATTGATGCTATCTTTTTGTGCGTTTTTTTTGAATATTTTTTTATAAAATATTATTTAACCTTTTTTTGCCCGACTACCTTTTGACATCTCCAAATAATATGTATCTTTGTGCTGGCTTATAGGCTGGCGTGAAGAATCTTCGCAGAGGGTGGTTGGCAGTAGTGGCATTCCTGTTTTCTTTGCGGCCGTAATAGAATATTTATTATTAAAAAGGTGTAATATAAAAGACGTATGAAAAAGTATTTAGTATTGGGAGCAGGATTGGGTATGGTTTTTGCCATGACTTCATGTAAATCATCCGAAAGCGCATATAAGAAAGCTTATGAGAAAGCGCGTCAGCAGCAGGCAGTAACGGCTGAGCAGGAGCCTACTACAACTACAGAACAAAATACAGTCGAAGTAACTCCTACAACTCCTGTTGTAACCCCTCAGTCAACTTCAACGGACGTAAATTCAGTTCCTGTTCGTACAGAAACGGTTACTGTCGTATCTGGTAATGGCTTGAAGTTATACAGCGTTGTATGTGGAAGCTTCAGTCTACAGGCTAATGCTGAAGGCTTACAGCGTACATTGACAAATGCAGGTTATGCAGCGCAGGTTGCGTATAATAGTGGAAATAAGATGTATCGTGTAATTGCGTCAACCTTTGATGACAAGGCTTCTGCTGTTCAGTCACGTGATGTGTTGCGTGCGACATATCCCGATGCTTGGTTGTTGTATAAAAAATAATATGAAATAAATTAAAACGGCAGTCTGTATATTAGAATTTTGCCGTAATGGTAGATATGGAAGATGATCAGTTCTGACTGATTCCAAATAAAACATATTACCCTAAAGGGGCGTGCCTGAGGCTGCCCCTTTTTATTTGTTTATACAAAATAGGATAACGATATTAAGAATAATTTGAGTTTTATATACGGTATAATTCCGTAGTATTCATTAATTTTGCATCCGATATGGGAAGAGTGTTATCCATAGATTACGGTAAAAAACGAACAGGATTGGCCGTAACAGATCCGTTGCAGCTGATTGCTAACGGACTGACAACTGTTGCTACGTCCGAATTATTCGACTATGTGATTTCTTATGTAAAGAAAGAGCAGGTCGAGCGGATTGTTGTTGGACATCCAAGACAAGCGGATGGGACCGATTCTGAGAATATGAGACGTGTAGAGCCGTTCGTAAATAGGTTGCGTAAAGCTTTGCCGGATATTCCGATAGAATTTTTTGATGAGCGTTTTACGTCTGTTTTGGCTCACAAGGCGATGATAGATGGCGGTCTCCGGAAAAAGGCGCGTCAGAATAAGGCTTTGGTAGATGAAATAAGTGCAACCATTATTTTGCAGGGATGGATGGAGGCTCGTATGAAATAGATTAAAGAAGGAAATAAACAACTAGTTATGATATTACCCATTTATACTTATGGTCAGCCGGTATTGAGAAAAGTGGCTGAAGACATTACACCGGATTATCCGGATTTGAAAACTTTGATAGATAACATGTATGAAACTCTGGAGGCTTCCGAGGGTATCGGATTGGCAGCTCCACAAATTGGATTGGCCATCAGACTGGTGGTTATCAATCTGGATGTTATATCTGACGATCTTCCTGAATATAAGGGTTATGTACATACTTTTATCAATCCTCATATCATTGAAACAGATGCGACAGAAACTTCTTCAGTAGAAGAGGGCTGTTTAAGCGTTCCAGGCATTCATGAACCGGTAAGACGTCCGACCCGTATTCATGTACGTTATCTTGATGAGAATTTTCAGGAGCATGATGAGTGGGTAGAAGGTTACTTGGCACGTGTGATGCAGCATGAATTTGATCATCTTGAAGGAAAAATGTTCATAGATCGTGTGTCTATGTTGCGTAAACAGATGATTAAAGGAAAATTATCAGCTTTGCTTAAGGGAAATTTCCGTTGTGGATATAAAGTGAAGATAAGAAAATAATGACGATATTCAAGAAAGTACTTTTATTATTTCTTTTGTGCATTCCGTTCTCAGTTGTAGCTCAAATCAATACCGATAGGGTGATGCTGATGGGACGAAATGCACTGTATTATGAAGATTATGTACTTTCCATCCAGCGTTTCAATATGGTTATTGGCGCTAAACCTTATTTAGCCGAGCCTTATTTTTATAGAGCGTTGGCTAAATTTTATTTGGAAGACTATTGGGGGGCTGAAACCGATTGTAGTGAAGCAATCGAACGAAATCCTTTTTTACCGGATAATTACCGCTTGCGTGGATTATGTCGTATTAATCTGAAAAATTATGGCGGTGCTGTTGATGATTATAAGGAATTGCTTAATATAGAGCCAAAAGAGCAGAATGCGTGGCACAATATGACATTGTGTTATATTGAATTGAAAGATTATGAACATGCCATGGAATCTGTTGATATGATGATTAAGAACTGGCCGAAGGTAGGAAAAAATTATGTCATTAAGGCTCAGACTTGTTTTTTGATGAAAGATACGGTCGAGGCGATGAACGCTCTCGATGAAGCATTGAAGATCAACGAATATGATGGTGATGCGTGGCAGATGAAAGCCATGGTATATACAGCGCATGAGGAATATGAAAAGGCCGAAGAGGCAATGGACAAGACTATCCTCCAGTCACCTCGTGAAGCCGCGCATTATATTAATAGAGCTTTGATTCGTTATCACAGAATGAATTTGCGTGGTGCAATGGCTGATTATGATACGGCTATAGAATTTGATCCCAATAGTTATGTCGGTCATTTCAATCGTGGCTTATTGCGTGCTCAGGTGGGTGATGATAACCGGGCCATTGAAGACTTTAATTATGTCTTGAAGGTGGAACCCGACAATATGATAGCTTTGTTTAATCGTGCGTTGATGTTGGATAATACCGGTGATTATCGTGGTGCAATCCGTGATATCAGTAAGGTAATTAGTGAAAATCCGAATTTTATAGATGGCTATCAGTATCGTGCGCAAATACGTCGGAAAATTGGAGATATAAATGGTGCGGAGCGCGACGAGTTCAAAGTGCTTAAGGCTCAGGTGGAAAAGAAGCCGATTAGCCGGAACGGGACTAAGAAAACCAGAAAGCAGAGCGACCGTACAATGGAAGACTATGATAAACTCGTTGAGGCTGATACAGAAGAAACTTCACCGCAGTATGAAAGTGAGTATCGTGGTCGTGTCCAGAATAGGAAGACGGAACTCCGTCCCGAACCAGCCTATGTGTTGACTTATTATCCGAAAGAGCAGAATTTTAAACAGATTAATTATAATAAGGATGTAGAGCAGTTGAATCGTAGTAATTTGCTGCCTAAAAAACTGGAACTGACAAATTATGAAGCAGTACCAACCGTAGAAGAAATGGACTGGCATACGGCTCATATGAATAAGTTGACAGAAAATTTGCGTACTCAGCCGGATAATCCATCATTATATTTTGCTCGCGCATTGGATGAATATGTTCTGCAAAACAGTGAACAGGCTGTGGCAGACGTAGATAAAGCGCTTGCCTTGGATAGTACATTAGTGCTGGCTCGTTTCTTCAAGACACAGTTGAAGATTAGAGAATTGGAGATGAAGGAAGCTTCCAGACAGATGGATTTGTCCGGAAATAAACATGAAAAACAGTCCGATCATATAAATTTGACTTTAGCATGTCGTGCGATTCTTGAAGATTGTGAGGCAATCATGGCAGAAAGGCCTGATTTTCTATGTTGCGAGTATAATATAGGTAACCTTTATCTGATGATGCAGGATTACGAGTATGCTATAACTTCATACAGCCATGTGATTCAGACCGATAATCGTTTTGCGTGTGCTTATTATAATCGAGGTCTGGCTTATATACTGTCAGGTCGGAATGCCGAAGGTGTTAAGGATTTGAGCCGAGCAGGTGAATTAGGACTTTATTCTGCATATAATTTAATGAAAAGGTATGGTCAGGAGAGCAATAAAAAAGACTCTTCGGGCGAATAAGTGTTTTTTTTATTCTGTTTTGCTGTGCGTTCATGAAAAAATAACTATTTTTGCATCTTTAGAAAAAGAGATAAAAGTTTAAATTAATAAAATATGATCAAAATAACTTTTCCAGACAACTCTGTACGTGAATATGAAGCAGGTGTAACTGGTCTTCAGATTGCCGAGAGTATCTCTTCACGCTTGGCTCAGGATGTGCTGGCTTGTGGTGTGAACGGTGAGACTGTAGAATTAAATCGTCCGATTAACGAAGATGCTTCAGTCGTGTTATATAAATGGGATGACCCTGAAGGAAAACATACATTCTGGCATACTTCTGCCCATTTGATGGCTGAAGCCATGCAGGAACTTTATCCCGGAATTCAGTTCGGTATAGGTCCGGCTATTGAAAATGGTTTCTATTATGACGTAATGCCGCCCGAAGGTGTGTCCATTCGTGAAGCTGATTTTTCTAATATAGAAAAGAAAATGCTCGAATTGGCTCAGCGTAAAGAGTCTGTTGTTCGTGCGGACATATCTAAAGCTGATGCTTTGAAATTCTTTGGTGACAAAGGACAGACATATAAGAATGAGCTGATTGCCGAATTGGAAGATGGTCATATTACGACTTATACTCAAGGTGCGTTTACTGATCTTTGTCGTGGTCCGCATTTGATTAATACCAACGTAATCAAGGCTGTTAAGGTGACAGCTGTGTCTTCAGCATATTGGCGTGGTGATGAGAAACGTCCGCAGATGACACGTGTATATGGTATCACTTTCCCTAAAAAGAAGATGCTTGATGATTATCTGGCACTTTTGGAAGAGGCAAAGAAGCGCGACCATAGAAAAATCGGAAAGGAAATGGAGCTTTTCATGTTCTCAGAGAGAGTAGGAAAGGGACTTCCGATGTGGTTACCGAAAGGAACTGCGCTTCGTTTACGTCTTGAAGACTTCTTGAAGAAGATACAGAAACGTTATGGCTACCAGCAGGTAATGACACCACATATCGGTGGTAAAAATCTTTATGTGACATCCGGACATTATGCGCATTATGGTAAGGACTCTTTCCAGCCGATTCATACGCCGGAACCCGAAGAAGAATATATGCTGAAGCCGATGAACTGCCCTCACCATTGCGAGATTTATGCATGGAAACCACGTTCATATAAAGATCTGCCTTTGCGTATTGCTGAATTTGGTACGGTTTATCGTTATGAGCAGAGTGGAGAGCTTCACGGATTAACCCGTGTACGTTCATTTACTCAAGACGACGCGCATATTTTCTGCCGTCCCGATCAGGTAAAGAGCGAGTTTATCCGTGTGATGGAAATTATCCAGATTATTTTCGGAGCCTTGGATTTCAAGAATTTCGAAGCACAGATTTCTTTGCGCGATCCTAATGATAAGGAAAAATATATCGGTTCTGATGAAGTTTGGGCTGAAGCAGAAAACGCAATTATTGAGGCTTGTAAGGAAAAAGGACTTAGCGCTAAGGTAGAGTACGGCGAAGCTGCATTCTATGGTCCTAAACTCGACTTTATGGTGAAAGACGCTATCGGTCGTCGTTGGCAGTTAGGTACAATTCAGGTAGATTATAATTTGCCCGAACGTTTCAAACTGGAGTATACGGGAGAAGATAACCAGAAACATCGTCCGGTTATGATTCATCGTGCGCCGTTTGGTTCAATGGAGCGTTTCGTAGCCGTCCTGATTGAGCATACTGCAGGTCACTTCCCATTGTGGCTGACCCCCGATCAGGTTGCCATCCTTCCTATTTCAGAAAAATTTAATGACTATGCGCAGAAGTTGTGTGCTTACTTTGACGAACACGATGTGCGTGCGGTTGTTGATGACCGTAATGAAAAGATTGGTCGTAAGATTCGTGACAATGAAATGAAGCGTATACCTTATATGTTGATTGTGGGTGAAAAAGAGGCCGGAGAAGGTACTGTTTCAGTCCGTAAACAGGGTGTAGGCGACCAAGGAAGCATGAAATATGAAGATTTTGCAAATAAAATCAATGAAGAAGTGCGTAATATGCTAAATAAATATTAACTTTGCAGCCGATTTAGCAATTAAGTGTCGATAAATAAAAACAAACAGACGAGAACAACTTTTAATGAAGAAAGACAATTTAAAGCAACAGTACCGTATTAATGAGCAAATACGTGTGCGTGAAGTCCGTATAGTGGGCGATGATATTGAGTCAACAGTCATGCCGATCGCAAAGGCGCTACAACTGGCAGAAAACCAGGGCGTCGATTTGGTGGAGATTTCTCCAAATGCTGTTCCCCCTGTTTGTCGGTTAATCGACTATAGCAAGTTCCTTTATCAGCAGAAAAAGCGCCAGAAGGAAATGAAGGCTAAGCAGGTGAAGGTTGATGTCAAGGAAATTCGTTTCGGACCGCAAACCGACGATCATGACTATAACTTCAAACTGAAACACGCTCAGGGCTTCCTTTCTGATGGAGACAAAGTAAAGGCTTATGTCTTCTTTAAGGGACGTAGCATACTTTTCAAGGAACAGGGTGAAGTGCTTTTGCTTCGTTTCGCCAATGATTTGGAGGAATATGGTAAAGTAGAGCAGATGCCTGTGCTTGAAGGTAAGCGTATGACAATCTTCATTGCTCCCAAGAAACTGGGTCAGCCAAAGAAATCCGCAGAGAAAGCGGTGGTGGCTCCTACTCCTAAAGTCGAGAAGGCCCAGCCAAAGGCAAACGCGCCTAAAGAATATAAGGGTCCGCGTGTAGAAGGTGAAGATTAATAAACTGAAAAAACGTGCGTAACGCTTGGTATATGCGTTGCCACACATTTTAATAATAATTTAAAATTAAAACAAAATGCCAAAAGTAAAGACTAATTCCGGTGCCAAAAAAAGATTCGCTCTTACCGGAACAGGTAAAGTAAAAAGACATCACGCTTTCCACAGTCACATCTTGACAAAGAAGACTAAGAAGCAGAAGAGAAATTTGGTACACGATGACATCGTGGTAACTGAAAACATGAAGCAGGTTCGTGACCTTCTCTGCATGCGTTAAAAAAAGCGAGGTAAAAGTATTATTAAAGTATTAACCGAATGCATTAGCTTTAAGTTCGCTCAATTTAATTTAGAAGCGGCGCTAACATTCAAAAAGATTAAAAATTATGCCAAGATCAGTAAATCATGTAGCTTCAAGAGCTAGAAGAAAGAAAATTTTAGGTTTAACCAGAGGTTACTTTGGCGCACGTAAGAATGTATGGACTGTAGCCAAGAATACTTGGGAAAAAGGTTTGACTTACGCATTCCGCGACCGTCGTAACAAAAAGCGTAACTTCCGTGCATTGTGGATTCAGCGTATCAACGCTGCCGCTCGTCTCGAAGGTATGTCTTATTCTCAGTTGATGGGTGCTTTGCACAAGGCTGGTATCGAAATCAACCGCAAGGTGTTGGCCGACTTAGCTGTTAATCATCCTGAGGCTTTCAAGGCAATTGTTGCTAAGGTAAAGTAAATATCTAGAACGATTTACGATAAAAAAGGTGCATTGATTTGTCAATGCACCTTTTTTTGTGTTACTTTGTATCAAAAATATTAAAAACAATAAAATACGTTTTATGGAGAGAAAATTAAAGGATTATGCCATATTGGCCTTGAAAGGTATGGGAATGGGAGCTGCGGATGTGGTTCCGGGCGTTTCTGGCGGTACAATTGCTTTTATTGTTGGTATTTATGATGAGTTGATTGACTCTATTAAAAGTATCAATGCCCATTCTTTGAAACTGTTGTTTACCGGTAAGATAGCAGCTTTCTGGAAAGCGATTAATGCCAATTTCCTTTGCTCCATTTTGTTGGGTATTGCCATAAGTGTATTCTCACTGGCCAAGCTGATTACCTATTTGCTGGTTCATGAACCGGTTTTGGTCTGGTCTTTTTTCTTTGGACTTGTATTGGCATCAACATGGTTTGTGTCAAAGGATATAAAGGAATGGAACTGGAAAACATGGCCTTCATTTCTTATCGGTATAGCAATTGCATATTATATAACGGTAGCTACACCTTCCGAGACACCTAATAATCTTGTTTTTATCTTTTTTTGCGGAGCTATAGCCATTTGTGCAATGATTCTTCCGGGTATTTCCGGTAGTTTTATTCTTGTGCTTCTTGGTAAATACTTTTATATAATGGAGGCAATAAATACCTTCGACTTTATCGTATTGGGAGTTTTTGCCATAGGTGCCTTTTTAGGTATTACAAGTTTTTCACGACTCTTGTCTTATGCGTTAAAGCATTTTAGGAACATTACACTTGCTGTACTGACCGGTTTCATGCTTGGTTCATTAAATAAAGTATGGCCGTGGAAAAGAGTGGTGGAAACATTTACTGACCGTCACGGTGAGGTTAAGCCTTTGGTCGAAAGCAATATATGGCCCAACGAATCAGTACCTGAGGCTATAGCGCTTATGTTGATAGGCTTTTTCCTGGTTTATTTCCTCGAAAAACTCTCTTCACGTTCTTCAAAGAAATAATATACGTGTGGCATAACATGGCTGTAAACAGACATAATTATAGAAATACATAGAAGTATATTTTAATATCATGTATAGAAAGAAACGATTTATATTGCCTTTGATTATCATTTGCATACTGTCTTTGTTCCTGTTTCTGGGCGAGACCGATTTCAATACGCGTGGCGAACCGCGTGAGGCCCTTGTGGCATTGTCAATGTTGCAGGATGGCAATTGGGTGCTTCCTATTAACAGTGGAGTAGACATGGCTTATAAACCGCCTTTCTTTCATTGGGCTATAGCCACAGTGTCAACAGTTGTGGGCGAAATCAATGAGTACACGTCACGAATGCCTTCAGCATTGGCGCTGACAGCCATGATTCTCATGGGATATTTCTTTTATTCCAAACGCAGGGGACGTGAAGTGGCGTTTATGGCTGCACTGATTACACTGACCAACTTCGAAGTCCATCGTGCCGGTGTTAACTGTCGTGTGGATATGGTTCTCACAGCCTTTATGGTTATTGCACTATTTCTGTTGTACAAATGGATTGAACGGGATTTGAAAGGCATTCCGGTCTTTGCAATTCTGTGTCTTAGTGGAGCGGCCTTGTCAAAAGGACCGGTCGGAATTGTGTTGCCTTGTCTGGTACCGGCTGTTTTCCTTCTTATTCGTGGCGAGCGCTTTTTCCGTATATTTTGGCATTTCCTTATGGTGGCTGTGTTGTCTTGTGTCCTGCCGTTGTTATGGTATTGGGCCGCTTACCGTCAGGGGGGCGATGCGTTTCTTCAACTTGTACTCGAAGAGAATGTATGGCGTTTTATGGGTAAGATGACTTATGCTTCTCATGAGAATCCTGCGTACTACAATGTCATTATGCTTCTGGCCGGTTTCCTGCCATATACATTGTTGTTTGTTTTCTCACTTTTCGCGCTGACCTATCGTAAACTTACATGGACTCCCCGTATGTGGTGGCAGCGTTTCGTGGTTTACATCCGTACGATGGATGATGCCCGCCTGTATTCTCTGTTGAGCATTGTCATCATATTTGTATTCTATTGTATACCGAAGAGTAAACGCAGTGTATATTTGTTGCCCGTATATCCGTTTATAGCATACTTCCTGGCCGAATATCTTATCTATTTACGTAATCGTCATCTCAATACGGTTCGTCTTTTTGGTACACTGATGGCCATCCTTTCCGTGGTGCTGGTTATTCTGTTTGCCGGTATCCGTACCGGTTATATCCGTCCCGACATGTTGCCGTCTGCCGGTGTCTTCATTCAGGCCTTAGCCGATCGTCAGCTTACTGTCGGAGCCGTTATTCTGATACTGATTCCGCTTTATGCGGTTTACAGATACTTCCGTGTCCAGAAACTGAATGCGGCGGACAATGGTATTCTGTATGCCATGTTTGGTGTGATTATCACTGTTTATATGGCACTCGACGGCTTCTATCAGCCCACAATACTGAATACAAAGTCAGATAAACCCATAGCCGAACATATCAGAACAATTGTTCCCGAAGGCAGATTCTATTCATACCGTTCAGATGTAGTGGAAAATAATAGGATGCACCCCTTTACCGTTAACTTCTATTTAGGAGATCGTATTGTTCCGTTCGACTGTTTTCTGCCAACAGAAGGTTATGTACTGATGGGAGAGGAAGAAGTTGATACATTCAGAACACGTTATCCCGATTATGAATTGACCGATGTGTATAATACAGCTCACAAAAGTTGTGATGACCATCGCATCAATCATCTCTACTATTTCAAGAAAACTGTGGCTGGAGAAGTCAGATAATATATGAGACCGAAAGAAAGTTTCTGGCAGTTTATACGTTTTGGTGCGGTAGGTGTGTTCTGCACGCTGTTGCATTATGGATTGTATTATCTGCTGCAGTGGCTTATCAACGTAAACATAGCCTATACCATTGGCTATCTTCTGAGTTTCATTGCCAATTTCTATCTGACTTCATATTTTACTTTCGGAGCGGCACCCTCATGGCGTAGGTTGATAGGGATGGGAGGGGCACATGCTTTCAATTATCTGCTCCACATGGCTTTGCTCAATCTGGCTTTATGGCTTGGAGTGCCGCAGGTTTGGGCTCCCGTTCCGGTTTTTGCCATTGCCATTCCTGTAAATTTTGTTATGGTCCGTTGGGTGTTTACTCATAAAAAGAATGCGAAATGAGATTAGTGATTGTTGTACCTTGCTATAATGAAGAGGCCGTGCTTTCAGAGACTACCGGCCGTCTGTCTGCCATTCTTGATGAATTGTGTCAGACCGATAGAATTACCGAAGGAAATGTGCTTTATGTTGATGATGGCAGTAAGGATAAAACCTGGTCACTGATTGAACGTTTCTCAAAGGCCGATTCCCGCTTTCTCGGTTTGAAACTGGCTCATAATGTGGGCCATCAGCAGGCATTGTGGGCAGGTTTGGAGTGGGCATCCTCACATGCGGACGTTTCTGTTTCAATTGATGCGGATTTGCAGGATGACGTTCATTCCATAATAGAAATGGTCGATGCGTTCCGAAAGGGGGCAGATGTAGTGTTTGGTGTACGTAAGGAGCGTAAAACCGATACTTTTTTCAAGCGTCATACAGCTTTGGCTTTTTACCGGCTGATGAATGCTTGGGGTGGTGATATCGTTTACAATCATGCCGATTTCCGCCTGATGAGCCGTCGTGCGATGCAGGCTTTGATGGTTTGTCCCGAACGCAATTTGTTTTTACGTGGCATGGTGTCTGCTTTAGGTTTTCCGACGGCAAAAGTCTATTATGACCGTCAGGAACGTTTTGCCGGAGAGTCAAAATATCCGTTTAAGAAGATGCTCAGCTTTGCTCTCGATGGCATCACCTCTTTTTCTGTCCGTCCGTTGCGTTTCATTGTGATGCTTGGCATGTTGTTTATTCTCGTCTCTGTCGGAGTCATTATATACGGGTTGTGCACCTATGCCAAGGGATATGCCATTCAGGGGTGGACCTCTTTGCTGGTTTCGGTTTGGTTTATTGGCGGCATTATTTTGATGGCACTTGGGGTAATAGGAGAATATGTAGGTAAAATCTACAAGGAAGTGAAGCGTCGTCCGCGTTATTTCATAGAACAGACAGCCGGTTTGAATGAGTCAGACCTTGCGTCGTGATTATTGTTTTATGCTGTACGGTACGTTAAGTCTGTAGCAGTCCTTTTGTCTGTTCCGGTATGGAACAGACGGTATTCTACTCGTTGTGTCGTTCTTCATCAATGAGTTTCAGTAATTCGCTGCCATATTTTTCAGCGGTTACTTTACCCATATAAGGCACCTTCATCATTTCCTTTAAATTCTCGGGCATGCATTGGCACAGTCCCATAATAGCCTTTTGTTGCAGCACCATGTAGGCCGGATGGTGCAATTCCTCAGCTTTATGCTTTCTCCATTCTACCAGACGGCGATAAAGAGCCGGATGCGGAATGTCTGCTGTCGCTTTGAGGCGTTGAGCGGACGGTTTCTTTTTGGATTGCGGTTGTTCCAAAGAGAGAATAGCCTTTTTTCTAAGGTATTGTGGAATGTCAAACCCGTTTTCTGCCACATGACAAAGCAGGCTAAGCCGTTGGTTGACCGCTTCCTGAAGATCTGTTTTGGCTTGCTGCAGTTTCTTTTTCAGTTCTTTATTGTCCGTATCAGGATAACTGCGTTCTATCAGCTCGCCGAGAGGTTTCAGCTGCTCGGCAAAATATGTGGCAGCCTGTTTCAGTCTGGTTTGTAGGGTTTCGTTGCTTGTATAGTCAGCGGCTGTAGCCATGATACGTCGGTACTGCGTTTCAAATCGTGGAGAGATCAATGTCAGATTGGTATTGAAACGTACGGTCTCACTCTTGTATTCTTCGAGCAGCTGCGGATAAATCCGGTAGAGAAACTCGTCAATAAGTCGTGTGAAATGTTTTAACTGGTTCTCAATGGAAATGAAATCGTAAAGGTCGTGCAGCAACGTGATGAAATACTCGCGCTGAAGCTCTTTGCATTGCGCTTCTGTCGGCGTATTCTTTTTTACATTTTCCGCAAATTCTCTTACGATATGGTCGCAAATGATGGCCGATGCCGGCAATGGTGCGCTGAGTACCATACCCTCAAGCGAGCGGCAGCGGCTTAAAGCCACATAAGTCTGACCGTGTGCAAAGGCTGCCGACGTGTCGATAATGGCGTGCTCAAAAGTCAGGCCCTGACTTTTGTGTATGGTGATGGCCCAGGCCGTTTTAAGTGGAAACTGCGTAAATGTGCCCGCAATCTGTTCAACGATTTCATTGGATTTCTCGTCGAGCACATATTTGGCGTTTGCCCATTCCATCGGTTCCACACTGATTGGCTTTTCGCCTTTCTTCGTGCGTACTTCTATGTGATGCTGACTCAAGGCTGTCACCTCGCCGATGGTGCCGTTAACAAAGCGGTGCGCTCCCGAAATATCATTTTTTATAAACATCACCTGGGCGCCGACTTTCAGTTCCAGTTCCGGATCGGTGGGATAGGAGAGTTCCGGAAAATCATCCTTGATAATGGCTTTGTAAGTATGTGACATACCGGGCAGGGCATCCAGTTTTTCTCTGTTGATAAGTTGCGCCTGATGGTTGTGTGTGGTCAGTCTGATGTAACCTTCTTCCTGTGGAGGGTCGAAATCCGGAATATAACGGCTGTTAAGTTCCGCAAGCACGCTTGCGTCGCAGCGGTTCTCACGGATAAGGTTCAGCATGTTCAGAAATCTGGCGTCATTCTGCCTGTATACCTTTTTCAGTTCAATGGTGCAACACGGCGTTTGTTTCAGTGCGTGGCTTGAAAAGAAATAGGGCGAGTCGTAATAAGGTGAGAGCATGCTCCATGTGTCATTGCTCGCCACCGGCGGTAGTTGTTGCACATCGCCAATCAGCAGCAACTGTACTCCGCCAAAAGGCAGGTCGTGGCGACGGAAACGGCGCAACACATCGTCAACAGCGTCCAGTAAGTCGGCACGTACCATACTCACCTCGTCAATGACAAGCAAATCTATACTGCGTATGATGTTACGTTTCTCACGGCTGAAGTGGAAACGGTATTTGGCGTCACCGTTGAAGGCCGTACCGGGTATATAGGGCGCAAATGGCAGTTGGAAAAACGAATGGATGGTCATTCCTCCTGCGTTGATGGCTGCAATGCCGGTCGGTGCCAGAACGATGAGCCGTTTGGGCGATTCTCTGACCAGCTGTCTCAGAAAGGTGGTTTTTCCTGTTCCGGCCTTTCCGGTCAGGAACAGATTCACACCTGTATGCTCAATCAGGTCTCGTGCCGTGGCAGTTTCCGGATTTTCATCCGGCAAGTTGTTTGACTTGTACGCTTCCGTTTCCATATTTTAGGGTGATTAGAAATTCAAAGTTAATATTTTTGCACGTATTAAGCAAAATATATTGTTTCGCTAACGTTTGCATGATTCCATGATTTTATGTTACTTTTGTATCATCAAATGTAACTATCATGAAACAGCTTGTCTTTTTACTGACAGCGATACTGTTGTGGGTACAGATCGGATATGCGCAGACTGCTAAGTCACACGCGCCGTTTGGATTCGATGTAGAGCGTACCTGTGTTCCAAAAGGTAAGATTGATACCGTTATTTACTATTCGGCTACCGTCGGAGTGAACAGACGTGCCTTGGTTTATACGCCGCCGGGTTATAACCCTTCAGAGAAATATCCGGTACTTTATTTGTTGCATGGTATTGGTGGTGATGAGAAAGAATGGTTTCGTCATGGCCAGCCTCATGTTATTTGGGATAATCTGTATGCCGACGGTGAGTTGAAACCGATGATTGTCGTAATGCCCAACGGACGTGCCATTAAGGACGACCGTGCCACGGGTAACATTATGGCTCCCGATAAGGTAGAGGGGTTTGCTGTATTCGAGAAAGATCTCCTCAATGACCTTATTCCTTTTGTCGAGAACAACTATCCGGTTATCAGCGACCGTAACAGCCGTGCCATAGCGGGGCTTTCCATGGGGGGAGGGCAGGCTCTCAACTTCGGACTGGGACATACAGACCGTTTTGCATGGATTGGCGGCTTTTCTTCCGCGCCCAATACCCGAAAACCCGAACAGCTCATTAAGAATCCTCAGGAAGCCGGCCGGCTGAAACTCTTGTGGATTTCCTGTGGAGAGAGCGATGGATTGTTTTTTATCAGTAAGAACACCCATGACTATCTGGAGAAACTCAATATTCCCCATGTGTTTTATGTAGAACCCGGCGGGCATGACTTCAGTGTATGGAAGAATGACCTTTATCTGTTCTCACGTCTGCTGTTCCGTAAACCTTGAACATGGAGCCTTGTTTGTGTAGACTTCCTGTCGTCACAGAGAGGTGGCTCTTCCGGTTGAAGAAGACGTGTCGGCCGGTAAACCGGATTTTTGTAATTCTTGTAATGAATTTGTAATTTTGCAGCCAAATTTTAAAATATGGAAACTACTAAGTGGAAAGAGAATGTGATTCTTATCGATGCCGACTATGCCGATGAGGTCGCCTTTAATTTGACCGTCAACTTCGAGCGGATGCTCAACCGTCCAGTTCCTCAGGCCGATCTGGCGCAGTGGCTTGTATGCATGGCTTTGGATGGAAACATACAGCCGGGCAATAACGAGGTGCAGGCTGTATTTATACACAGTAAATCCAAAAAACGTTTTGATAATTTTCTTCCGTCCGATTTTCAGCATGATATTGACGGAAAAGCCTTTAAGGACGATAAGATGGGTGAGTTCATGCTGAGTGCGCTTCGCATAGAAAATCTGGTGGCAGAGGATGAGTTTTTTGCCCAGGCTTTCGAGACGCTGGCCGATGCAAAGGAAATCCGTCGTCTTGTGATTGTTCCCAATCCTTCACGCGACTGTGACCGTCTGCGTCAGATTCTGGGTAAGGTAGATGGCAAGGAAGTCACCTGGCTCGCCATGGAGCCTTTGACCGGAAAGGGATTCCGTTCAGAGATTCTGGGCTATTCACTGATGAGTGCCATGGGCATCCGTGGTGAAGAATTTAAATAGCGTCAAAAAAATGCTGTACGCCTTTGCGTCTTTGAAAAAATCATTATCTTTGCATGGCAGACTTTCCGCCTGAGCGGTAGCTTGTTTGTCTTAGTGACATAAAATACTGTTTTTTAAATTTCAAATTCAAGAAATGGGAAAAGTTTTAATTATTGGAGCCGGAGGTGTGGCTACAGTTGCAGCTCACAAAGTCGCTCAACATCCTGAGGTGTTTAACGAGATTATGATTGCCAGCCGTACTCAATCAAAGTGCGATGCTATTGTAAAGGCTATTGGTAATCCTGCTATCAAGACGGCTCAGGTTGACGCCGACAGTGTAGAGCAGTTGGTT
Organism: uncultured bacterium; assembly: GCA_905214795.1. Taxonomy (GTDB): domain Bacteria; phylum Bacteroidota; class Bacteroidia; order Bacteroidales; family Bacteroidaceae; genus Paraprevotella. Next base: position 150,218 of record CAJMNM010000002.1, read on the forward strand.
GAATTGTTCAATGCATACAAACCGGACATCGTGATGAACCTGGCGTTGCCTTATCAGGACCTGACCATCATGGAAGCTTGTCTTCAGACCGGCTGTAACTATCTCGATACAGCAAACTATGAGCCTAAGGATGTGGCTCATTTTGAATACAGCTGGCAGTGGGCATACAAGAAACGTTTCGAGGATGCGGGTCTTACAGCTATTCTCGGTTGCGGATTCGATCCGGGTGTCAGTGGCGTATATACGGCATATGCGGCCAAGCATCATTTTGATGAAATCCAATATCTTGATATCGTAGACTGTAACGCCGGAAACCATCATAAGGCGTTTGCTACCAATTTCAATCCGGAAATCAACATCCGCGAGATTACACAAAACGGCCGCTACTATGAGAACGGTGAATGGGTAGAGACCAAGCCTATGGAAATCCATAAGGATTTGACTTATCCTAATATCGGTCCGCGCGACTCTTATCTGCTCTATCATGAAGAACTGGAGTCTCTCGTAAAGAACTATCCCACCATCAAGCGTGCACGTTTCTGGATGACTTTCGGACAGGAATATCTTACCCACTTGCGTGTCATTCAGAACATCGGTATGGCACGTATCGACGAAGTGGACTATAACGGTGTGAAGATTGTTCCGTTGCAGTTCCTTAAGGCCGTATTGCCCAATCCGCAGGATCTTGGCGAGAACTATGAGGGCGAGACCTCTATCGGTTGCCGTATCCGTGGCTTGAAAGACGGTAAGGAACGTACATACTATGTGTATAACAACTGCAGCCATCATGCCGCATACCTTGAAACCGGCATGCAGGGCGTAAGCTACACCACCGGTGTACCGGCCATGATTGGTGCCATGATGTTCCTTAAGGGCATCTGGAAGAAGCCGGGTGTTTGGAACGTAGAAGAGTTCGATCCGGATATCTTTATGGATGAACTGAACAAAAACGGTCTGCCGTGGCACGAAGTGTTCGACGGTGATCTTGAACTTTAATTCTGTAATTAAACAATGGCAAAAAAAGAAAACAACGACGAATTGTTTGCCTCAGTGGACAACAGCGAGAAACTGAAAGCCCTGCAGGCGGCAATGGACAAAATAGAGAAAAATTTCGGTAAAGGCTCTATCATGAAGCTTGGTGACGAGCATGTTGAGCAGGTTGACGTGATTCCTACCGGTTCAATTGCTCTTAACGCTGCTTTGGGCGTAGGCGGTTATCCGCGTGGCCGTATCATTGAGATTTACGGTCCCGAGAGTTCCGGTAAGACAACGCTTGCCATTCACGCCATTGCCGAGGCTCAGAAAGCCGGCGGTATAGCGGCTTTCATCGACGCTGAGCATGCTTTCGACCGTTTCTATGCGGCCAAGCTGGGTGTAGACGTAGACAATCTGTGGATTTCGCAGCCCGATAACGGCGAGCAGGCACTCGAAATAGCCGATCAGCTGATTCGTTCTTCAGCCATCGACATCATTGTAATCGACTCTGTGGCAGCATTGACTCCGAAAGCCGAAATAGACGGCGACATGGGCGACAACAAGGTGGGTTTGCAGGCCCGACTGATGAGTCAGGCGTTGCGTAAACTGACCTCAACCATCAACAAAACCAACACCACCTGTATTTTCATCAACCAGTTGCGTGAGAAGATAGGTGTCATGTTCGGTAATCCCGAGACCACAACCGGTGGTAACGCCTTGAAGTTCTATGCCAGTGTACGTCTGGACATCCGTCGTGTCACCAGTATCAAGGATGGTGACGAAGTCATCGGTAATCAGGTGCGCGTAAAGGTTGTCAAGAACAAGGTTGCTCCTCCGTTCCGCAAGGCCGAGTTTGAAATTACCTTTGGTGAAGGTATTTCAAAGGTGGGCGAGATTGTTGATCTCGGCGTAGAGTATGGCATCTTGAAGAAGAGCGGTTCATGGTATAGCTATAATGATACCAAGATTGGTCAGGGACGCGATGCTGTGAAGAGCATGCTGAAAGACAATCCGGAGCTGTGTGATGAGATTGAGGCACAGATTGCGGAGGCGTTGAAAGATTCTGTTGCGACAGAATAAAAGCTGTGAATGCTGATATGTTATTATAATTAAAGGCTGGAATCGGTAAAAGATTCCGGCCTTTGTTTTTATCGGGACAGATATGCCTTCCCGTAATGATATTTTAAAAATGAAATGGCATGAATAAATGATAGCGATTTTCATTTAATAATAATCCCTTTTTATCATAAACTTTCTATATTCCCGGCTAAACGGCTTGTATGGAAATAAGAAAATATTCAATACCCGATTTGCATACTCTCATAGCCGGAGTCATAGAATACGGCGGGTGCCATGAAAGCCGGTTGCGGAACTCTGGAATAATCGTCGTTCGGCGCACTGAATTGTTTTATGAAGTCATATTTCCGTTTCAGGTCTTCTTCGTCCTTACACACCCAGTAAGTGGCATGATAACGGTCTTCGCTGGCATAGTCGTAACTGTCAAAACAGGGATACATCCTGAAATATTCCAGAATAAGATGCCCTTTGTGGTTTTTATATACATGAAAGCGTATGCCTGTAACCAGTGCCGGCGGTTGTGCGAGGGTATCCTTCTGGCAGAAGTCTTTCAGGTTGCTGTAATCCACGCCGTTGATGCTGAACGGCTCATTATGGTTTGCCACGCAAAGTCCCATCATGGGTTCTGAAGGCGCCTGTTCCTTTTGTTCGTTTGTAGTCATATCTTTTGAGATTGCGTTTTTACGGGCAAGCGCGTTTTCCCGCAGTGTCAGGCTTGCCATCAGGTGAATGTTTCCTTTAAAAATGCTTGTGATATTTCTGTCTGTTTGTAATTCGGAATCGTCCATCGGTATGATGGTGTACCGGAACTGCCATCCTTCCTTTTCTTTTTGTTTTATTCGTTCGTACAGCGCGTTTTCACTTTCTTCGCCCTGACTGCTGTCATATCCTGAGGATACTATCGTAACGTCCGTTTGTGGCATACCGTTCTCTTCCTCTGTCGGGTGCTGTTCAAAAACGGTACACAGTGTGTGGCCTATACATGTGTAGTGCCTGTAATATCCATAATCCGTGTCAAACGGCAGACTTCTTACCGGAGCGGCCGGAGTGGTCTGTCTGTCATATCCGTCCATTGTCTGACAACTCCTGTTGTTGAATGTCATTAGTGTGATGTAATGTTTTTCTTCAGGGTTTTCTGTGCTTTTCCTGTTACATTGTGTCAACCATCTGTTGACATATTCCAATATCATGTGCTCCATCTCCTGAGAGTGGTGGAGGGTTTCAACGAGCAGGTAATGATGGTATATTGTGCTCGTATTGTTTTGAGGATGTGTATGCAGATCCATGGTTTTTATTTGGGTTCTCTTTAAGTGCTTTGGCCGGTAAGAGTTTATCGGTGTCACATACCGCTTGTTGGGTATTAACAGCTGCCGCTAACGGTCAATGTATTCTTTCTTTGCTTTATGATTTATGTTTTATAGAGTGCAAAAGTGCAAAAAATCTATCTTATATTGATTGATTTTCACTAAGTTTTTGTAGAGAAGTTTTGAAATTTGTTTTGAATGTCGGGCCCGCGGAGAATCTTCCGATGTCCGGATTGCAGGGGAGTGTTTGTCAGCCATTCAGTGACTGTCTCTTACCATTATTTCATAGCGGTTCCCCTCACGTGTGTGTCTGCGAGTGAATCCGGCCGCCAGCAACGCACGGGCAAAGGCCTGCGTGCTGACTCCGCGCAGGGCATAGCGGTTTCCTTTCCTGATGAGTTCCATCACCTCCTCAAGTGCCATTAGCACAGGTGTCTCTCCGGGCCTGGGTATACGGAAACGGCGTCTGATTATGTCCTCCGTGGGATTGATGCGGTAAAAGTCCATATTGTGCGCCTGCAGTTCAGCTTCTTCTTCGGCACTGAACCAGTAACGCTCACCCCGTGCCAGTTCCTCCTTCAGCTGCGCGAAAATCATGTCATGTTCTATTCCTGTGCAGTCAATGGGGCGCTGAACCTCCACACAGATAAACCGTCTGCTTCCCGACGGGTCGGTCAGCAACTCATGGCTGTTGCTCGTTCCGATAAACGAGGCGATGCGCCTGCGTGTGCCGGTATGGCGGCTGTACGCCTTGCGCAGGTTCATGGACGAGAGCTGCATGAGGTTTTTCAGCTGCGGCTGACGTCTGGGACCTATGCGGTCGAACTCGTCCAGATTGAGCAGTCCCAGTTCGGTCAGCTTGCGCCCGACGCTCTCGGGCGCGTTCAGGTCCACACAGTCGCTGTAATAGGCACGCAGCTCCGGCGGCAGCAGCGCACGGCAGAAGGCCGACTTGCCCATGCCCTGTGCCGCGCTGACCAGCAGCGGTGCTACGCTGTTGGCATGCAGACGGTCGCGCCCCGTCCACTGTGCGACGACGGCCAGCAGCCAGCGGTGGAAATGCCTTTTCCAGAAACCGCTGTCCGACACACGGGCTGCCAGCGCATCGATACGGTCCTTTCCGTCCCATGCCGGCAAGCGGTCGAAGTAAGCGGTAAAGGGATGATGGTCCGGCACGGAAGCCGAATTGACCAGACGCGCCATGTCACGGTCCCAGCAGGGAATGCCCTCACGGTGCGCCTCAATGCAGAAGGTGTTCAGCGCCCGCACGTTGACAGGACGGAAATCAGTCGTATCCGGCCCGCGTCCGTCAGCCGGCCGTGCCGGTGCATATTCTGTGACCTCCGTCAGCACGTTATATCTGAACCGGTAGTGTGTGGCGAGAAACTTTTCCAGTCTCACTTCCGTCTGTTCCTTGTCACCGCTGGTCGTCTGAGACGGAGATTCTGCGGCGGGTTGTGCAGCCGGTCTGCCTGCCGTGTTTTCCGACCTGTCCTTCTCCGGCCGCATTTCGTTCTGCGCTGCTTCCGCTTTCTGTTCTACGGTTTCAGGGCGCTGTCCGGTTGCCGTGTCCGTGTTCCGTCCGGCTTTCCGTTTCTCTGCCCATCTTCTGGCGGCGTGGCGTACAAGTATGCTGATTGTGTCCATGGCGTTTTTGTTTTTTCGGACAAATATACGATGGGCTGTAAACCGCCGTGGCAGTTTTTGGTAACCTTTGGTCATTCTTGAACGCATTCCGTCACATTTAGCAGCTTTCCTTTCCGTTTGTCCGCTTGCCGGGAATCGATTCCGTCCTGAACGGAAGAAGTATCGTGCCTGCGCGCCCCTGCGTTTTCCCTATAAGGGTATTTTTTCACTTTCCGGCCTTACTCCTTCACAATGCCATTCAAATAACAGTCGGACAGAATGTTAAGTGTGAAGGGGTATCCTTCACATCTCCTTCACGGGTCCTTCACATTCACCTCCGGTTTTACAAAACGCGTACGGTTACGAGTTTCTTTCCGTACGGTTACGGATTCAATCCTGCACTTTATGAATTTTTTTCCGCACTGTTACGGTGATGCCCGTAACCGTACCGGAATATTTTTCTGCACGGTTGCGGGGTTGAGCGGAAAAAACGGATGGAAAATCATGGATTTCGGAATGAAAAAATCAGATTTCCTGACAAAAATCCTACGTTACGGACTCAAAAAAGCCGATTTGCATCTCACAAGTATATCGGTGAAGGATGTGAAGGATAATCCTTCACACGCAATGCGCTGAATATAAGTATGCTATGACGCAATGTGAAGGGGTGAAGGAGTTCTTTGACCTGGCATAAACTATTCTGTTTGACAGAATGCGGTGCTGCTATATACGACTTGTATGCACAAGGCCGTTATTTTATTTATTAATAGGTAAACGATTATATATATGATATCAATAAGACTTAAATTCAGACCCTCGGAAAATTCATATAAGGAAGGTTCATTGGTGTTTCAACTAATTCATGAACGGATGGTTAAGAGAATTAAAAGCGAGTATAGAATTTTCAATGATGAATGGGATAAAGAGAAAGGGAAAATTATTATACCGTCATCAACATCCCCCCGCTATAATCAACTGATCCACATTCAATCAAATATAGAATGGGAATTGTTTCGGCTTAAAAAAATTGCAGAAGAACTGGAAAATTCCCTCAAGGACAAGAGCTTGAATGATGTTGTCCAAACATTCGTTTCCTCTGTTAACACACAGAACAGCGTATTCAATTTTATCCATTCTCAAGTTTTATGGAAAAAGCAACTAGGGAAAATACGTTCCAGTGAAACCTACCAGGCGACTCTTAACAGTTTTATGAGCTTCAGAAGAGGTGTTGATTTGAACTTTGAAATGATTGATGCCGAATTGATGGAACTTTATGAGGCGTATTTACACAATAAAGGTTTGTCACGTAATACGACCTCATTTTATATGCGTATATTGCGTACCAACTACAGGTTGGCAATAGAGAAAGGATTTACCATAGACCGTCATCCTTTTAAGTCTGTTTATTGTGGAATGGACAAAACTGTAAAAAGAAGTATATCTTTAGATGAGATTAAGAAAATAAAAGAATTGGATTTATCCCATAAGCCAGGTCTTGATTTTGCACGTGACATGTTTATATTCAGTTTTTGTACGCGCGGTATGTCTTTTGTTGATATGGCTTATCTTAGAAAAAATGATTTAAAAAACGGCTATCTGACATATAGAAGAAAGAAAACAGGACAATTGCTTACTATTGAGTGGACACTGCAAATGCAAGATATATTAGACAAATATAAACCAAATCCGACGCAATACTTACTTCCTATTATTTATGAAAATGAGAACGAACGCCGGCAATATCTCAATCAGATAATGAAAATAAACAGGAAGTTGAAAGACATAGCATCATTAATAAATTTGTCTTTGCCTTTATCATTATATTACACCCGTCATAGTTGGGCTACCATTGCTAGAGGAAAAGACATTCCATTGGCTGTAATCAGTGAAGGATTAGGGCATGATTCTGAAATTACTACACAAATTTATTTGGATTCAATAAAATCTTCCGAAGTGGATAAAGCAAACAGGAAAATTCTAAAATGCTTATAATTGTCAATGTAATTGTTTCACGGATTTGACTATCTCCTACAATGAGATAAATTTCTAAGCACAAAGTTAATAAAATAAGTACATAATCATGCATTTTTCTTGATTATTTTTACGATTTTATATCAAAATAATTACTTAATTTCTTTTAAATATCTTTTGTATCAACGTAAAATACTGATGGTTAACTGTTTTACAGATTTGACTATCTCATTGTAGGAGATAGTCGAAATATCTATACCGAAGGATTCTAGAATATGAACAATTTCTTCATGTAAAATGAGATGATTTATGTTTGGATTTTTATTAGAAGTTAGCGCTATATATTGTATAACTGCTTGTTTTTGTGTTATTTACAAATACATGCAGGATTAGAAGGAATGTGTCTAATCTCAATAGAATTCTTAATAAACACATGATAAACTCATCAAATCTTAAATCTACAATATCTATTACAAAAACAAAAGACCCGATTCGATGGTATGTAATGCGGGATTTAAAAAGGAGTAATACAAAATTACCGGCTTATAAGATGCTTGGTAATATGGGGTTTGAAGTCTTTACCCCAATGGTATGGAAATTGATTAGTCAAAATAATAAACGAATTCCCATAGAGGTGCCCTTCATGCAGGACTTGTTATTTGTACATAGTTCTCGTGAAAAACTCGATCCTGTTGTGGAGCAAACGGGTACGTTGCAATACCGTTATCTTCGCGATGGAAAACGAACACCTATGATTGTAAATGATATGGATATGGAGCGTTTTAAAAGAGCCGTTGAGGCTACGGACAATCACTATTTTTATACACCAAAAGAGGTTAGACCGGAAATGATAGGAAAAAAGGTGCGCATTGTGGGCGGTCCGTTGGATGGTTATGAAGGCTATTTGCAGAAACTGCAAGGCTCGCGAGTAAAACGTCTGCTCATAAAACTTTCTAACCTGCTGACTGCCGCAGTGGAGGTGCAGCCGGAGTTTGTTCAAATAGTAAAATAACGACTTTACAAACATTTGTTTTGTGGTCATTGCCGTGGATTTCAACAGAATCATCGTAGAATACAGTTATCACAAAATCGGGAAAAATGTTTCGTTTCATGAAAATGAAAAGAAAATTTTTTAGAAAAAGACAAGGAGGAGGTGAACACTGTGTTGTTTCCTGCAAATGTTTATGATGAATCAGAGTGAAAATAACCGACGTATTGCTAAAAATACGTTAATGCTATATGTACGCATGCTGTTTGGCATGTTGGTGTCGCTGTATACATCCAGATTGGTACTTCAAGCTTTAGGGGTAGAAGATTTTGGTATTTATAATGTAGTGGGTGGAGTCGTTGCAATGTTCTCGCTGATTTCTGGAGCTTTATCTCATGCGGCAGGACGTTTCTTGACATTTGAATTGGGACGAGGCAATATGAATGGACTGAAACGTTATTTTTCAACTTCATTGCTTATTCATATCGCTTTGGCATTTATAATATTGATAGTTTCAGAGACTGTGGGCATATGGTTTTTAAATAATCGGATGGTAATTCCTCATGATAGATTGTTTGCGGCTAATTGGGTCTTTCATGCATCAGTTTTTTCTTTTATGATAAATCTTTTTAGTGTGCCTTATAATGCTTCAATAATTTCTCATGAAAGGATGAATGTATTTGCTTGTATTGGAATAATTGATGTAATTTTACGTTTATCAGTCGTTTTGTTTATTGCTTATTTTCCTTTTCTTTATGATCGTTTAATCGTCTACGCTGTTTTGTTGGTCTTTGTTTCATGTTCAATACAGACAATCTATGTTTTATATTGTCGTAAACATTTTGAAGAATGTCATTTGAATCTTGTGTTTGATATTGCTTGTTGGAAAAGGATGTGGGCATTTACAGGTTGGAATTTTATTGGTGGTACAGCATTGGTTTTAAAAGATCAGGGAGTAAATGTTTTGTTGAATTTGTTTTTTGGCCCAATTGTGAATACTGCTCGTGGCTTGTCATCAACAGTTTCGACGGCAGTATGTTCTTTTTCTGGTAATTTTATGACAGCACTTAATCCCCAAATAACCAAGTCATATGCCGCGGGCGATAATGGATACATGTTTATGTTGATAGAACGAGGTACGCGATTTTCTTTTTATATACTTCTTGTTTTTGCATTACCGGTATTGTTTGAAACAGATTTTGTATTGTCTTTATGGTTACATGATTATCCTAAGTATACAGTAATTTTTGTAAGATTGGTTCTTATTCAGGTAATGATAGATATACTTTCTAATACAATAGTAACAGCGCAAGCGGCTACAGGGAAAATTAAGAATTACCAAATAGCAGTTGGAGGTATGTTGCTTATGAATTTTCCTTTGTCTTATTTGTGTTTAAAACTTGGTGGTAAGCCAGAGTGTACAATGTATGTGGCTATATTTGTATCGATTTGTTGCCTTTTATTAAGGTTGATAATTTTACGCAAAAATATTCAATTGTCTATAATCTGGTTTTTTAGAAGAATTTGTTGCAATGTTATTGTTGTAACTATGTTTTCTGTTATAGTTCCGTGTGTCTTTTATTTTACGATGTGTAAGGGGTGGCTGAGATTTCTAGTTATTACTGCATTATGTTTGGTTAGTTCCATGATGAGTGCTTTTTTTATCGGTTGTTCTCGTTCTGAACGTCAATTTATTGGTAAGAGGCTTGTAAGCGTAAAATCCAGATTGTTTTAATAAATAGTTTGTGTATGTTAAGTATTATAATTCCTACACATAACCGTTTAGGTATGCTTCAAGAGCTGTTGTTAAGTATAAAGCAACAGAATTATGAAGATCTTGAGGTTATAATTATAGCTGATGATTGCTCTGACGGGACAAATGAGTTTTTAAGACATGAATCATTTCCTACTAACTGGAAATATTTTATAAATGATATACCTTTAAATGCAGGAGGTAGTAGACGTCGAGGATTTTTAGAGTCTACAGGTGATTTTGTGACATTTGTTGATGATGATGATTATTTGATAGATAAAGATTTTTATGTGCGGACTATAAATATCTTCGAAAAGTATTCTAATTTGTCTGTTGTAGCAGCAAATTCATTAGACAAATATGAAGATACTGGTTCTTTTGAGAAAAAGCAAGTTAATATTTGTGGTTATATTAATAATCAGAAATATCTGTCAGGTTTTCAATTTAAATGGTCTAAACCTTGTCCTTCTTTTGCTGTGTTTCGTAGATCTAAACTATTAGACGCTGGAATAGAAACAATGTATATGGTTAATGATTGTCCTCTTTATCTGAGAGCATTACTCGTTGGAGATATTTATATAGAAAGTACACCTGTAGGAGTTTATCGTATACATGATAGAAATATATCTAAGAGTATAGGAGCTGATTTTATTATCGAGAATTTGAAAGAGAAGGAGTTTGTTTACGATGAACTTAAAAAACGAAGATTTAGTTTTAATTTGTCATTTTGGTGGTATAAAATGGTGAGCCTTACAGTTGATTACTTTATAAGTTCTAATCCATCAGATTCAGAAAAAAAGAAAGTATTGAGTTGGTGTATTAATCATGCTCATTCCTCAATTAGGGTCCTTCTCTATCTTTTTAAGTTAACATTAAATTCTTGAATAAACGATATTAAATATAGAAGAATAAAAAAATGAAATATATAAGATTAGTTTATTGGGATGGTTTAAATTTAGGAGACTATTTGAGTCCTTTTATAATAAATAAACTTTCAGGTAAGCCAATAAAATATAAAAGTTTCTATTTTTTAGGTAAGAAAGGACAACTGAATCTCTTTTTAGATTATATAACAAGAAAGATAACTTGGAATAAGTTAACAGAAACTTTATTTTTTTTTGAAAAAAATATTTTGGGCGTCGGTTCAATTATCTCATTCGGAAACAAAAGAAGTTTGGTCTGGGGAAGTGGTTTTATGAATCAAAATGAATCTTTCAAAGGGGGAAAAGTTTTAGCAGTGAGGGGTAAGCAGACAAATGAGAAGTTAATTAGAAATGGTCATAAAGGATGTAATGTTTTTGGGGATCCCGCATTGTTGTTGCCTTTAATTGTTAAGCCAAGCTTGAAGAAGAAATATGATTTAGCTATAGTTCCGCATTGGAGGGAATATGATTATTTTTTTAATAAATATGGGAAGCAATATAAGGTGATAGACATAAGGACAACAGATGTTGATTTTTTTGTAAAAGAATTAACTTCTTGTAATTATATACTTTCATCTTCATTACATGGTATCATATTGTCTCATGCATATGATATACCTGCGCTTTGGATTAAACATGGATATATTGATACGGATGGATTTAAATTTTATGATTATTTTTCATCGGTCGATATACCTTTTTATGAAGGTTTTAAAGACTTCGATTTATATCTTTCAGATAATAGTTGGATGAAGTTGTTTAATGAAAATGGTACAATGTCTCTACCAAGAACGAATATAAATATTATACAAAGAAAATTATTGGAAGTTGCACCTTTTAAAGTTCTTGATAAGTATAAAGTTTAAGAGATATGGATTAAAATATCTTTATATATAGTTGAAATATATCTTAATTGTCGTATTTTCTGATAGGTACTGAAAGCTGATTATTCAATGTACTATAGCTTCTTTGTTCGAAATACACTTGTTTTTTATTATTCGAAATGAATAATCCATTAATATCTATAATTGTTCCCGTTTATAATGCTGAAAAGACGCTTAATAGATGTGTTGACAGCATTGTTGTGCAGACATTTACAAATTGGGAACTGCTTTTGATAAATGATGGAAGTAAAGATCATTCTGGAGAAATTAGTGATAAGTATGCTTTAAAAGATTCTCGTATTAGGGTTTTTCATAAGGAGAATGGTGGGGTTAGTTCAGCGCGTAATGTAGGGCTTGATAATGCGAAAGGGGAATGGATTACATTTTGTGATGCTGATGATTATGTCTATTCTTCATGGTTAGATAATTTTATTTGTTGTATAAATGATAAAAGTGATTTAATTTGTCAATCATTTTTTAGTAGTAGATCTTTAATTGATTCTTCTTCACATGAATCAATTAATGGATTTGAATATTGTGGAGATAAAAAGGTTGGTTTGATAAAATTATATGAGAATAAAATATTGGGATATTTGTGGATTAAATTGTTTAGAAAAGAAATTATAGAAAGATACATTTTACGTTTTAATGAAATGTTTAATTTTTGGGAAGATCAGATTTTTTGCATAGAATATATTCGTTGTATTGATACTATATCATATACAAATAAGATTGGTTACTATTATAGTGTTCCAAATTGGAATAGCAAATACTATATAAAAGAAAACCTTATATTGGTATATCAGTCCATCTATGAAAATTTTTCTAAAATATTTGGGGAGGAAGTAAACAAATTAGTGAGAGATTCAATAGATGGATATATTGCTCAAGTTTTAATATCCTATAAAAATGGAGATCGTCAGTGTAGAGACCATCTGAAGACTATGTTGAAAGTTTTAGGGCGAGATTTATTAAAAAGTCATTTGTTCTTTTGGACAAAATGGGTGATTTATTTTGATAAAACTAGTGTTTTTAGTCATTATGTATTAAAGATGCATGTAAAAATGAAAAAAAATATTTGATCTCTCTATAAGAACAAAATATAATTAATTTCTATTTGTTAGAACTTTAATTTATTTATGAAAGAGTCTCCTATAATTTCAGTTATTGTACCAGTGTATAATACAGAGCAATACTTAGAATGTTGTTTAAATAGTGTTTTATTGCAGACATTTAAAGATTTTGAGGTTTTGTTGATTGATGATGGCAGTACAGATAAATCTGGAGAAATTTGTGATAAATATGCTTTAAAAGATTCTCGCATTAGGGTTTTTCATAAAGAGAATGGTGGAGTTAGTTCTGCAAGGAATGTAGGATTGAGAAATGCAAAAGGTAAATGGTTAACATTTCTTGACTCAGATGATGAATTGATGTTGTATGCACTGGATTTTCTTATAAATATTGTTAACGACCATTCGGATATAGATATAGTATTAGCTGGTTATGATACTGTTGATTTAAAAAATGGTATTGTAAAATCTACATCAGAACTTCCTTATACTTCGAAAACAGTAAATAGGGATTCCGCAATTAAATTAATGTATCGTTCTGACTTTTATCTTTGTTTTATATGCTCAAAATTGTATAAGAATTCAATAATAAAAAAAAATAAATTATTTTTTGATGAGACTATTTATTATAGTGAAGATCGATTGTTTATAATTCAATATTTATGTAATTGTAGAAATCAGATACAATATACGACAAAGTCTATATATAAATATTTTTATAGAGATAATAGTGCAATGACGTCTTTAGTTAATACTTTTAATTATAAATCCATAACAGGATTTTATGCGACATTGCTAATGTATAAGGCTCTAAAAGATATTGGTACGACAAAAGATAATATTTTTTATGCTTTAGAGGATGTAATCAATTCATATGATTATACACTTAAAAGGATGAAAGATTTTTCTATTAAGGATGGAGAACTTAAAAGAACGTTACAAAGAAAAATATTTGGATTTATATCTTACAATCAGTATTTTCTTATGAGGATTAGAAAAATGATGAGTTTTTTTAAAAACAAAATATAAAAATTCTGTTTCTTATTTCATTTTAAGTAGCGTTGATTTATAACTATCATTTGTTTTATATTTTAATCCCAATTTGTATGGGATTGAAAATCATTTAAAAATGAATACTTTTAATTATAGATAGTTATGTTATTTGAGTTTACAGAAAAAAATAATTGAAAAATAATGAGGAAACTTATAAATGGACTATCAGGCTTAATCAGAACAAGGAATGAAGCTAAACTTCTTGGTCCTTGCATTGATTCTTGTATTGATGCTTTAGATGAATTGATTGTTGTCTATAATGATTGTAGTGATGAAACGGAGTCAGTATTGGAGGAAAAAAAGAAACAATATCCGGAGAAATTAAAAGTTTATGCTTATAATTATAAAGTTCTTTCCTTTGATTTAACTCGTGAAGAGTTTGAATATGCAAAGACTTTACCAGATGATTCACCACGATTGTATTGTAACCAATGTAATTACGGATTATCTAAAATGCAATACAAATTTGCAGTTAAAATAGATGCAGACCAGATATATTTTGCAGATGAAATAAAGAAATGGAGGGATGTTTGTGCTGGGAAAATCTCTTTAAAATGGAATTTGTCATATTTATGGGGGTGGCTGTTTATGATGTATTTTTCACTGTACAGACATGTTTCTGTTATAATACATAGGCCTGCATTGTTTCTGTTGCCCAATAAATTAGTAGATGTGTTTATTGGTTCATATATTCGTTATGCAAAATGGAGATTATTACGAGGCTCGGCTTGCATCGCATTATCCGGTCTTAATCTTTTTAAAGATGATAAATGGTATGTTCCGTTTGATAAATTTAATATCCATCCTCCTTATAATGGAGAAGGAGATACTGTGATTTTTAAATTGTCGGAAGAGACCTTTTTCTCAAGACGTTTTGCTGATAGAATCACTTATTCATGTACTGAACTTTTTCATAATCCTTATAAGATAATGTTTTCAGGTCCTGTTTGGTTTCACTTGCATGCCAATAGGGCATATTGTAATGATAAGGTAAAGAAAGTAAAAGAGGAACATCCGGATTTGTTTGTTTCGCCAAGTGACTTTTTAACGATGAGTTATAAAGAAGTCTTGAACAAAATGGATCCACAAGTGAATACCTTGTATCAACGTATTTTGTTTGCATTGGTTCATAAGATGGGGTTGCAAACTATAAAGAAGCATTTATTCTTTCTGGATAAGATAAATGTTTAATATAGAATGTAATATGATTATTTAATAGTTGCTTTCGGATTGTTTGGTGCTGTATTTGCTTGTTGGGCATATCTGCAAGAAAAACTTCTCTGTTGATTGGCAAACATTTAAATGTGGTGGATATGTGTATAGTGAGAATATAAAAGACATAAACGTTCGTAAATATTGGGCAATTTTATTTCATACTTCAAATAAACAAGGTCTGTAATTTCGTAATCTCTACCTTATGTATAAGAATTATAAAGTTGTTGTTAATACGGCTGCAGGACGTCGCCGTTATATGCAGTATCTGATACCTTATATTGTATCTTGCCCGCTTGTAGACCGTTACGATATTTGGGTGAATACGCATAATGGTGCTGATATAGAGTTTTTTAGAAAGATTGCTGATCAATTCCCGATTGTCAATCTTGTATGGCAACCAGATGGGGTGGTAAATGGGAATGCAAGTATCAATGCATTTTATAAAGCATGTGTAGAACCAGATACGGTATATTTTAAGTTGGACGATGATATTGTTTGGATGGAACCGGGACTGATAGAGAAGATGGTTCAATTCAGGGTTGACAATCCGCAATATTTCTTGGTGACACCTTTGGTAATCAATAACTCGTTGTCCACTTATCTTTTACAGACAGCTGGAAAGTTACGACTCGACCAGTATTACAATGCGGATGCCTCTCATCCTATTTTATGGAAGAGTGGCTATTTCGCTGCAGAACTGCATAGTTGGTTCATAGAAAATTATCTTATAACAAATACGTGGGATAAATTGCATTTGGGCAAAAAGGAAATGGGAATGACCCGTTTTTCAATTAATGCCGTGTTGTGGTTTGGTGATGAAATGAAGACTTTTTCCGGTGTGGTGCCAGGAGATGATGAAGAATTTCTGTCTAGCATTTATCCCACTTCAAAAGGGGTGTCCAATGCTTGGAATGGAGATGCGATTGTCGCTCATTTTGCTTTCTTTACTCAAAGAGAGCAACTTGACAGATGGCAGATATTAGAGCGTTATGGTTGCGTATGTGCCCGGTATTTTAAAGCTTCTGCCCAGTTGCGTCGTTTCTATGATGATGTGCAGGCTATTTTGGAGGAAGTGAATGCGCATGAGGCCGAATTGTTACAGCGTCAGTCGCCTTATCGTTCGGTAATTGTAAAGAAGACCATGCGCAGCCGGATAAAGGAATATTTGCCGGATACCATCAAAGATTTGTTGGTTATCAGATATGATAAAAAAAGGAAAAGTGGCTTTTTGATAAAATAAAGACAACAGGTATGGATAAGGTCTTGACGATAATAGTACCGGCTTACAACATGGAAATGTATTTGAGATATTGTTTGGATTCTTTATGTATAAGCCGATATGAAGAATGTCTGGAAGTCTTGGTTGTAAATGATGGCAGCAAAGATGCCACATCTTCAATTGCTCATGAATATGCAGACGAATATCCTGAAATCTTTAAAGTAATTGATAAAGAAAACGGTAATTATGGCTCATGTATTAATGCAGCTGTTCCTGTTGCTGTAGGAAAATATATTAAGGTTGTAGATGCAGATGACAGTGTAGACACACAAAATCTTGAAGGTTTTATTTCTTTTTTACGTGAGAATGATGTTGACTTGGCTCTTTCTGATTTTATCTTGGTTGATGAGAACCGGAATGAGATTGGTCGGATATCATACAATTGGGGAAAGTGTGTGATGCCGATGCAAGAGATTTGCATTACTGAACGTTTCCAAAATATGGAGATGCATGCCGTTGCATATAGGAGACAGCTTTTGTTATGTTCCGGATATCGTCAAACAGAAGGCATTTCCTATACAGACCAGCAATGGATATTTGCTCCGATGATTGATGTTAGGACTGTTGGTGCCTTTAATAAACCTGTATATCAGTATCTTGTCGGTAGAGTCGGTCAGACGATTGATCCGGTCGTAAAAATGAAAAAGATGCCGGAACGTATTAAAAATGTGTTGGATATGGCTATTCTGTATGATAAACTTTGTCATCGCGTGACAGTCGAGATGAAATCATATTTGGATGCCAGAATCCGTCCAAACGTTCAAGATATTTATATCACTTATTTTTCTAATATTTCAAAGTTTGATAAGCAGGTTATTCACCAATTTGATGAGGATTTGCATCAATTTGCTCCTGTCTTATACAATTATATCGGTACATGTAGCTCTTATATAAAGATATGGAGAAGTCTTGCGAGCTGTTCACGTGTGGCTGAAGTTGCTTTTTGTAAGGTCTTTGCAATTGTATTATGGCTGAAAGTATCATTTAGCAGTCATAGGGGATTTCCTGTTAATGGAGAGTCTAAATAGAATTTTGTCAATAGAAGGAAACTAGGTTTTTGGAAACTCTTACCGATATTTTGCGGCTGTTTCCCGAAAAGAATCCAGTGAAAGGATATTGAAAGGCGTAATCAACAAATTTTTTTTACCACTCGCATATAGATGCGGTATCTGCCTTATTGAGAAAAGAAGACTTTTCGGTGGAAGATTTGAGATAGTTTATTCAGAATGTGGGGAAAACTGGTTCTCGGTATTTTATCAATCGGTTTACAAACGTTTATGAGTATCATTGTTAACATGGCTTGTGGCTTGGCTAACCGCATGTTTCAGTATAGCTATTATCTTTATTTAAAGAAGAATGGTTATGAGGCAAAGGTGGACTTTTATCATTCAGCTAAATTAGCTCATGAGAAAGTGGCATGGAATGAAATTTTTCCAGATGCGACGATTGATCAAGCTTCTTCATGGACTGTTTTCAAAACAGGAGGAGGAGCGGATGTCGTTTCAAAAATCCGGCGTAAATATATACCGGCATTGACTAAGGTGATATATATGCCCACTGCTTTTGATGCTTTTATTCCTTTTGTGAGAAATGATGCCTATGTGATAGGGGTGTTTCAGAATGCGGTGATGGTTACATCCGTAGAAGATGAAGTAAGACGGTGCTTTAGGTTTCAGCCTTTTACAGATAAGAGGAATCTTGAGCTTGAGATGGAACTGAAAAGCTGTGAATCTGTAGCCATTCATGTCCGTAAGGGAGATGATTACATGAAACGAATCTGGTATCAGGATACATGTCCGATGGATTATTACTTGAGAGCGATTGAAGAAGTGAAGGAGAGGGTACACAATCCGCGGTTTTATGTTTTTGCCGATAACAAGGATTGGGTAAAGGAGCATTTTGAACACATTGATTATACATTGGCGGAGGGTAATCCGGCCAGTGGATGGGGGAGTCATTTTGACATGCAGCTGATGAGTGTCTGCAAACACAACATCATATCCAACAGCACTTACAGTTGGTGGAGTGCTTTTCTGAACAATCATTCTGATAAATTGGTCATTGGTCCTAAAATATGGTTTAATCCGGACAGCTGTGAGGAGTTTGTTTCGGACAGGAGTATGTGTAAGGACTGGATTTTAATTTAAGAAAGTGGTGGAATATAAGGTTTCTGTCATTGTTCCGGTATATAATGTGGAGCGATTTATCGCCCGCTGTGTAAAATCTTTGATGGAACAGACTTTACGTGAGGTGGAGTATATTTTTGTAAATGATGCTTCGCCTGATAACAGCTGGGGCGTGTTGAAGAATTTAACAGACTGCTATCCTTCAAGAAAGGGTGATGTGGTTTTGTTGGAGCATAGCGAAAACAAAGGTTTGCCGGCGTCGAGGAATACGGGGTTGAGCGTGGCGCGTGGAGAGTATGTTTTTCATTGTGACAGTGATGATTTTGTGGAGACTGACATGCTTGAGGCTTTATACGCCGAAGCGAAGAGGAAACACGCGGACATCGTTTGGTGTGACTGGTTCTTGTCTTTTGAGAAGAATGAGAGATATATGAGACAGCCTTGCTTTTCCACTGCTAAAGAGGCGTTGAAGTCTATGTTGGGTGGTGGCATGAAATACAATGTATGGAACAAATTAGTCAAGAGAAGTCTTTATATTGAACATGATATAAGTTTTCCCTCCGGACACGGTATGGGAGAAGATATGACCATGATGTTGTTGTTTGCGTATGCTAACAATGTATCATATTTTCCAAAAGCTTTTTACCATTATGTGAAGACGAATACTACAGCCATAAGTCGTGTGATTTCCGATAGGTCTTGGGCTGATTTGAAATACAATGTGAATCGGGTCGAGAATTTTATAAGACATATATATGGTACAGGACTTGATAAGGAAATCGCTTTTTTAAAATTGGAAGCTAAATTCCCCCTTCTCGTTATCTCATCTGATTTTTCATACTATCGTTTGTGGCATGACATGTATCCTGAAGCCGACTGTTTTATACTAAAAAACAAGAATGTATCATTACGAAGTCGGATTATACAACGCTGTGCGCATTATCGTTTGTTTGGGATTGTTTGGTTGCATTATCAGGTTGTCTGTCGCTTTTTTTATGGTATTGTTTACAGATAATAATCATAAGTGAGTGTCGTGTCTGGATATAGGTTTTGCTGTAATGAAGACAATCCGTTAATAATATTAGATGTTCTGTCTGAATATGATAAAAGTTTTGCAAGTTTCAATAGTAACGGTGCTGACAAGTCTTTTCTTTTTTCCGTTCTTTTTTTCATTTCTACCGTCAATCAATACAAAAATGTTTTTGGCGGTATTGGGATTATTAGCATATTGTTGGGACCATATAAAAGGGCGTACTGACTTATTTGAAAGAAGTCTTTTTAAGATTTCTGTATGGGCTTTGGGAGTTTCTTTTTGCAGCTTTCTTTCAATGACCATAAACAACACACCAGATAATTCTTATCTGGGATATATCATGTCTATGTTGGTGTGGCTCTTTGCGGCTTATTTTTGTGTGAGTCTGATGAGAACGGTACATGGATATGTTTCTGCAGAGATAGTAGGATATTATTTAATGTCTGTTGCTTTACTGCAATGTACTATCGGATTATTAATCAATCATTTCCCTGTTTTGGAGAATTTGGTGGAAACTTATATTACAGGTGAGAAATATATGGGAGTGGGGATTGGTAAAGCAAGACTTCACGGGATAGGATGTGCATTGGATGTGGGCGGAGGACGTTTGGGAGCAATACTTATAATTATTGCTTATCTGATTCTGCAAGCAATAGAACAACAAAAATCCAAGTGGTGGTTTATCGGGTTGTTGTCAGCTTTTCTTTATGTTTTTGTAATCGGTAATATGATGGGAAGAACAGCGTCTGTCGGTGGTGCCATCGCTTTGGCCTACTTGTTTTTTTCTTTCTTTTACAATCATAAGAAACAAATGGCTTCTTTTATGCCATTCCTGTCTATGTCGTTGATAATTATTGGG
This sequence comes from uncultured bacterium, assembly GCA_905214795.1. Lineage (GTDB taxonomy): Bacteria > Bacteroidota > Bacteroidia > Bacteroidales > Bacteroidaceae > Paraprevotella. The sequence continues at coordinate 170,354 of CAJMNM010000002.1, forward strand.
ATATTTGCGATTGTGTGTATTGGATTATATCATGCAAGCCCTGAATCTCGAAGATTGCTAAGATTTGGATTTGAGGCATTCTTTAATTATTTTGAGAATGGTAGATTTGAAACAAATTCTACAAACATGTTGTCAGAAGGGATGATATTTCCGGATAATCTTAAGACATGGATTGTGGGTGATGGGTATATGGCCGGTACAGCAAATGACCCTTATTACATCGGGCCTTCTGATTATGGTTTCTATAAGAATACGGATGCCGGTTATTCACGTTTTATATTCTATTTTGGTTTAGTCGGTCTTTCTATTCTCATCCTTTTCTTTATAAATGTCTGTAAAGAATGTATAAACAGAACCGAAAGAATGAAATTTTGTTTTATTGCAATTCTTATTTTAGGCTTATGTATTTGGGTTAAAGTCTCAACCGATATATTTTTGGTCTTTACTCCTTTCTTATGTTTCAATGATGAATATCAAGATAATGAGAGCAAAGTCTGTGAAAACATTGAATAAGAACAAAGATTAATATAGAAAAGACTATGATATGTTAAGTTTGTCCGCTTTTCTGTTAAGATAAATATTTGTGATAAAGTTAGATTTAATGAAATCTGATTATATTTATGATACCAAAAATAATTCATTTTTGTTGGCTTTCAAATGATCGGTATCCGGCCAAAATAGAATATTGTATCGATTCTTGGAAGAAAAAGCTTCCTGATTATGAAATTCACTTATGGAATTTGTCTCGTTTTGATATAAATTCTTCAGTGTGGTGTAAAGAAGCGTTTGAGGCTCGCAAATATGCATTTGCTGCGGATTATATTCGTTGTTATGCTTTGTATACCGAGGGAGGAATTTACTTGGATTCTGATGTGGAAGTGTTGAAATCTTTTGATGATTTACTTCAATTCCCTTATTTCATAGGTGAAGAACAAGGTTATAATATCGAGCCTGCAGTTATGGGATGTGAGAAGGGATGGAAATTTATGAAAGAGATGATGGAGTATTATGATAATAGACATTTTAATATTAATGGTATTTTTGATATGACAACTTTACCAGTTATAATGTCGAATAGAATTAGGGAAAAATATAAATATGTACGAATAAAGCATTCAGCAGAATTTTTAAAAGATGAAAATATGTTTTGTGTGTTTCCTGCGATTTATTTTTCACCTAAGTATCCTAATAGTTTTAAATGTCCAATAACTTCATCTACATATACTATCCATCATTTTGCGGCTTCTTGGTATCCGGCTGATAAAAAGATTTATAGAATGATAAGACGATTATTTGGATATCGTGTCGCTCATATATGTTCTGTTTTTGTAAAAAAGATAAAACACGTTTCCTTAAAATCTTAGAAGTGTCTTCATAATATCTGAGTTATTATGAAAATCATTTATTGCACCCATTCCACATGCAATCCGGGTGGAATGGAGCGTGTGCTTCTGAATAAAGTGACTTGTCTTGCTAAACTATCGGGCTGGGAGGTGTCTGTTGTGACTACCGACCAGCACCGGTGTCCTCCTTTTTATCCGTTTCCGGAGAAGGTATGTATGACGGATCTGGAAATTAATTACTCGGAGGATAATGAAAAGGGGGTGTGGAAAAAGATAATCGGGTATCTCCGTAAAAGGAAGGAGCATAAACGGAAATTGACAGCATTGCTCCTGAAAGAGAAACCGGACCTTGTTGTGTCGCTTTATCCTTCTGAATCTTCGTTTATTCCGGATATAAAGGACGGAAGCAAAAAAGTGCTGGAGTTGCATTATAGTAAGTTTTTCCGTTTGCAGTATGCACGGAAAGGATTGCTGGGATGGATTGACAGGCTACGTACATTTCAGGATGAACGGATAGTACGCCGCTTTGACAAGTTCGTGGTGTTGACCAAAGAGGATTTAGGTTATTGGGGCAATTTGCCGAATATAGAGGTGATACCCAATGCTGCCATGCAAGTAAGCAACGGCTTCTCGGACGTGAGAAACAAACGGGTTATAGCTGTAGGGCGATTGGATTATCAGAAAGGATTTGACCGTTTGATCCAAGCATGGGAACTTGTCCAAAAGGACGAGGTATTCCATGATTGGCAGCTTGACATCTTCGGACAAGGAGAATGGAAAGAGGGGTTGCAGCAAATGATAGATGATAAAGGACTGCAAGCAAATACACATATTAATCCCCCCACTCAGGACATTGGAACAGAATATGTACATAGCTCATTATTAGTAATGAGTTCCAATTATGAAGGGTTCCCGATGGTGATGATAGAAGCCATGGCCTGTGGCTTGCCGGTAGTTACGTTTGATTTTCAATGCGGACCGAAAGACATCATCAAGCATGGAGAGAACGGTTTGATTGTGCCAAATGGAGATATAGACGGACTAGCCAATGCGATGATGGATGTAATGGGTGATGATGATTTCCGGAGGCTGTTGTCAGAAAATGCCCGTAAGGTAGTTTCTATATATTCGGAAGAAGTTGTCATGAATAAATGGATTAATTTATTTATTTCTTTGGTAAATAAATGAAGAAATTGCTGCAAATCAATCCGGTTTTACGCTTATCTACTTCTACGGGGCGAATCATGCAGGAAATCGGGGATTTGGCCTTACAGAATGGGTGGAAAAGCTATATCGCTTACGGGAAAGGGCGGGATGGCATAAAACCTTGTCAGTCGCAAATTATCCCTGTCGGCGGTAAATGGAGTACATTATGGCATGGTGTGCAAACCCGCTTGTTTGACAATCATGGATTGGCATCCACCCGGGCGACCAGGAATTTTGTGAAACAGATAGAGGAAATAGCCCCGGACATTATCCATATCCACAATATACATGGCTATTTTTTGAACTATCAAGTCTTATTCGATTACCTGTCGAAATGCGGTGTTCCCGTCGTGTGGACAATACATGACTGTTGGCTTTATACAGGGCATTGTTACTATTATTCTTACGCGGAGTGTAACAAATGGCAGACAGGATGCAATCGCTGTCCACAGCAAAGAAAGTTTCCTGCCAGTCTACTGTTTGATCGTTCAGCACGTAACTATACCGACAAAAAAGCTGCATTTACATCTATGCCTAAAGACAAACTCATTATTGTTCCTGTTTCCAATTGGATAAAAGACGAAATGCAGCATTCATTTTTGAGCGAATATCAATTCCGCGTTATTCACAATGGCATCAATACGGATGTATTTCGTGTTTGTGACACGCGTAAGGTTGCATCTCGGTACGGATTAACCGGCAAGCATATTTTTTTAGGCGTAGCCAGTATCTGGAGTAAGGAAAAAGGATTGGGTGACTTTATACAAATGGCTGAGATGCTGAAAGGAGATGAGCAGATTGTACTAGTCGGCATCAAACCGGAAGAAAGGAAACTGTTACCGGAAAACATCCTCGGCATATCACGCACGGAGAATGTGCAGGAATTGGCAGAACTTTATTCGTTGGCAGACGTTTTTATCAATCCGACCTGGCAAGACAATTATCCGACTGTGAATTTAGAAGCGATTGCTTGCGGAACTCCGGTAGTAACCTATCAGACAGGAGGAAGCGTGGAAGCGGTGACAGAACAGACTGGCTTTATTGTAAAGCAAGGAGACCTTCGGGGATTGATTGAGTCCGCCCGGACTATTCGCCAACATGGCAAAAGCTGTTATCGACCGCTATGCCGGGAGTACGCCTTAAAATATTTCAATAAAGAAGATCGGTATGCGGATTATTTCCGACTCTATAAGGAACTAATGGCATAGAATATATATTGTAAAGAAATTTCGATATGGACATTTCTTTGCTTGCTTCTACTGATACACAACTGACCAATCGGCAAAAAAGCATTTTGCTGCGTCGGCATGCCTTGCATTGCCAATATGAGAAGGCTGTGGGGCTTTATGCAGACACGGACATGACGATAAAGGATATCGCCAAGGAGTGTGGTGTGTCCGCAGGAGGATTGGGCTGTTACTTACGTCGCTACTGGCGGGAACTGGTGTTGTGCCGTCACCAAATACACATGGACGGCAAAGAGGCCAATGAGGTCAAGATTATAGAGGTTGGGAAACAGAATATCAATGCTCATGCCAAATATAAAGATGCGGTTTCTGCTTGTGATTCATTGAACTATATAGACTTGAACATATCACAGATTGCACGGAAATTCGGAATAGACGGAACTGCGCTTGCCAATTTCATGCGCATACATTATGCTGAAGTTTTGGTATGGCGAGAGAAAGTACGCAGAGGATTAGGTATTAACGATAATATCTGGCACGGGGCAAGACCGAAATGCACAAAACAGTATGCGGAAGCAGTAGATTTATATCGTGATACAGATATGACAATACCGGAAGTGGCCAAAGCTTGCAAGGTTTCAGTCAGCGGCTTTAGCCAGCATCTGAGGTTTTATCATAAAGAAATACTCAAGAAGAAAAGGAAACAGCGAAAGGAAGCCATAACCCGACAACAAAAGAAACTTGGCGAACTGACAGGAAACGGACGCATCTATAAGCCGTCGGCTGTAACGGAACAGAAATATGCTGCCGCTTTAGCTTTATATAGGGATACTGCAATGACCATGAAGGAAATTGCGGAACAGACCGGTGTGGCAGCAAGCGGATTCCGTTTTTATTTACACAAATGGTACAAACAATTGGTATTGGAGCGTGCCGGCATTACAGAGGAGGAGCATCCGACGGACTTACGCAAAGCCAGGAAACGTATGAAGACCGTTGCTGTAAAATATGAGAAAGCCATAGAAAGTCTGAAAAGTAATCCTCGTCCGATGTCGAAAGTGGCTGCCGAATTCGGATTACATCCGGAAGTCTTTCGTAATTACTTACATAAACATGAACCGGAACTTGCCAGGCAACAAGGGATGATGAAATCAGCAAACGGCAAGACCGTTTCCAGACAGAGTGAGGAGAAATATGGTGAAGCGGTTTGTCTGTACGCCACGACGACAGAACCGTTGAAATCCATTGCCGCCCGATTGGGATTAACCTATAACAGTGTAGGCGGATATATCCGCCGCAATTATCCGGAAGTGATAACGCGGCATCAGGAACTATTGAAAGTCCAAACAACGGAATAAACAGATCATCAACATTCTTAATTAATATGAGTGACAGGAAGCTCAAGTTGGGTGTGGATAACGTTTGCCTGACAGAGAGTTTGTCCTGCTTGTGCTTATGTATGATACGTTATGAATGAAAAGGAATTGAGAATATTGCAACTCGGAAAATTTTATCCGATTCGGGGTGGCGTTGAGAAGGTTGCTTACGACTTGATGGAAGGACTGTCGGAACAAAGCATACGTTGCGACATGATGTGTGCCGCTACAGAAGGCGGAAACAATGTTTTTTCCGTCAATGAAAATGCGAATGTCATTTGTTGTCACACATGGTTTAAGGCTTCTGCCACCATGATTTCGCCTGCCATGATTCTTGCTTTGTGGAAGGTTCGCCGCAACTATGACATTATACACATACACCATCCTGATCCGATGGCTTGCTTGGCTTTGTTGCTGTCTGGATTCAAAGGCAAGGTCATTTTGCATTGGCATAGTGATATTCAAAAGCAGAAACTGTTGTTACAGTTATACCGCCCTCTGCAACGGTGGCTGCTCAGACGTGCCGATAAAGTGATAGGCACCACTCCGGTTTATCTGTCTGAATCGTCATTTTTGAAAGGTGTGCAAGATAAAACACTATGTCTGCCGATTGGCATAAGACAGATACGTCCGGTTCCTGATGCTGTCAAAAACATCAAGAGTAAATATCCGGGTAAGAGAATTGTCTTTTCCTTGGGGCGTTTGGTCGCATACAAAGGATATCATTATTTAGTAGCCGCCGCCAAATACCTGAGTGATGACTATGTGATACTGATAGGAGGAACTGGCGCGTTGAAAAACGAATTGGAGAAAGAAATTGCGGACCTCGGCCTGCAACATAAGGTGAGATTGCTCGGTAGAGTCAGCGATGAGGATTTGCCTTCCTACTATGGCGCATGCGATGTGTTCTGTCTCAGCAGTGTGCAGAAGACCGAAGCGTTCGGCATTGTGCAGATTGAAGCCATGTCTTGTGGAAAACCTGTAGTCTCTACAAATATTCCGCAATCCGGAGTGTCCTGGGTAAATGCCCATGGCGTATCCGGGCTTAATGTATCACCCTGTAACCCGGAAGAACTGGCACGTGCCATTGAGGAAGTGACCAAGGATGAAACAACCTACCAGAAATATGCAACAGATGCGCAGAAGCGTTATAAAGAATTGTTTACCCAAAAACAAATGATAGACAAATGTATCAAAATATACACAAATGTATTGAACGTGAAGAAACAACAATCAAAACAAAAGTTATTGAGATAAGTATGGCAAATATTGAACATAAATTCTATGATGGTATGTCACCAGTGGCGCGTGATGTAAAGCGTTGTATGGATGTGATAGGAAGTTTCATAGGATTACTTCTGTCTTCACCTCTTTTTTTGCTGATATATATCCTTATCAAGTACGAGGATAAGGGGCCGGCCATTTTCAAACAGGAACGAATCGGTTATGGAGGTCAACCGTTTATTCTGTATAAGTTTCGTTCTATGACAACGGTTTCGGAAAAGGACGGTAAACCTGTCTTGTGTCAAAAGGATGACCAACGGCTGACAAAAATAGGTCGTTTCCTTCGTGAGCATCATCTTGACGAGCTTCCGCAATTATGGAATGTGTTGAAAGGGGAAATGAGTTTTGTCGGTCCGCGTCCGGAAAGAAAATATTTCATTGACAAGATTATGGCGGTGGATCCTCATTATGAGTTGCTTTATCAGCTTCGTCCCGGATTGTTTTCCTATGCCACATTATATAATGGATATACCGATACTCTGGAAAAAATGTTGGAAAGACTCAGAATGGATCTCGAATATCTGTCTACCCGTTCCCTGATGATGGATGCGAGAATCATTTTTCTTACAGTTAAATCAATTCTTAGCGGAAAGAAATTCTAACGACGACTTTATTTTTTTACAAGAGAACTATGAAAGCCAGACCAGACTTGAGGCTGCGGAAGATAGGTAGCCAGTATATGATTGTAAAACCGAGTGAAAACGGGCAGAATCGGGCAAGGGTTTTTGAACTGAACGAGACGGCAGCCCTGTTGTGGCGGCAGATTGCCGATCACGACATTCAGCCGGATAAACTGGCAGAGTATCTGTGTGACTTGTTTGAAGTTGACAAAGCTACAGCTTTACGCGATGTGGAGAAACAGCTCCGCGAATGGAACGACTTAGGACTGATAGTTTGAACGCGATGGGATGTTTTCGCGACAAAGAGGCTGAAGCTTTGTTGGTGCTGATGCGTTCCGGGCTTTGGGAGCGAGAGCCGGATGACTGGTCACTTTTTCCGTTATCGGACGACAGTTGGCAGTCGGTGTATCAATTAGCGGTCGGTCAGACAATCACGGGCATTGTTTACAGAGGGATATGCCATTTGCCGGACCGTTTCTTGCCTTCGGGTAAGATATTGATGCGCTGGGTAGCTGCCGTAGATGCGATAGAAAGGCAGAACAGGAAAATGAATGTCGTTTTGGCGGAGCTTTACGACCTGTTTACGTCAGAGGGCGTGGCAGTCGTGCTGCAGAAAGGACAAGGTGTGGCGCTCATGTATGAGCAGCCCATGTTGAGAGAATGCGGTGACATTGACTTCTATTTTCTCACTCGGAAAGACTGTGCTGAGAGTCTCCGTATTTTAAAGAGCAGAAACATCAGGGTGACACCGGCGGCAGACGACAGTTTCCATTATACATGGAAGGGTGTTAAAGTAGAACATCATGTCCGTCTGTTTGATGTGCACAACCGTTATGCCGTCAGTCTGCTGAAGGAGAAAGAACGCGAGAAAGGATTCGTACGATTGAAGATGCCGGGCGGACAAGGTGCTGACATCTGGGTTCCTTCTCCGTTACTCAATATTGTGATGCTGAATATGCACATCATGAAACACGCATTGGGCTATGGCGTCGGGTTGAGACAGTTTTGCGACATGGCGCGCGCCAGCTGGTCTTTGCGTCATGACGTTGATTTTCGGGAATTAAGAACCGTTTGCGAGAAAACAGGCATCGGGAAATGGAGCCGTTTGCTTTATGCCTTTCTGGCAGAATATGCGGGTTTGCCTGAAGACGTGCGGATTTACGGAGAGAAACCGCTGTCGCCCCGTCCTTTGCTTGATATTGTGTTGAAAGGCGGGAATTTCGGATTTCACGACCGGTTCCGGGCTGGTGTGGTCGAAAAGGCAGTTTGGAAACGGAAGTTGCACACGCTGTGGGCTTACTTGCGTCGTTTTGCGTTTTCCGTACGTTATGCGCCGCAAGAAATGTGTTGGACATTATTCAGTTTGACAAGAGGACAATTCAAATGATGAGAGAATATTGTTTTTGCGTGGCTGACTTTGTGTTCGCCTTGCGTTTGCCGTCGGATAAGGAGGTAGAAACACTTTTGCCTTCATTCGCTCCGTTCAGATGTGACCCGGCGGATGCGGAGCAACCGGTGTTGAGGGCGGAAGTCTTGCCATATTCGGATTTTCGTCAAAACGACTTATGCACGCTTCTTGATGATGGCGTGAACGACATGGGGCATGTCAGGTTCTATGCTTTTTCTGGAGGCTATCAGGTAAACGTCAGTTATTCCGAGGGAGAGCCCTGTCATTACATGCTTGCCGACAAATGTTTTCACGACGTAAGAATCTATTTGTGCTGGAGCGACAAGCGTGTGGGCGACGTATTGGCATCTTTCCTGAGAATTGCCTTCTCACAGGCCATATTGCCTTGCCATGCCGTATCGGTTCATGCTTCTACGGTCTATATGAACGGGAAATCCTATCTGTTCTGGGGGAAGAGCGGTACAGGGAAAAGTACGCATGCCGCTTTATGGATGAAACATTATGTCGGGTGTCAGTTGTTGAATGACGACAATCCGGTCGTACGGGTTTGCGGCGGACAAGTCGTCGTCTATGGAACGCCGTGGAGCGGAAAGACGCCTTGCTATAAAAATATGAGTTTCCCGGTTCAGGGAATGGTCCGTCTGTATCAGGCTCAGACGAATAAGTTTGTGACGTGCAGAGGCATTGACGCATTTGTCGCGCTGATACCCGGTTGTGCGGTGATTACTTCCGACCTTGATTTGTATGACCATATGTGCGACACGATAGCCTCGATTGTCCAGAAAGTGAGGGTAGGCGTTTTGCATTGTCGTCCGGACGTAGAGGCGGCTGAGGTTTGCCTGGGCGCTTTGGTCAACAACGGGAGCATCTGGTCCGCATCTTTAGAGTAAGAAACAAACAAAAGATATGAATGAGAGAAAGAATAAGAGGTTTTTACAGAAAAATGATTTATGACTATGAAAGTGTGAAGAAAGACATTCTAAATTTTAACGTGAAAAAATTAATGTAACAGAGTTTTTAAAAGATTAATAAAGAAAATGAGACTTAAATATTATGCATTTCTGGGCCTGTTTGTAGCCCTTTTGTGTACCTCATGTTCCTCAAGAAAGAACATTGTTTATTTGAATGACATGGAGATAGGCAAGGACTATCCCATCAATGTCAAGCATGAGGCAGTTATTCACCGTGACGACCGGTTGAGCATTACGGTAAGCTGCAAGAAACCGGAACTGGCCATTCCGTTCAACATCCAGAGCGGGTCGTTTCAGGTAGGAAGCGACGGGAGCGTCTCTTCTCAGGCCACAGTCAGCAAGGAGAAAGGCTATCGTGTGGATGTAGACGGTAATATCGACTTCCCCATTTTAGGCAAGCTTCATGTGGAGGGGCTCAAGGTCAGCGAGCTGCAGCAGCTGATTAAAGATAAGATTATCGAGGGCAATTATATCAAGGACCCCATTGTGTCTGTAGAGTTTCTGAACTTTAAGTATACCGTGTTGGGAGCGGTCAGCAGCAATGGGACCTTTTCGGTAAACGGCGACCGCATCACGTTGCTCGAGGCCATCGCCAATGCCGGCGATCTGACTTCCAAAGCCAATATCAAGAGAGTGATGGTGATTAGAGAGGAGGGCGACGACCGCAAGATGTATATACACGACCTGAGAAAGACGGACATATTCTGGTCGCCGTGTTTCTATTTGCAGCAGAACGACATTGTCTATGTCGAGCCGAAGTACAAGAAGCAAGATACCGAGGACCGTGGTTTCAAGGTCGGAACAACCCTCCTGTCTGTCATGACGGCCGTATGTTCCCTCCTGTGGGTGTTAAAATAAATGTTTAATATAAACTCCAAAAGTTACGATGCAGACTGATAATTCATTAAAAAACAAGAGCAGACAAAATGTCAACATCGTCGACCTGATGCTTTATCTGGCGTCCCAGTGGAAGTGGTATCTCTTGTCCCTTGTCGTATGCGTGGGAGTAGCGTGGCTGAAATATGCCAAAGCGTCTTTCGTCTATTTCCGTTCCGCTACGGTCATCATCAAGGATCCTTCCAACAAGACGACCACAGCCGGGCTCGACCGCTATGACAACTACATCAACAAGGTCAATGTGTCCAATGAGATTCTCCAGTTCAAGTCCAAAAGACTGATGCGCGAGGTGATACTGCGTGTCCATGCCGATGTCAGCTACCGCCAGCAGGACGGATTGCGTTACAACGAGCTGTACACCAACTCGCCTGTTACCGTGAGCTTCATCGACATGTTGCCTGAGCGTTACGTGTCATTCGTACTCACGCCGAAGGACAAGAAGAGGGTGGAAATCTCTGAGATATCGGGCGACGAGTCGGGAAAGACACTCACGGTGACACTCAACGACACTGTCAGACTGGCTGAGGGCAGGATAGTGGTTACGCCAACCGGAAGCTATTCCAAGGATTGGTTCGGAAAGTCCGTTACCGTGAGCAAGAACCCCTTGGGATCTGTCGTGGCTTACTACCAGGCTAACATGGGTATCCGTCAGGAAGAGGACGAGTCGTCCATTCTCACGCTTTCCATGAAAGACCTTTCGCCTACACGGGCCGAGGACATGCTCAACATGCTCATTACGGTCTATAACGAGGAAGCCATCAAAGACAAAAACCAGGTGGCCGTCAATACCGCCAATTTTATCAACGAACGTCTCATCATCATCGGTCAGGAACTGGGTGATGTGGAGTCCAGTCTGGAAACGTTCAAACGTAACAATCAGGTGGTGGACATTTCCTCATCGGCCAACATGTATATGAACGAGTCCCAGAAATACAGTGCCGATGCTTTGGAGCTTGAAACCCAGCTGCGTTTGGCCAATTACATCAAGAGCTATCTGACCGACCCCAAGAAAGACATGGACCTGATTCCCGCCAATACCGGAATCAGCGACATGAACATCGAGAGTCAGATCTCACAGTATAATGCCGCCCGTCTGCGGCGCGACAAGCTGATTGACGACAGCAGCGAGAACAATCCGGTGGTGGAGGAGCTGAACAACACCCTCCATGCCATGAAGCAGAGCATCATCCGTGCGGTGGACAATATGATTGTCAGTCTTAACGTCAAGCGTACAGACGCGCAGAACCGCGAGTACCGTGCGCAGGTGCGTGTCAGTTCCATTCCTACGAAGGAGCGCAAGATGCTGTCCATCGAGCGACAGCAGAAGATAAAGGAAGCCCTGTATCTGTTCTTGTTGAACCGTCGTGAGGAGAACGCCCTTTCGCAGGCCATGGCAGACAATAATGCCCGCATCATCGATAATGCCGAAGGCGGCAACGCGCCCATCTCGCCCGACCGCAATAAGATTATTCTGTTGGGTGTCGTCTGCGGTTTGGCGTTGCCTACGGCCGTTTTCCTGATGATTCTGTTCTTGGACACCCGTGTGCATGGCCGCAAGGACATCGAGGGCGTGGTCAGTGTGCCCTATCTTGGCGAGATACCTTTCGACAAGAACAGAGAGAAACGGCGCAAGGCAGCCGTTACGGCAGCCGATGAGGACGAGGACAACGACATGGTGGCGGAAGCGTTCCGCATTTTGCGCACCAATATGTCTTTCCTCATGCGGCGCACCACGAACATGCAGGTCATCACCTTCACCTCGTTCAACGAGGGAGCCGGAAAGAGCTTCATCTCCCATAATTTAGCCATGAGCCTGTTCCGCGCAAAGAAAAAGGTCGTTTTGGTCGATTTGGATATCCGCAAGGGCACTCTGAGCCGTCATCTGAGCCGTCAGAAACAGGGTGTGACCAATTATCTGATTGACGAGTCGGTTACTCTGGATGACATTATCCAGAAGAACGAGACGTTCGATGTGATTGCCTCCGGTTCTGTCGCCCCCAATCCGGCCGAGCTGCTGATGGACGAGCGGTTGGACGAGCTGATCAGCCGGTTGCGCGAGCGTTACGATTATATTGTGGCCGACAGTGTGCCCGTGGGCATTATTGCCGATGCCGCCATTGCCAACCGTATTGCTGATATCACCGTATTCGTGATTCGTGCCGGTAGGCTCGACCGCCGTCAGTTGGCCGATGTCGAGACGCTTTATACGGAAAAGAAACTCAAGAACATGGCATTGGTGCTTAACGGCGTAAGTCCGAAACATCATGGCTACGGTTACGGCTATGGCTACGGCTACGGTTATGGTTACGGCTATGGCAGAAGAAAGAAAAAACAAAAATAAACGATACAGATGAATAGAAGTGAATTGATAAAAAGCGAGAATGATAATAATTATGTTAACTAAAAACGAAAGAGAGGTAACAACATGAAAAAGACAAAGTATTTGGCTCCTTCTACAACACATTCCGATGTGGAACTGGAGCAGGGATTTATGAAGGCGTCGGTGTTTGAAGACGGTACTGAAAATGCTGATGGCGTGGCTATTGAAAAGCACGGATTTGCCAACCCGGAAAATGCATGGGAAGGCGATTATACAAATGATGGATGGGATTAATTTTTTAAAGAAATACTTATGAAAAGTAGATATATGTTATTGGCCGGCATAGCCGTTACGACATGCCTGGCCGGTTGTTCAGACAATAACCTGGACAACGGTATGGCAAAGAATCCTGTAAAGACAGGTGATGAGATACTGTTTGGTTCTTCACTGTCTAATGATGTCAACACAAAAACAGTTTATGGTAACCGAGATACGGAAGGAGTAGCTGTGAATTGGGTTGATGGTGACGAGATTGCCATATTCTGTAAGGAAACATCACAGCCTGCCAATCATTTGGTGAATTATAAGATAACACCTGATGCAAATACGCCTAATAAGGCCAGTAAGGTGATGAAGGTAGATCCTAAAGCGGCAGGTTTGCAATGGGGCAGTGATGATTTGCACCATTTCTATGCTTTCTATCCGGCAAGTGCTGTGCATGGAGCTGATTCTGATGACCAGCAGGGAACTATTTCTGCCAGTATCCCTGTAAACCAGCAGCCTGCCGGATGGCATACAGGTCCTATTGAATCTCAAGATCAAACTGTTAATGGACAAACGACAACTTTTGCCTTGCCCAATATGGATTATGCATATATGTACGCCTACAACGCTGTAGATAGAAATACGGTAGAGTCTGGTAGCGGTACAATATGGCTTCAGTTCCATAACCTGGTTACTGTGCTTGATATCACTATCCCTGCTCCTGAAGACGGCTCCTCAATTGTTGTGACAGACGTTACAGTTAAAGCCGTGGGTGGTACTAATACTATATTGACAGGTGATTTTAACTGTTATATCCGTGGAGCAGGTGAAACTGGTACACCAACTTGTGAGCCTACCGGTGATATGGGAGAGGTTAGAAATGTGATAAATATACCTTGTTATAATCAAGAAAAAGATGAATATATAACCTTGGGAGATGATGAAAAATTCCTGAATGTGAAAGCCTATATCATTCCTGATGATGAGAATGTAATAGATAAGCGGACACTTCAGATAGCGGTCAATACTTTGAATGGTGGTGAAAAAACTCGTACTTTAAAGTATGCTTCAATTGTACCGCACAAAGTAAACCGAGTTCTTCTGCCACCTATAGACTCTGATGGTGATACCTATTGGATGAGTGCTCTTGACCCTGATATTTATGTGTCTGAGCTTTCTATTCCGGGAAGTAAGTTCTCTGTATTGACAAGTGCGAATGGATCCAGCAGAGTTTATCAGAATGCAACAATTGAAGAGCAGTTCAAGGACGGTATTCGTGCGTTTATTTTCCAGACTACAGTTGTTGGAAGCAATTCAGATAATAGCTCAAGTCGTCCAGAAAATAATACATTTAGCAGTGAATTGTATGTTATATGTGAAGGCTATGACAACAGAGTAATGACATTAGAAGAAGCTGTCAGAGACGTTGCTTCCTACTTGGAAAAGTGTGACGAGTTGGGAAAGAATGAATTTGCTTTTCTGATGCTTACTTATACAACAGGTGATCGTGATTATGGAACAGGGCATTATGAATGGGTAGATAATAGTTGGGGAATTCCTATTAGAACTTGGTTTTGGGATAGAAATAGTCTGACAGAAGAACAAACATGGATAAATGCAATACGTGATAAGGTTAATAGCATATCTGCAGATGCTGCCAATCGTATTTATACCGACGAGATAACTCCAAATACCACTATTGACGATGTAAAGGGTAAGATTATATTGAAGGCAAACTATAACTCCCAAAATATGATCAGTAGCTATGGTAACACTACTGCTCCAATCATGTTTACTTATTGGGGATATTCAACCGGACCAGATGAATCAGGTGACTGGACTTATCAGGATGAAAAAGGTGGCATGCCTATGGATTGGGGAATTCCTATGTGGTATGCAAATTCAACAGCGCAATTGAGATGGTATTATCAGGAGGTTACCAGTGTTGGAACTAATCAGGAAGCTACTACCGACCAAAAGAAGTCTGGTATTGAGCGCCTGTTCCAAAAGAGTGTTGATTTGTATAAGAATGATAATTCTCATAAGACATGGTTTATGAACGACCTTGGAGGATATTATTCTGACTCCGGTGATATCGGTACCCGTGAGAACGGAATTGTAGCTTTGACTGAGGATATGAACAATCTGGCTGTTGAAAAACTTCAGCAGAGAACCGAAAATGCCGGACTGGGATTGATTTTTATGAATTTTGCTGACAAACAGGCTAATTCCGGTGCTAAGTATAAGAGCGATTATTTGATTCAGACGACTATCATGAATAATAGAAAGTTCCAGTTGCGCAAGAAGTCAGATGGCACATCAACAACTTCATATAATGCTGCTTATAAGAGCGGTGGAAACGCCATTGGTTGGGATGAGTAATTTTTTGTTGATACATGCTTCACAGGCTAAGGTCCTGTGAAGCATGAAATCTGACTATGAAAGAAAAATTAATACCAATGAATTACAATACAAAGTTTTATGGCATGGTAGTCTGTGGCGTTTTGGCTTTGGCTGCCTGTCAGGATGAACCCCTTGTGAAAAATGGGGAGAAGAGTGGAGTGACAATTTTAGCCCGTATGAGTGGTGAAATGAGGATCCGTACCTGTGTGGACAGTTCTGCACCCAACGGGGTGACCGGCATCCTGTGGTCACCTAAAGACACAATCGGTGTGTTTGGTGACAAGGGCACGAAGAATGCCCTGTTCGAGGCCACCAATACCGGTAACGTGGCAGAAGCCGAGTTCAACGGCACGATGGCAACCGGTGAATATCCCACCTACGCCTATTATCCTTACAGTACAGACAATGCGGCGGCTGACGTCACAGCCTTGAAAGGCAATCTGAAACTGACGCAGACGTTCAACATGGCTACCGGCAAGCTGGAAGGTGACTACAAAGTGGGTACACCCACTTTCAAAACCTACGAGGGACGGTATGAATTTGCGTTCGAGCATCTGTTCTCTTTGCTGAAATTTGATATCAATGCCACAGGAACCGCTTTGGAAGGCGATGCGCTAGAAAGCATCATCCTGACTTTGCCGGAAGGCAGACGTTTGGGAGGCGAATTTACTTTTGATGCCACATCAAAGGCTGTGACATGGACCGGTGATGCTGCCGGTGCCAATGAGCTGACGATGGTATGGAGCGACAAGCCCGCCCTTACTAACGGAAAGTCCTATACCGGCTATATCACCTGTGCGCCGGATATCCGTCAGGGTGATGAAATCAAAATTACCATACTGACACAGAAATTCAAGGCCGAATTCACACGCACAGCGTTGGTGGACTTTGCCGCGAACACCAGCTATACGTTCCCGCTCTCGCTGGAGAACTATAAGAACGATATGGTGGTAACCGACCGTCCGGTTATTACATCGTTCTCTTTCGAGACGAAGAACAATGCAGGTAAGATTCTGGATAAGAAGTTAGTATTTAACGGCAGTGATACAAGACCGGAAACGAGCAACGGAGAAACTCTGAATGTGGACGGTGAGACGATAACCGGTTGCATACCTTATCTGTATGATTTCAAACTGAAGCCTACATTCACTGTAAGCAACGGCACAACTGTCATGATAGACGGGGTGGAACAGAAAAGTGGAGAGAGTGAAGTTGATTTCAGTAAACCTGTAGTCTATACTCTTTCCAATGGAGAAGAGACAAGAGAGGTTACCGTATCTGTCACCAACTCCGGCTTGCCAGTTGTGGTATTGACACAGAGTGGAGGTGGTTCGGAAAACTGGGCGGAAGCCGGTATCAATGTCCGTTCGAAAGACTCAGACTGGGTAGAAGATGATTTGTTTACGGTGTATAAGGCAGATGGAACTGTAGATGTGGATGGTGCGTTTTGCGGTATCCGTTTGCGCGGCAATTCCACTCAGAATTTCCCGAAGAAACCGTTTGCCATCAAACTTGTTGGGAAGGCAGAAGTACTTGGCATGCCCAAACACAAGCGTTGGGTATTGCTTGCCAACTGGATGGACCGCACCATGCTCCGCAATGCGGTGGCGTTGGATATCGCACACCGTGTAGACAGTGCCTATGTGAATAATGAGGATAACTATACTGAAGACAATGGCGGTATCGGTTGGAGTCCTCGCGGAACCAGCGTGGAAGTCGTGATGGACGGACGGCATGTAGGTAATTACTATCTGTGCGAGCAAATCAAGATTGATGGAGACCGTGTGAATATCAAAGACTGCATAGAAGACGTGATAGACGATGGCAATGCAAATCCGACCATGGCCGATTGTGGTTATCTGTTGGAATTTGACGACAATTTTGACGAGGTGGACAGGTTCCGCACCGGACGTGGCTTGCCGTGCATGTTCAAGGATGAGGTCAAGCAGTATAGTGCTGATATTTACAATCAGGTGAAGGCCAGAATAGAGGCTGTAGAAGCTAATCTGGAGAACGGTAATTATGCTTACACGGATTTGAATATCAATTCATTGGTAGATTATTTCCTGATACAGGAACTGACTTTTAACGATGAGTACAAGCATCCGAAGAGTGTGTATATGATTATTGACGGTGAAGGTAAGCTGACAGCCGGTCCGGTATGGGATTTTGACTGGCAGACATTTGTTGATTACGACAAGGTGCAGGCCATGAACAGCAAATATGGCGGATCATATTCTTGCCGTAAGGCGGATGAGTGGCTGTATGGGGCATCTAAGTTGGCGGAGAAAACGTCATGGTGGCCCGGCAGTGATTATGACTACGAAAATGATATGCCTTACATGTGGTATCCGTTGCTGTTCAAGGATGAGACATTCCGCAATACGGTTAAGGCACGTTGGACTGTCATTTATCCGAAACTGTTGTCTGTGGTTGAACGAATTGACGAGTTGGCCGAGCAGAACCGTGTGTCAGAACGCTATAACTCAGCCATGTGGCCGCTGTCATCTCTGAAGAATTCTAAAGGTGCCGCATTTAACGGTGACGAAGACATGACTTTTGATGCGGCTGTCAATCTAATGAAACAGGTTTATACCGAACGTCTGAACTGGATGAACACTCAGATTACAAGCGGAAATTTTGTAACAGACGCTGAATAAACAAACGATACTAACAATTAAAAACAGTATGATGATAAGAAAAACATTTATCGCGGCCTTGGCTATGCTGGCTGCGGGAGCCGGCTGGGCACAGACCGAGCAGCCGGGAAATTTCACTGAAAAGGTGGAATACAGTGGAGACAAGTACAAAGTGGAGACCAACCGCTTCTGGAGCAACTGGTTTGTTACCGTTGGCGTGGGTCCTCAGGTCTATTTCGGTGACCACGACAAGCAAATTGACTTCGGCAAGCGTATTTCGCCGTCGCTCGATATCGCGGTAGGTAAGTGGTTCACTCCTGGACTTGGTTTGAGAGTGGCTTACAACGGTCTCTCTTTCAAGGGTGCCACGCGATGGGGATTGGCTCATTCCACAGGAGAGGAAGTTCCAGATTGGGGCAGCGGCATGTATTATTCCAAGTTCAAGTACTTCAACTTCCATGTTGATGTGTTGTTCAACTTCTCCAATCTGTTCTGCGGATATAACGAGAAGCGCATCTGGAACAGCACACCGTACGTCGGTGTGGGCTGGCTGCACACATGGCAAGAACCTACCGCCAGCAATGTGACCATGAACTTAGGCTGGCTTAACTCTTTCCGTCTTTGTGAGGCTCTGGACCTGAATATAGATATTCGCGGTACCATGTTCGATGATGCCATTGATGGTGAGGTCGGTTCGTCTGCTTTTGATGGTGCTTTGAGCGCTACGGTTGGTCTGACTTACAACATCAAGCCGCGCGGATGGGACCGCAGCAAGACGGTTGTACGTTATGACAACGCTGCCATCAACGCCATGCGCGAGAAGATGAATTCTATGGCAGCCGAGAACGACAGATTGCAGAGAGCATTGGCTGAGGGCAAAGAAAAAGAGGCCCGTGAGATTGCCAACAAGATTGCCGCGGCCAACTTCGTGGTATTTGAGATTGGAAAGAGCAAACTCTCCAACGAGGCTCGTGTCAGTCTTGGTCTGATGGCCGATGTTATCAAGAGCATGGACAGCAAGGCGGTTTATACCATTACGGGTTATGCCGATGCCGGCACAGGTTCAAAGGCTGTTAACGAACGTTTGAGTAAGGCTCGTGCCGAGGCCGTTTACGACTGCTTAGTCAACGAGTTCCATGTTCCGGCTTCACAGCTGAAGATTGATTACAAGGGTGGTGTAGAGAATATGTTCTATGACGATCCGCGTATGAGTCGTGCAGTCATTATGAAGAGTAAGTAATGTTCATCACAACTTCAATAATATTTATTAAGGAAGTATATATGTGACATATATGTTTGTACGAACTGGTCGCTAATATTAATTTGTTTTTATTCTGTTTCTATCCCTCTTCTCGACTACGTGTAGTGAGAAGGGGGATATTTTTATCTGCTAATAGCCGAATGAGTCACATTTTGCAGCTTTCTGTGGTATTTTACCACTTTCCGGTAAAACACCACAAATTAGAAGAAAAGAAATATCGCGCTCGCGCGCCCCTGCGTTTTCCCTATAAGGGTATTTTTTCACTTTCCGTCCTTACTCCTTCACAATGCCATTCAAATAACAGACGGACAGAAAGTTAAGTGTGAAGGGTCATCCTTCACATCTCCTTCACGGGTCCTTCACATTCACCTCCGGTTTTATAAAACGCATACGGTTACGAGTTTTTTTCCGTACGGTTACGGATTTCATCCTGCACTTTACGAATATTTTTCCGCACTGTTACGGTGATGCCCGTAACCGTACCGGAATATTTTTCTGCACGGTTGCGGGGTTGAGCGGAAAAAACGGATGGAAAATCATGGATTTCGGAATGAAAAAATCAGATTTCCTGACAAAAATTCTACGTTAAGTTCTCCAAAAAGCCGGTTTACATCTCACAAGTGTATCGGTGAAGGATGTGAAGGACTGTCCTTCACACGCAATATGCTGAATATAAGTATGCTATGACGAAATGTGAAGGGGTGAAGGACTTTTTTGAGAAAACAATATTTAGGGAAAGAAAAAGCCTGCCGGGCGTATTCATACAGAGATGAGTGCCGACAGGCTTGAAGTGATATGACGGGTTTAACACCCTTTTCCGTCGAGACTGCAAGAAGCGCCATCCTCGATAGGGCGTGATTGCAATCCGGCCTCTTCCGGTGTAAGAGACACCCTTCCGTCTTCGAGCACGAAACACGGGATGCCGGCTGCGCCTGTTCTTTTTGCCTCATCGAAAACCGCGTTGTTGTCTCGCAGTTTCAGAAAAGCTTTCAGGTTTCTGACGTGTGTGCCTATATCAATAATCTCATAATTGCTGTTTCCTTTAATCTGCTCCTCAACGTATGTGCAGTCAGGGCAGGTGCTCATACCATAAATCTTTATCATAGCTGAAATGTTTTGTTTGTAGTTTGCTATCAGTTTAAATCAGTCAGAAATAATATTGCTTTCCAATTTTCTTATTAATTCTCTAAAATAGCGTATTTTGATGATTGAGGCAAGAGCTGTGATTAAAATTAATAATAAAATAAAAAGTTATTTCTGATTAAATGCCTGTTTTGTAGTGTGAGAGTGTGGGGGCATCGGGTTAATTTAAATTACAACAAATTACAACTTTATTCTCTGAAAAATATTTGTGCAGAATTTGATTTTTTATTGAAAACATAATTTGTTCTTGATAATAATTCCTACCTTTATAAATGGTTGGTGAATAATAACTGGGATATATAAGTGCAAATAATATTTAATGGTGAAAAGATGAAATACATTAAGGATTTAATAAACTGCGATATAACCAAACAGATAACAAGATTAAAAAGGATAGAAAGGTATTTGATTCTTTTCAGAATCATTATATTCTTTAGTGCTTTATGCAGTTTATACATATTTTGGGGCAACCATAAGCTATGGTTTTATTTCTCCCTTATATGTATTCTCTTTGTCGTCAGCAGTTTACTACTTAATATATTAGATAAGAGACTGACTTTATATGATCGATATATACAATTAACTGAAGAAGATAAATTGTATTTTCATAATTCATCAGATACTCAGTTACCAAACAATACTTATGATAATCATCCATTTGCTGATGACCTGGATATTTGGGGTGATAATTCATTGTTTTCCCATTTAAACAGGACTGTTACAGTATTTGGAAAACATGTTTTGACAGATTGGGTGATAAATCCACATCTTATTAAAGACATGATTATCAAAAAACAAAACGCCATAAAGGAATTATCTGAAAAGGGAAACTTCAAATGTAATTTCAGGATTGCGGGCTCAATATTTTCTCACGAGAATGATAATGATATCAGCACTTTCAAACAATGGCTTCAGGAGGAAGATAATTCAGCGAAATACAGGACATTAAAATATCTTTTGATTTCAATTATCTCAATTAACTGTATAGTTTTACTATTGGTTATTTGGGGATACATTACCCCACATATGCTCATCAACTCTATTATTATGTTGGGTATTATAAGTCTATATAAAGAGCGTGAAATTGATGTTTTACACGAAAAAATTTATAAAGGTATTCATGCAATGAATACTTACGCCGAATTGTTGGAAATCATATCAAAAGAATCTTTCCATTCAAACTTATTATCTGAATGGAAGGATTCGTTGTTCAGCTCTGAATATGACGCCATAAAAAGTATGAGAAAGGGAAACAGTATCGGAAGAATGTTGGATCAAAGGAAAAATCTGATGTTGCATTTCCTTTTTGAAGGCATAATGGGATGGCAAATCATCCAGATTTTCAGAATGAAGAAGTGGAAGGAGCAATACAAAAACAGTATTATCCAATGGTTTGAAATAATAGGTCAATTCGATGCGGCAATTTCACTTTCATTATATGCTGACAAGCATCCCTACTATATTTTTCCTACAATATCTGAAACAAAAGGCGTATTTCAAGGTAAGGGTTTAGGTAATCCTCTAATTGTAAATAGAGAATGTGTAACAAACGATATCCATATTGATAATCAAGGTTGTTTCCTTATCATTACCGGAGCGAATATGGCAGGCAAAAGTACATATATCAGAACTGTAGGCCTTAATTTGGTTCTAGCTGAAATGGGACTTCCTGTGTATGCTACAGAATTTTCATTCTATCCAACACAAATAATTGCCAGTTTAAAAACATCAGATTCTCTATCAAAAAATGAGTCCTATTTTTTTGCAGAATTGAAAAAGCTTAAAAATATAATTGACAGGCTGAATAATGATGAAACACTGTTTATCTTATTGGATGAAATACTGAAAGGTACAAATTCCAACGATAAGCTAAAAGGTTCGGAAGCATTTGTAGAGAAATTAATAAATCATAACGCAAATGGAATAATTGCAACTCATGATATAAAATTAGGAGAAATGGAGAAAAAATATTCCAGATACATACATAACTTTCATTTTTCATCTGAAATACAAAATAATAAATTACTTTTTGATTATAAACTAAAAAAAGGTATTGTATCTGAATTTAATGCAACTTATCTGATGAGACAAATGGGTATCATCAACTAAATTTCTCATCAAATGATATATATAGAGAGAGGATGTAAATTAAACTGTGTTAGAAAATTAATATTTTATTTCTTTTCTTTACCGACACAATTTAATTTACATCTACAAAAAAGGTGTGAAACCACTTGAGTTTCACACCTTTTCTTATTGATTTTTATTGTTACTTACTTGACTTCCTCTAAAACAACTTTAGCTGATTATCAGAATATTACAAACATCATGGTACAAATATGGTAATTTTATACCGTAAATATTTATATAAACAAAATTGGGGAATGCAGATTTGTAAATAGCTGATTATGAAATATTAAGTAGATTATAAACTATTGTATTCTTTGTACTGATAATACAGATTATAACAATCCTGCTGACATCAGTTATCTCCATTGAGAAGTGTGAGGTGTTGTACATAAATCAGCTTGCCATCCCATTGATAATAGGAATTATTCTCACTACATTAGTGTCAAATTGAATGCTCAACCCAGTTTTGAGCATCGTTGAGAGGCTTGGGGGACTGATGTCGCAAAAGTACAACACCGTCAAACTGTTGTGGATGTTTCTGCAGCAAGGCTTATCGTCATCAAATTACGCAGGGGCTGGCTAATACTCGCAACAATCTTATTTGGCAAATAATGGATTTACCATCATACGGAAAAATAATATTTTACTCTTATACATTACCGATCGGGCAAGTCTTTGTAGTAAAAAATAACTCCATGTGCGGCCCTATATATTAATCAGTTTAATTTAGTATCTATATATAAAGGAAATAAACCAAACTAAACTGTTTTTAAGTTGCTCGAAAAGTGAAAACAAGATCTTGTCTCATTTATTAGACATGCAGATATGCAAGCATATTATTAATGTATAAATGAAGATATACAACATCCTTCTTATGGCTTTTTTGTTCTTATGTTTTTTTGCTAAAGGAAATATCAGGCAGTCCAAACTAATTTCCTATATAACGAAGGAAGATTGTTGATGATACTTTCATAGAACAAGATAAAATTCTTGCTTTTATACGTTCACGATGTCGTTACTGTTCAAAACTCATGAACTGATATTAATTATGAATGATACATTGTATTGTAAAAATACTCAATCCACTGCGTAAAATGTAGAGATACACAATAACTAAATGAACATTAAATAATTACATACAAAAATCAATAAGTTAAAAAGACTTATAAGATGCATATATGAAGCAATTAAGCAAGAGAATGAGTAATATTGATTAGAAACTATAGTACTGGAAATTGAGAAGAAATGGATACAGTCTATTCATAACTAGAGTTTGATTATGAACCAATTTGAGAACAGAATCCAGATATAAAAACAAACTTGCAGCTGAATCCTGTTTCAATTTACACAAAATTCCGGACAGTGCCTATCTAGAATAAAAATAGCAGGCCTTTGAAACGGCCTGCTACCTCCATGAAAAGCGATGCTTAATGCCTGGAGTCCTTGGGAGGACATGGGTCATTTCCATAGCTGTTGGGATTTTGAATCTTACCATCTGCTCCATGAGGAATAAGTTCTAGTCCTTCCCTCTTTGCCAGATCGCGACTCCACTCCATTGCTTCTTTTTTCGTATCAAAATGCTTTGAAGCCCTGTCTGCGTTAGGTCTTTTCGCATCCCAACCTCCTCTGTTTGGATTAGAAACAATGTGTATCTCTTTCCTCATAACAGTAAGGTTTAAATTGTGAAAAACAATGCGGTGGCCTTCCGATTCCGCTACGGAGCACTTGAGGCGTTGCATACCATGCAACGGTTTACAATCCGTTTGGTACTCTAACCAGTTCGGTGTCAACCCAGAAGTTGTCTGTGCGATTGTTGCAGCCTTTGCACAGAGGGGTGATGTAGATTTCATTACCCCCGAAAACCTTCTGGACGTGCCCGCCAACGAGTGTGCTTGTGGAATGGCAATCGGTAGCACCACAACGGGTAGCTTTTTTACCCGTATGTTTTTCCCAATACTCCAACCACGATGATTCACCCGTTGAGGGGCTTGACCATCTGGAAGTACCACTTGCGTTTTTGACGTATGTCATAGAGCAATTATGGTTTATATCCTGTAATCTGAACAGTACAGCAGAGCTTTACACCTTGGAGTGGTTTCGATGCTCAGGAACGAGTCCACATCCTGATTATAAGCAACAAGAATGCCAAATCTTAAAATTTGAGCAAAAACCTCATAAATTACAACCATTTTATCGAAAATAAGTAGATAAATCGTTGATATTACGCCAAATCCGCATAATCATGTCATACTGTCAGCCAAAACTGCTACTGTCAGGTTGGCGTGTTATTTTCTGACAATTTGTCTTCTTTTTGAAGAAAATGCAATTTTTTTTGTGCGTACAAACTAAAATGCATATATTTACAAGCCAAATTTGAGTAAAAACCACAAAATGAAGTTATGATAACAAACTTTATCGTAGAGAATTACCGTTCGATAGACGGAGAAATCAGATTGTCGTTCATGGCTGATACAGGCATTAAGGACATGGACAACAGGGGATATACCACTGTTGCAAACACTCGTGTTCTTAACGCCAAGGCTTTCTATGGAGCCAACTCTTGCGGTAAATCAAATGTGTTCAAGGCTGTTGGAATGATGAGGGGTATCATTATTCATTCAGTGAGGCTGAACGATAACGAAACGTTACCGTATGATGCTTTTCTCCTTTCGGATAAGGAGGCGAGACCAACACGGTTTGAAATGTCATTTGTGGATGGCACCGACAAGTTTACATACGGTTTCAGCTACACTGCGAAACGGATAGAAGAAGAATGGCTGGTAGCAAAATTCCCTAAGCGATCACTTAAGACACTATTAAGACGCACCCAAAATACAATTGAGATTGATGAGCAGAACTACTCGGAAGGTTTGTCAATAAAAGAAGGCACTATTCCACTGAACAATAACAGGTTGTTCATTTCGTTAGCCGCACAATTGGGAGGCGAGATATCGAAACGAGTGATAGAATGGTTCAGAACAAAGCCTAGCGTGATTTCCGGTTTGCGAGATAATGACTTTTCGCGCTATACTAAGGAGATACTTCATACCAGGACTGATTATAAAGATGAAATTTTGGACTTTATCAGCAGTATGGATGTGGGGTTCCGTGAAGTGACCACCGAACAAGAGTATATTGACGAAAAGATGCTGCCCAAAGGTCTGCCCGCAGAAATTGTGGCATCCCTAAAAGAGCATCCACCCATTGTTGCCTATGCCAAGCATAGCAAAATAAACGCAGATGGTGAGGTTGTTGGGATGGTTGATTTTGACATAGAAGAAAGGGAGTCGGATGGTACGAGGAAACTGTTTAATCTTGCCGGGCCTATTGTTGACACCTTACGGCAAGGGAAATCGCTGTTTGTGGATGAACTGGATGCACAGTTGCACCCGCTGTTGTCGCGACGTATTGTAAAACTCTTTAACTATGCAGAAACGAACCCTCACGGAGCCCAGCTGATTTTTACGACTCATGATACTAACATGCTGTCAAAGAAATTGCTGAGACGGGATCAGGTGGTCTTCGTAGAAAAGACGGCAAAAACGAGCTATTCTACAAAACTCACACCGATGATGAGTATAACGCTGGACAACGGGGCAAAGCCTAGGACAGATAGCAACTACGAGAAGAATTATTTGGAAGGCAAGTATGGTGCAATTCCATACTTTGAGGATGAATTTAAAGGTTGTAACGAATAGAGAAAGGAGGCGAATACCATGCAGCCAGTGTATATTGACTTACATATCCACACCTATCCCAATGCGAACGACCGTTCGACGGACTATGATGTTGTGACGCTGGTGAAGAAGATTGAGGAGTACAACAATGATGAACCATTCCTAATAAGCTTTACCGACCACAACACCATTAACAAGAAAGCATACCTAGCAGCCAAGGCTATCGGAGTTAACCTACTGTTGGGTGCAGAACTGCACATCAAGAACCACGATGACGTAGAGGCGTTCCACTGCCATATTTATTTCAACATGGATGTGACAGAGGAAAACATTAAAGCGCTGAACGAGATCTTGGACAAACTGTATACAAACAAACTGCCATGCAAAACCGACCAGTCAATACCCGACATACAGAAGGTAATTAATGCCTTCGATCCATTTGAGTTTATGCTACTGCCACACGCGGGTCAGAAGCACGGACAGTTCAACTACTCACTGCATGAGGGGGAACAGGTAGATAACGCCATCAGCCGCAGTATCTACTACAACCAGTTTGACGGCTTTACTGCGCGTGAGGACAAGGGACTGGAAACCACACGAGAGTATTTTGCCAAATTGGGCATAGCGGAGTTTGTGAACCTGCTGACCTGCTCAGACAACTATATTCCTAGCCGCTACCCGGAACCGAAATCGAGCGAGGCTTCGCCTTTCGTGCCTACGTGGATGATGGCTGAACCGACATACGACGGCGTGAGGTTGTCACTCTCGGAGAGTTCGAGACTGTTCTACCAAAAGGAGAAGCCGCAGATACAATGTGACCACATAGGTAAGGTGAAGTTGTCAAACGAGCTAATAGACATTGACGTAGAACTGACAGAAGGACTTAATGTGGTGATAGGTGGCTCGTCCTCGGGCAAAACGCTGTTTGTGGACTCGGTGAACAAATTCTTTGAACAGGATTTGCATCATTCGGAATATGCTAAGTTCAAGGTGGAGAACATAGACGTAAAGAACCCGTCGGAAATTCACCCCTACTACATTCATCAGAACTTTATAGCAGATTTGGTGAACAGGAATGATGAGGCCTCGATAGACGAGATTCCCATCCTGAAGAAAGCATTTCCGAGCGATGACAACGTGAAGCGACAAATCAGCAAAACGCTGGCAGATCTGAAACGCATAGTGGATGAGATGCTACTTTGCGTGGAAAACATTGAGAAGATAGAGCGTTGGCTGAAGGATATTCCACATCCCGGCAAACTGATTACGAAGGGTAAAGTGGAGGGAAACATTTTCCAGCCGCTGATGCCAAAGAATGATGAAGAGGAGAAATGCGCCTATCCGGAGGAAGAGTACAATGCCAACGTTGAAAATATGGTGGATCTGGAAAAGTTTGTAAACGAAAATCCGTTTACAAACAATATCAGCAAGGAGGTAGAGGTTATACTGAAGGAGCTCGCTAAAGCTAGAAGGGGTGCTGTGCTATTTGAAAATGTGGCCGCACTGATAGCGACGCGTAAGGATGAGAAGGACGAAGAACTGCAAACAAGGCAGGGTCAGAACCAGAGCAACTTACAAAACCGCAGGAAACTGATACAGCACCTTCGTGACTACGTGAAATACAGCCGCAGTTTTGCTGAACAGAAAGTGAAACTGACCGAGATGGACAGGTCGTTTACCACTAAGGAAGTGAAGGCTACTGGGCACACACTGTACATAGAAAACACGTTCAAATTTAACGAAGGAGTGTTGATGGAGGTGCTGAACAAGTATCTGAACCATCACTTCAGGAATATGGACGATGTGGTGCCGAAGAATATGTACCAGACAAAATTCAAACAGCGTCCGAAGGTGAGCTCATATAGGGAATTAGGTGACTTTATCTATGAATACCTTCGGAAAAACGACCATACATCGTATAAAATCGTGTCTTCGGATGGCAGGAATTTTTACGAGATGAGTCCTGGCTGGAAGTCGGCTATCCTGCTGGACTTGATACTTGGCTATGATGGCGGCAATTCACCTATCATCATTGATCAGCCGGAAGACAACCTGGCTGTGAAGTATATCAACGAGGCGCTGGTGCAGACCATCAAAAAGGTGAAGTACAGGAAGCAAGTGATACTGGTGAGCCACAACGCCACCATTCCGATGATGGCTGATGCTCAGACTATTGTGCTATGCAAGAACGACGGAAAGAAAATTACAATCCGTTCAGCATCGCTGGAAGGTCAGATTGAAAAAGAGAAGGTGCTGGACCTGATAGCAGATCAGACCGACGGTGGCAAGGCATCGATCAAGAAAAGAGTAAAGAAGTATAACCTGAAAAAATTCAATTAAGCGATATGAAA
The DNA here is from genome assembly GCA_905214795.1 of uncultured bacterium. Taxonomy (GTDB): domain Bacteria; phylum Bacteroidota; class Bacteroidia; order Bacteroidales; family Bacteroidaceae; genus Paraprevotella. Next base: position 198,834 of record CAJMNM010000002.1, read on the forward strand.
CTGGTATTCAAGAAGAACGAAAATGGCGATGTGTCGGTGACCATGTTCAAGGGCACCGCAGAGGCGCAATTCTCGTATATCGAGATGATCAAGGCACTCTTGGCTGGTGAAGCACTTGACCGTGATTATGATGAAAGCATCTCTAAGGAAGAACAGACGCAAATAAACAACGTGTTGAAAGAGATAGAACATACAGCAATAGAAACCATGGCAGAGAACACGGATATTGAACCTGACAAAACGGAGAGCGATGAGAACTTACCGTTTTGAAGCAACATACCAAGGATGATTATAATAATGAAATACAAAATTTATAAATTGTTCTTGTGACCAAAGGAAACGTCCAATACACATAACATTTAAAGTTTTTACTTGTAAGTGATCATGATAGATTATAATCTACGCACTGTCATACTTTTTATTGTTTTTAATGTTAAAAACATTAAATTTTAATCCTTTCAATAATCCTTGAATTTTCTCTTATCACTTTTCTATCGTTTAGTTGAAAAGTATTGATAACCAAATATATACAAATTTTATTTTTATTATCTAAAAAGAATTATACATTAGTTTGCAACCATAATTTAAACAGCGGGTCTGTAATGGTATATATACCTCCCCGTTGGGTTTGAGATGTTCTATCTATAATTTTCCGGTCAGCCATCAGTTTGAGATATGGGGATATCTTCCCGTTATCTTGACCTGTCATCTGACGGATCTCCTGCAGACTGACTCCATTTTCAGGCCTTGCAATAGCCGATAAAATTCTTTGAATCTGCACTACATAGCTATCATACTTTGCTTGATAATAGAAAGAGAAATAGTCTAAAAGAAGCATTATATCCATTTCGGGACTTGCAGAATCTTCAATAATCTTTGCGGCAATCTGCACAGAACGGGGTGTCTTAGGCAAGTAAGACATCAGGTTTTCCAAACGTGTCATATCCGCCTCATACCCTACGAATATACTATAATCAGTGACGACAAGAGGCCGTATATAAGAGATCTTAAATCCTTCGAAGAAAGCAGACTCATAACAGGTGAATGCCGGCAGCACCTTGTCGGCTGTCGCTATCAGAATAGGTGCACCGGCTTTATTGAGCTTTCCCCTCAAATTATACTGCTCAGTATTATCAATCCTCTCGAAATAGTACTGGACATTGTCAATCAACAAGACAGTCCTGCAAGAATCATCCTGCTGTGAACAAAACTTCCATATATCATCAGTTGAGAAAAGGCTTTTTCCATCTATAAAAACCGGCTTAAGCCATTTGGTACTGTTCTCTATACTGAAATACATCCTTTTGAGTAATGAGGTCTTTCCACTCCCTTTTTCACCAATAATCAAATTGGGCTGTGCGATCTTATCCCTGTCCTCCTTTAACAAATAGCTGAAGATGGACGTAAAAATATCATTGTTTATGACAACAGTCTCTTCCTTTATCCCATTGCCAATAGATAAAGGAGGCTGATGCAATATGCTGGTACTTGTATTCATCTATTTAATCATTAAACAAATCTGTCAAATCAATAATCCCTCAAAAGCGGTGAGCAGAACATACGCAAAGCGTCTTTCTTCATAATGTATTCAAGACCCTTGCTTAAAGTATAATCAACAGCCTCAATCTTTGAGGCATCCTGACCAGTCATCAAATTGTTGAGCATACCTTTCCGTAGAGTGGCAAGTAGCTTTAGAATCTACCGGGCAGGAAGCTCGTATTCACCATATTCGACTAGTCTCTCAGACCAGGTACTCAAATAATTCTCTGAATATAATTTACGATAAGCTATGTCTATATCTTCCCAAGTCATCTTGTCCTCATAGTCTTCTACCTATTTTGAGAAATAGAATAAGGGATGTTCCAATACAACTTGTTCAGCGAATACTCAACAAACTCATCGCTCATTTCAATATTTTCAGACCTACAAAACCGCAGAACAGCCAACGGACTTTAGTCTTGCTAACCCGTAGCAGGCTTTTAAGCCAGTTGAGGATAAAGTCCACTTTTTCAATTCTGTTTTCCCCATGCTGAGAATCGTTAGGAAAAAGAGTCTATTCATCAACGACAATAAATGTGTTTTCATCGTGCCTGATTAGCTCCTTCAAGAAATTTTCCAGGTCTTCTTTTTCCAAAAAATCAAATTGAACAGGACCGAGAGAAATCTTCTCTATTCTTTCCAGTACTGAAGTCAACCCTTTGGACATTCCTTTAGCTACCTGTTTCCAAATACCATTTTTACAGAAGGCTTCAATTACCAAGGTTAAGAAAACCATCTTCTGTGATTGTTTCCTCCAGGTCGATATAAACACATTTCCACCTCTGATTCTTTTTCTCTTCTATCAGAAATTTCGCCTATGAAGACTTGCTAATGCGGCGAGGTACAGACAGTAAAAAGAATGGCTACTATCAAGCTGTCTGTTTACCTTGCGGATTTCCTTTTCTCTTCCGAAGAAGTCACCATATTCTGCCCATAGACCAATCTTATCTGATCTACACATAGTTTTTCAGATTTATCCGCAAAGATAAATATCTAATTAATAAAAAAATATTTTTATAGAAAATTATTTTTATAAGTTTATGGCCATGCAGTTCATTTGTCCGGACGTATTCATTAAATATGAACACAGGTAAAATGATGAAGCAATAAATATCGTCATAAAAAGTGAAAAAATCGGGCATATACAAAGAATTTCTTAAGTTCACAAATGGTATTCCACTGGGATTAATCTGCAGTAATCATTATTAAAAAATTATATCTAAATAGCTTTACATACTTTGAAGAACGCAATCTTGCTTTCTGAACAAAAAAGGACGAAAAAACAACAAATCACTTTCCTCAAATATGAGATTCAGTATTTAAGAGATTAGCCGTCTGTCGTATATTCAAACTCTCACGATAATCCTCTGCTGCACAATCAGTCATTTCTTCTGTAAAGTCAATTTGCTGGTCGGAATTGTTGCATTCATATTTATTGAATGCCTCCAATAATCCAGTTGCTGTCCGATACCAAAGAGTACCTTCCTTATGGGTTTCCGAAACCAAATCAGATGCAGTCATATTTCCATATTTTGCCAATATCTCGTCCATCATCTCGATTTCACATTCTGAAAATTCATTGTCATCAAAATCGGCTATTGCTTCAATGAAAGTACCTCCATCCTTAAAATCAGTTTTTACGAAATTTTTCAGAAGATACGGACTGTCAGAAAGATCGACGAACACATCCTTTGCTACAGGACCGATCTGCCATACTTCAAACGGTATGCCTATGAACGGGATATGATATTTCAGTGCCATACGTTCCTCCATCAAATACAAAAGTATCAGTAGTTGTGTCTTGCTGAGATTAGATTTTTTACGCGCTATATACACAATCGTATTACCAAGCTTCTGTTTAGTATATTCAGAGAATTTACACATAATCAATGTATTTTGGTTACAAAGATAGCTTTAACCTTAAAACGGACAAGAAAACAAGCAATTAACTGTACAAATGTACGTCGACACATGTGGTCAAATAAACAATAAAAACAGTTTCAGATAGAAGTGAACAAAATAAATATTGAAAAGTCAGTCTTCACACACCCGTAATCCATTAATTATCCGTATCTTTGTCTATTAGAAAGCAACTTCAAAATCATGAAAGAATCTATAATCATAAAGAACTTAGGCCCGCTTAAAGAAGTGGAAATAAGAGATATCAAGCCACTGACCGTATTTATCGGTAAGTCTGCCAGTGGTAAGAGTACAATCATGAAAATTATTGTACTTATGAGATATATCTATAAAATGATAAACATCCGGTCGTATCTGAAAAATGCGAAGATTACCCGTTCGCCATTCAAACTACGTTTCAACTCTCTGCTTCAGGACGGCCTGGAAAGCATGATAACGGTAGAAACCGAGATATATTATACCGTAGAAATAAACGGGAATCAATATACCCTGTCCTATACCAACAAGACTTTGCAGTCGGACATCAACATTCCAAACAACGACCTGGTATTCTTCAAGGAATCGTATATATCAGAAACACGAAGCGTAATCCCTACATGGGCATCCAAAGTGGCTACGCTTAAAGGGGCAAGCCTCGGCTTCTTCTTTCACGAGACATTCAACGATTTCAACAACGCGACAGATGTCATCAAAGAACAGCAACTGGACTATCTGAATCTGAAGATGAAAGTCCAGAAGTCTGGCAACAAGCCTAAACAGTTTATGATAGAGTCATTACAGGAAGGCACCAAACCTGTGGAACTGAGATATGCTTCTTCCGGTATTCAGACATCTGCTCCATTGGTCACCATTGTTCGCTATTTTGCAAAAGAATTCTCATTCAAGGATGCTTTCAAGCGCTCTGTACTGGACTATCTGTACAAACAAGACAGACTTGAAAAATTCACTCCCCAAATCAACCAAAGCGATTTGGAGAAGTATGTGCATATCCATATAGAAGAAGCCGAACTGAGTCTCGATCCAGAGGCGCAGAGGGCCCTCATAAGCAATCTTATTGATGAAGCGTTCCACAAAAACAATGAAGACCGCAAGTTGGGGCTGATGATAGCCACACACAGCCCTTATATCGTAAACCATCTGAACGTACTGCTTCGTGCCGGATACTTTGAAAAGGCAAGGGAAAACTATCCATTCCTGGAAAAGGATAATATTGCCGTATATCGTGTACATGAAGGCACTCTGACATCTCTGATGGCAACGGATAACGAAACGGAAGAGTATGTAATCAATACCTACGACATGTCCGACACGATGGAAAGAATCTTTGACGAATACGAAAGCATGGAGGAATAATGTATGGACAGCGCACTGATTGACTTCCTCAAAAAGGACTATCCCGCACATTTCGGACAGGAATGGAAAGAAGACACCATGCAAGTCCGAAGAGAACAACGGCCTAAAGGCAAATTCGAAATACGAGACGGACAACTGCAAATTGTACAATATACAGGTAATGGCGTATCCGTCATTAACAACAATTCGGAAACAGATGTAGAAATCATAGATTTCGAACACTATATAAACATCTTTCGCGATACAGATGCCGGTATGGGACGTAAATGTGACTTTATCATCAATCCGATAGCCGGATATGATTTCATCATATTCAATGAGTTGACTGAAAGCGAAAAACAATACATCATGCCTTTCACTTCTCCCAAAACAGGGGAAGAAAAGGAAGGAAAACTGGCATACGCAAAAAAACAACTAGAAATCTCCATTGAAAAATTCTATAGCGTAAACAACTTTTTGGACGACTATGAAAAAAAAGTGGCTCTTTTTTCATGCCGACTGACAGATACGAGACCTAATGGAATCATGTCAAAATCATTACGGGCTTTCCGGAAACCACAGAAAATATTCGCCAATATCCGGGCTCATGAGCTACTGATACATGACTTTGTCTTTGAACAGAGAATATACGATAACGAGTACAAGGTTTGCTAAATAACAAGAAATACTCTGATAGTTATCAGAGTAAACCATATATACAGGAACAATGGATGGAGAAAAGACAAGAATATCCAGATTCTAAAGTGTATTGCCTATCTGTAACTGAGACCACCCACTAATAAAAGGACTTATCAGTTTGGAAAGTATCGCTTATGTAAAAACTAAGGACATCATTCTTGCGTTTATGGCGGTTTATGAATTGCCGAAAGCATTATATTCTTCTCTGATAAATGAATGAATTAAATCATAGGAAAAGTCCAATCTAATAGAGATACCAGTAATGAAACAGGAAAGACTTTGAGCAGTTGAAACAGAAAGTGATTATAATGAATATGTTATAAAAGCATTCTATATCTCCTGATTGTCGGCTAGTATGGTTGCGCTCTGCTCAAATATCTGCATAACAAAACATTTAATTTGGAAGGAAAAAAGAGAAGAAATAATAAAAGGTTGGCAGTCTATTCCAATGAATTATCGTCTAAACAGAAATATTAGTTACATTTTGCCAATTATAGATTTGATTAAGATGAAAGAAAAGATACAAATAGCTAAAATGAGAGCGGTATTACTATATATCATGCAAAGTTTCCCTCATGGAGTAGAGTTTATAAAGTTATTTAAAATACTTTATTTTGCTCAGCAGGATCATCTTCTCAAATATGGGAAAGTGCTTATAGAAGACTCTTTTAAGGCATTGAAGCATGGCCCTGTTCCTACCTACATTTACAAGGCACTACAAATAGCAGAGAGAATGCAACTGGAGGGTAATTTTGATGAATTTCTTATCAACATAAAAGTGCATGACAAGAAGGTTTATACTTCTGCCACACCTAATATGGACTACATTTCAGGCTCAAACAGGCGTTGTCTAGATGACGCTATTGCCCAATATAAGGACATAACTTCCGACATGCTACATGACTCAGCATGGGAGGAAGTCATGACGTGCATTCCGGATGCTCCTCAAAAAAATTGTATTACTATTATAGACATAGCAAGAGCAGGAAAGGCAACAAAGGAAATGGTAGACTATATCCGCGAAAAACAGATAGTAAAAAATGCTTTATCCTAAAATTTGAAGACGTAAATTAGACTGAGGTAGTGCCTTTAAGCAATAGCGATGGCTTTGTCCTTTCAGTACTAGATAAATCTTCCGTCGTCTAGGTATTCAACTTTATAACACTTGCAGCCCGAGATTCAGCAGTTGCTGTCTTGCCACACCACTTTAGTCTTGGATCTGCACCGTACCAAAAGCTTCGAGTCTCAAATCAAGAATCTAGTCGCAATTCTGTCAGATATTTTATCTCCTTCATAGCTGACTGCGAAAATGCACAAAAAAGCAATCACAAATTCACCAGTTAAAATACTCAATCCGCAGCGTAAAATGTAAAGACACGCGATAGCTAATTGAACATAAATAATTACAGATAAAAATCAATAAACAACAAAGACTTATCAGATGCATATATGAAGCTATTAAGCTAGAAAATAAGTAATATTTGATTAGAAATTAGAGAACAATCTGATTTTATTTCAGCAATTCTTTGATGAGAAAATATGAAAACTTATAACTTACTGTTATTTAAGTATTTATATATTCATTTGTTGCACATTATCTACTAATTTGTTGCGGTACAAATATGGTACTAATAAGTGAATTACATATATTTTAGGAACAATGAATCAAAAATGTATCCCAATATTCGTTTTCAATATTGATAAAGGAAAAACCACTTGTGTATATCCTTGATTTTCAGACTATATATTTTTTTTAAGTGTCACATTATCTACCATTAAGTTACGGTACAAATATGGTACATTTATACCATAAAAAACAATAAACATAGATAGAAAAACACCAAATGTAAAAACAAAAAAAGGTGTGGAATCGTCTGATTTCCACACCTTTTCTTATGGATGTTTATTGTTTATTTATCGTTACTTACTTGACTTCCTCGAAATCGGCGTCCTGGATAGTGTCGTCAGATGAAGAGTTAGAACCGTTGTTAGCATTGTTCTGAGCTCCTGCACCTTGTGCACCAGCACCCGGCTGAGCACCGCCCTGATACATCTGAGCACTGGCAGCCTGCCATGCAGCGTTCAATTCTGCAGTAGCAGCGTCGATTGCTGAGATATCACCGGCCTTGTGAGCATCTTTCAGTTTCTGAAGAGCACCCTCGATTGCAGGCTTCTTGTCTGCCGGAATCTTGTCGCCAAGTTCCTTCAACTGGTTCTCTGTCTGGAAGATCATAGAGTCAGCCTGATTCATCTTGTCAACACGTTCACGCTCTTTCTTATCGGCGTCTGCGTTAGCTTCTGCCTCAGCCTTCATACGTTCGATTTCTTCTTTGCTCAAACCTGATGAAGCTTCGATACGGATGGCCTGTTCCTTACCGGTTGCCTTATCCTTAGCTGATACCTTCAAGATACCGTTGGCATCGATATCGAAAGTTACTTCAATCTGAGGTACACCACGACGTGCCGGAGCAATACCTGTCAGGTTGAACTGACCGATTGACTTGTTCTGAGAGGCCATAGGACGCTCACCCTGTAATACGTGGATGGTTACCTCGGTCTGGTTATCTGCTGCAGTAGAGAAGATTTCGCTCTTGTTGCAAGGGATGGTTGTGTTGGCATCGATCAACTTGGTCATGACACCACCCATTGTCTCAATACCCATTGACAACGGAGTTACATCCAACAATACGATGTCGCCTACACCGGCTTCCTTATTCAAGATGGCACCCTGGATAGAAGCACCTACGGCTACAACCTCGTCAGGATTTACACCCTTTGAAGGAGCTTTGCCGAAGAAGTCTTCAACCAACTTCTGGATGGCCGGAATACGGCTTGAACCACCAACAAGGATAACTTCGTCGATATCTGAGTTGCTCAGACCTGCATCCTGCATGGCTTTCTGGCAAGGAACCTTACAAGCCTGAATCAGACGGTCGGCCAATTGCTCGAATTTAGCACGGGTCAAAGTCTTAACCAAGTGTTTGGGCACACCGCCAACTGCCGTGATATAAGGCAAGTTGATTTCGGTAGTTGTTGAAGAAGACAATTCGATTTTTGCCTTTTCAGCAGCTTCTTTCAAACGTTGCAATGCCATAGGATCCTGTTTCAAGTCGGTTCCTTCTTCTGCCTGGAACTCGCTTGCCAACCAGTCGATGATTACCTGGTCGAAGTCATCACCACCAAGGTGGGTATCACCGTTGGTTGACAATACTTCGAATACACCGCCACCGAACTCAAGGATAGAGATATCGAATGTACCACCACCGAGGTCGAATACGGCAATCTTCATATCCTTATTGGCCTTGTCTACACCGTAAGCCAAAGCTGCGGCTGTAGGCTCGTTGACGATACGTTTAACCTCAAGACCTGCAATCTGTCCGGCTTCCTTGGTTGCCTGACGCTGTGAGTCTGAGAAGTATGCCGGAACTGTGATGACAGCCTCAGTTACTTCCTGACCCAGATAATCTTCGGCTGTCTTCTTCATTTTCTGAAGAATCATCGCAGAGATTTCCTGAGGAGTATAAAGACGTCCGTCGATATCAACACGCGGTGTGTTGTTGTCGCCACGTACTACTGAATAAGGTACGCGTGAGATTTCTTTCTGAACCTGATCGTAAGTCTCACCCATGAAACGTTTGATTGAGAATACGGTCTTTTTCGGGTTTGTGATGGCCTGACGTTTTGCCGGATCGCCGACTTTACGCTCGCCACCGTCAACAAAAGCCACAATAGAAGGAGTGGTGCGCTTGCCCTCGCTGTTGGCAATTACCACCGGCTCGTTACCTTCGAATACAGAAACACAAGAGTTTGTTGTTCCTAAGTCAATACCAATAATCTTTCCCATAGTTGTATATTTTTTATATTAATAATCTGATTAAGTTCTCTCGGAGTTGCTTTTTCAAGCGCCTCGCACCTTTATTCGTACAAACTGCGTGCCAAAACAGGATGAAGACAAGAAAAAATTATAATTTTCTTTTTTTAAAAGAGAATATAAACTTTTTCGTGTATCTTTGTTTCTAGCACCTTTAAAGTGTGCAAATCTGACAAAAAGTCTGCCAAAATGACGTAATTTAGTATTTGCTATGAAGTTTTACTCTCGGTTGATTGTTGCTTTCCTGGTTCTGTTGTCTAGTGTGAATCTCGCTGCGCGTCAGCGCGTTGGAGTAGTTTTGAGTGGTGGCGGTGCCAAGGGTACAGCTCATATCGGTGCGCTCAGAGTGCTGGAAAAGGCCGGTGTGCCTATTGACATTATTGTCGGTACCAGTATGGGTAGTATTGTCGGCGGACTGTATGCCATCGGCTTTACGCCTGACCAGATGGATACGCTTTTCATGTCACAAGACTGGCAGACGCTGTTGCGCGACAGAGAGTCGCCAAAAGAACAGTTGCTGTCACATAAGGAGGAAAACTCGCAGTATCTGTTGTCTGTGCCTTTTTTTGAGAAGCCTCAGGATGTGATAAGCGGTGGTGTAATCAGAGGGCGTAATATCGGCACGATGTTGTGGCAGACTACGGAGGGTTATCATGACAGTATTGATTTCCGGAAACTTCCGATACCGTTTGCCTGTATCTCTCAGGATTTGGTTACGGGGGAGGAGATGGTCATGCAGGAGGGCGTGCTTCCGCTGGCTATCCGTTCCAGTATGTCGTTGCCGGCGGTGTTTGCTCCGGTAGCCATTGATGGCAGATTGTTGATTGACGGTGGTTTGGTGAATAATTATCCGGTGGACATTGCCAAGAAAATGGGAGCTGATATTATAATAGGTGTAGATGTGCAGGACCCGATGAAGAATGCAAAGCAGCTGACAAATGATTTACTGGGGCAGATGGGGCAGCTTATCGCACTGCAGAGTCAGGACAGATGGAAAGAGAATGTGAAGAATACCGATGTATATATTAAGGTAAATGTAGACGGATATAATTCCGCCAGCTTTAATTTGTCGGCAATAGATACACTCATCATTCGTGGAGAGCAGGCTGCAATGGCGAAATTTGATACTTTGCAGCTAATCGGACGGAAACTTAATCCGCAGGGTAAAGTGACAGAAAGACCTGAACCTGCTTATTTTTCAAAACATGAAAGTCCGACGGCCAAACAGGAGAAGTATCTGGATATTCTGATTGGAGATACGCCACAGAATTCCATCAATCTGGGATTAAGGTTTGACAATGAGGAATTGGCTTCTTTGCTGTTCAACACCCAGATGCGTTTCGGAGAGAAGCAAACGCATGGTCTGAGTCTTACGGCCAGACTGGGAAAAAAGACGTATGGCAGACTGGATTATTTTCTTCATATGGGTAAACAGTGGTATTTTCTCACCGGTTATCAGTTGACGTATAATGATTTTAATATTTATGAGAAGGGCAGTCGGGTCAGTGAAATAAACTTTTTGAATCATCAGACGGAACTGAGCTTTTACAGAAGCTGGAAGAAGCTTCTTTTACGTTTCAGTGGAATTTATGAGAACTATAATTACAGTTCTCTGCTATATAGTGTTGATAACAACGAACCGAATGAAATAGATAAGGAGGAGTATCTGAAGTTTGGCATACAGGGTACTGTCAACACATTGAATCATCCTTATTTCCCGACAAAAGGAAATGAATTGCGTATCGGCTATCATTATGTAATACCGCTTCATGATAATAAGAATATGTTTCATGCGGCCAATCTGCATTGGAAAGCTGCCATATCCTTTAATTCGCGGTTTACCGTGATGCCTAGGGTAGAATGTCGTTATCTTACTTCTGAGAATACCTTGGCTGAGGTCAATACACTGGGTGGTCAGGAGCCGGGCAAGTATTTCTCCCAGCAGATTCCGTTTTACGGTATAAATCATTTTGAAACGGCTCACAGCACGCTGGCTATTGCCGGATTGGAGTTACGCCAGCGTATCGGTTCAAAGCATTATGTTTCGGGAGCCTTTAATGTGGGATTGACCTCTGACGACTGGTTGCATTTCTTTAAGAACAGTTTCGGTGAGAACGAAGCGCTTGGTTATGATCTTTGGGGAGGAGCCATCAAGTACGATTTGCAGACTTTTATGGGTCCTATCGGGTTTGCCATGCACTTCAGTAATCGTGACAAAGTGTCCGCTTACTTCCGTGCAGGCTTTAATTTCTGAGAGGTTATTCCCCGTCTTGCAGTTGGCGTGCCTCTTCAAATTTCTGTTTCATGGTAGGGTTCTTATAAGTCAGTTTGCGTATGGTCAGTTCTTCTGTATCCTGATTGGCCAGGCGGAGATTGTTCTCTGAACCCAGCAGACTGTCTTTTACCTTCTGAAGCTTGGCAATGGTATCGTCTATCTGTTTTATCGCGTCGTCGAATTTCTTTGAGGCAAGTTCGTAATGTCGTCCGAATTTATTTTTAAAATCTACAAGCTTGTTTTCAAAGTTGGTAACGTCTACTTCTTTGCTTTGTGCCAGAATGAGCTGTTTCTTGTATTCGAGGCTCTTCTTTGAAGTCTGTACCAGAAGGGTTATCAGCGGAATAAAGAATTGCGGACGGATGACGTACATTTTTTCATAGCGGTAGGATACATCAACGATACCACCGTTGTAGAGTTCGCTGTCGGGTTCGAGCAATGATACCAGCACCGCAAACTCACATCCTTTCTTGCGACGGTCCTCGTCCAGCTTTTTAAAGAAATCTTCGTTCTTGTGTTTGGTGGTTGTTGTGTCCATTTCGTTTTTCATCTCAAACATAATGGATACATATTCCGTGCCGTCTTCCGAATCGCGGAAAATGAAATCGCCCTTGGTGCCGTCGGACGCGTCGTTGTCTTTTTCAAAATAAGCGTTGGGCATGACGGGGCGCAACATCTGGTTGAACAGTGTGGAACAGTGGATTTCCAGCGTCTCGCCAACCATTTTTGTGCTTAAACGGGTTTTCAGGTCTTTGTAATAGTCCACCTGTTCCTGTTTGGCTCTGAGCTCGTTCTCATGATGACGTATCAGTTCGGCTTCGTGTACCTGCGCTTTATTCTTTTCCAGTTCGGCTTCTGACTTGAGTTGGGCGATGGTGATATCCTTTTGTTGCAGAATCTGTTGTGTTCTGTTACGTTCGTTCATGACAGCAATCTGCAGTTTGGATTCTTCCTGTTGTATGGTGGAGTGGAGTTCGGCAATGGCTCTGTCCTTTTCGGCCAGTGCGAGCGACTTTTCGGATTCTTTTTGTGCTTCGATACCGGCAAGCATGTTTTTGAGTCGGGCTATTTCGGTATCTTTTTCGTTTTTCAGTTTCTCCAGTTCCGTCACTTTTTCATTCTGTATACGGTTAATTTCGGCCTCTTTTGCACCTAACTCCAGTTCTTTTTTGTTCAGACGGGTTTGAAAGTCCTGTTCTGCTTTAGTCGCGGCCAGTTCCTGTTCTGCTTTATGGCGTAAAGCCATATCGGCCAACCGGCGTTCTATTTCGGCCTCGAATTCGGCATTTTTTACCTGACTGACGATGGAGGCATAATCCGCTTCGTCTACCTTGAATACATTTCCGCATTTAGGACATTTCAGTTCTTTCATATTTTGTTTGTTTTTTTAATCTTTGGTTATTTGTTTGGGCAAAGAACAGGCTCAACAGTATGTGGAGCTTTCTTGTCTGTGAGTCTTCCGTTTTGTTTCGTTCCTACAAATTTATTAATAAAACGTTGATTGGACGATATTCTTTTTTAAAAAGTATATTTAGCGTGACGGAGATTAACGGTGTTTTTTTGCTTTTGGGTTATTGGCAAGATGTTTGACGGGAGCATTAATTCAATATATGTAATCTGTTGGTGATTTTTTACGTTTTGATGGATTTTCTGATTCGGAATTTCAGATAAAAATATTATCTTTATCATCATGAAATGACGAATTGTAAATTAAAAACATGTAAAGGTTATGAAAATGAAATTTATTTCCTTGGCTTTGTTTGCTTTATTATGGACGGGGAAACCAACTGCGACAGACGCATGTACCGGTATCACATTGAAAACTCAGGACGGAGTGTCGGTAGTGGCCCGAACCATCGAGTGGGGCGGCAGTGATCTTAACAGTAAGTATGTCGTTGTGCCACGTGGTTATACTCAAAAGTCGTATGTACCCGGTGGTGAGAAACTTGGTATGTCGTTCTCAGCACGTTATGGCTATGTGGGACTGGCTGTGGAGCAGGAAGAATTTGTAGCGGAAGGGTTGAATGAAGAAGGTCTTTCTGCCGGTCTGTTCTATTTTCCTGGATATGGCCGTTATGAGGACTATCAGGCTTCGGCACGCGAAACAACCATAGCCGATCTTCAGCTGGTATCGTGGGTATTGGGTAGCTGTAAAACGGTAGATGATGTAAAAGAAGCCTTACAGAAAGTACATGTGGTGGCCATCGATCCGCGTGCTTCTACGGTTCACTGGCGTTTTACTGATTTGTCCGGCCGTCAGATTGTGCTTGAGATTGTAGATGGCAAACTGAATTTTTATGATAATCCGTTGGGCGTACTGACAAATTCACCCGGTTTTGAGTGGCAAATGACGAATCTGAACAATTATGTCAATCTTTATCCCGGAACAGCGCCGGCTAAGACCATTGACGACTTGAGCCTGGCTTCTTTCGGCGCAGGAAGTGGTTTTCTTGGTATTCCCGGTGATGTGACTCCGCCTTCACGGTTTGTAAGAGCTGCTTTTTATCAGTCTACCGCTCCCCGGCAGACTACAACAGACAAGGCTGTTTTACAGGGGTTCCAGATATTGAATAACTTTGATATTCCCGTAGGCATTGAGTTTGAGAAAGGAAAGATACCGGCAGATATTCCAAGTGCCACCCAGTGGACATCGGCTACAGATATGTCAGCCCGAAAGATTTATTATCGCACCATGTATAATACAGCCATCCGTTGTATTGATTTGAACACGATTCGTTTTGACAAGGTGAAATATCGGGCTGTTCCGCTTGACGAGGTTAAACAGCAGCCAGTGGTAAATGTTGTGATAAAATAGCTAATCAGGAGCCATAGGTTTGTAGTAGGCTTATGGCTTTTTACAAAGTTTTCTATAAGAAATGTATGACAGGCGTGCAGCCGTTTTTCTGTGGTTTATTGTCTTCTGTGGACCGGATATGAAAAACGGTTGCACGCTTTATTCGTCTTTACGTTTTGCCTCGCGGGCCAGATGGTGGAACACACCGTCCATGTCCGGTTCGCCAAATTCTTCCTTGAGGCGTTGCGGGGTGTCCAAAGCACGTATTCTGCCGTCTACCATAATCGAGACTCTGTTGCAATATTCCGCTTCATCCATGTAATGGGTGGTGACGAATACGGTTACGCCGCTGTCTGCTGCGCGGTAAATATGTTCCCAAAACTGTCGGCGGGTACTGGGATCGACTCCTCCGGTCGGTTCGTCAAGAAACACAATCTCCGGATGATGGAAAGTGGCTACCGAGAAAGCCAGACGTTGTTTCCATCCTAAAGGTAACGAGCCTACCAGAGTATTACGTTCCTTGGCCAGACCCAGCTCAGCCAGCAGTTCATCGGTACGTGGGGCGATTTCTTTTTCCGGAACACCGTATATACCGGCGAAAAGACGGATGTTCTCCCATACCCGCAAATCATTATATAAGGAGAATTTCTGGCTCATGTATCCGATATGTTTCTTTATTTCTTCCTGTTGTGTGTTAATGTCGAAACCGGCTACTGTACCGTTGCCCGATGTAGGGAAAGACAGACCGCACAGCATACGCATGGCTGTAGTCTTACCGGCGCCGTTAGCACCCAGAAAGCCGAATATCTCACCACGCTGCACCTCGAACGATATATGGTCTACCGCCGTAAAGTTGCCGAAGCGTTTTGTCAGATTCTCCACACGTATCACCGGTGTCGCCTGCTGTTCGGGTTCGTCACGTTGCAGTCCCGGCGGGCAGAGAATATCGGCAAACCGTTTCAGCATGTCGTCGGGAGTGCCTACGCCTTTTATTTCGCCTTCCTGAAGCAGAGCCATACGGTTGCAGCTTTTTATCTCGTCCAGATAAGGGGTTGCTACAATAATGGTGATACCCTCGTCACGCAGACGTCTCAGCATGGCCCAGAAATCTTTTCTTGAAACCGGGTCTACACCTGTAGTCGGTTCGTCAAGGAACAGAACGTCGGGCTTGTGAATCAGCGCACAGCTAAGGGCCAGTTTTTGTTTCATTCCGCCGGACAGTTTGCCGGCTTTACGTGTCCTGAACGGTTCTATTTGTTTGTAGATGTCCTCAATGAGGTGATAATTTTCACGCACTGTGGTTCCGAAGAGCGTGGCGAAGAAATTCAGATTCTCTTCAACAGACAAATCGGCATAGAGTGAAAACCGTCCGGGCATATATCCTACATGGGCACGTATTTGTCTGAAGTCGTGCCGTATGTCCCAATGTTCTACTCTTGCCCGGCCTTCATCGGGCAGGATGAGGGTTGTCAGAATGCGGAACAGCGAGGTCTTGCCTGCGCCGTCCGGTCCGATGAGGCCGAAAATCTCACCACGCCGTATGTCCAGTGAAACATTTTTAAGTGCTTCCACCTTACCGTAGCGTTTTGAGATATTCTCAATGTGTACGATAGAGGTATCTGTTTCAGTGGCGGGATTGTTTACGGATGCACCGCCGCCTTTCGTATCCGGAATACTGTCGGTGCCGGAACCGCTGATTGGCTTTGTATGATATCGAAATTTCATGAATGTGATTCTTTTTAAATGCCGGTATGGCGGTTAGTCTGTCTTCTTATAGCTGACGATGGCCCATGTCACCATGATGCTGCCGATGACAAACAGCCCCAGCGCGTCGTACCATACGTCCATGATAGAGCTGCCTTTCAGGAAAATGAAACGCATGGCATCCGCATAATAACGTAATGGATTGGCGTAGGTAAGAAGTTGTGCCCAGTATGGCATGGAGGCAATCGGCGTGAAGATGCCGCTGATGAGCATGAATATCATCATGAAAAACCAGGTGACGAACATGGCTTGCTGGGCTGTGTTGCTGTAATTGGAGATGAGCAGTCCCAGACCGGCTGTGACCATGATGTCAAGTATGGTGAACAGGTAAAGCGAGGCGATGCTGCCGGTGCAGGTGTAGCCATAAACCAGATAGGCCAGCAGGAGACAGGCCGTCAGGATGAAAAAAGCCACCAGCCAGTAGGGGATAAGTTTACATATCATGAACACGCCTCGGTTCACCGGACTGACGTTTATCTGTTCTATCGTGCCTTTTTCTTTTTCGCCTACAATGTTGAGTGCCGGAAAGAAACCGGTTATCATGGTTACGGCAATCACAATCATGGCCGGAACCATAAAAACCTTGTAATCCATGTACGGATTGTAATAATAGCGTGTTGATACGTCAATGGTCGGTATGCCGGCTGCCAGTTTGCTTTGAGCGGTACCGGTTCCGCCGGCTTCCGAGAGGTAACGCCGGACACAGACCGACAGATATTCTGCCCCGATGTTGCCTTTTGTGCCGTTTACTGTGTTGACTTTGATGTGGAGCGGCAGATTCTCGCCCGAGCCTAATTTCTCGTCAAAGTCGGCCTCTATGGTCAGTACGGCATCGGCTTCGTTGCGGTCCATAAGTTCTTGTGCCCGTTCGGGGTCGCGTTCCAGTCGCACAAGACGGAAGTATCCCGACTCCGTGCAGGTAGAGATAAGATTGGCCGAAGCCTGTGAGCCGCAGTTGTCTACCACAACCAGATTGATGTTGCGTATTTCCATGCTTACCGCAAACGGAAAGACCAGCATCATCATCAGAGGGAATACCAGTAGCATGCGGGGCAGAGCCTGGTCTCTGAAGAACTGTTTGAATTCTTTTTCCAACAAATATTTCCACATAAATCACTCCTTTCTTTATACCGGTTGTAGGGTAGGTATTATGGTGTGCTCCGTTACTGGAGACGTTCTTTGAAAAGCCGGATGCTGACTATAAGCAGTATGACCGCCATGGCCGACAGTACACAGAACTCCGTCAGCATGAAATTGAGTCCCACACCTTGTATCATTACTTTCTTTGCCATCATAATGAACCATTTTGCGGGCAGCAGGTCTGACACATATTGCAGAATAACCGGCATACTTTCGCACGGGAAAATGATGCCCGAGAATATCATGGTGGGCATCATCAGTCCCATACCCGAGATAAGCAGTGCCTCCTGCTGAGTGGATGCGATGACCGATATGAGCAGTCCCAAGGCCAGCGAGGCCAGTACGAATACGAATGCCACCAGGCAGAGCAGGGCCAGGCTGCCGCGCAGAGGTACGCCCATCAGATATTTTGAGAGCAACAGTATGGTGGTGAAGTTGACGGCCGAGAGGGCCAGATAGGGTACGGCTTTGCTGACAATCATCCACATCGGTCGGACCGGTGACACCAGCAGCACTTCCATTGTCCCCATTTCTTTTTCGCGGACGATGGATACTGCGGTCATCATGGAGCATATCAGCATCAGGATAAGTCCCATTACGCCGGGCACAAAGTTGTAGGCCGATTTAAGGCCGGGATTGTAGGCGTATTTCACTCTTGGCGTCATTGCTGCCATGAGGTCCTTTCCGGTTGCCTTACGGCTTAAGTCCGATTGTTCGGCCTGAAGTACGCCTGCCACATAGTTGACTGTCATCTGTGCCGTATTGGGGTCAGAACCGTCGCCTATGATTTTCACGGCGGCGTGTTTCCTGCGGGCAAGTTGTTTACCGAAGTCTCTTTCAAAACAGATGGCAACGTTGGCCTCGCCGCGTCTGAAGCGCGACGCTATTTCGCGGTCGGACGTCAGGTAGCGGTTTATCTCCAGATACTCGTTCCCGTCTATCCGTTCCACAATCCGGCTGACTTCCGGGTCGGTGGCGTCGCCCACCACATCAACACCCACATGATGGATTTCCGTACTGATGGCAAAGCCGAACAGGATAATCTGTACAATTGGCATAACCAGTACGATAAGCATTGTACGCCGGTCACGGAATATGTGGCGGAATTCCTTACTTATAAATGCTAAAAACTCCTTCATCTTGATTCTTCGGATGGTTTTAAGTCTCTTATTTCAGCACGACGTACGCATACATGCCGAGTTTCAGAGAACCGTCGTTGGGAACGGTGATTTTGACGGCATACACAAGGTCGGCCCGTTCGTCTTTGGTCTGGATGTTCTTGGGCGTAAATTCCGCCTCTTCGGCAATCCAGCGTACCACACCCTCTATGGTCTTCGGCTTTTCAGAGCCGTCCTCGGGCATCACATTGACTTTGTCGCCGATTTTCAGTCCGGCCAGCTGTTCGGTGGTGAAATAGGCTTTGACGTAAAGGTTGTTCATATCCGCCATTTTGAATAAAGGTGTTCCTGTGGTCACCATCTCGCCCGGTTCAGTGTATTTGGTAAGTATGGTGCCGTCGGTCGGAACGGTAATTCTGCATTTGTTTAACAAATCGGTTTTCTGTGCGATTTGTACATCGTATATGTCTATTTGTCTGTTGATGCTGGCGTTTTGTTTCTCGTAGTTCTGTTTTCCGGCGCGTAACTGTGCCTTGGCTACGGCCGATTGTGTGGCTGCGTCGTCCAGCTGTTTCTGTGTGCCGGCATCGTTTTTCTTCAGGTCTCTGAAACGTCCCAGGTTCAGTTCGATGTTTTCAAGTTCCTCTTTTTGTGGTTTCAACTGTGTACCTATGTCTACCAGACGGGTTTCAGCTTCAGCCTTACGTGCAATGAGTTCCCGTCTCTGTAGCCATGTTTGCACTGAGTCAATGGCTCCCACCTGTGTGCCACCTTTGACACGGTCGCCTTCTTCAATATTCAGATTAAGAATACGTCCGTTGCTTTCGGCTGAAACGGTAATCTCTGTGGCTTTGATTTGTCCGCAGGCGTCGAACTCACGTTCACGCTTGCCGCATCCTGCCAGTGTAAGCGCAATGAATCCGGCCAGTGGCCATACAGCCTGTGATATTCGTCTTTTTATCATATCTTGTTCCTCCTGTTTTACCGGCAACGTTGGCAGACGATGAATTGTGACGTTTTTTTGTTTCCGTGCCGGATGTGGTTAATTATAATCTTTTCAGTTGTTTGTTGCGGTATAGTCTGTTCCCAGAATATGCCGGAGCTTGTATATGGCCATGAGCAGCTGGATGTAATGCAGCGATTCGCTTACTCTCGCATTGTGTTCCTCGTCGATGCGGTCCATCAGTTCTGTCATTTTGATAACGCCTTTTTTATATTGTTCCTCGGCTGAGGCTCTTACCGATGCTCTCAGACTGATAATCTTACGGTCCTTTTCCAGCATTTTCTGTAGCTTGTCGATGGCGTTATTCTGGTCCATGACATCCAGCCGTGTGTTGAACAGAAACGTTTCCCTTTCTGTTTCCACTCGTTCGCGTTGTGTACGTATTTTACCGATGTCGTTGCGGCGCGTATACAAGGCACCTATGTTCCATTGCATTTTTAATCCGGCGACGAAAAACGGTTCAAACTCATTTTTCAGCATATTCAGTCCCGGACGTCCTATACCGCCTTGCAGTGACAGACTAAGTCGTGGCGACAGTGCCGTGTTGAGGTTACTGCGTTGTGCCTCGTTGCGTCGCAGCTGTGCGTCATACCACGTCATTTCCGGTCGCTGTGCCAGTAATATTGAGTCGGAAACCCCGGCGGCCGTTTCCTGTAATGCCTTCAGTTCGGGTTCCACAATATCTTTTTCGTCCAGTTCGCATCCGGTCATGCGGCTGAGCAGCCTGATGCGGGTTTGCCGGTCGGCTTCTATTTCGTCGGCCTGTTGTTCGCAGTCCAGCAGATTTACGTCAATGAGGTCTATTTCCGATTGCAAGGCAAGACCGTTTGAAAGACGTACTTCAGCTTCATGCCGGTTGCGTTTCAGGCTTTCCTGCAAAGTCCGGTTCTGTCTCATCTGTCTTTCCAGCAGCAAAATGCCCAGATAAAGATTCTCTACACGTTCGTCTAGCGCGCGGAGTGTCACGTCCAGCTGGCTACGGTCAACATCTGCGCCGGCACGTGCCAGACGCATCTGACTGCGTGCCGCCCCGCCGTCCCATAAGGGCTGGTTCAGTTCGGCAGACAATGTATATTGGTCGTGTGGCAAGTCAAATTCAAAGCCCGGAATGTCAAAAGGCATTTCCACCACAACATTCTGCCATGTGGCTTTGCCCGAAATATTCAGTCCCGGAGCCCATGCCAGTCTGGCGTTGGTGATGTCCAGCCGGGCCGCGTCTTCAATCATTTTGTGTTCTTTTATTTGCGGATAATTCCGGCGTGCCAGCATGCAACAGTTTTCCAATGTCGTAGCCTTGGGGCCGGCAGCCTCAGAAATGGTTGCATCATGGTTTTCCGGTCTGTTGGTCCGGTCTGTATCTGTGATGTTTTGTGCCGGAAGCCATGCCGATATCAATAAGCTGTAAAGAAGAAGCATGTGTTTCATATCGTCTTGTTCATGATAGATTCATATTTATGGCAAGAATACAGGCGCTGCGCGGTCTGCTTCCTGTATCGTCGCTGTTCAGTCTGTCCGGTTCTGGTCTATCCGTCCGTACAGACGATAGCGCAGGGTTTCGATGATTTCCTGTTTGCGGCGTTGCAGAAAAGCGTCAATCTCCGTTTCGTCAACAGACAGGATACGTTGCCACATGGGCAGGGTAAGAAATGTGCCGACGTTCATCTGCACCACGTCAAAAAACAATTGTTCGAAATCAACGTTATTGACTCTGCCGGCGGCAATTTCCTCGCTTAACAGTTGTTTGTGTCTGAACAGCAGACTCTGCAACATGCGTTTGCCGGTTTCCTTGTATCGGGCCAGCAGTTCGGGACTCTGGCGTGCCACGTCATACACCATGGCCGGAATGCGGCGATGATTGTTGATGAAATCGAAATGCATTTCCACGCCGTCTTTCAGTGTATCCCAGAAATTGCCTTCCTGAGTCATTTTATTGTGCATGGCCTCACGCAATTCAGCCACATTTTTGTCCATCACCTTAAAGAAAATCTGTTCCTTGCTCCGGAAATAATAATGAAGCATGGCATGCGTCACACCGGCTTTGGCCGCTATCTTGGTGGTTGAGGCCAGCAGATAGCCTTTTTCCAGAAACAACTCTTCGGCTGCGGAAAGAATTGCCTGATCGGTAGGCAAGGCCGTATCCTGATGTATTGTTTTGTTCTGTTCGTTCATCTCTTTTTATTGTCTTTTTGTTCTTGATATCCGGATGTATTTATCCTGACTTGACATATCTGTCTAACAAATTTGATTAACAACCTTGTTAGTAATCGCAAATATATCATATTCAGTTTGAATGTGCAATAACGTACGGAATAAAGAATATATCCAATACATAAAAAAACGGTTGACAAATCCATATCTTTGAAGGATTTGTCAACCGCATGCATTTGTGCAGTCTCCGTTTTATATCACTATTGTGGACAAGATAGTCGTCAGTTTAATGTTTGCTGAAAAGGGTCAGTAGGAAAGAGCCTGCTATCAGTGCTATTCCGCCGCCTACCACACCGTTCCATCCCCAGCTCTGCCAGCAGGCACCGGACAGGAACGTCCCGAAAGAACCGCCTATGAAATAAGTGGTCATGAAAATGGTATTGGCACGGTTGGCTGCATGTTGTGCCTGAGAGAGGGCACAGGTCTGATTGCTGATTTGTATGCATTGCATGCCGATGTCGAGCAGGATGATGCCTATAACGAATCCCGCATAACTGTTTTGCATGACAAGCATGATAATCCATGCCGCAAACATCAGTCCCGTACCGATATAGTTCAGGTTTCTTACGCCCCATTTACCGACCAGAGAGCCTACACACGATGCGGTCAGCGCGCCGGCTATGCCACAGAGTCCGAGCAGACCGATAACGTTGTTGCCTGCAAAAAACGGCGGTCCGCTCAGTTTAAATGCCAGACAGGCCCACATGGCAAGAAAACTGCCGAAGCACAGGCCGGCACGTACAGACACCAGCCGTATGGTTGGCTGTTGGATGAACAGGGTAACCAGCGATTTCATCAGACCGGCATATGTACCCTTATAATTTGACGGCATATCTGGCAGCATGCGTCTCACCACAAACAAGCAAAGCACCATCAGTATGGCGGCCACCACATACATGGTGCGCCAGCCCCAGTATTCGCCCACAATGCCGCTGATGACACGCGACCCGAGAATGCCCGTCAGCAGGCCGCTTACCAGTATGCCTACATTCCTGGCTTTATGTTCGGGACGCGAGAATTGCGAGGCGATGGGAATGAAAATCTGTGGCATGACAGAGCATATGCCCGTTAGCAGCGATGCGGCAAGCACGCCGCCGATGGTCAGCGAATGGGATATGGCATACATGGAGAATGCCAGCAACAGAAAGTTTACGGTGATGATGGTCTGCCGTTTGTAGAGGTCGCCGAGCGGGATGATGAACAGCAGGCCAAGAGCATAACCTATTTGGGTTATCATCGGAATCAGGTTGGCCTGAAAGGCAGTGACATTCAAGTCTTCGCCTATTTTGTTCAACAAGGGTTGGTTGTAGTAAAGGTTGGCGACAGAGAGTGCCGCAATGACGGCCAGTGTCCACAGCAGACCGGCCGGGATGCCTTTGTTTTCTTCTAATATATATTTTTTCATGCCGCAAAGGTACGGCTTTCGGGCGATATATTTTGTATGGCGCGGCGTGTTTTTCTGTGAGTCGTTTATGGTATGCTTTTTACGGTTGGTGTGATAGTTGTCCGCAAAGAAGATGATTTTATGCC
The DNA here is from genome assembly GCA_905214795.1 of uncultured bacterium. Classification (GTDB taxonomy): domain Bacteria; phylum Bacteroidota; class Bacteroidia; order Bacteroidales; family Bacteroidaceae; genus Paraprevotella. The sequence continues at coordinate 222,027 of CAJMNM010000002.1, forward strand.
GGAACACTTACGAAACTGAAGGAAAAATCGTAATTTTGCCGTCAGAAATCAAGCTGTATAAAAAAGATATGAAGATAGGAATCATCGCAGCCATGAGTTCGGAGCGTGAGCAGCTGGCCCGTCTGGTGTCAGATGTGAGAAGTGTGAAGCATGGCCGTTACGATTATATGGTGGGACAGTTCGGGGCCCACACCTTATATATTATGGAGTGCGGCATCGGTAAGGTGAACGCGGCAGTCGGCACTGTTGAGCTGATTACCGCCATGCAGCCCGACGTGATTATCAGTTCGGGAGTAGCCGGAGGTATTGATGCGGCTGTGGGTGTTATGGACGTGGTCTATGGTGCCGATGTGGTCTATCATGACGTGTGGTGCGGTACCGGCAATGTTTACGGGCAGGTGCAGGGACTTCCTCCCATGTTTCACGGCGATGACAGACTGGCGGCTGTAGCGGCTTCCTTGCAGACAGATACAAAAATTCATGGCGGTTTGATTTGTAGCGGTGACAAGTTTATTACCGGCCGTTCGGAACTTGATGCCATCAAGGCACAGTTTACCGACGGACTGGCGGTAGATATGGAGTCGGGAGCCATAGCTCAGGTGTGCCACCTTTACGGCAAGCCGTTCTTGAGTTTCCGTATCATCAGCGACACGCCGGGTGCGGACGGGCATTTGGCACAATATGAAGACTTTTGGGGCACGTTGGCCAACCGCTCGTTTGGGGTGGTACGTACCTTGCTTGAATCGCTTCCCGAGAATTGGTAACAGGTAAAATTTTAAAAATGAACGATAAATGAAAAAGATTCCAAGTTTTACGATTGATCATATCCGTCTGTTGCGAGGCATTTATGTCTCACGCAAAGATGAGGTTGGCGGTGAGGTGGTGACCACTTTCGACATCCGCATGAAGGAGCCCAACCGTGAGCCGGCTCTCGGACAGGGCGCGTTGCATACCATCGAGCATCTGGCTGCCACATACCTGCGCAATCACCCCGTGTGGGCCGACCGCATAGTGTATTGGGGACCGATGGGATGTCTTACGGGTAATTATCTGTTGGTAAAAGGCGACTGGCAGTCTGAAGATCTTGTGGAACTGATGAAAGAAACCTTCCGCTTTATTGCCGAGTATGAGGGTGAGGTTCCCGGCACACAGCCGCGCGACTGCGGTAACTATCTGTTGCACGATTTGCCTATGGCCAAATGGGAGTCTGCCAAATATCTGCACGAGGTGTTGGAGGGCATAAAACCCGAGAATCTGCACTATCCTCAGATTGAAGATTAAAATATATTGGTTTTTATTTTATTTACGATTGTCCGTCCGGTCGGCCGCACTTCACACATTGTGAGGCGCCGGGCGGATTTTTAATTTAAACAGCCCGCTAGCTGTTCCTTTTTTTCATAGAAATCAGCCCGTGATGACACGACACTGGACGTTGTGTTGAGGTTATAGTAAAAACGCAGGCTGTAATGTCTGTTTCATGTAATGTTATCCGGCTGTTTCTTATTATTATATTTTTTCCCAAAAAAGTCCTTCACCCCTTCACATTATGCTGTAATGCATTTATTTCCTGTAAGATACGTGTGAAGGGTTGTCCTTCACATCCTTCACCGATACACTTGTGAGATGCAAATCGGCTTTTTTGAGATCATAACGTAGAAATTCTGTCAGAAAATCAGATTTTTTCATCCCGGAATTCATGATTTTCTGCCCGTTTTTTCCAATCATCACCGCAACCGTGTAGAAAAATATTCCGGTACGGTAACGGGCATCACCGTAACAGTGCGGAAAAATATTCGTAAAGTGCAGGATTGAATCCGTAACCGTACGGAAAAAAACTCGTAACCGTACGCATTTTGTAAAACCGGAGGTGAATGTGAAGGACCGGTGAAGGAGATGTGAAGGATGACCCTTCACACTTAACATTCTGTCCGCCTGATATTTGAATGGCATTGTGAAGGAGTAAGGCCGGAAAGTGAGAAAATACCCTTATAGGGAAAACGCAGGGGCGCGCGTGGGCATTATTCCTTTTCTTCAACTTTGGGCGTGTTTTACCGGAAAGTGGTAAAATACCACCGGAAACCGCAAAATGTGACGGAATGCGTTCAAGAGTGGCTAAAGGTAACCGAAACTTACCATGACAGGGTTGGCTGTGTCGTATATTTGTCTGAAAAAACAGAACGCCATGAATAAACTCCGCAAAGCCGTACAATGTGTCGCTGACAAATGGGTAGAAAGTCTGTTGATGTTCCTGCTGTGCCTGTTTGTCGGGTTATGTCACGTTATTTATCTTGAAACTTTCATCCTCAAAAAATATCCTTCGCGTTTTCTGTTCCGTTTCGTTACAATCTGTTATTCCTTTCCTGAGGTAAAAGATATCTCCTGAACAGATATATTTTAGGGTAGAAAGCATGAGTGCATAACTGTCAGGATGTTTTTATCGACCGATGGGCTGTATTTTGCGGCGCAACGATTTCGAAATTTCAAGGAAGGTGTATCCAACGGCTCCCGACTTGATTTGAGATTTGTGTTTCTCGAAATTCTTTTCGGCATAAATCTTTGATTTGTCAAACGTGAGTCTCGACATTTCCTTTTGTGATTTTCCTTTGGTGAGAGAATCCATTTTTTCTTCCGGGAAGAAGTCGTCCAGGTCGATGTCGCCTATCATGGTCGTCTCCAAAAAGTTGATGTCCTTGTGCTTCCCGTCGGTGTAATATCCCACATACATGTGTCCCGGTGTGCGTACAAGAACCGGATCAATGTTGATGGCACGCAACAGCGATGCGAAAACCACACTGCCGTCCACACAGTTGATTTGCGATGATTTGATGGCGTCCTCAAAAGTTCTGACACGTTGTGAGTATACCACGTTGCTCGACAGACTGGTGTTAGAGACAGAGCTGTATTTGAAATTGCGTTGCTGAAGCATGTACCACAATGCGTAAACCTGTTTGTCTACGTTCTTGGTTTGATAACCGGTAAAGCGGTTGACAATACGTGTATTGAGAGCCTCACGAAGCAGGTTGTCAATGAGTGGGTTTTCTTCGTTAACATAGGCCGCAAACAGCACATCGGTGCGCCGCATTCTATTGTGGCTGTCGATGTAGGCTATCAGACATTCATTGATGCTGCGTACTGAGAAAGTGCGCACTTCCTGATTGGATTTGTAGCCTTTAATCTGTACGTGTGCTGTGATGTTGATGGGCTCGGCCTGTGTGTTGTTGCGCAGCGCGTCGTAGTTCCACAGAATGTCGGGATAGACCAGATAAGTACAGTCTTCTTTGGGAAGAATGAATTCCGAGTACGATTTCCTGAAGAATGGTGTTTCGTCGAGCATGATTTGTACGCGCGCGTTGTCGTGCGGACTGGTGATGCGTATGGCAATGCTCGATTTCGGATTACCCAGTACATTGGTTTCGGACGGGTGTACCACGATGGTGTCGGTTGTGGCAACTGCCAGTATGGCTGAGGGGAAGATGTTTCCGCCCAGGTCGTCTACAAGTTCGAAAGAGGCGGCCGGAATAAAACTTTTAAAACGTGAGCCGATATAAAGACCGGCACCGAGAACAAGTAAAAGGGCCAGAACGATCCCCGTCCATTTTAGTCCTTTGTTGGATATTCTGATGACTACCATGTTGGGTAAAGTAAAAATGATGTTTTTCTTTTCAGGGATTATTCTTTCTCATCGATGTTTTCGCTCGTGTTGTCTCTGTTTGTGTCCTGCACCTTTGTGGTATCTTCAACAACGGTGTCGAGCACCTCGTCTTTGGCGATGATGCATGAGCCGTCCGGTGTGACGGTGATAGAGAAGGGGATGAAAATATCCGAGTTAGGATAGCTGACGCTGGCAGAGAACCGTAGTCCTTTATCTACGGCTTTGTCGAAGGCCATACCTTCGAGAATGGCTTTTGATGAGAAATCTTTCCCGAGATGTTCCTTGAAACTGTTTTTTGTAAAGAGGCGGTTGAATATTTGCCGGTCGCCTTGATTGATGCGCAGGCGGATGTAGTTGTCGGCGTAGCGTTCGCCCGCATCGTCGGTGACGGTAGGCATGGTGTCGTTGGCTTCACGCACAATGTCGTAGGCATATTTTTTGCCTTTCATTTCAACAAACGCGCTGTAGTGATAATCTTTCATTTTCACCACCTCGTCTGAGGTTTCCGGTTTCTCATATTCATTATATCCGCTCTCGGCTTTTTCCTTGTTTTGGCAGCCGGCTCCCAGCGTGAGCAGTCCTGCCAGACATACCATCATTAGATACTGTTTTGTCATGGTTTCTTTTTTATTTGATACAAAACTAATAATAAAATGTGATATATGGAAAAATGTTGCGCAGTTATTGGTTGTTATGAGAATAATCTGAAAGAGATGATAGCAGAAAAACGAGTTTTAGATGATTGGTATGGCAATGAAGAATTTTGTGTAGATTGAATTTGAAAACAAAAATGTTAGAACTATTAAAGGTATATTTAGTGGTTGTCCTACTAGAAAAAGCAAGTACTGAAAAAAGATGATACAGTGACAAATGAAGATACAAACCGTTTTGTTGTGGATTTCAACTTAAAATATTAATTTTGTATAATTGTTTCTAGACGGTAGTAACACAATAATACATATAAAATCCGATTATTGGGGTTAACGGTATAATTGTATAATCAAATGCTTGAATGACATATGGCAATACAAAGTGAGGCAGCACTTGAGAATGCTCTTATTCATGCTCTTGAACAGATGAGTTATGAGTATGTACAAATTGAGGAAGAGAGAAATTTGCATGATAATTTCAGATGTCAGCTTGAAAAACATAACCGAAAACAACTTGCGGAAATAGGACGCGAACACTTCACAGAAGCGGAATTTGAAAAAATATTACTCTATCTGGAAGGAGGTTCACGTTTTGATAAATCCAAGAAATTGCGTGATCTTTATCCGCTCGAAACAGAAAGCGGAGAACGTATTTGGGTGGAGTTCCTTAATAAAAAACAGTGGTGTCAGAATGAGTTCCAGGTTTCTAATCAGATTACTGTTGAGGGTAGAAAAAAATGTCGTTACGATGTAACAATCCTGATAAACGGTTTGCCATTGGTACAAATTGAATTAAAGAAGCGGGGTGTGGAATTACGTCAGGCATATGATCAAGTGCAACGCTATCATAAAACATCATTTCACGGATTGTTTGATTATATTCAGATTTTTGTTATCTCCAATGGTGTGAATACCCGTTATTTTGCCAACAATCCTAATCAAGGTTATAAATTTACATTCAACTGGACAGACAAGGATAATAATGCATTCAACGATCTGAGCCTATTTGCAGCAATGTTCTTTGACAAATGCACATTGGGTAAGATGATTAGCAAATATATAGTTTTGCACGAGGGGGATAAATGTTTGATGGTGCTGCGTCCCTATCAGTATTATGCTGTAGAAGAGATTCTGGATAAAGTGCAGAATTCAAATTGTAACGGTTATATATGGCATACAACCGGAGCCGGTAAAACTCTAACTTCTTTCAAAGCAGCACAACTTGTCTCAGAATTGGATGGTGTGGATAAAGTGATGTTTGTGGTGGACCGTCATGATCTCGACACACAAACTCAATCAGAGTATGAAGCTTTTGAGCCCGGTGCGGTGGACAGTACAGACAATACAGACCAACTTATACGCAGACTTTCGAGCGATTCGAAAATCATCATCACTACCATTCAGAAACTGAATGCAGCTGTCACGAAACAATGGTATAGTAATCGTTTGGAGGACATCAGAAAATCACGTATCATCATGATATTTGATGAGTGTCACCGTAGTCATTTTGGTGAGAGTCATAAGAATATTGTCAATTTCTTTAAGAATACTCAGATATTCGGTTTCACCGGTACGCCTATTTTTAAGGAGAACTCGAAAAATGACCGTACTACTGAAGAAATATTCGGTAAGTGTTTGCATAAGTATCTTATTAAGGATGCCATTGCTGATGAAAATGTGCTTGGTTTTTTGGTTGAATACTATCATGGCAATGAAGACGTGACAGTTGACTCGAATAATCGTATGTATGAGATTGCTAAGTTTATACTTAACAACTTTAAAAAGTCAACTTTTGACGGGGAATTTGATGCGCTGTTTGCTGTTCAGAATGTCCCAATGCTCATCCGTTATTATAAAATCTTTAAGGAGCTTAATCCTAAAATCACTATCGGCGCAATATTTACTTATAGTGCAAATCCAAATGAAGACGATGCTTTAACCGGAATGAATAGTGGTTTTGTTTCGGAAGCAGTTCCTGAGGCCGATGATATGCAGGATATCATTAATGACTATAATGCCATGTTCGGCACAAATTTCTCTACCGAGAATTTCCGTGCGTATTACGATGACGTGAACCTGCGGTTGAAAAAGAAGAAAGCCGACATGAAGCCGCTTGACTTATGTCTGGTGGTGGGCATGTTTCTAACCGGATTTGATTCTAAAAAGCTCAACACATTGTATGTAGATAAAAATCTGGAATATCACGGTTTGTTACAGGCTTTTTCACGTACTAACCGGGTACTCAACGAACGTAAGCGTTTTGGAAAAATTGTATGCTTCCGTGATCTCAAAAACAATGTGGACGAGGCTGTCAAGCTGTTCAGCAATGGGGGGACGGGTATTATTATCAGAGAGGCTTTTGATGTGGTGAAAAAGGAATATGCTGATATTGCGAAAGATTTTCTTGCTAAATATCCCGATGCTTCGGCTGTAGACGCGTTGAAAACGGAACCCGAAAAGCGTGACTTTATTCTTGCATTTCGTGAGTTGATAAAGAAACATGCCGAAATCCAAATTTATGAGGACTATTCTGAAGAAGATCCGGATTTAGGCATTTCAGAGCAACAATATAATGATTTTCGAAGCAAGTACCTTGATATTCATGATACATTCTTTGACAGTGCTGCGGTAGATAATTCATCGCAAGATACCAAATCAGATAGCGAGGAGGTGGGACTTGAAGACATAGATTTTTGTCTGGAACTACTTCATTCCGACATTATAAATGTGGCTTATATCCTCGAATTGATAGCCAACCTTAATCCTTTCAGTGAGGATTATGAAGAACAGCGTAAGAATATTATTGATACGATGATTAAGGATGCAGAACTTCGTAGCAAGTCGCAACTGATTGATGGATTTATCCGTCAGAATGTAGATGATGACAAGGAAGGATTTGTTGAACGGAAGAAAAAGGCTGACGGTTCTGTTGACCTTGAAGAAAGGCTTAATCAATATGTTCGGCAAGAAAAAGATAAGGCTATTGATCGCCTTTCTGAAGAAGAACAAATGCCTAAAGAACTCTTGAACCGTTTCCTTTCCGAGTATGATTTCTCTCAGAAGGAACAGCCGGAAATAATACAGAAGGCCGTTAAAGAAAAACACCTAGGTTTGCTAAAAACCCGTAAGACAGTGAATCGTATTCTTGACCGCTTACGTAATATTATCAGAACTTTTAGTTGGGATTGAAAATATGGACATTTTAAATGAAGAACGTCCGGAGTGGTGGGGTTATATCACGACAAGAGAAAAGGGAGTGGATTTAGGGTATGAAAAACTTCCCTTTTTAGATGATTATGGGCTATCTTATGGGTTAGTTGTAGAATATTGGGATAAAATAAGGTTGATACAAGAAAAATGGTGGAAGCGATTGGATGAGAAGAAGTTGATTGTTAGAATTGCTGTTTCATTAACAGTTGTATTACCTGTTATAGGATATTTGACAGAAACAATTTGGATAGGAGTTGTATTGTTTGTAGTACATTGTGTAGTAGAGTATTTGTTTCGAAAATATATGATATTATGTTTTAGAAAGGATTTGAAAATTGTAGAACAACCCATAATAGAAGAATATATAGCAGCTTTGAAGAAGTGGAATAAAAATAAGCAATAGAAATTATAATAAAATTATGAGCGAAGAATTACAACAAAAACTCCGCGCCCAGTTGTGGGAAGTAGCCAACAATTTGCGCGGGAATATGTCAGCCAATGAGTTTATGTATTTCTCGTTAGGCTTTATCTTTTATAAATATCTGTCGGAGAAAATTGAAAACTATGCAGATCAGGCTCTTGAAGACGATGATATTACGTTCAAAGAGTTGTGGCTTTCTGGAGAAGAAGATGCTGTAGAACTTCAGGACGAAGTGAAGAAGCAATGTCTTGAAGACATAGGTTATTTTGTAGAACCACAATATCTCTTTACCTCCATGATTGACGCTATCAAACGTAAAGAGAACATCATTCCTGCACTCGAACGTTCGTTGAAACGTATTGAGGACAGTACATTAGGACAAGAAAGTGAAGAAGATTTTGGAGGACTGTTCTCTGATATTGACTTGGCTTCTCCTAAACTTGGTAAGACTGCTGACGATAAGAACACACTCATATCCAATGTGCTGCTTGCGCTAAATGGTATCGACTTTGGAGTTGATGAAGCAGCTCAAATAGATGTGCTTGGTGATGCATATGAGTATATGATTTCACAGTTTGCGGCAGGAGCAGGAAAGAAAGCCGGAGAGTTTTATACTCCGCAAGAGGTAAGTCAGATTCTAGCTGAGATTGTAACCACCGGCCATACCCGGCTTCGTAATGTGTATGATCCAACTTGCGGTTCAGGCTCGTTGCTTATCCGTGCCGCTCATACAGGACATGCTTATGAGATATTCGGTCAGGAGAAAAATCCTACCACATACAATCTGTGTCGCATGAATATGTTATTGCACGGTATAAAGTTCAGTAACTTTAAAATAGAAAACGGCGACACGTTGGAAGCGGATGCTTTTGGCGACACCCAGTTTGACGCAGTGGTGGCAAATCCACCATTTTCGGCTGAATGGAGTGCAGCCGAGAAATTCAATAATGACGACCGTTTCAGTCGTGCAGGTCGTCTTGCGCCACGAAAGACAGCCGACTATGCCTTTATTCTCCACATGATTTATCATTTGGCAGACGGGGGGACAATGGCTTGTGTTGCGCCTCATGGCGTGTTGTTCCGTGGTAATGCTGAGGGGGTAATCCGTCGTTTTCTTATTGAGAAGAAGAACTACATTGATGCCATCATAGGCTTACCTGCCAATATTTTTTATGGTACTTCGATTCCTACCTGTATTCTCGTCATGAAAAAATGCCGTAAGGAAGATGATAATATTCTCTTTATAGACGCAAGCAAGGAGTTTGAAAAAGTCAAGACCCAAAATAAGCTGCGTAAAGAGCATATCGACAAAATTGTTTCTACCTATCGAGAGCGAAAGGAAATAGAAAAATACAGCCATCTTGCTACTCTTCAAGAAATAGCCGATAATGATTATAATCTCAATATTCCACGTTATGTAGACACTTTTGAGGAAGAAGAACCTATCGACATCAAGGCCGTAATGGCAGAAATCAAAGAACTTGAAGCCAAACGTGCCGAACTGGACAAAGAGATTGAGGTGTATTTGAAAGAATTGGGACTAGTTGAATAAATGGAGGTATAATGGCAAAACGGTTTGAAATAAGAAACAGTACGGCAGAATTCCTAATCTTCGCTATTGAGGGCAAGGAAGATGGCATACTGGTGATGTATCAGAATGATACCATCTGGTGTACGCAGAAAGCTATGGCAACCTTATTTGATTGTTCTACAGACAATATCGGTTTGCACCTGAAGAATATTTATGCCAGTCAGGAGTTACAGAAAGAAGCAACTACCGAGTTTTTCTCGGTAGTTCAAACAGAGGGTGAACGTCAAGTCAACAGAAAGACCCTGTTCTACAATTTGGATGCCATTATATCTGTAGGGTATCGAGTAAACAGTATCAGAGCCACACAATTCCGCCAATGGTGTACCTCAGTCATCCGTCAATTCTCTATACGTGGTTATGTAATAGACAAGAAACGTATGGAAAATGGATCATTTATCGGTGAGGACTATTTTGAGCACTTACTGGCTGAGATTCGTGAGATCCGTCTCAGTGAACGCCGGTTTTATCAAAAACTTACCGACATTTACGCCACAGCTATTGATTATAATCGTGATGCTCCAACCACAAAGTTATTTTTCAAGAAGGTTCAGAACAAAATGCATTATGCGGTACATGGCCAGACAGCAGCAGAACTGATTGTGAACAGAGCCGATGCTGAAAAAGAACACATGGGACTGACAACCTGGGAGAATGCTCCAGACGGGAAAATAGTCAAGACTGATGTAAGTATTGCCAAGAACTACCTGAAAGGTATAGAACTGGAAGATATGGGACGTTTGGTCAATGCAGTTCTGGACATGGCAGAGCGTATGGCAAAGCGTCATATACCTATGACAATGGAAGATTGGGCAAAACGTATCGACATCATTCTGGAAGCAGGAGGTGATGCAATCCTTACTGATGCAGGCAAAGTTACGGCTGAGTTTGCCAAGAAATTTGCTGAAGCCGAATTTGAAAAATACCGAATCATTCAAGATCGTTTGTTTTGCTCGGATTTCGACCGTTTTAATGATGGTGACAACTTGTTGCCGTTTGATATTAACCCTGATAATGATAGTGATTATGACAAATAATAACGATAAAAAAGTCCTTAATGTTCCAAATCTGAGATT